>JBMNEO010000005.1:0-196220 GCA_050948825.1 Dethiobacteria bacterium | reverse complement strand
CGGAACCGTCCCCTGAAGATGGAGAAAACCCTTACGCCCTGGAACTTCTGCTCATAGACCGCTCCGGTGCCCCGGGTGAAGGAGATGGCACACCGGGTCCGGGTGTAGGAGGCGGCACCCCAGGTGACGGGGAACGTGCACCGGGTAGCGGGGATAAAGTATTTTTAGAGGGCGCAGGAGAGGGTGCAAGAGGGGGTGCAGGCGCGATGGATGCAGCTTTTTCCGGTGCCGGTATCACTACCACTGCCGTTGTCGGTGACGGACCCGAAGCTGCAGGAGAAGAGGAGCTGACGCTGACGGAGCAGGCGTCGGCGGAAGAAGAGTGGGAAAGAGCGTCCCTGGAAGGGCGCCTGATAGCCCAGAGGATCAGGAACTTAATGGGCGATGGAGAGCGCGAACCTTTTTCCATCTACGACAGGAATACTCGGGAAAAGCGCCCGGTGTCTTACCGGGATATCGTGATCCTGCTGCGCAGCGCCCGCAACTGGGCGATTCCCGTGATGGACGAGCTGCGCCGCTATGGTATTCCGGCCTATGCGGATCTGGGTACGGGCTACTTTGAGGCCGTAGAAGTAGAAGTTATGCTCTCCCTTTTAAAAATAATCGACAACCCCATTCAGGATATTCCGCTGGCGGCGGTGCTGCGCTCGCCCCTTGTCGGGCTTTCCGCCGATGATCTGGCCCGCATCCGCTTGAAGGCCCCGCAGAAAAGCTTTTACGATGCGCTGCTGGAGTTTTGCCGGGACGCCCAAAAAGATACCGCAAGCAGTAAAAGCTCCGAAGGCGATGAAGCCTTTGACGTCACCGGAAAGGATGAAAGAGTCCGGGGTGATCAACCCGGCGGGATCACATTTTGCACCGGAAACCGGAAAACAGAGCGTAACTTTAAAAGCTGCGTTGATGACGAAAATGCCGGCGGCGGAATATGCAGTGACAACGCCGGCACCGGGACTGGCAAAAGCGATTACGATGTTAAAAATGGGGATGCTGGAGACGGTAAAAGCGGCGGTGCCGGCGAGTCTTTTTCCCCGCTGCAGGAAAAACTAAGCTACTTTTTAAAGCAGCTTTACACCTGGCAGGATAAAGCCCGTCAGGGTTCCCTGGCGGAGCTGATCTGGCAGATTTACGGCGACACCGGTTATTACGAACTGGTGGGCGGAATGCCGGGTGGCGGCCAGCGTCAGGCCAACCTGCGTGCGCTTTACGACAGGGCACGCCAGTATGAGGCTACCTCACTGCGCGGGTTGTTCCGCTTTTTGCGCTTTATTGAGCGCCTGCAGGACCGGGGAGGAGACCTGGGTGCTGCACGGGCACTGGGCGAACAGGAAGATGTGGTACGCATTATCACTGTGCATAAGAGCAAGGGGCTGGAGTTTCCGATCGTTTTTCTGGCGGGGCTTTCCAAGCAATTTAATCTGCAGGACCTGCGGCAGGGATTCCTCCTGCATAAGGAGCTGGGTTTCGGCCCCAGATTCATCGATGCCGGGCTGGGCGTATCTTATCCTACGCTCCCCTGGCTGGCACTGAAAAAGCGCCTGAGCAGGGAACTGCTGGCGGAGGAGATGCGGATTCTCTACGTGGCGCTGACACGCGCTGAGGAAAAACTGATTCTGGTGGGGACATCGGGTAATCTCCCCGGCGATGTGCGGCGCTGGGAAGAAGCCGCCCGGGGCAAGGCGCAGCTTTTTGAACCCGGTTACCGCCTGCGGGCTAAAAGTTTCCTGGACTGGATTGGCCCCGCAATGCTGCGCCACCGGTGCTCCGAAACATTGCGGAAGATGCTTGCAGATCCTGCAGGGGTATTATGTTCCGGGGAGGAAGAGCTGCCCTTGTGGAACGTCCGGGTTGTCAGCTCACGTGATGTTATTGCCGGGGAAGAGCCGGGTCCCGGTGAAGAAGGGGAAGGGCAAATCCTGTGGGAGAAAGTTGCCCGTCTTGAACCGGTTTCCGGCGGGGGAAAATGGTCCGAAGAGGTCAAACGGCATCTGGAATGGAGCTACCCCTGCAGGGCAGCGTCCGGGCATTATGCCAAGGTCTCCGTTTCAGAGATAAAAAAGCTTTATGCGGCGGGGCTACCCGGAGACGACGCCGACGAAGCTCCCTGGATAAAATTTTGGCCGCATGCCGGGCCACGCCCGCGCTTTTTGGAAGAGAGCAGCCTTACGGCCGCCGAACGGGGAACGGCATATCATGCAGTTATGCAGTATATCAGTTTTGAATGCGCTGCAGGTCCTCCTGCGGTAGAGGAGATATCCCGCCAGATGGAAGAAATGGTTGCCGCGGAACGGATAACGGAGCAGGAGAGGGAAGCCGTGGATCCCGGCAGAATCGCCGCATTTTTTGAAACCCCGCTGGGGAAAAGGGTTTTCGGGGCAAACCGCGTAAGGCGCGAGGTTCCCTTTAGCATGGCGCTGCCGGCAGAGGAGGTATACCCCGGCTATCACGATTATGCCGATTACCCCGCTGCAGGGAAGCAGCCCGGGAAGGAGCTTGTGCTTATCCAGGGGGTGATCGACTGCCTGGCCTGGGAGGATGACGGGGGGGTGCTGCTCATCGATTTTAAAAGCGACAACACCTCCGGGGCGGAAGTCGAAACGCTCAGGGAACGTTACCGGCTGCAGCTTGATCTTTATAGCCGTGCGGTGGAAGAGATCTGGAAAGTAAAAGTCAAGGGGAGATTCCTCTATTTCTTTGACGGCGGAAGGGTAGTATCCCTGGATGAAAATTGCCCTGGATGAATCATCCGGATGAATCCGGATGAACATAGATGACGTGGTATGATATAATAATAAGTAACGGTCCGGCTTGAAACGGTTTAGTTTATATAAGGGTATCAGATAATTAAATGCTTAACTGTTTACTTATTTAACTTTATTAAACAATAGGGACTAATTATTACCAATTATTATAGAAGGGGGTTTTTCTGATGCGATATGAAGGAGCTATTTATCGCCCTCCCAGCGAAGCAGGAAGCCTGATACTGCAGGTAACCATCGGGTGCTCGCATAACCGCTGCATCTTCTGTGTTTCTTTTTTGACTAAAAAATTCCGCGAGCGAAAAATGGACGAAATACTGGAAGACATTGAGTTTGCATCTGCACAGTACAGGGGGGTCAGGCGGGTTTTCCTGGCCGATGGGGATGCCCTGGTAATGGATACTGCAAAATTACTGACGATACTGGATGCGCTTTACGGTTCTTTCCCTTACCTGGAGCGGGTCGGTATTTATGGATCTCCACAGAATCTTCTCCACAAGACACATGAGGAGCTTGTCAGCTTAAGGGAAGCGGGGCTGCAGATCGTATACCTGGGGGTGGAAACGGGAAATGAGGAGCTTCTGGCCTGGATTCGCAAAGGCGCCACCAGGGAGCAGGTAATTGAAGCGGGCAGAAAGGCCAAAGCTGCCGGCATTATCCTTTCTGCTACCGTCATTAACGGACTTGGCGGGAGGGAAAAGATGGCCGAACATGCTTATGATACAGCCACGATCCTCAACGAGATCGATCCCGATTATCTGGGGCTACTGACGCTTATGGTTTGCGAAGGAACGCCTCTGGCCAGGGCGGTTGAAAAAGGTAAGTTCGTGCTTCCGGAGCCGCTGGAGATCCTCGCTGAAATTGAGATGATGCTTAAACCTCTGGAGCTGACAAACTGTGTCTTCCGCTGCAACCACGCTTCTAATTATCTGCCGCTGAAAGGAACTCTCCCGAGGGATAAAGGGCATTTGCTGCAAGCCCTGGGTTCTGTGCTCCATAGCGGTGATTCATCCAGGCTGAGGCCGGAATACCTGCGGGGGCTCTAGTTTAGGTGAATTGTTTAATAGAGAAGTCTTTAAACCTTTAACCTTTAAATATTTGAGCTTTTGAGCCTTTGCGCCTTTGGGTCTTTGAGCCTTTGGTCTTTGAGCCCTGGGGTCTTTAGGGTTTTTAATTTTTTTTAGCATAGACACGCACTAATTCCCTTTCATTCCCATATACTTAAACAGTGATTTTAAAAGGTGGGATGAAAGGGATGTTTGCTGTACTGGCAACTTTAGCCCTGGTGCTCAAGGGTATTATGCTGCTCGTTTCTTATATCACCAATGATTCTTTTCCTCAGCCGCTTTCTCCAGAAGAAGAAAAGTATTATTTGATACTCCTGAGTCAGGGTAACGAGGATGCCAGGCAGACCCTAATAGAGCGAAATTTGCGCCTTGTCGCCCATGTGGTAAAAAAGTTCGAGAATACGGGGGAGGATAAGGAGGATCTCATTTCCATCGGCACTATCGGCTTAATTAAAGCCATCAATACGTTTGAAAGCACCAAAGGCGCCAGGCTGGCCACATATGCTGCCAAATGTGTGGAAAATGAGATATTGATGCATATCAGGGCCAGTAAGAAAAATAAACAGGAAATTTCAATCAACGAGCCTATCGGAATCGATAAGGATGGCAACGAAATCTGCCTGGAGGATGTGCTGGGCAGTAACCCGGAAGAAGTGCTCGATGAGGTAGAACTGATTTTATTGAACGAAAAGCTGAAAAGGGTGATCAAAAAATTAAAGGCACGTGAGCGCAAAGTTCTGATTATGCGCTATGGACTGGAAGGGAAAAGACGTTATACGCAGCGGGATGTGGCCAAAGAGCTCGGCATCTCCCGCTCTTATGTCTCCAGGATAGAGAAAAAAATTCTATATAAAATCGCTGAAGAATTTCAAATGAATAACAGTCTGTAAGAAAAATAAGGAATTATCGCGCGAGGGGCTATCGTATATATGAAGAATTTTCATTTATAGTGTAGATAGTGTAGATAGTGTAGATAATGTAGATAGTGTAAATGAGATTTGTAGAATAAAAAACGAATAAAATTTAGGCTCCCTGTTAAAATGTAAATTAACATGTTATACTGGTTGCTGAAAAGCAGTATTGGTTATAATACATCAGGGAGCGTTAAGAATGTGGAGATATTTATGCCCGAAGCAATATGTGCAGAATATTCATCAGATCGATTTAAATAACCTGAAGGAAAAGGGTATTAAAGGGATTATCATGGATCTCGACAATACTCTTGTTCCCTGGAACGATGATGCCGTGTTTCCGGAGGTTGTCAAGTGGATAGAGGAAGTGAAAAAATCCGGTTTTCAAGCCTGTATTGTTTCAAACAATAATGCCCGGCGGCGTGAGGAAATAACAAAGGTCTTTGGGGTGCCGGCTTTTTGGAAGGCCGTTAAACCTCGAAGGAGGACCTTTCGCAAGGCAATAAAGATGATGGGGCTTAAGACCTCACAGGTAGCCGTAATCGGTGACCAGGTTTTTACGGATATCCTTGGGGGGAATCGCCTGGGCCTTCATACTATTCTTGTGCATCCATTAAATAAACGGGAATATATCGGTACAATGTGTGTACGGAAAATAGAAAAGGTGGTGCTTTTTGGTTTAAGGCGCAAAGGACACCTGAAGTAGGAAAATAGGGAGGCAGAAGGGACCAGGCGGGACTTAGAATAATGGTAAAGATCAGTTAAAGATAAAGATAATGGTAAAGGGAAAGGGAAAGATTAAAGTAAAGGTTTAGCGGTTACTCAAAATATACTTTGAGTCTGATATCGCCGTTTTTCCCGGCCAGAAAAGAAAGCTCTGAAATATTTAATTCAGTCAGGAAGGGGTTTTCTTTTTTTATTTCATCAAGAGCTTTTTTTACTGCCCCTAGCAGTGAAGTTACTTTTTCCGATCCGTCCTTTTGCAGGTTAAATTCAAGATCCCTGGTTATGATAATACGTTCTAATGTTTGCATACTGCACCTCAAGTAAAATGTTTATTTTTATAATATGTATTAACTCTTATTATTGCCATAAACTTTGCCATTTTGCGGAGCAAAGGTTCCCAGGTTAAAAAAATGTTGCAAGTATTATTATTATGTGTTAATTAAATAGCTGTTTTTTCTATTTTAAAGGAGAAACAGGAGTTAATATGGAAATATTTAATAGAATTTGCCGGATTGGGGATTATTGAACGCGTGTTCAACGCAGATTGGGGTGTATATTATGGGTGCACACAATAGTTTAAAACTCCGGATTCCTGTTCTTGTAACGATACTGGCGATTTATCCGCTGATAGCAGTACCGTATGTCTTTCCTCGCTGGGCGGCGCTGGCGGCAATAAGCATACTGGCCTTATTTGTCATCTTTAAAGAAAAGTCATCTGTTTATAACAATAGCTACATACCCCTGGGGCTTTTTCTTCTATTAGTATTTATTTCCTCTTGTTTTTCAGAATATACCAGGGAAGCCTGGCTGGGGTCACCGGGTTACCTGACCGGTTTTATAACTTATATTTTTTTTGCTATATTATTTGTTTTTGCTTATAGTACGGCTTTAAATTTTCCTGTACAGACCGATAAAATTATTGATATATGGCTTTTATCGGTCGCTCTAATTGCCCTGATTGGCCTGCTGCAGTACCTGGGCTTTAATCTTCTGCCACTGGGAGCAGATATTTTTAAATCAACAAAAAGTGCTTCGACTATTTATAACTCAAATGACCTTGGAACCTTCCTATTAATGGCGTTTCCTTTTGCTGCCCTGCGCTTTATACAGGGCATTAATTTCCGCTCAATTATGATTTTGAGTCTTGTTTACGGAACGCTGTTGACGACTCTCTGCCGCTCAGCCTGGGTCGGGTTGGTTCCGGGAGTTTTACTGTTAATTATCTGCTGTAGGGATAGGAAAAAGGTATCTGCTTTGCTTGCAGTTATGCTGATTGTTACTGTGCTGTTAATGCCTTTATACAACTGGCGAATACTGAGACAGATGGGAACTTTTTTCGGTGAAGCGGAAATGACTCTTGCCGGTGATCCTGAAGGCGGCAGTGCCAGATCCCTGCTCTGGCAGGAGGGTGTAAAAGCGCTGCCGGAATCGGTTTTTCTGGGCAGCGGGGCGGATACTTTTTACTATGTTTCACCGGAAAAATTTGCGGCAAGATTTGGGGAGGGCGCCCGCGCTGCGCATAAGGCACACAATATTTATCTCGAAATTGCAGTAACCATGGGGATACCTGCCCTTCTAGCATATTTATGGTTTCTATTTTCGGTTCTCCGTAAAACAGACAGGAGCAAGCCGCAGGATCTGGCTTTTTTTCTGATGGTTACTATGTACATGACCAGGGGGTTTTTTCTTGTGGATGTAATCACCGTATACCCGCTGTTCTGGGCACTTCTTGGTCTTTGCCAGGGATTAACAGTTTCCAGGGATAATATGAAACCGCAATTAACGCAAAATTTTTAAAATAAAATTGTATTTTATGAGGAAATTTTAGATAGTTGTTTTTATATTTCCCTTAATTATTGATAAAGGAGATTTTTAATTGGCTGCGGGCAAGAGCTATATCAAGCTGGATCTAAACCTTATTCCCGGTGACTTTCTTCTTGCAAGGTGGAAAAAGCGGCAAAAATATTGCCTTTTATTGGTGTTATTTGCGGTGCTGCTGTTTTGCCTGCTTGTTTACCTTTACCCGGAAATGCTCATCCGCAGGTATGAACGCGAGATGCTTGGAAAAAGGGTTGCCTTGCAGCAGGTGCAGGATGACAGATTGCTTTATGGGTTTCTTTTGGATCAAAAAGAAGAGTACGAAGAGATACTCAAAGTATATGAGGAAATCTCCAGCCGGGGTTTCAGTGCTGTGGGAATCCTGGAAGACCTGGATGGGATCCTGCCCGCGGGTGTTGCTGTGGATAATATTCGCCTTACAGGCGAAAAAGGGGTGGAGCTGTCGCTGCGAGCAGCAGATCCGCTCCAAACCGTTGAACTGCTGGTGATTCTGGAAGGGGCGGATGCTTTCCAATTGGAAAAATATCCGCAGATCCCGCTGGCAGACCGGGAAGAGATTATAAGCTTGACGCTTCATCATCAATGATTGGTTTGCGTCAGAGGCAGGGGTTTGCAGAAATATGGACAGTATCTTTGAAAATTTTAAACAGAAGAAAGGGTTACTTTTAATTATTTTTTTTGGACTGGCTGCTCTTTTCTTCTGTGCCCGGTTTATACTGGCTTTACAGATGGAAAGGCTGGATTATACAGCCGAGATGCTGGAATCACAGAGGAACATTATGGAAGGCTTTCAGGATCTTGATAAAGATATGAGCAGTTTGCAGGCGGAGATCGAGAAGCTGGAAGCCGGGGCGGAGGCAGTAAAATCTGCCATACCTTTATCCGAAGATATGCCTGTCCTGGCAAAGCAAATAATTGGACTGCTTAAGAAACACGGGTTGGAAGGGGACCGGATCGTCTTCGGCGAACCTGTCGCAAAAGAGAATTATAATTATTTTACGCTTGATTTTTCGGTTGCGGGCAAACGGAAAAGTATTTTAGGGTTTCTGGATGATTTGGAGCGCCTTGAAAGGAAAGTCAGTATCGTTGACTTTCTCCTGACCTCGACAGGGGAGGATAGTTTCAGGGCGGCGCTGCAATTGGAGGCCTATGTTCTCGTGCCGGCCGAAGCAATAGAGTAAAGGGGATAGTTGCAGGGTGTTTATAGAAAATACCGCCTATTATATTTTTCTTTTTCTTTCAGGGCTTGTCACCGGCGTCATAATAATGGGAGTTGTGCGCCGGTATTATAAGGAAAAACCGCAGCGTTCTTCACCTTCCGCGTGCAATAAACGCTTCTCTTCGGACGGTGCTCTGTTTTCGCTTTTTGCCGGTATGCTTTCCGATATAAAGGGTAACAAAGGTGTTGAGGCGGTTCTTGGTAGGAATATTCTGGCCGGACTTGTCTCTGCAGTTCTTTTTATGCTCAGTTTCTACTACCTGGGTTTTTCTGCTTATTTCTTTAAATATGTCGTAATTTTCAACCTTTTGCTGCTTGTCTCCTGTATAGACCTGGAAGTGGGGCTTATCCCCAACCGTTTTGTTTTTATTATTTTTATCTGGGTTCTTCTCTGGCAGCTATCTTATCCCGGTCTTTCACCGTTGTCGGCGCTATTGGGCTTTATTGTCGGGGCTGGATTATTTTTTTTCATTGTCCTGCTGAGCAGGGGCGGTATGGGTGGTGGCGACGTTAAACTGATGGCCGTTCTCGGACTGGCGACAGGGTGGCCTGATGTGCTCATTGTTATGGTGTTCGCCTTTGTCTTGGGAGCTGTTACAGGGGTGGCGCTGTTGATATGCAGGAAAAAAACGCGCCGCGATGCCCTGGCTTTTGCTCCTTTTCTTTCACTGGCCTTTATCCTGGTTTCTGTTTGGGGGCGGGAAATATGGCAATGGTATCTGTTATCGCTGTGAGGAGGAAATTTTGAAATGTATTTGTATAAGGCAACGAAAAAAAACCCCGGTGATCTTTTGTTGCAGGCGGGGGTGATAAACGGGGAGCAGCTTAAGGCGGCTTTAGTTGAGCATGAAAGAAACCGTGGGAGCCTGGGGGAGATTCTTATCCAGAAGGGTTTTATTACGGAGGAAAAATATTTGGGCATCCTCGAAGAGCGCCTGAAAATACCGCGTGTTAGCCTGTACAAACATCATATCGCCCCGGATACGTTCAGGCTGATACCCCTGGCTCTGGCGCAAAAATATAATGTGGTTCCACTCCGCAAAGAAGGGGATAAGCTAATGCTTGCTACGGCGGATCCTTTTAACATCATTGCTCTGGATGACATTTCCACCCTTACAGGGTGTTCTGTTGTACCCGTTCTGGCGGCGCAAAGCGAAATTACAGAGGCTGTATATCATTATGCGGCCCTGAAAATAAACGGTTCCGGCGATTATCAGGAGGAAAAAGATAGGATGGCTTTCTCCGGAGTTGACGCGGCAGATAATCGGCCGGAAAAATTTGCGGAAGATGTCCTCGAAGATGCACCGGTGGTGCAGATGGTAAACTATCTTTTAAATCACGCTGCCAGCAGCGATGCCAGTGATATCCACCTGGAACCAGGCGAGAAAGGCTTAAGGGTCCGCCTGCGCATAGATGGCATGCTTAGTGATTTTACTACTTATACCGGTGATATTATGCTTTTAATTATTTCCCGCCTGAAAATTATGGCGGGATTGGATATTGCGGAAAGAAGACGCCCTCAGGATGGCAATATCCAGCTCGTGCTGGATAAGAAGCTTGTTAACATCCGTATTTCCACTTTACCGACAATTTATGGCGAAAAAATGGTTTTACGGCTGCTCAGCCCCGATAAGATTATTATGCCGATTGAGACGCTGGGGTTTAACATGGAAAATCAGAAGCGTTATCTTAAATTTTTGAGCAATACCTTTGGCATGGTGCTAATATCCGGTCCCACCGGGTGCGGGAAGACGACGACCCTTTACTCTACGCTGCACTACTTAAATGATCCGGCTAAAAATATCGTTACTGTGGAGGACCCGGTTGAATACAGGCTTGATGGGATCAACCAGGTCCAGATAAACAATAAAATTGGTGTTACATTTGCCGGTGCCCTGAGAACGATCTTGCGCCAGGATCCCAATATTATCATGATGGGTGAAATACGTGACGCTGATACTGCTGAGGTTGCCACCAGGGCGGCGCTTACCGGCCACCTGGTTTTTTCGACCCTGCATACCAACGATGCCCCAAGCGCTGTTACAAGGCTTCTGGACATGGGGGTGGAAAATTTTTTGCTCACGTCCTCCCTTGTTGGAGTTGTCGCTCAACGGCTGATACGCCTTAATTGTAACAAATGCCGGGAGGAATATCTCCCGTCGGAAGAGGAGTTGGCTTTTTACAGGGAGACCGGCGGCAGTGATATTGTTCCGGCCTTTTATAGTGGAAGGGGTTGCGAAGATTGCGGTTTTAGCGGCTTCAAAGGGCGAACTGCCATTCATGAAGTAATGCCTGTTGATGCAGAAATGCGCAGGCTGATTATGGAAACGCGTGATACGGAGGAAATCAGGTATCACGCGGTAGCGCGGGGAATGCAGACTATACTTCAGGACGGAGTGCAAAGGGCGGCCGAGGGGGTTACTACGCTCAAGGAAGTAATGCAGGCAGCCTACACCAATTTCTAGTGCGACAACGGGGACGTGCGACAACGGGGACGGTTCTCCCTGTCGCAAAAGGGTGCGCGACAACGTGCGACAATGGGGGTTCGTGCGACAACGGGGACGGTTCTCCCTGTCGCAGCGACAACGGGGACGGCGACAACGGGGACGGTTCTCCCTGTCGCAGTAAGTGGGCAATATTGCCGTTGGGGGTGGTGTTTATGCCCGAATATTATTTTCGCGCCAGGAACTTGAAGGGCGCGGAAAAAGAAGGGGTCGTTGCGGGAGATAAGCCGCTCGATGCGATCAGGGGTTTGCAGGAACGGGGATACTTTATCGTAGGCCTTAGGGAGCGCGAAGGATGGCCTGGAGAAAACAATTGGGAATCCAGGAGGGCCAGCCGGCGGTTTTTCCCAAGCCGCTATGGCGGAGATCCTGAGCGAAGCTATGTTGAACGGGTGGTTACGTCCCTTAATAAACAAGTACAACTCCCTTTTATTAGAACCCGGCCTCAAACGAGGGATATGGCCATTTTTTGCCGGCAATTTGCGACAATGGTTGGCGCCGGTATTAGTTTTCTTAACAGCCTGAGGGTCCTTGCCCGGCAAACTGAGCAGCCGCAGCTAAAGGTAATAATTGGGGATATTGCTGCCAGAGTAGAAAAAGGATTTTCACTGGGGGATTCATTCAGGGCGCACAGCGATATTTTTCCCGGACTCATGATTAATATGGTGATCGCGGGAGAATCTGGAGGCGTACTTGCTTCTGTTTTGGAAAGGCTGGCGGTCCATTTTGAAAAGCAGCATGATCTCGAACAAAAAGTAAGCTCAGCAACCCTTTATCCCAGGTTTTTATTCTGCGCTGCTATCCTTGTAGTAGTTTTTATGCTTGTATTCGTTATTCCTTCCTTTGAAGGAATTTATGTGAGTATGGCAGTTGATCTGCCTCCTTTAACAGCATTACTCATCCTGCTGGGGGAGATACTGGCATCTTACTGGTATTTATTCCTTCTGTTGCTGGTAGTTTTTGCTTATTTACTGAAGAGAGTTTTAGGTACCGGGCGGGGGGCTTTAATCTATGACTGGCTGCTCCTTGAACTGCCGTTGTTTAATGCGCTTTACAAAAAGATAATTCTGGCGCGTTTTTGCCGCATGCTGGGTACCTTGCTGGGGAGTGGTGTTAACCTGTTATTATCCCTGCGGTTTGTTGAGAAAATTTTGGGGAACAGGATTGCAGGAGGCGCAGTCCGGAGAGTTGCCGTAGGAATAGCAGAGGGCAGAACTCTGGCAGAAGCCATTGCTCTGGAAGATCTTTTCCCTTCAATGGTTGCGGAAATGGCCGGAGTGGGAGAAGAAACGAGCAAGCTGGACGAGATGCTGGTCAGGGCGGCTGATTATTATGAGGAGGAGGTTTCGTGTATCATTGAACGCCTCGGCTCAATGCTGGAACCAATATTAATCCTTGTCATGGCAGGTATAGTTGGGTTAATCGCTCTTTCTGTTTTATTACCTGTGTTTGATATATACCAAATGATTTGACTATTGCCAGATGATTTGACTATTGCCAGATGATTTGACTATTGCCAGATGATTTGACTATTGCCAGATGATTGACTATTACCAGGTGATCTGATTACTACGAAGAGAGGAAAAGCTTATGAGGAAAATCTTCCCGGATAGAAATGGTTTTACCCTGATAGAGCTGCTGACGGTTATTGCGATCATTGCCATCCTGGGCGCTGTTGTTGCTCCCAATTTATTCAGGGCTGTTGACAGGAGTAAGGTTTCAGCGGCTCTGGCAGATTCAAGGGCTATAAAAAGCGCGGCCACGGCTTATTACAGCGATACGGGAGAATGGCCGCCTGACAAAAGCGATGGAACTGACCCCGGTTTTGCGGCGAACCCTGCAGATGTAATTGCTGGCTGGGATGGCCCTTATCTCGAAAGCTGGCCTGCTAAAAATCCCTGGAATGGAAAGTATTGTTATCGCAGCGGTGACAGCGGGGTGTTTGGAGGAAAGGCCTGTTATCTGCAGCTGGATAAAGTGCCGGGGGATGCCCTGGATGAACTTATTGAAAGCCTGGGTGATAAAGTGGTTAAAAAAGATTTGGAATATGTATACATACTAATTTCGCAGGAATAAAGCAGAAATAAAGGAGGTGCGGCGAATGCCGGTCAAAACGGGGGAGGAAGGCTTCAGCCTGATTGAGATCATCGCTGTTGCCGCTATCCTGGGGGTAATACTGGTCCCTGTTCTTTCCATGTTTGCAGGTGCCTCTTTTGCGACCTTGCTGGCGGGAGAAGAGACGGTGGCTGCAGCTCTTGCACAGGAGAGGATGGAAGAACTAAAGGGGGCAGGTTACAGCGCGCTTGAAATAATTTTAGACGGCAAGAGAGAGCTGCTTCTGGAAGAAACACCCGGTTCTTTTAGGAGGGAAACCCTGATAAGCAGCGTGGGGGTTGACACTATTCTCCCAGGGGAGGACGGGGAGTTGATTTTTCTGGAAGTAACCGTTTTCTGGGGTGACGGGCATGGGCGTTCTCTTTCTCTATCTTCGCATCTGGGAGAGGGTTTAAGGCAATGAGGGCTGCTTATTCAAAAATATGGTACAATTTATCTGTAGATTCTGAACGGGGGATGACGCTACTTGAAGTATTGCTTGTTTCTGCTGTTTTCAGCGTGATTTTTGCTGCTGTTCTGAACTTCTACAGCGGGGGCTTACGGAGCTGGTCAAAGGGTCTCACTGCACTTGATTTGCAGCAAAATGCCCGTATCGCACTTTACGAGATCACGCAGGAACTGCGTTATGCTGCTGGTATTGAAGGTTTTGAAGATGAAGATATCATTCCGGTCTGTCGTAATGACGAGCAGCCGGGGCAGGGAAGCAGCCGGTTGATTTATACTTCGGTTGAAGGCCGGCAATGTGAGATCTACTTTGATGAAGCTAAACGAATCATTACTGTTAAAAAGGCAAATGGCCCCCGAATCGAAATCGCCTGTCAAGTTTCCCAGTTGGATTTTTTTCGCTATCTTCCTGAAATGCCGGAAACTGATAATCCGCCGGAAGGAAAAGGTATTTCTCCGATGATTCTTGTAATTCTCGGCACGCGGGAAAACTGTAAGGGGGAAGACCGGGGCAACCCGTATTTTTTACAAAGTAAGATACGCCTGCTGAATATACCCCGGTAAACGGAATAGAAAATGAAGACAAAGAAGCAACAGATGACAATTCCTCATATTTATGCTCAGGATGAGAAGGGGACGCTTCTTTTTTTGGTGCTCTTTCTTGTTTCAGCCTTAATGGTCGCCGGAGCGGTTTTATTGCAGAATTCCTTCACAGAGCGAACAATAGCCGGGAATTATGAACTAAAGATACGAGCGCATTATATTGCCGAAACGGGTGCAGAGGTGGCGATGTTGCTGCTAAATAAGCAGCCGGATTATTTTCTGCAGCGTACTGGTATTGACAACCCCGTCTATCTGAAACGCGGGGAAGAGGAAGAGTATTTCGTCCTCGAATGGCTTGAGCCCGGTAATCCCGAAGGAAGTGAGCAATATTATACTCTCATTTCCAGCGGATATTACCGACATACTGTTAAAAGGAAAGAAGCAATAGCGGTTCTCAGGGCTTTTGTAGAATTAATATTTGATCTTAGCGAGGATAATGGTGAAAATGGTGAAAATGGTGATAGCGGAGCAGAAGACGCGGGCGGTACAATTTGTGGTGAAAATGGCGATGGCTATAGCGGTGGCGAAAATAGCAGTGCTATGGATGATGGCTCCGATTTTGAAGAAGGTAAAAATTTTGAAGAGGAAACCGCAATTGAAGCAAGGATTATTAGCTGGAGCGGATGGTAGGCAAAGGTGCCCGGCACAGGATGCCGGCAGACATACCACATAATAAAAGGGGTAATATTTGATGCTTCGCCAACGATTTTCTCCTATCGGCCTCGATCTTGGGGAGAAAGTGAGCAAGGCGGTACAGTTAAAATTGGCCGGGGGCAGGATTGTGCTGCATGACTATGCTGTCTTTGATACACCCGGAGGTTCCTTAGATGCGGGGAGGATTGGGGACATCCCTGTCCTGGAAAAGATTCTGGCCGGGCTGAGACGTGGTAAACGCTTTAAAGGGCGCAAAGTTAATTGCAATATCAATCCTCAGCAGGTATATCTGCGGTCGCTTACCCTTCCGGCGATGGAGCCTGGTGAACTATCAGAGGCAGTCTACTGGGAGACCCGCAGATATTTGGAAAGCGCGATGGAAGATCCGGTAATTGATTTCTGTATACTTGGGGAAAAGGAAATAACGGGAAAGCTCTTGCTGGATGTATTAGCCGTGGCTGTTCCGCGCAAGGTTGTGGAGAGTTATTATTATCTGCTTATACGATCAGGTTTGGAACCGCTGGCGATGGAGATCGAGCAGCTCTCCCTTTTCCGCCTGGTTGGAAATATTATCACGAAAGATACGCTCTCTTATGATCTTCAGGGCAGGCCTTTTCTTGTGCTTGATATTGGTTCAAGGAGTACGAAGCTTATCATCATAATGGGAAAGAAACTGCTTTTTTGTCGCACGATAAAAGCGGGCATCGATTATTCCGGGAATAAGCCCCTGTGGAACAGCGGTAAAGAAATCATGATTAACAGGGAAAATTCTTTTAATATACGTGATCGCAGGCTTTTATCGGCAGCCCGGGTTATATTGTCTGAGGTCGAGCGTTCCCTGGAATATTTTTCTTTCCACCTGGACTACAGGGGAAAAGATGTACATTGTTTATATCTTACCGGAGGCGGTTCGGCTGTGAATGGTCTTTCCTCTTTTTTAAGCAGGAAGCTGGAAATGGAAGCGCGATTTTTAGATCCTTTTACCAAAATTGGCATTGGGGAGGCAGCCAAAAAAGCAGCGGATAAAGATGCTGGAGTATCTCCGGCAAATCCGGAAAAAGTTTTGCAGCATGCAGCCGATGCGAGCGGGGGAAATATTTCTTTTCTTTTAGCACCGGCACTTGGTGCATCCTTAAGAAGGTGGAGTGGCACCGCGTATCTTATACGGTAATGAGAAAAATCACTGTCGCAGACCCTTAAGAAAAAAGGGAATGTGTGCCGCTTTCCTAATGGCACAGAAATGCGACAGCGAGAACCGTCCCCGTTGTCGCAGTCCCCGTTGTCGCACCTTTGTCAAAAGAATCGTCCCTTGTTGGGATCATGGATGGGTGGTTGGTATGGCGGTAATTAATAAAAATAATGCGGAGCATGCGACAGAGGGGACGGTTCTTACTGTCGCACTATCACACTCTCCCTCGTTTGCGACAACGAGAACCGTCCCCTCTGTCGCACCTTCTGCGACAACGAGAACCGTCCCCTCTGTCGCAGTCCCTTCTGAAGAGGGCTTTACGCTGCTTGAGCTCCTGACTGTTCTTGCCCTGCTGGCGGTGCTGGCAGCAGCGGTGCTGCCCCGTGCAGGGGACCTTTCCCGCTGGAGGCTTGATGGAGCGGCAAGGGTCCTGGCGGGGAATCTGCACCTTGCTCGCCAGGAAGCGATAGCGGGCGGACATAATAAAGTGGTTTTTTACGTCTATTCCAATACTTATGAGCTGTGTTTCCCTCAAAAAAACAGCACGGTAAAACTTCCTCAGGGGATTTCTTTTGAAGGTATGACGACATTTCCCGGAAAACCGCCCTCTGTTCATTTTAACATGCTTGGGCACCCCAGCAGCGGCGGGACGGTAATTTTGAAAACTACCGGCGGAGAAAAGATCTATATTATTATGACTCCAGTTACCGGGCGGATCAGGATATCGAGGGACCCTCCGGAACACTGGCAGGATAATTAGAGGAAATAATCCGCCGGTCATTATTTTAACGATCTTTTGAAACTTTAGCAGGATTTTCCCTTTCAAAGTTGAATTTACAAGTAAGTTATGGGAAATAGTAAAGAATGGAAACATAGAATGGGGGTGCTAGCATTAAGCAATAGAGCAGCTAAGATACGGCAAAAAATGGCAGAAAATAATATCGATGCCTTGCTTGTAACACACCGTCCCAATGTATTTTATTTTAGCGGTTTTTCGGGAACAAGCGGGTTTTTGCTCTTGACCGCCGAGGATGCTCTGCTTTATACTGATTTTCGTTATCTTCAGCAGGCCGGGGAGCAAGCACCCGGATTTGAGGTTGTGCGGGTCAACAGCACTGCAGATTTTTCGGCTGCAGCACAGCTTATTTCCCAAAAAGGATTAAAAAATATTGCCCTGGAAGAGGCTCATATATCCCTCCGCGAATTCCACCAGTTTAAGAATTCCTATCACGGTGATGGGAGAATCATTCCTCTTTTTAATTTCATCGAGGGAATACGGGCAGTAAAAGAAGAGGAAGAAATAGCAAAGATAACTAAAGCCGCCCGTATTGCCGATGATGCATTCCAAAAGATCTTGCCTTTGCTTAAACCGGGAATGAGTGAACTGGATCTGGCCGGTGAATTGGAGTACCGGTTGCGCAAAAGCGGCTCGGAAAAACTGCCCTTTGAGATTATTGTCGCTTCTGGCGAACGCTCCGCCCTGCCCCATGGAACGGCCAGCCCCAGGATCATCAAAGAGGGGGAGCCGGTTACCGTAGATTTTGGTGCTGTTTATGAAGGTTACTGCTCAGATATGACACGAACGTTTCTCTTCGGTCCGCCTTCAGCTAAGCAGCAGGAGATCTATAATATGGTCCTCCAGGGTCAGAAGATGGCTTTGAGTTCGATTAAACCCGGCCAAAAAGCTTCCGCTGCTGATACCCTCGTGCGCGGCCTTTTTCAGCAGCTGGGCTACGGGATGTATTTTGGGCATGGGCTGGGTCACGGGGTTGGACTTGAGGTGCATGAACTTCCCACCCTTTCACCAAAAGGGGAAGGTCTGTTGGAAGAAGCTATGGTTTTTACCCTTGAGCCTGGTATCTATATTGAAGGGTGGGGAGGGATCAGGATAGAGGATCTGGTTGTTCTGCGCTCTAGCGGGGTGCAGAATCTGACTAATACCGGTAAAAGGTTTGTAATAGGATAATAATAGCCGGGAGTGATGCAATGTATGATATCTACAAATGACTTTCATACGGGTTTATCTATTGAATTGGACGGAGAAGTGTATACAGTTGTGGAATTTCAGCATGTCAAACCGGGAAAAGGCGCTGCTTTTGTCCGCTCGCGTTTAAAAAACATACGCACCGGCTCAATTACAGAAAAGACATTCCGGGCCGGGGAAAAAGTTTCCCGGGCTATAATAGAGAGAAAAGAAATGATGTTTCTCTACAGTTCGGGAGAAGAATATATTTTTATGGATACGGAAAGCTATGAACAGATTACCCTTAATCTTGATTATCTTGAGGACAATTTAAAATTCATTAAGGAAAATATGCCCATAAATTTATTATTTTTTAAAGAAAAGATTATTGGTCTGGAGCTGCCAAATACAGTTGAGCTGGAGGTTGCGGATACTGAGCCCGGGTTTAAAGGAGATACGGCCGCCGGCGGGAGCAAACCGGCAACGATGGAGACAGGGCTTGTGGTGCAAGTTCCCTTTTTCATTAATAAAGGGGATTTACTGCGCATTGATACCCGGACAGGTGCTTATATTGAGCGTGTTTAGTTAAGAATATAGTGGTAAAATAATTTTTCCTAAGGGGGTTTTGTTAATGGAAGATCTAAATTCAAAAATGGGCTATTTGCGTGGTTTGGCTGATGGGCTGGAGATTTCCGATGATACAAAGGAAGGTAAGATAATCGGAAAAATCATTAATCTCCTCGAAGACATTGTGAATTCAGTGGAAAACATAAAAGATGATTACGAAGAACTTTTTTCTTATGTTGAAGCTATAGATGAAGATTTGACAGAGTTGGAGGACGGCTTTTTTGAAGATGAAGGCGATGACGATGACGAGGACATTGAAGACGAAGACTATGATGACGATTATGATGAAGAAGATGACGATGAATATGATGTCAGTTTTACCGTTGAATGTCCGGAATGCCACCAGGAAGTGGTTATCGATGAAGATATTCTGGAAGATGAAGAATCGCTCGAAGTTCTCTGTCCCAACTGCGGCCGTGTGGTATTCATAAACGATGAAGAATGGGAAGAAGATCTGGATAACCAGGATGATGAGGGGGAAGATCAAGAAGGGGATGTTTAATACCCCAATTCCTTGAAGCTTATCTGATTCTTATAACAGGTTTAATACTAATTTAAGATGCTCCCGGCTTATAAGCCGGGGGCTTTTTTATGAAAAATAATTCCCCCGGCTGCATAATTGAATAGCTTTTGAAATATCTATTCCTTAAGGAGCAATTGGTAGGTGAAGCCAGTGCAAAATACAGGGAATATAATTAAAAAACAAATATGTCTATTTTTGGCCCCGCGTGTGCGCTCTATCATTGAATCTCTGCCGCAAGATCTTTTAGCAAAAACGGAAGAAATCCGTCTGCGGCATTCCCGGCCGCTGATCATCTACTGGGCGGGGGGTGAGTCATATCTGGGCAAAAGGGGGCCGGCAGCGTCTGCAAAAGAAGCCTATATGGTATCCGGTGAAGATCTGGAACGCACGCTGGAGCTAATAAGCAGTTATTCCCTCTACGCTTGTGAGGAGGAGATGAGGGAGGGATTTCTCACTATTCCTGGGGGGCATCGCGTAGGGTTGGGGGGAAGATTTGTGGTCGAATCAGGCAGTATAAAAACTTTGCGCAATGTATCCTCTTTAAATTTTCGTGTTGCGCGGCAAATCAAAGGTGCGGGCGAAAAGGTGTTGCCCTTCTTGATTGATCGCCATATAGGCAGAATTTACCATACCTTGATTATCTCCCCGCCGCAGGGCGGGAAGACCACTTTGCTTAGGGATCTGGCACGATTGATCAGCAATGGGGTCGGAATTTTAGGTCAGGGAGGCCAAAAGGTGGGGATAGTGGATGAGCGTTCGGAAATAGCGGGTTGTTTTCAGGGTGTTCCCCAGCTTGATGTCGGTATAAGGACGGATGTTTTGGATGCCTGTCCCAAGGCGGAGGGTATTATGCTAATGCTACGCTCACTCTCCCCTCAGGTTATTATCACCGACGAAATCGGCAGGGATGAGGACGTGAGGGCGCTCGAGGATGCAGTCCACGTCGGCGTGTCTGTCATAGCGTCCGCACACGGCTCTGCCCTGGAGGAAATCTGCCGCAGGCCTGTCCTGGGATTAATGCTGGAAAACAATTATTTTGAGCGTCTTGTTTTCCTCAGCAATAGCAGAGGTCCCGGAACGCTGGAAATGATCGTGGAGGGAGAAAGGGGATTACCCCTTTATTCCGCCCGTAGCAGCAGGGAGTAGGAATAATAATATGTATCTAAAAATGTCAGGTGCTGTATTAATTATTCTAGCGGCTTATCTTTATGGTTTTAACCTGGCCTCGATGTATTACAACCGGGTACGTCTTCTTGAAGAATTTTTAATGGCCCTGGAGATGTTCCTGACAGAGGTTAACTTTGGCCTAACCCCGCTGCCGCAGGCATTTATTAGTATAGCAAAAAATATCAACCGTCCTGTAGGTTCCCTATTTTTAGATGCGGCAAGGTTAATGCAGCAAAACAGGGGGTTAAGCGCTTGTGAATGCTGGAGGGCTGCTTTAAGAAAAAATACCCGGGAACTTGATATGCCTAAAAAAAATATGGATTTACTGGACAGATTGGGTTCAATCTGGGGTAGAAGCGATAAAAGCGGCCAGCAAAGGCAGGTAGCTTTAATACAGGAATTATTGAGACAGGCCCTCCGGGAAGCCCAGGTAGAACATCAAAAAAATAATAAAATCTGTAAATACCTGGGGCTGCTGGGAGGGATAACCCTGGTTATCTTTTTACTCTGACACTTTAAGGAGGTTAAAAATATCACCTGAAGGCATGGGGTATATCCAGGGAAAGGGGTATAAGAATGAACGTTTTAAGAGTCGATCTCCTTTTTCAAATTGTAGGTATCGGAATCTTTATTTCCGTTCTTAATATTGTTCTCAAGCAGGCGGGGAAGGAGGAGCAGGCCCAGCTGCTCACACTGGTTGGAGTAGTAATTGTATTTCTACTGGTAATACAGCTCATAGGGGAGCTGTTTCACAGTTTCCGCGATATTTTTAACCTATGAGCCTGTTTCCAAAAAGAAGGGATTTATTTATGGAAATAGTTCAGGTGGTCGGCTTCGGAGTTATTGCTGCCGTGAGTATCCTTTTTATCCGGCAGAGCAGGCCGGATATAGCTCATCTGCTTTCTATAGGTGCAGGGGTAGTGATTGTTGTCTATGTTCTCGGATACCTGAGGATGATAATAGATGTTATTACCGACCTGGCGCTGGAAGCGGAGATCAACACTATTTTTTTGCGGACATTATTAAGGGTAATCGGTGTAGCCTACCTGGCTGAATTTGGCGCCCAGGTATGCCGGGATGCGGGAGAAAACAGCATTGCAGCTAAAATTGAATTTGCCGGGAAAATCATCATCCTCATCATGGCCATACCGATTCTCATGGCTGTTTTGGAAAGTATCATAAACTTTATTCCCTAATGGAGAGGGGATCAGGTTATTTTTTACAGGAAAAGTATATTCATTCTAGTGATCATTTATTTAATAATATTTCCCGTCTCTTTTGCCGCCGCTCAGGGTGAAAGCCTGACAGATAACCATAACCAGGTAACACAGTACATTGATGATGAGAGCATCTCCTCCCTGGAGGGGTGGGAGCAGGTAGAGCAATACTGGCAAGAGCTGGAGAGGGAACTGGGGGACTTTTTACCCGCCTGGAGTTATCGTGATATCTGGGAAACCGGCGAAGGCGGGCTGGTTTCGCGTTTAAAGGATTTACTGGGAGGGATTTTGCGCTATCTATTTGCAGAAGTGGTTGCCAATCTGGACCTTCTGGGTCAGCTCATTATCCTGGCGGTGGCAGCTTCCCTTTTGAAAAATTTGCAGGGGTCTTTCGGCAGTGAGGATGTGGCCCGTTTAACAGAAGCAATAGCTTTTTTTGTTATGCTTGGACTTGCCCTGAACAGCTTTACACTGGCGATGGAAATCGGAAGGGAAACAGTCGCGAAGATGGTAAATTTTATGCTGGCTTTACTGCCTGTTTTATTAACGCTCATGGCCTCCCTGGGGCATATTGCCTCGGTATCCCTGTTTCATCCGCTGATTATCTTTGCGGTAAATTTTATGGCCGAGTTGGTACGCAATGTAATTTTCCCCCTGATTTTCTTTGCCACGATTCTCTATCTGGTTAATCATTTTTCCCCGTATTTTAAGATTAGCAGGCTGGCTGATTTTTTCAAAGATCTTACCACATGGGCTCTCGGGCTGATGTTAACCATATTCCTGGGTTTGACTGCAATTCAGGGCGTTGCCGGCGGGATAGGGGATGCGCTTACCTTGAGAACTGCCAAGTTCATGACCGGCACATTTGTTCCGGTGGTCGGCAAGATGCTGTCAGATGCCGTGGAGACGGTGATCGGTTATTCTCTTCTTTTAAAAAATGGTGCCACTGTAACCGGATTGGTCATCTTTTCGATCATTGTCGTTTTTCCCCTGCTCAAGCTCCTGGCGCTGATTATTATCTTTAAGTTTTCAGGTGCCTTGATTCAGCCCCTGGGTGAAACCACGCTGGGAGAAGCGCTGCAGACAATGAGTACCTGCCTGTCACTGGTTTTTGCAGCGGTGGCTACGGTAGCCCTGGCTTTTTTTATCGGTATCGCGATAATTATCGGCGCCAGCAATGCTGTAGTGATGCTGCGCTAAAACAAAAAATTAAAAAGGTGAGCAAAAATGTTGAGTACTGCCGGCGAACTAATTCGCTATATCGTCATCCTGATTTTTTTAGCCGCCCTGTTGGAGATGCTTTTGCCCCAGGGGGTATTTCGCCGGTATTTGCGTGTGTTTGTGGGAATACTGCTTATACTTACGTTGCTAAATCCTATCCAAAAGATTATGCGTATTGCCCCCTGCTGGGAAATGCCTGTAATTGAAGGTACGGAAAATAACCGGGACCTGAGCCTCATTCTGGAGCGGGGAGAGCGGATGTACAGGGATAATATGGCGCAGGTGCCTCAAGAGTACCATCAAAGGATCTATCAGCTGCTGGAAACTGAGCTTGCCCGCGAATTTTCCCAGCGGCTTGTTCAGCTGGAGATTGGTATGGAGGAGAACCCCCATAACAGGGATTTTGGGGTACTGACAGATGTCGCCGTGGTAACCCGGGATTTACAGCCTGCGGAGGTAAGCGGTACAGAGGAGGAGGTAGAGAAAGTCAAGATTTCGGTGGATGTAATGGGGAAAAAGGGGAGCTTATTCGCAGCGAAGCATGCAGAGGAAGAGCCCCCGAAAGAGGCGGGCGGAAACCTTCAGGAACGGGCCGCTGCGGATGATCTCCGCCAATCCCGGGCTGAGGAAATAAGAAGATATCTGTCGGCATATTGCAGCCTTCCCGTAGATAAAGTATATGTAACAATTCTGCCGTGAAGGGGGTAAGAGAGGTGTCCGGGAGAAAGGTTAAAGGCAGTATTTTAGTTTATCTAAATGATCTCTGGAAAGGGGGAATGGAAGGGAAAAATAAAAATTATATCTTATTGGTTTTACTGATTTTGGGAATAATACTGATGTTCAGCAGCACCTTTTTAGGTTCTTCGCCAAAAACCGCTCCATCCCAATCTCAGCCGGAGCTTATTGCAGAAACATCCACAAGGTCCTATGAAAAAGAGCTGGCGGGATCACTGCAGGGAGTTCTGGAACAGATCGAGGGAATCAGCAAAGCAGAAGTGTTTATAAACTTTGATACAAGCGAGGAATCCTTTTTTGCTCAGGTTCACGAGGAGAGCAGCCGTGAGACGACTGAAAGCGACAGCGAGGGGGGGACGCGGGAGATAAATGAGACTACTTACAGGCAGGATTATGTTTTGTTACGTGACGGAAACGGGAGTGAAAAGCCGCTTTTGCTGAGTGAAAATAAGCCCCGGATCAGCGGAATCCTTGTTGTGGCCAAAGGATTAGAAAGCGGCCCTGTACGTTTAGAAGTAATTCGCGCTATTCAGAGCCTGCTCAATTTGCCTGCCCATCGTATCGCTGTTCTGCCTCTTGGGGCCGAGTAGTCCTGGTTCTGAAAGGGGGTGAAGATCAATAATGGACAGAAAAAAAATCTTGGTGCTCGGTGTTTTACTGGTTGCAGCAGTTACCTATTTTTTTATTGCCGGGGTAGAAAAAGAGATGACCCGGATCGAGATGATCCCGGATGAAAATGTTTTGCAGCCTATGCTTGCCGATAATCTAAGCGAAGATCCGTCTCAATGGGCATTTGACGATACACATACTTTTTTTGTAGAGTACCGTCTGGAAAGAGACAGGGTGCGTGGGCAGGAGATGGAGATGCTCAATGATATGATTAATAATCCCCAGGTAGGCGAAGGGGCCCGCCGTGAGGCCGAGCAGCAGCTTTTAACACTGGTAGAAATGATGGAAAAAGAACTTATTATAGAAAATCTGCTCAAGGCCCAGGGCTACGCTGATGCCATCCTTTTTACCCGCAAGGGTGTTTCAACTGTAATGATTTATACCGATACATTAAGTGAGGAGGACTTCTTGCGGGTGGCGGAAATGGTTTCCGCTGTAACTGGAGTGTCCAGGGAACAGGTACAAATAATTCAGCAGAAATAAGAAATCATGGTTTTTTTTGGAGTTTTAATTGAAAGAATAACATGTGTTTGATATAATAACGATAGGACAAACGTATCTTTTTTGTCCTGAAAGGAGGAAAAACAATGGGTGAAAATCGTGCTCTTCCTTCGGAGCTGGGAGCAGTACGTATTGCTGATGAGGTCGTATCGATTATTGCCGGTTTAGCCGCTACAGAGATTGAGGGCGTAGCGAGTATGAGCGGAGGTATTGCTGGCGGAATTGCTGAAGCGCTGGGGAGGAAAAATTTTTCCAAGGGAGTAAAAGTTGAAGTTGGTGAAGAAGAAGCTTCTGTTGATCTTTTCCTGATCGTTCGCTACGGAACACGCATCCCTGATGTTGCCTGGGGAGTTCAGGAAAACGTTAAAAAAGCAATTGAAAACATGACCGGCTTGAAAGTTGTTAAAGTAAATGTTCACGTCCAGGGAGTAAATTTTCCTCAGCAGAACAAGGAAAAAGAAGAGGAAACAGCAAGGTAAAATTGCCGGCACTAACCTCCTGGATATACTAACAGGAGGTTAGTTTGCTTTTTCTTGAAAGGAGAAATAGCAGTTATGGAAACGGGAAGGCGTATCTTAATGATTGTGCTTGGAGTACTGGCTTTACTGGCCGGCCTCTTTTTGATTTTAATGACTCTGGGAGTTTTTAATGATGTTCCCTTTTTAAGCGCTTTTAATTTTGAAACTTTTGCAGGTGATCTAAACTATGCTGCCCTGGGTTTCCTTATTCTAATTGCCGGTGTGCTGCTGATCGCTTTTTCAGGTACAGGTGCAAAAAAGAAAGAGGGCGGCGGCAGTATTATCAGCTTTACCGAAGTTGGCGAAATACGTATTTCCTTTAAAGCCATTGAAAATATGGTTTTATCCGCCTCGCGTAAAATAAAAGGTATTCGGGAAGTGAACACGCGTATCGGTTCGGTTGAACAGGGGCTGGTAATCTATATGCGCATCAAGGTGATGCCTGATTTACCCATTCCCGGGCTTGTTGCTGAGCTGCAGTCTGTTGTGCGGGATTATATTCAGGAAATAAGCGGGTCGAACGTTTCGGAAGTAAAAGTGCTGGTTGAAAATATAGCACAGGAAAAAATTCAAAAGAGTGTTCGATAAGGTGGGAGGATTATTTGGAAGAGTTCTTAAGGTTTGCAAAAGAAAATCCCGGTAAAATTCTCGGCGGTGCGATCGGGCTGCTGATAGCGGTAATTATTGTTGTATTTGGTTTCTGGAGGGGTATTTTTATTATCCTGTGTGTCCTGGCCGGCGTCCTGATCGGAGCCAGGGTTGAAACAAACGGCGGCCTTAGAAATCTATGGGATAAATTCTGGTTCAAGCGGGATCATTATTAACTTCGGCCGCCTTACAGCAGGGTGGTTTTTTATTTTTGTACCTGAAGGGATGTAGGATAGTGTGAAGAGAAGATTGGCCAGGGAATGTGCACTTAAGATACTTTTTATGGTAGATATCGGAAAGAACGATTGTTCCGGGGCAATTTCCTATGTATTGGAGGATGCAAAAGATCTTCCCCAAAAAGAACAAACTTTCTGCAGTAAGCTTGTCTATGGAGTAATGGAAAAAAAGGAAGAATTGGATCGCATGCTTACAGGTTACCTGGTCAACTGGCAATTTGATCGGCTTGCAGCAATAGTGCGTAATATCTTACGGCTTGCTCTTTTTGAGATGCTCTTTTTGGATGAAATCCCTGCAGTGGTGTCCATCAATGAGGCGATAGAGATAACCAAGATCTACCAGGATGAGGATGCATCCCGTTTCGTTAATGGTATTCTGGATAAGATTTTAAGAGAAATGAAAGCGGACGTTGAAAGAAAATAAAATAACACTTTTTATGACGCAATTTTCACAATTAATAAATATTTAACATCTTTATATTTTTAAAGGACTTTTTTGTAATTATGGCGAAGATAAAATTTAAAAAAAGTATGCGCAAGGGAGGTTGGTTCTTGCATGTTCAAAATAGTAACAAAAAAAGTATTATCCGAAGTAAACAAGTTGATGGAAATTGAGGCGCCCCTGGTCGCCCGAAAAGCACAGCCCGGGCAATTTATTATCCTTCGTGTTCGTGAAAATGGCGAAAGAATTCCTCTCACTATAGCGGACAGCGATAAGGAAAAAGGCACTATTACTATTATATTCCAGGAAATCGGTAAAACCACAAAAGAGCTCGGAATGCTGGAAGCCGGAGAATATTTAAGCGATTTTGTAGGGCCGTTGGGAAGGCCGATGGAGCTGCCGTCAGCACCCGGGCGGGTTGTTGCCATAGGGGGCGGGGTGGGAATCGCACCCGTATATCCCAAAGTGAAAGCTTTTCATGATGCGGGGATGGAAGTTATCTCTATTATCGGCTCGAGGACAGCAGATCTTTTAATTCTTGAAGATGAAATGCGCGCTGTCAGTAAAGAGTTACATATCTGCACTGATGATGGGACAAAAGGCCATCACGGTTTCGTATCAGATATCTTGCAGACAATGCTTGATGATAAAAGCCAGAAGATCGACGAGATTATCGCTGTTGGCCCGCTGCCAATGATGCGCGTTATCGCCAATCAGACACGCCCTTATGGAGTCAAAACATTGGTTAGCTTAAACCCCATCATGGTGGACGGCACCGGAATGTGCGGTTGCTGCCGGGTTTCGGTGGGTGGGGAAACTAAATTCAGTTGTGTTGACGGCCCAGTTTTTGATGCACATGAAGTAGATTTTGATGAGCTTACCCGGCGTTCACGGACATACCTTGATAAGGAGAAAATTGCGCTTGAAAAATTTGAACATGAATGCAGATGCGGAGGTGGAAAATAATGGCGCTGGATAAAGAGCAAATTAAGGAACTTCGAAAATTAAAAGAGAAGCACCCCATGCCCGAACAGGATCATCATGAACGGATTAAAAATTTTGACGAAGTGCCGTTTGGATATGATCAGGAGACTGCTGTTAAAGAAGCGATGCGCTGCTTGCAATGCAAAGATGCCAAGTGCGTAGAAGGATGTCCGGTTGAGGTGGATATACCGGGTTTTATTAAATTGATCCAGGAAGAAAAATTTGACGAAGGCATTAAGAAGCTTAAGGAAAAGAACAACCTCCCGGCTGTATGCGGTCGGGTTTGTCCCCAGGAAAGCCAGTGTGAGTCTTTTTGTGTGCGGGGCAAAAAAGGACAGCCAGTGGCTATTGGCCGCCTGGAGCGTTTTCTGGCTGATTATGAGCTTGCCAAGGGAGTGGAAAAGCCTGAAAAACCGGCGCCGTCAGGCAAACGCGTAGCTGTTGTCGGGTCAGGACCTGCCGGGCTTACTGCCGCTGGAGATCTGGCCAGGATGGGACATGAAGTGGTGCTTTATGAAGCATTTCATGCTACCGGTGGCGTCCTGCGCTACGGTATTCCCGAGTTCCGCCTCCCCAAGGAAAAGATTCTGCAGCGCGAAGTGGATTATATCGCCAGCCTGGGTGTAGATATCAGAACTAATGTCGTTATCGGGAAAACGATTACTGTTGATGAACTGTTTGATGAAGAAGGCTTTCATGCTGTTTTTATCGGTACCGGTGCAGGGCTTCCTCAGTTTCTTGGTATCCCCGGCGAAAACTGCAACGGGGTTTATTCCGCCAATGAGTTTTTAACCAGGACCAATCTGATGAAAGCTTATAAGTTTCCCGAATGGGATACGCCGATAAAGCTGGACAAAAAAGTAGCTGTTGTCGGTGCGGGGAACGTGGCGATGGACTCCGCCCGTACTGCCCTGAGACTTGGCGCGGAAGAGGTTCATATCGTCTATCGCCGTTCTGATAAAGAGATGCCGGCGCGCGCGGAAGAAATTGAACATGCCAAAGAAGAAGGGGTTATTTTTAACTTATTGACTAATCCTATCAACATCATCGCCGATGAAAACGGCTGGGTAAAAGGTATGGAATGCATTAAAATGGAGCTGGGCGAACCCGATGATTCCGGCCGTGCGCGTCCTGTACCGATTAAGGGTTCAGAGTTTATTTTTGATGTCGGGACTGTAGTGATTGCCATCGGCAACAGCCCCAACCCGCTCATTCCGCAAACCACTTCCGGTTTGGAGCTCGGGCGAAGGGGTACGATTAAAGCCGATAGCGATGGAGCAACTACCCGGAAGGGAATATTTGCCGGTGGTGATATTGTCACCGGGGCAGCAACGGTTATTCTGGCCATGGGTGCTGGAAAAGTAGCGGCCAGGGCCATTGATCGCTATCTGGGCACCTTATAGTATGAAATAGTATGAAAATGATCGGCGTATGAAGTTTTTAAAAGATCTGATTGTGAATCTGGTAAAAATCACTTTCGGCTGGTACAAATCATACGGCTGACTATTAAAATTTTAAGGAGGTTCTTTAAATGGCGGCAAAGATAATTTCCGGTAATGAAGTTGCGGCAGAGATCAGGGCGGAGTTGAAGGTAAGAGTCGCAGAATTAAAAGAGAAGGGTATTGTTCCCGGTTTGGGTGTTGTCCTTGTAGGCGAAGATCCCGCTTCGGTATCCTATGTGACCAGTAAGGCAAAAGGTTCTCAGGAAATAGGGATGTTTGAAGAGACAATCCGTTTGCCCGGTGATATCGCTGAAGAAGAAGTATTAAAGGTAATCGATAGTTTGAATAAAGATCCCAAATTCAGCGGGATTCTTGTCCAGCTTCCGCTGCCGGAACATATCGGTGTAGAAAAAGTAATCAATTATATCTCCCCTGAAAAAGACGTTGACGGATTCCATCCTGTTAACCTTGGCAAACTGCTTAGAGGCGAGCCCTGCCCGCTGCCCTGTACCCCCCACGGCGTACAGCAGCTTCTGGTTCGTTCCGGCAATGATCCTTCGGGCAAGCATGTTGTTGTCTGCGGGCGAAGCAACATTGTGGGCAAGCCGCTTGCTGCTATCCTGATGCAGAAGGCCAAAGGGGCCAATGCAGTTGTAACAGTGGTACATACCGGTGCCAAAGATATAGCCTACTATACAAAACAGGCCGATATCCTCGTTGCGGCGATGGGCCGGCCCCAGGCGATAACTGCTGATATGGTCAGGGAGGGAACAGTAGTGATCGATGTCGGGGTAAACAGGATTCCGGATGCATCGAAGAAAAAAGGTTTCCGCCTGGCAGGAGACGTGGATTACGAACCGGTAGCCGAGAAGGCTTCCTTTATTACCCCTGTCCCCGGCGGGGTGGGCCCCATGACAGTTACCATGCTGCTTTACAACACAGTAGAATCTGCAATCAGACTCAGCCAGCAGTAGTTAGCCGGCAGCAGTTAAAGAAGGAAACCATTAGAGTGAGGAATGGGGATCGCTATCGCTTTTTTACTGGCTGTTTTCTGTAAGTGACGGCGGCTGGCGATCTCTTCCTCTTCTAAATATTTTCCTTTGTTTCGGTTATTGGAGGAATAATAAAGTGGTAGCAAAAATCATAAAAGGTGAACAGGTTGCCAGGGAAATACGGGGAAAACTTAAAAAAGAAGTTGCTCTTCTAAAGAAAGAAAAAAACATTACCCCCGGCCTGGCAATTATTGCTGTTAGTACTCCCAGGGCACAGGTTCATATTGTCCGCTTAAAAGAGAGAACCTGCCGCCAGCTTGGTATAAATTGTCAAACATTTTATCTGCCCGATACAGTAACCGATGAAGAGATAATCTCCCTTATTAAAAGGTTGAATTCTGCAAAAGATATTCATGGTATTAATATTCATCCTTTTAAAGATCCTTTAAAACATACGCGTATTTATCAAGTTGTTGAAAGCAGCAAGGATGTTGAAGGTTTGCATTATGTGAATCTGGGATTATTTTTTACCGGGGAATACCTGATAGCGCCTTTCATGGCAAAGGGAATTATGAAAATGATCGAGTCTACCGGGGTAGAGCTGAAGGGAAAAACGGCTGCAGTAATTGGCCGGGATAAGCTTTTGGGCAGGCCGGTAGCTTTATTGCTGTTAAATAAAAACGTTACGGTGAGCATCTGCCATTCATATACCGCAGATCTTGCTAAATTTACAAAGAACGCCGATATCCTGGTTGCTGCTGCCGGGCGCCCGCAGTTGATAAAAAAAGATATGGTTAAAGAAGGGGCCATCGTGATTGACGCTGGTGAAAACCGGGTCGGCTCTTATCTGATCGGCGATGTGGATTATGAAAATGTTGAAAAGGTTGCCGGTTGGATTACACCCGTACCCGGAGGGGTAGGGCCCGTATCTATTGCCATGCTGCTTGATAATTTAGTAAAGGCTGCAAAGGTTTTATGAGCGAAGAAAGTATTTTTACCGTTTCTCAGGTTAGCAGTTATTTAAAAAACCTTTTGATCAGGGACAGGCTGTTACAAAATATTAATATCATTGGCGAGATCTCGAATTTTAAACTGCATAAACCTTCGGGGCATATTTATTTTACTTTAAAAGACAGGCAGAGTATTATACGCTGTGTTTTTTTCTCGGGCAAGAATAAAAATCTGAAGTTTTCCCCTGCTGAGGGGATGATGGTTGTAGCGCGCGGGAATATTTCACTCTATGAGCGCAGCGGTTATTATCAGCTTTATGTTGAAGAGTTAAAGCCGGAGGGTATCGGAACACTTTACCTCGCTTTTGAACAATTGAAAGAAAAACTGCAAAAAGAAGGGCTGTTTGACGAGAAAAACAAAAAGCCCCTGCCCCTTATTCCCAGGTACGTCGGCCTGGTTACTTCTCCAACAGGTGCCGCCATCAAAGATTTTCTTACAACTTTAAAGCGGAGGTTTCCCTGTGTACAGGTAATATTTTTCCCTGTTGCTGTGCAGGGTGTAGAAGCTGCGCCCCGGATTATTGAGGCTTTGTGCAGGTTAGACGCACTGAACATGCTGGATGTGATTGTCTTAACCAGAGGAGGGGGCTCGCTGGAAGAGCTCTGGCCGTTTAATGACGAAGCTCTGGCAAGGGTGATCTTTGCAATGAATACCCCTCTGGTTAACGCAGTGGGGCATGAAACGGATTTTACTATTGCTGATTTTGTTGCCGACCGAAGAGCTTCAACTCCCACCGCTGCCGCCCAGCTTATTGTCCCCGAGAAAAGCGAGCTTATACACCGTCTGGAGATGCAGGAAAACCGATTAAGAAACAGGATGTACAGCCGTTTAAAAGAAAAAAATATGGCGCTCGATAACCTTGTACGGGCAGCGTTGCAACAATATCCTCGTGATATAATAAATCAGGGCCAGCAGCGTATAGACGAGCAGTGGCAGCGGCTGATGAGAATAATTGCTTACAATATCAAGCTTAAAGGAGCCGAAATTCGCAGCTTTGAAGAGAAACTCAAAGCGCTGAGCCCTTTAAAAATTATGGGCCGGGGGTATACTTTTGTTGTGGATGAAAATAATCGGGTCCTCAACAATACGTCCAGACTGAGGGAAGACCAGGATATCAGAGTTGTTTTTTATGATGGAGAGGCAAATTGCCGGGTCAGGGAAATAATAAGGAAAATACCTTTTGATAATCAACTGGATCGCTGATCATTGAAAAGAGGTTTTATTGTGCACGAAGAAGATTTTTTAAAGATGACCTACGAGGAAGCCCTGAAAAAACTGGAAGAAATCGTTGAAAAAATGGAAAACGAAGAGTTCTCCCTTGATGAATCGCTGCGGCATTTTGAAGAGGGTATGAAAATAACACGCCATTGCCGCAAGCTGTTGACAGAAGCGGAATTTAAAGTGGAGCAGATTCTGCAAAATGGGGAGCTGGAAGAGTATAAAGAAGCTGAAGAGGCATAAGACCATGTATTTAAACACATTACTGGAAGAAAGAAAAGCGGTTATCGACACGGCGTTGCGGTACTTTTTGCCGGATGAAACAGAATATCCTTCAAGCATTAACCGGGCTCTGCATTACAGCGTTTTTGCCGGAGGGAAACGGATCAGGCCAATTTTATCCTTGCTAACTGCGGAGTTGTTTTCCCCAGATTGGCAAAAGGTTATCCCGCCTGCCTGTGCCCTGGAGCTCATCCATACATACTCGCTTATTCACGATGACCTGCCGGCGATGGATAATGACGACTACAGAAGAGGCCGCCTTACCTCGCACAAGGTTTTTGGGGAAGCCCTGGCTGTTCTGGCGGGAGATGCGCTACTTACCCTGGCTTTTGAAATTATGGCGGGTATGAAGGAAAGATATAACAGATATGCAAGCGGCTACTGGAATGATGTAGCTGCGGAGGTAAAGTTAAAGATAATTTTTGAAATCGCTGCGGCTGCAGGGGTAAACGGGATGATTGGCGGGCAGGTAGTTGATCTTGAATCCGAAGGGAAATGTATTTCTGCAGAAACGCTGGATTATATAGAGCGCCATAAAACAGGAGCGCTAATCACAGCGTCGGTGCGCCTGGGAGCGCTTGCCTCGGGAGCCGGCCGTCAAGATCTGTGCAGTCTAACAAAATATGCCGATCTATTGGGGCGTGCTTTTCAAGTTGTCGATGATCTGCTGGATATAGAAGGTGACGAAGAAAAAATGGGCAAGGCAAAGGGGATGGACGCAAAGAACCAGAAGCCGACCTGCGTATCCCTTTACGGCCTTAATGGCGCAAAAAAACGCAGAGAGGAGCTTTACAACCTGGCGTTAAAAGAACTGGACGGTTTTGGCGACAAAGCTGATGTTTTACGTGAACTTACCCGTTTTATCTTATACAGAGACTACTAGCCCTGCATTGAGTTAGGCAACAGGTTATGCTATAATTTTAATCAGGACGTAGGTGGTGCAGTATCCTAGTTGGCACATCGTTTTTGAAAACGGGCCTAAAAATCCGTTTAGGGCATATCGATGAAGTTCCTGGTGCTGGCTGCCGAAGCCCAGTCGGGGGTTGGTGCTGGGAGTTAAGAAGGATGGGGCGATCTACAAAGGCATGTAGGCGTTGACCCTGCCTTCGTGGAGACCTAAGTTGGTGGCGCATTACCGACAGGTAAAAGGTTACGGCTTAGGCTTGAACCTGTGTGCGGCAGAAACTGTGCACAGTGTAGCCTGCCTTGAGTGGTTCTGGGGGAGAAAGGTACATCCTTAGGAAACCAGTGCTGCAAAAGAGGATAGAAAACGTTAAATGTGCCATTGAGGAAAACTCCTAGGCTGTTTTCACCGGTGAGAAGCCCTGTGGGGATTAAAGTGTGGTCTGAGTGGTAATCCAGCCCTGCTGTTGGCAACACGGCAGAAATGCTCTTAAAAGGAAACTGCCTGCCTGGTGACAGGCAGGCGGGCATTTGGGAAAACCTGCTGGACCTTAAGCCGCAAAGTTTACTCATAGGGTTGCCACTTATGTCCTTTTTATTTATCGAGGTGCAACAAGTTTTGAAAAAAAACAGGCGGGGTCAGAAAAGAGGAACCATGTTTTGGGTAATACTGGTTGGTTTCTGGACCTTTATTCTGGCTGTTATTTTCTCATTGGTAACACAATTGCTGCTGAAAAATCTGCAGTCGGTTTTAATTTCGTTTATTCTTTTAATATTAGTAATTTTTATCGGTATTTTTTTTGATATTATTGGTACAGCTATAACTGCTGCTGATGAAAAGCCCTTTCATTCCAAAGCCGCCAAAAAGATCTACGGCGCCAAAAAAGGAATTTACATGGTACGCAATGCCGAACAGGTCGCCAATTTTTGCAATGATGTTATCGGTGATATCAGCGGTATTGTAAGCGGAAGTATCGGTGCGATAATTACTATCAGTCTGGCCGTGGGAGTGCAGGAACCGGGCGAAATATACTTAAGCATTATTATGGCAGGCGTTGTTTCGGCGATAACTGTAGGCGGTAAAGCATACGGGAAATCACTGGCAATTAATAATTCGATAGAAATTGTTCTGGCTGCAGCACGGATTATAACAACCCTTGAAAAGGCATTGTTTTGGAAGAACAGTAAACGGCGGCGCAGGATAAAGGGTAATCATTGAAGAAGGAGCGGTTGTTTAATTTCTAATCTCCATTTCTTTTTTGTTCAGGATGTGGTCTTTTGAAGTTATTATTGCAGAGTATCAATGAGCCCGCAGATTTAAGAAGGCTTAAAGTAAATGAACTTGAACGGCTTGCCGTTGAAATTAGGGAACTGATGGTTAAGGTTATCTCAAAAAGAGGAGGGCATCTGGCTTCCAGCCTGGGTGTTGTCGAGTTGACGCTGGCTCTTCATTACATATTTAATACACCGGAAGATAAAATAATATGGGATGTGGGGCACCAGTGTTATGCCCATAAAATCATCACAGGGCGCAGGGAGCAGTTCGAGACGATAAGATGTTATGAAGGGATCAGTGGTTTTCCAAATATTGAGGAAAGCCCTTATGATGTTTTTGGCACCGGGCACAGCAGTACATCGCTTTCTGCAGCACTGGGGCTGGCTCAGGCCAGGGATCTGCGGAAGAAAAACTTTTCCGTTGTAAGTGTAATCGGAGACGGCGCATTAACAGGAGGCATGGCCTTTGAGGCACTAAACTATGCCGGAGATACCAACACCGATCTAACTGTTATTTTAAACGATAACGAGATGTCTATTGACCAAAATGTAGGTGGAGTGCATTCGTATCTGGCAAGGTTGAGAACCGATCCAAAATATTTCCGGTTAAAGGAGGATCTGGAACAGCTGCTGGAGAGAATTCCCGCTATTGGCCGTACCATGCTGCGCTCGGCCGAACGTCTCAAGGACAGCGTAAAATACTTGCTGGTTCCGGGGATGCTCTTTGAAGAACTTGGTTTTACTTACCTGGGGCCTGTAAACGGGCATAATATCCCGGGCTTGCTGGCACTTTTCCGGGAAGCCAGAGGGGTTAAGGGTCCCATATTAATCCATGCAGTAACAAAGAAAGGTAAGGGCTATATTTATGCTGAAAAGGACCCGCATTTTTTTCACGGAGTGGGACCTTTTGATAAAGGTACAGGAAAATTACTGAAAGCAAACAGCACAGCTACAAGCTACAGCCAGGTTTTTGGCCATGCAATGGAAGAGTTCGCCACCGGCGATGCTGAAATAGTCACCATAACTGCGGCGATGACCAGCGGCACCGGTCTGGAAGGGTTCTCCAACAGGTGGCCGGAACGGTTTTTTGATGTTGGGATAGCAGAACAGCATGCTGTTACAATGGCCGCGGGCTTTGCTATTGAGGGGCTAAAGCCGGTGGTCGCTATTTACAGCACTTTTCTGCAAAGGGCATATGACCAAATCCTGCACGATGTCTGCCTGCAAAATCTGCATGTGATCTTCGCCATTGACCGCGCGGGTATAGTGGGGGAGGACGGGGAAACCCATAATGGCCTTTTTGATATTGCTTTTCTGCGCCATCTGCCGGGCATAGTGCTCATGGCACCCGGCAACGGTGCTGAACTGGCTTCCATGTTGAAAACTGCCCTTGATTTAAAATGCCCGGCGGCAATCAGGTATCCGCGGGGAAAAGTTCACGAACCTTTGCCGCAAGGCCCGGTACCGGCCGCGCTGCCATTAGGGAAAGGCATTCTTTTAAAAGAGGGCGGCGATATTTTAATCCTTGCAGCAGGCTGCTTGGTTTCCGAAGCCCTAAAAGCTCATGAACTGCTCCAAAAAGAGGGTATTCAAAGCTGCATTATCAACCCCCGCTTTATCAAACCTCTGGACAGGGAGCTGATCTGCCGCTGGGGCGATAAATGCGGTAAGATTCTGACAGTGGAAGATCATCTTCTGGCCGGAGGGTTTGGCAGCGCAGTTTTAGAGCTCCTGGAGGAGGAAGGGATGAAAGGGGTGCACCTGAAGCGCCTGGGATTTCACGATCCGTTTACCGGAAGGGGGAGCAGGGATTATCTGCTGAAACTTCATGGGCTGAGCAGCAAAGGAATAGCAGATGCGGCTCTCCAACTCTGCCGGGAAGGTGAGAAGAAATAATAAATGACCGGGGAGAAAGAAAAAAAACGTCTTGATGTTCTTCTGGTAGAAAAAAATATTTTCCCTACGCGAAGCCGCGCCAGAGCCGAAATTATGGCCGGCAATGTCTTTGTAAACGGGAAAAAAAGCGATAAACCGGGATCACTTACCCCGATCTTAGCAAATATTGATCTGCATAAGCCTGCAAACCCGTACGTCAGCAGGGGAGGATTGAAACTTAAAAAAGCGCTGGATGAGTTTGGAATCGATATGAAGGGGAAAATCGTTCTTGATATCGGCGCTTCCACGGGAGGTTTTACCCAGTGCGCTTTAGATAACGGAGCAGAGAAAGTGTATGCGCTTGATGTCGGTTATGGCCAGCTGGCCTGGGTATTACGCAACCATCCCAGGGTTGTAAATATGGAACGTTTTAATGTCCGTTTTTTAAAAAAAGAAGACTTATCACCTGTGCCGCAACTGGCGGTAATTGACGTTTCTTTTATTTCACTGGAAAAAGTACTGCCGGTTGTTGCCGCGCTGGGCATCAACGAAGTAATCTGCCTGCTTAAACCCCAGTTTGAAGCTCTCCGCTCTCAGGTTGGAAAAAAAGGAGTGGTTAGATCTAAAGAGGTTCATGAAGAAGTCCTGGAAAAGATCGCTATACTTTCTTTAGAGCTTTCCTATCTTGTGGGAGGAATCACCTTTTCTCCACTGAAAGGGCCGAAAGGCAACATAGAATTTCTATTATATCTTTTGCGAAATAGTGGCCAAACGGTCCTGCCGGGTAAGGAACTGTTTGGAGAGCTGCAGTGTATTATTAGAGAAGTAGTTCTGGAGGCCCATTCCTGCCTGAAGAAGAGTTGAGAAATTTACAGGGAAGGGGAAAGGCGCGTTGTTAAAAGGTATCGGAGTAATACCCAACTGGCAAAAAAAAAGGGTGCCGGAAGTTGTCACTGGTATCAAAAGCTTTTTCAGCAGCCATGGCATCCCTGTATATGTTGCACCGGAGAAAGATCCCCTTTTGCACGTGGCTTCACCAATAGATGAAATCAAAAAATGGCCGCAAATAGTTGATCTGGCGATTGTTGTAGGAGGTGACGGCACTTTTTTAAGGGCCTCCAGGGAGCTGGCCTGTACAAAACTTCCCATTTTAGGAATAAATCTAGGCCATAAGGGTTTTCTGGCCGAAATCGAAATCGACAAGCTAAGCTATTTTATGGAAAAACTTGTTAAAGGGGACTATCGGCTTGGTGAACGGATGATGCTTCATACCGAAGTGATTAGAGACGATCGGTATTTCGCTTCATCTATTTCATTGAATGATGTCATTGTCTCCAGGGGGCCGTTCTCCAGGATTATTAGAATCGATACATATATTAATCACGATTTTTTAGAGAGTTATCCGGGAGATGGGGTGATCATTGCAAGCCCGACAGGATCTACCGGTTATTCCTTGTCTGCAGGAGGCCCGGTTGTAAACCCGTTTCTTAATGTACTTGTAGTTACTCCTATTTGCCCCCATCTGCTCTATCAGCGTTCTGTAATTGTCGATCAAAATGACGTTGTATCTTTAACTGTAGCCACAAAGGGTGCCGATATTTTTTTGACGCTGGATGGCCAGGAAGGCTTTGCCTTAAAATATAACGATTCTATTCATATCAGGCGGGCGGAGTGTGTAACAAAAGTAATTACCTTTGAAGAAAATAATTTTTATAAGCTGTTACACGATAAACTAATTTAGAATCTGGCTAAGGGATTACTGTTCCAGGTGGAGATCTGCTTTAATAGTTTTGAATTTTTTTGGGAAGGTGTTTCAGATGCTCTCATTTTTACATCTGCGAGATTTTGCCCTGATCGATGATCTATCGATAGAATTTTTCCCCGGCATGAATGTCTTAACAGGGGAAACAGGGGCCGGGAAATCAATTCTGATTGGAGCAATTAATCTTATCCTGGGTGAGAGGGCAGCCAGCGAGCAGGTGAGAACTGGATGCAGCAAAGCAATTATCGAAGCGGTTTTTGAAGTCTCTGAAGCTGACCTCCAATTAAAAAAAATACTGGAAGCATACGGCCCTGATTTTGAAAAGGAGCTGATCGTTACCAGGGAGATATCACGCAGCGGTCGGAATACCTGCCGGGTAAACGGGCGTATTGTTCCCCTGACAGCCTTAAAAGAGCTGGGCACTATCCTGGTTGATCTTCACGGCCAGCACAGCCACCAATCCCTTTTAAGGCCCGAACAGCATTTGTACCTTTTGGATGAATTCGGGGATGAGGAACTCTTGAAGGTCAAACAGCAAATGATCGGTTTCATTGATCGCAGGCAGGAGATCAAGAAAAAACTGAACGAACGCGGTATCTCCCCCCGGGAGCGGGAGCGCCGGCTTGAAATGCTCCGTTTTCAAAGGGATGAGATTCACGATGCTTCTATCGCTGCAGATGAAGAGAACAGCTTAAGGGAAAGGCTATTGGTCCTGGATAATATGGAGAAACTGCTCTTTACAGCCAACAGGGCATATAACCAAATCTATGGTAATGATCATGACTTGCCGGCTGTTTTGGATACGATTAATAGTTTTACAGAAGAGTTTTCTTCCCTGGTTAAGGTTGATGCCGCTCTTACCCCTTTTATTCAAGTCTTGCAGGAGATCAGTGCAGGGTTATCAGAACTGGGACATGATCTTTACTCATATCTGGAGGGGCTTGTATACTGCCCCGAAGAAAAAATAGAAATAGAAAACCGGCTGGAACTCTACCGTCGTTTAAAATCCAAATACGGAGCAACCGTCGAAGAGATTCTTGCTTTTGAAAAACAGTGCCGTCATGAAATAAGTGTTTTGGAAAGCAGCGAGGAAGAATCGCTGCTTTTGGAAGAACAGCTGCAGGAACTGCAGGTTGAAATTGAGACCTTTGCCGAACAGTTGTCGTTCAAGAGGAAAGAAACAGCCAAAAAACTCGAGCTGCAGGTGGCAGAAGCCCTGCAAGAACTGGGGATGGAAAGTGCCCGTTTTTCTGTCGGTTTTACCCCCAAGGATACCCCGGACCACAGGGGGAAAGAAGAGCTGGAATTTTTATTTTCCGCGAATCCCGGAGAACCTTTAAAACCCCTGGCGCGAATAATATCTGCCGGAGAAATGGCCAGGGTAATGCTCGCATTAAAAAGCATCCTTGCCGAGCAGGATCATATCCCTGTGTTAATTTTTGATGAAATTGACAGCGGTATTGGAGGAAAGACTATCCAGAAAGTAGCTGAAAAAATGGTAAATTTAAGCAAAAAGCACCAGATTATTTCGGTAACACACAATGTCCATATTGCAAGCGCGGCTGATCACCAATATTATATATACAAAGAAATAATTGAAGGTCGCACGGCAACACGCGTGAATTATCTTGAGGGTGAAAACAGGGTCCTTGAAATTGCCCGCATGCTCAGCGGTAACGATACCGGTGAAATAACCAGGCGCCATGCAGAGGAACTATTAAAGAAATCACGCGGATGAGCGCGAGATTGCCGGAATATGGGGAGAAATAATCTTTTCTTCCCCGTAAAATTAAAATTTTTATACCGCAAAACCTCATTTAAAAAATAAATGAGGTTTTTTATTGTTATTAATGCCAAATAAAACATTAAGGTTATGTAAACAGTTGGAGCATAAAAAAAACTCCCGGAGGCAATTTAAAATTGTTCTTAAAAAAAATTGCAAAAAAAAATTGCATTGTTATCGGGAGGATTAGGATGAGCAACCTTCACAGAAAAAGAAATATACTAATGGTAATAACGGTCTTTACAGTGCTTTTTTTATTGTTTCTGCCGCTGGAAATAAGAATTCACCTCGAGGATAATATCCGGCTTTTTGAAGGGCAGGAACACTCCTACTCTGTTAAATTCCCCCTCGACCTTTATATCAAAGCTGATCGAGCAGATATTCTTAATATCAACGGCTCTCCTGTGGGCGATGATGAAATAAGCCTGCTGGGATTTCAGAATGATATCTCGCTGCGGGGTGTTTCCCGGGGAAATGTAAACCTGGAATTAAGCCTTTTTAAAGGGCTTATTCCAATCAAGCAGCTCACTGTAAGTGTTTTGCCTGAGATGGAGTTAATCCCGGGCGGCCATTCCATCGGGATTAAACTTCATGAAAAAGGAGTGCTTGCTGTAGGATATTTTTATCTGGAAACCGGAAAGAATAAATTTTCACCTGCTGAGGAAGCCGGGATTCTTATTGAAGATGTAATTATTAAAGTGAACGGTATAGCAATAGATGATATTGATATGGCAGCCGATGTAATCAGAAGTGAATCTGCAAAAGGGGATTTGAAGTTTACCGTTAAACGACAAAAAGAAACAGTTATTATAAATGTCGTCCCTTACCCCTGCCCGGAAACCGGGGAAAGACGCATCGGTTTATATATCAGGGACACCGCTGCCGGTGTGGGGACATTAACTTTTTATGATCCTGAGAACCAATTCTATGGTGCGCTGGGCCATATCATTAATGACCTGGATACCAACGCAGCCCTGGAAATTAACGACGGTATGATTGTAAGAGCTGATATAGTGAATATTAAAACGGCACGAAAAGGTCGTCCCGGTGAAAAAGCGGGGATTTTTCGAGAAGGAAAGGACATTTTGGGAAGTATCAGGAAAAACTGTAAATTTGGGATATACGGTGAGTTGCACAATGTTGGGGAGTATGTCACACCATATCCCGATCCTATCCCGCTTGGCCTTGCCTTTCAAGTTGAACCAGGGCCGGCAGAGCTCCTTACCGTTGTGGAGGGGAATAAAATACAAAGTTTTGAAATTGAAATCGAAAGGGCGGTAAATAAAAACACGCCTGGTGATAAAGGAATTATTTTACGCATTGTTGACGAAGAATTACTGGAGTTAACAGGAGGTATCGTGCAGGGTATGAGCGGCAGCCCGATTATCCAGAACGGCTGCCTGATTGGAGCTGTAACCCATGTTTTTGTCAATGACCCTACGAGAGGATACGGGATTTATGCTGAATGGATGGTGAAAGAAACAAATATAATTCCTGTTTCTTAAATTATTATTCATAAAAAATAAATAATAATATTACTTAATAGAAGGAACTGTCTTTTTAATGTCGAATAATTATATGAAAAGAATAATTCAGTTAATTGAAGGGGGCTTTAAAATGTTTAAAATTTTAATCGCAGATGATAATAGGGAATTTAATGAACTTTTGTCGGAGTATTTAAGTAAAGAAGAGGATATGGATATTATTGGCAATGCTTTTAATGGCAAAGAGGTATTGGAACTGGTAAAAGAAAAAAATCCTGATATTATTCTACTTGATATAATAATGCCTCACCTGGACGGGATCGGAGTGCTGGAAGAATTAAATAAAATGGAGCTCTCCCCGAAACCGAAAGTGATCATGTTGACTGCTTTTGGACATGAAAATATAACCCAAAGGGCGGTTGAACTGGGGGCATCTTATTACATACTTAAACCGTTTAATTTGGAGGTTCTGGCTGAAAGAATTAGACAGCTGGGCAAAGTACCTGCCGGAAGCGGGAAGATACAGGTTAATCCGGTAAAGAATATTAATATCAGGAAGGATAATGGCTTTATTGAGGAAATTACTCAGATTATTCATGAAATTGGTATTCCGGCACATATAAAGGGTTATCTTTATCTGCGCGATGCTATCTCTATGGTAGCTGAGGAGATTGAGCTGCTTGGTTCAATTACAAAAATTCTCTACCCGCGCATTGCTCAAAAATATGAAACTACACCGAGCAGGGTGGAACGGGCAATCCGCCATGCTATTGAAGTTGCCTGGGCCAGAAATAATATTGATACGATAAAAAAATTCTTTGGCTATACAATTAATACAGAAAAGGGCAAACCAACAAATTCTGAGTTTATTGCCCTTGTGGCCGATAGGATTCGTTTAAAAAATAGAAAGTACGACTACAAGGTTCTATAGTAAAAAAGAGTCAAGCAGGGTAGAATGAGCGCAGCAAGCTCGTATACTTCCGCAAGCATGTATACTTCCAAGTGCCGTTGAACAAAAAAGGCGTTTAAACGCCTTTTTTTGTTTAAATTTAATAAATAAGGTTAAATTAATGATAATAATTGTTTCAGGTGGTTTTATGGAAAAGATCTATAAGGGAATTCTAAAAAAGGACCGCAGAACGAAGAACCTCTGTAAAAGGCTGCAGCCGGGTGATATTGCTTTAATCGCACATAAAAATCTTGATGAATTGGCAGGGCAGGAACTTGCAGAAAGAGGGGTTAAGGCGGTAATCAATGTTGATAACACTTTTAACGGCGAATATCCCGCGCTTGGAACAAAAGTATTGCTCGATCAGGGTATTTATGTTTTGGATAATGTTGGGGATAAACTATATTCACTTCTACGCGAGGGAGAGATTGTCACAATTGCAGGAAGCACTATTTATTGCAGGGAGGAAATGCTGGGGCAGGGCAGAGTAATAAGCAAGCAATTTCTTAAAAAAAAGCTGGATCAAGCAGAAAAAAATTTAAAAAAGCAGCTTGATTTATTTGTACAAAATACTCTTGAATATGCCAGAAGGGAAAAAGATCTAATCCTAAAAAACCTGGATATTCCGGATATCAAAACCAGGCTGGCCGGCAAACATGTGTTAATTGTTGTTAGGGGTAAAAATTATAAGAAAGATCTGCAAGCGATACGTTCGTATATCAGGGAAGTTCAGCCGGTGCTTATCGGTGTTGACGGAGGTGGGGATGCCCTTTGCATGATGGGGCTGAGGCCCCACCTTATTATCGGAGACATGGACAGTGTTGAGGATAGATCGCTAAAAAAAGCCGGGGAGATAATCGTTCACGCATATCCGGATGGCAGAGCCCCCGGGATGGAGCGCATTTCCCGCATGGGCTTAGAAGCAAAAATAATTGCGGCACCGGGAACCAGCGAAGATCTGGCATTTCTATTGGCTTATGAAAGTAAAGCCGAGCTTATTGTGGCCGTGGGCTCGCATTCCCATATGCTTGATTTTTTAGAAAAGGGAAGGAAGGGTATGGCTTCAACTTTCCTGGTAAGATTAAAAATGGGCCATAAACTGGTGGATGCCAGAGGCCTTGCCCAACTGTACCATGGTGGTATCAGATGGCAATATTTATCAATTTTAGTTGCTTCAGCACTTTTCCCAATCGTTGTGCTGGCCTCTTTCTCTCCGCTTGTCCGTCATTTTTTATACCTTTTTTCCTGGAGGTTCGGATTTCATTAAATTTTATTTTACTTAACTATAAAGGCGTGTTTTAATGGACCAGCAAAATCATTTTTTTTCACTAATCGCTGTTTTTTTAGCCCTGGGAATCGGAATTCTGATCGGTGCGTCCATGGGAGAAAATGCGCTAATTCACAATCAAATTGCTGTTATTGACAGTTTAAGAAGTGAAATAGTGCGTTATAAAGATGAGGTTAATACTTACTTTACGTCGTTAACTCTTCTGGAAGAAGAGCTTTTACACTGGGAAACCCTGGAGGAAGATTATTTAACCCCTTTGCTCCTGGAAGATAAACTCGTAAACCGGGCTGTTAAAGTAATTGTTCATGAAGAAATTCCCGGGGGACTGCTTGATTTTTTGGAGTTAACCGGAGCTGCTTATCAGATTTATATTTTTGATGAAGGATTTGGCGGAGAAGAACCTGTTTTACTGCATAATTATGCGGGTGAAGAGTTTATTATAAACGATAAAGCTGAACTGTATAATGTTCTAGGAAATGAGTTGGCCCTGCCTCCCGGAGCAGAGCAGGAGATGGCCGCAGACAGTATCCTGGATATCCTGTGTGAAAAAGAGTTGCTGGAGATCATCTCCGGTAAAAAGGCTCCAAACGAAAATAGCATACCCCCGATGAATGAATGCGGGCGGGAAGTATTTATCGCCGGCAGCTTCCCCGGGCAGCTTATTGATCATCTTGTGGAAAAGGTTGGATCGGAGCAGGTTATTATCTGGCAGGATTTTATTACCGGCATTACCGACATTAATGGTAGTATTGCCGGGACAGAAAATAATCCGGCTTCCTCTGCCAGGCATGGTGCAGGGACTTTTTTCAGCAGATTAAAACTGCTGGAGTTAATAAATAAAAGTTGCAGCAGTGCTTAAGGGAAGCCGGGGATCCAGGGCCTAACTGCTGTATACACTGCCAAAGGGAGATACAGTGTTGTTAATTTCCGCGATTATTCCGGCTTATAACGAAGAAGGCTGGGTTGGTAAAACGGTGGAGGCTTTGTTCAAGCTGCCTGAGATCGATGAGGTGATTGTTGTCGATGATGGCTCGTCGGATAAGACAGCTCTTGAAGCTTTAAGCGCCGGGGCTGTTGTTTGCCGGAACAGTACAAACAGGGGAAAAAGCCAGGCATTGCGAGACGGTGCCGGTATTTCCAGGGGGGAATTGCTGGCCTTTGTAGACGCCGATCTCAGAGATTCGGCCCTGGAAGTGCGCAAGCTTATACTGCCTGTCGCGGCGGACGAAGCGGATATGACCGTTGCCCGATTTAATTCTTCAGGAAAAGCCGCGGGGCTGGGGCTGGTAAAAGCTCTCGCTTTCTGGAGCATTCGGTTATATACGGGGCAGGAGATGCTTGCTCCCCTCTCTGGCCAGCGCGTAATCAAGCGTTCTCTCTGGGAAGCGATAGATTTCAAGGCTGAAGGTTTTGCCGCAGAAGTAGCGCTGACAATTGAAAGTATCAGGAAAGGCTTCAGGGTAAAAGAGATTCCGGTTGAGATGAGCCACCGTATGAGGGGAAACGATTTTCATTCTTATCTTCACCGGGGATCCCAGTTTTTTGCGGTGATGAAGTTACTCTTACATTATAATTTTTAAAAAGGTATTTTGAAAATCTGTAAAAGGAGCTCTTACTAAGAGTATGGAGAGCATAACTGGCATAATCCTTATTCCGGGGTTGACAGCTTATTTTTTGACCCCTTTTTTTATTAAGCGCATGGGAAGGAAAGAAAAAGCGCTTACTTTAAACTATGAGGGAATAAAGGTTGTAACAGCGGGAGGTATCATTTTGCTGGCGGCTTATTTTTTCTCCTTCCTGTTTTTATACTATTGCAGTCCAGATTACTTCTACCCTTCCCGCCCGCTGATTCCCGGAGGGCTTGCGCTGCTCTATTTCGGAGGGATTACTCTGCTGGGAGCTGTGGATGATTTCTTTGGCGAAAAGGAATGCAAAGGTTTCCGCGGGCACCTGTTTAAAATGTTGAGGGGAGAAGGTATTTCCACCGGTATATATAAAGCTGTGGGAGGGGGAACAATGGGGTTCGTACTCGCCGCTTTTACAGTAGGCGGTTATTCCTGGCCTGTATGGATCCTAAAAGGGCTTTTTCTGGCACTTTTTTCCAACATCTTTAATCTCCTGGATACCAGACCGGCAAGGTCGGCAAAGGTTTTTTTTGTTTTATCGCTATTGCTGATGCTTTTTAAAGGCCCCTTTCCCATGCTTTTTTCACTCTGGAGCGCGCTTTATGTCTATTTGTTCTGGGAAACGAAAACACGCATTATGCTTGGTGACGCAGGTGCTTATTTACTGGGAGGAGTGCTGGGCTTTTACTTAATGATTAATTTATCAGCGGAATATTTGCTTGTAATCAGCTTTATATTAATATTCCTGCACTGGTATTTAGAAAAATTTTCTCTCAGCAGGCTCCTGGAAAAAAAAGTGCTTTTTTACCGCCTAAACCGAACGAATGGGAGAGGTTGAATTGATTGAAACCGGAGAGGGTATAGTAGATAAAATTCTCTGGTCAAGGGAAGGAATACAATGTCTAAAGGTATGCAGGGGAGAAATAAGTGAAAAAGCCATAAATTATCCCCTTCTAACCGGAACGGCCTTACCAGGACATAAGGTTATTTTAAATATAACCGCCATGAAGCTTGGGTTGGGAAGCGGAGGGTACCATTTCGTTATTGCCAATGAGGCCACCGGTAATAAAACTTTATCGCCCGGAGGCCATATCATAAAGTTACGTTACTCCCCGCTGCAGCTTAAAGTTCAGGTTTATGAAGAACTTCTGACGGATAAAAATCCTGCTCTGGCAACAGAAAAATATCAGGGTTTGAAGAATGTGCCGGTTGTAATTGGTGAGCTGCACAGCATGCTGGCCCCTTTTATCCTGACGCTGAAGGAGTTAAATCCAGGGTGCAGGATAGCATATATCATGACCGATAGCGCAGCGCTGCCTCTTTACCTCAGCGATACGGTGCACCGTTTAAAAAGCGATGCTTGCCTTGCGGGCACGGTAACCTGCGGCCATGCCTTCGGAGGGGACCTGGAAACGATTAATATCTATACTGCCCTGATGGCTGCCAGAGAAGAGCTCGGTGCAGAGGTAATTGTCGTTATACCGGGGCCCGGTGTCGTTGGGACTTCAACACGTTACGGCTTTGGCGGTATAGAACAGGGGGAGCATATTGACCGGATCTGTAAGCTGGGAGGGCTGCCGATCCTTATACCCAGGATAAGCTTCAGTGATAGCAGGGCGAGGCATTTTGGATTCAGCCACCATACGCTGACCGTACTTGGAGAAATCTCTTCTTGCAAAGCTTGCCTGCCATTACCCTCCTTTGATAGAAAAAAAATGTTGCTTCTAATTCAGCAATTGAAAATGAATGGCTTGCTTAAAAAACATAGTGTTACTGTTATAAAAAGCACCGGGTTATTGCGCTTTCTCAAAAATAAGGGTTATGATTTGCATACAATGGGAAGAGGTATCGGAAAAGACCCCGCATTTTTTGCTGCCGCAGCAACAGCTGCTTTACTTACAGATAAATTGCTCAGGAAAAAAATGGCTAATAAATAATACTGGGTCCTGCCTTAGTTCTTTAACATATTCTCTTTCAAGAGAACATATTATTAAGCAGTATAGAAGGACAAACCCCTGAGAGGTTCTTATGTTAAAGCGCTTCCAAAGAGATATTTTAGAATATATCAGGGAAAACCTGGGTATATATACTGTTGTTACAGCATTTTTTCTTGCCGGGGTTATCGCAGGGCCGATTTTGCTCGGTTTTTTGCAGGAGAGCCAGGTAATAGAGCTGGGTACGGCAATGGGCCATTTTTTTGAAGGCTTAAAAAAAGATGCGGATGTTATCTTGCAGCCGCTGGAAATATTAAAAACGTCTTATCAAAAAAATATCCTGCTATTATCGGTTCTATGGCTGCTGGGCTTGCTCTGGATGGGTTTCCCGTTTATTTTATTTTTGCTCCTTATTAAGGGGTTTGCCATCGGTTTTACCGTTGGATTTATGGTAAGGCATTATTCGCTGAAAGGAATTGTTTTTTGTTTAGCCGCCGTGTTGCCGCATAATATAATTATGGTCCCTGGTTACCTTGTTGCAGGGGCTACAGCGATGACCTTTTCAATTTTAAATGTAAAAGGCCGTTTAGCTAAAAAACATGCAAACAACAGGAGGCAGTATTTCCAACAGTACTGTATTATGATGTTTATGGTACTGATTTTTGAATTATTAGGCGGTCTGGTTGAAGCCTATGTAACACCTGTTTTTATGGAGCTTGTGATTAACATAATATAACTTCCCGCATAAGCTACAGGGGTAAAGGTTTTGTATTTGTTAACGTTGCCTGTGGCAAATTGTGCTGTCTTTCGCTGTTAATAATTTGATCGATCAATACATTGAAAAAAGGGTTTTTGCAAAATGTGTGGAATAACTTATTAAAATTGCTGCTTTTTAGTTAAAGGGGATAACCTTGGATGGAAAGGATTTTAAAGGATTTCGTTTTTTTCCTTTCGGTAGAAAAAGGACTTGCGGAAAATACTCTGGAATCTTATCAACGAGATTTGAAAAAGTATATACAGTTTTTAAATCGTCAGGAGGTAAGGGATTTCAACGAAACCTCAAAAAAAATAATTCTGGAGTATTTAGCTGAGCAAAAGCAAAAAGGACTGGCCGTTTCTACTTTGACAAGGAATTTAGCTTCGATCCGTTCCTTCTATCAATATCTTCTGCAGGAACAAATAATCCAGGAAAATCCTGCCGGAGAGCTTGAATCTCCAAGAGCAGAAAAAAGGTTGCCTACTGTTTTATCGTTTAAAGATATTGAACTGCTGCTTGAGCAGCCACAGCCAAAGGGAAACATCGGTATGAGGGACAAAGCGATGTTGGAGTTGCTGTATGCCACAGGAATACGTGTTTCAGAACTGGTTTCTTTGAATCTGGATAACGTTAACCTGAAAATGGGTTTTTTGAAATGTGACGGCAAAGGTAATAAGGAGAGGATTGTACCGCTTGGTTCTGTAGCGATAAAGAGCCTTCAGGAATATCTTCAAAACGGAAGGTTAAAGCTGCTCAAACAAAGGGATGAAAAAGCGCTTTTTATAAACCAGCATGGTAAACGGTTAACCCGCCAGGGTTTCTGGAAAATATTGAAAAAATACGCTTTGAGAACAGGGATAAACGCGGAGATTACCCCTCATACACTGCGTCATTCATTTGCAACGCATCTGCTCGAAAATGGAGCAGACCTTCGCTCTGTCCAGGAGATGCTTGGTCATGCAGATATCTCAACCACACAAATATACACCCAGATTACCAGGAAAAAAATAAAAGAAATTTATAACCAGACACATCCCCGCGCCTAATAATAGGCTATGTTTTTTTTGTAGGAACGCTGCCAGTCCTATTTCTGTAAAATTTAAAAAGGGGGTAATAATATTTCAATAAACAGGACATTTATTCTAGTACTGGACGGTGCAGGAGTTGGGGCTCTGCCGGATGCTGAAGAATATAACGATGCAGGAAGCAACACCCTGGGACATGTTCTGCATAAAAAGGAGCTGAAGATTGAAAATCTCATTTCCCTGGGACTGGGTAAAATCTTAGACAATAATAGCCACAGGGGACCTGTGGACAACTTGCTTGGAGCTTACGGTAAAATGGCTGAGCTTTCCCCTGGCAAAGACACGATTTCAGGACACTGGGAACTGGCCGGATTGGTCCTGAAAACCCCTTTTCCCCTTTACCCGCAAGGTTTTCCCGCCGAAATTATCCGCCCTTTTGAAAATATGATCGGGCGCAAGACCCTGGGGAATATCGCCGCTTCAGGGACCGAGATCATTAATAAACTAGGGGAGGAACATCTGCGGACAGGTTTTCCCATCGTTTATACTTCAGCGGACAGCGTTTTTCAAATAGCGGCGCACACGAAAATTATTCCATTAGAAACCCTGTATGAGTGGTGTATCCTGGCACGTAGAAATATTTTTGTAGGAAACCATGCCGTAGGCAGGGTAATCGCCAGACCATTCGAGGGTAAGCCGGGCAGTTTCTACCGCCTCAAAGAAAGAAAGGATTTTTCTCTGGTTCCTTTTGACTCCTACTTTGCTTGATCTGGTGCAAAATAATGGAAGGCAGGTATGGGTTGTCGGCAAAGTAATGGATATCTTTTCTGGAAAAGGGGTTACTCGTCATCTTCCCGGCTCGGATAATGATAGCATTATGGAAGCCGTTTCCTTTGCACTCGATGAAAATTTTGACGGGTTATTGTGGGCTAATTTAATTGATTTTGATATGCTTTATGGACATAGAAACGATGTTGAAGGATATGCAGCCGCCCTGGAAATTTTTGATCGTTTTTTAGGAAAAGTTATGAAACGTTTAAATGACGATGATATGCTGGTAATAACCGCCGATCACGGCTGTGATCCAACTTTTAAAGGGACGGATCATACCAGAGAATATGTACCGCTGCTTATATACGGGCATCAGATCACTCCGGGAAACCTTGGTACCAGGGAAAGCTTTGCTGACCTGGGGGCTACGGTGGCAGAGCTATTATGTGGAAAATTAACAAAGGACGGTCAGAGCTTTGCCGGAAAATTGCTCATAAGAGGAGAGGATCGGGGATGAGGGCGTTAGATCTTATTATTAGAAAAAGGGACGGTCAAAGCCTTTCTGCGGAAGAGATATTTTTTCTGATTGACAAGTATAACAAGGGCTTGATTCCTGAATATCAAATGGCCGCATTTTTAATGGCTGTCTTCTTTCAGGGTCTCAGCCCAAAGGAAACCGCTGCGCTTACTGCTGCCCTGGCTGAATCGGGGGAGACGCTTGATTTTTCCTCCCTGGGGAAACTGGTAGCCGATAAACATAGCAGCGGCGGGGTAGGGGATAAAACAACCCTTGCGCTGGCCCCGCTGGTAGCTGCTGCAGAGGTTCCCGTGGCCAAAGTCTCCGGAAGAGGATTGGGTTTTACCGGAGGGACGATCGATAAACTGGAGAGCATACCGGGTTTTAGCGCAGAACTTTCCCTGGAAAGGTTTATCGAGCTGATTAAAGAAAACGATCTGGCGATAATGGCCCAAACGGAGAGAATGACTCCCGCGGATAAGAAACTCTATGCCCTGCGGGATGTCACAGGAACAGTCGAAAATACTTCACTGATTGCTGCATCCATTATGAGCAAAAAAATTGCCTCCGGGGCCGGTGCTATCTTACTGGATGTCAAAACCGGGCAGGGCTCCTTTATGAAGACCAGGGAAGAGGCGTTTTACCTTGCGGAGACGATGTTCCGTATAGGAAAAGAAATGGGCAGGCGAATTGTATCAGTTGTTACGGATATGAATCAACCTCTGGGTTTTGCCGTTGGAAACGCCCTGGAGGTGAAGGAGGCAATCAGTATTTTAAAAGGCGAAGGCCCTGCTGATGCGGAAACACTCTGTATCGTTCTCGGCGGATATATGCTTGCGCTTGCCGGCAAGGTAAGAAACCCGGAAGAGGGTCAGGCTGAACTCCGCAAACTGTTAAAAAACGGGGCAGCGCTGGAAAAGTTTAAACAGATGATCAGTTGCCAGGGAGGAGACGCCCAATGTGTGGATGATCCAGCCTTATTGCCACAGGCCAAATTCGTTGAAGTAATCGAGGCGCCAAAAGCGGGCTTTATTTCGGAAATTGACACGAAAAAGGTGGGCAAGGCGGCAGCCCTTCTCGGTGCGGGAAGATCTTACAAGGGGGAAGAGATAGATCCCTCTGTAGGGGTTGTATTGAACCAGAAAGTTGGGAACCAGGTGCTTGCAGGGGATGTTTTAGCCCATATCCACGGCAATAATGAAGACCTCCTTCAGGCTGCTTGCAAAGACTTAATTAATGCTTTTGCTATTAGCGATGAAACGGTGGAAGAACTTCCGCTTATTTATGGTGTAGTCCCCCCGTTTCCCAGTTAACCCATTCATATATAAAAAACAAAAACAGCCTTGTTTTAGAAGAAGCAAGGCTATTTTGTATCATTTAATAAGTAGTGGGGAAAATATAGCAGGAGGGATGACAGAAACATGAAAAGAAAACTTTTTGCTGTATGTTTCCTGATTTTCTTTACACTGCTTATTTTCCCTTTAGGAAAAGGTCAAGCCTTTGAAGGGAGGATTCAATCCAAGGCAGCGTTATTGATGGAATATAAAACAGGAGAAATTTTATTTGCTGTTAACGAGCATGAAAAGCTTTACCCCGCGAGTTTGACGAAGATCATGACTATGCTGCTGGCCCTGGAAGCTTTGGAAAGAGGGGAAATTTCACTTGATGACCAGGTTCCCGTAACAAAATACGCGGAGTCAATGGGAGGCTCAACTATTTTCTTATCCGCCGGCGATGTTGTAGATATGGAATCATTGTTGATTGGCATGGCCGTCGGTTCGGCAAATGATGCTTCGGTAGCAGTGGCAGAGTATATTTCCGGCAGCGAAACAGGATTTGTCGAAATAATGAACAGGCGTGCTGATGAACTGGGAATGAAAAATACAAATTTTGTAAATGCCAATGGCCTTCACCACGATGATCATTATACTACAGCCTTTGATGTTGCCCTGATGAGCAGGGAATTGATGTCTTATCCAATTTTTACCCGCTGGGTATCTATCTGGATGGATGAGAACTTTTTAGAAGGCAAAATTAAAAGTGAAAAAGTATATTTGAGCAATACAAACCGTCTCATTCACTACTACGAGGGGTGTGACGGCGTAAAAACAGGGTATACGGATAAAGCAATGCACTGTATATCCGCTACGGCGGAAAAGGATGGCACCCGTTTTATAGCGGTTGTTTTAAACAGCCCAACAAGTGATATCCGTTATGAAGAGGCACAGGATTTACTTAATTACGGATTTGCAAATTTCTACACTCTGGAGCTGGCAGATAAAAGGGAAAAAGTAGCAAGACTTCCTGTAGAAAAAGGTACCGCCCGGGAAATAGACATCCTGACAACCGAAAATTTAAGCCTGTTGATCAAAAAAGGGGATGAGCCGCAGTACAGGACTGAACTTGAGCTCCCCAAAAGATTGGAGGCCCCCGTTCTAATAGAAAAAAAGGTGGGAAAGATTAAAGTAATGCAGGGGGATACCATATTGAAAGAAGTAGATCTTGAGGTTGCCCGGGATGTGGCCGGAGCTTCTTTGACGCGCCTTTTCCGGAGATACCTGGAAACCTGGTTAAAATTTGGCAGGTAAATATTTTTTGCAAGCCCTCCGTGGGCTTTATTTTTTTTGCAGGAAATTTCCATTATATGCAGAATTATTTTGCAGTAGGCTGTTTTATAAGCAGTAAGCTGTTTTCATAAAGGGAGGGCATATCATTGCAGGTCCAGCTTATCAGAAGAAAAAAAAACCTTATTGCACGCTTTAAGGGTGAATTAGACCACCACACTTCTTTTGTTTTTCGCCAGACAGTAGATAAAGAATTAGAAAAAAATGATCATGTACAGAACTTAATTTTAAATATGACAAATTTGACTTTCATGGACAGTTCCGGTATTGGTGTTATCCTGGGACGTTATAAACAGATTAAGGCCAGGGGGGGGAAGGTCATAATCTGTGGATTAAAAACGCATAATAAAAAGATCCTGGAGATGGGAGGCCTGTTAAAGATTATTCCGGTTTGCAGCGATGAAAGTAAGGCAATAGCCAACCTGGATTGATTTTTGATCATTTTTATTTAGGAGGTGGAGACTGGCTTGCAGGTCAGGCCAGTGGCTAATGAACTATATGATGCTTGAAGTCCCCGCAAGATCAGAGAATGAAGGTTTTGTGAGAGTTGTTATCGCTGCTTTTGCAGCACGCCTCGATCCTACCCTTGAGGAGCTAAACGAAGTAAAAACTGCGGTCTCGGAAGCGGTTACAAATAGCATTTTACATGCCTATGATGAAGATGATCGCGGTATTATTAAAATAAGCGCTTATGTTGATGAACGGCAGTTAACTGTGGAAATATATGATTCCGGGAAAGGCATTGAAGATATCGCCAGGGCCCGTGAACCGCTTTACACAGAAAAACCGGAACTGGAGAGATCCGGAATGGGTTTTACGATTATGGAAAATTTCATGGATGAGGTAAGAGTTGAATCTGCGCCGGGAAAGGGAACGGCTGTTAAAATGTCAAAGGTCTTTGGCAGGGTTGCTGAAAACAATCATTAAGCAAACTGGGCATAAAAAGGGGATAGTCATATGCCGGAGTACACTGAAGAGCAACTGCGAGAGCTCTACCTTAAAAATAAACAAGGTGATCCCGAAGCCCGGGAAAAGGTTGTTAATTATCACCTGCCTTTAGTACATGCCCTCTGCAGGAGGTATCCTCTGGATATAATTGAATATGACGATATTTTCCAGGAAGGTTGCCTGGGGCTGCTTAAAGCCCTCAATAATTATGATCCTGACAGAGAAACGAAGTTTTCAACGTATGCTGTTCCTTTTATCCTCGGTGAGATCAAATCATTTTTACGCCGTAACGGTCATCTGTTTAAAGTATCGCGTTCCTATCACAATCATTATCTTCAACTCCTGCAGAATAGAGATGAACTGCAGCAAAAATTAAAACGCCGCCCGCGATTGGAAGAGCTTGCCGAAAAAATGGGTCTGCCAAAAGAAGAAATTGTCTGGTTGATGGAGCTTCAGCATCCGGTCATGCCTTTGCAAGAAGAAGGCTCTGTACCTGGCGATACCGACAGCTTTTTTGATAGAATATTCCTAAAAGAAAAGTTGAATTTGCTTCCTCCGCGTGAAAGGCAAATTATTGTTTTAAGATATTTTTTGGAAAAGAGCCAGGAGGAGGTAGCCAAAATGCTCGGGATATCCCAATCCCATGTTTCGCGGTTGGAAAGGCAGGTTATCAGGCAGTTAAAGGAAAAACCCTGAGAAAATCCTTCAGCATATATAATGTCATTACCTAAAAAGAGGCTTGCAGAAGGCCTTTTTTTTATAAATAAAAAAACCGGATACGAGAATAATAGAAAAAAGAGCATAACCTCAGGAGGAATATTCTATTGTCAAAGGATACACAACATTTTTTAATACTAATTTTGATCGTAATTATTTTGATGACAGTATTTTCCTTCTTTTTGGTTACTTCTCTTTTGCCACCAGAAGAACAGGCGCCCCGGCGTTCCCGTCCCGTCATCACCACCCAACATTGCGACAGTGAGAACCGTCCCCTATGTCGCACGTGCGACATAGGGGACGGTTCTCACTGTCGCAACTTGCAGCACCCTGTCGCAGCTCTTTGTCGCGTTGGAATAGAAGATAAAATAATGAGGCAAACTATCGAAGGCTAGAAGGTTAATGTATAAACTAGATTCAATTAACAGATCCAAATCAACAAACCTAATCAATTCAAAATCAATAGAAAGGAGAAGGAAATGGGAGTAGCAAAGGTAATTGAGTTAATCGGCGAATCAACCGAGGGCTGGGAGGATGCGGTCAGGGATGCGGTAATGAGGGCTTCTGATACTGTGGAGGGGATTACAGGGGTTGAGGTATTAAATCTGACCGCAAATGTATCTGACGGTGATGTTGTGGAGTATAAAGCCAATGTAAAGCTAGCCTTCGGTGTACGCCAGTAGCCGGCTTCAAAGGGAAGTGTAGAACGATTAGTTCCACCAAAGAAACAAAGGATATTCTAATTGATAGGAATTGGATCAACAACTGGCAGCGGTTAAAACAACCTAAACCTCCAATCATAAAAAATATCATCTATGCTTTTATTTTTGGAGGTTTGATATGTATGTTCGGCCAGCTAATTTTAAATATTTATATTTCCTTAGGCATTCCTCAACAGGAAGCGGGAAACCCGACTGTCGCAACCGTTATTTTTATTGCAGCATCGCTTACTGCTGCAGGGGTTTTCGATGATATTGCCCAGCTGGCAGGAGCGGGTATTGCAGTTCCTGTAACAGGGTTTGCCAATTCTGTAACTTCCATGGCGATGGAATTTAGAAGAGAAGGGCTAGTCACAGGAACAGGGTCAAAGATGTTCGCCCTGGCCGGCTCGATCATTGTTTTCGGCGTGGTAACCGCTTTTGTTGTTGGGCTTATATCGGCATTAATCTAAGGAAGCCGGCAAGGGGGGGAGCTGGTATTGCAAACTCTTACAGTTGAAAGGAAAATTGGGAAACAGAGTGTGCTTCTGGAAAGAGATATAATGCTGCTTTCCTCAGCAACGGTTGCAGGCCCCAAAGAAGGTTTGGGGCCTTTGTCGGCCGATTTTGATCGCATCTACAGCGATAATATTATTAAAGAAAAAAGTTTTGAAAAAGCAGAGTGTCACATGCTGGAAGAGGCATGTTACCTGTCACTGGGTAAGGCAACGCTTACTCCGGATGATATAGATTTGTTTATCGCCGGAGATCTTCTCAACCAGGTGGTAACAGCTTCTTTTTGTGCCAGAAAGCTTGCTATCCCTTTCCTGGGTATTTATGGCGCATGTTCAACCTTTGCGGAAGGGTTATCCCTGGGAGCAATGTTGATCGAGGGCGGTTTTGCAAAACGCATCCTTACCGGCACGTCCAGCCATAACTGCAGTGCAGAGAGGCAGTATCGCTACCCAACAGAATATGGTTTCCAGAGGCCGGGTTACGCGCAGTGGACCGCAACAGGAGCGGGGGCGGTTGTTCTGGGGTGCGGGGGGGAAGGTCCCCGTGTGGAATCAATTACTACAGGTAAAGTAGTTGATGCCGGTATCAAAGACCCTCTTGCTCTCGGTGCGGCAATGGCGGGAGCAGCAGCTGATACGATATACAATCATTTCATTGATCTGGATAGAAATCCGTCTTACTACAACATAATCCTTACGGGTGATCTGGGCGGGGTTGGGAAAAAATTAAATGAAGATATCCTTGCGGGTAAGGGATATGATATCCAGGCGAATTATGCCGATTGCGGTGTTTTATTATACTATCCGCATCAGAAAGCCGGTCCTGGGGCCAGCGGGTGTGCCTCCTCAGCCCTGGTTTTTTTGGGCCATTTTTATCGTAAAATGATGTCAAAAGAACTCCGTAAAGTCCTGCTCGTAGCCACCGGGGCCCTCCACAGCCCTACTACGGTATTGCAGCAGGAAAGCATTCCCTGTATTGCTCATGCCGTTTCACTGGAAATATAATCACGCTGAAGGAGTGTAAGCATTGGGTAATTATTTTACGGCCTTTATAGTGGGCGGTATTATTTGCATTATCGGGCAATTGTTATTTGATCTGACCCCGTTGACCCCGGGTCATATCTTAACCGGTTTTACCATAGGAGGTGGTATCCTGGGAGGGCTCGGCCTTTATGACCGTCTAATTGATTTTGCCGGTGCGGGTGCGCTGCTTCCCATCTCCAGTTTCGGTAATTCCCTGGCAAAAGGTGCCATGTCGGAAGCTGCCCGTACAGGGGTAATAGGAGTATTAACCGGTATGTTTGAACTTACTTCTACGGGAATAACGGCCGCTATTATTTTCGGTTTTATTATGGCGATATGTTTTAAGCCGAAAGGATAGAAAGAGGAGAAAAAATGTTATGCCGACAAAGACAGCAGATAAAACATTTATCTATCCCAAAATCGAGGACAATATCGATTATTTTCGTAGGGAACTGGGAATCGGTATTAGCTTCGACGTTATTTTAAGGGAGTTTAAAATTGGCCGCAAAAAAGTAGCCTTTGTTTTTCTGGACGCTTTTGCCAATGGAGAGGTAATTATCTATATCATGCAAACGCTCCTGGATGCAAAACAGGAGGATATTGTGCCCAATCCGTTGGAGAAAATCACTGCTCAATTGTTACCTTATGGAGAAATCACCTTAGTTGATAATCTTGAAGAGGCGGCCAATGAGGTTTTAGGCGGCCCGCTTGTATTTTTAATAGATGGCGAAAAAAAAATCATCATTTTAGATATCCGGCAGTACCCTTCCAGGCAACCCGATGAGCCCGATATCGAAAAAATTACACGCGGCTCGAGAGATGGTTTTGTAGAAACGATGCTCTTTAACGTTGCCCTCATTAGAAGAAGATTGAGGGATCCGAAGTTGAGGGTCGAAGCAATTACTATCGGCAGCAGGTCTTTAACGGATGTTACGCTGTTATATATTGAAGACATCATCAATCCTGCCATCCTGGAGGAGATAAGAAGCAGGCTTTTAAAAATAGATGTTGATGGTTTGCCGATGGCGGAAAAAACAGTTGAAGAATTTATCACCGCTGATTTTTGGAATCCTTTTCCCGAGGTACGTTACACGGAAAGGCCGGATGTAGCCGCAGTGCATCTGCTGGAGGGGCATGTGTGTATTATCGTAGATACATCCCCTTCCGTGATGATCGCCCCCGTTACATATTTTCACCATATCCAGCATGCAGAGGAATTTAGGCATAACCCCATTGTGGGGGTATATATTCGCTGGGTTCGCCTGCTGGGCATTTTTATTTCAATTTTTTTGGTTCCCATCTGGCTTTTATTAGCAGATTACAGCGAAATGCTGCCGGAGGCTTTACAATTTATTGGCCCTAAAGGAGAGGCCGCCCTGCCGCTTTTTCTGCAATTTATTTTAGCAAATATCGGTCTTGATTTATTGCGGATGGCCAGTATTCATACCCCATCTCCGCTTGCCACTGCCCTGGGGCTTGTCGGAGCACTGTTAATTGGTGATATTGCAGTTACAGTAGGGATTTTTGTTCCTGAGGTATTGCTATATATAGGACTGGTAGCAGTAGGAATTTTTTCTACTCCCAGCTGGGAACTGGGTTTGGCAAACAGGCTGGTGCATCTTTTTTTGTTGTTATTAACGGGGATTTTCCAAATCTACGGGTTTGTCGCCGGATTATTGATTGTATTCCTCAGACTGATTACTACCCGCTCATTTAATCTTCCCTATTTATGGCCTCTGCTACCGTTCAACGGCAAAGCTCTTTTTAATGTTTTATTTCGAAAACCGGTACCGGTTAAAGGGTTCAGACCTTCTTTTTTAAAGACACGTGATACCGACACTTCACCTCCAGGGGAGAAATAAGGCATTTATTACCAGAGAATAGTTCTAATTGCTTGCCTGGCAAAACCAATTATTAACTGGTAATTTCCAATTATTAACTGGAAGTTACCAAATAATAACTGGTAATTGCTAAAATATTACTGGTAATACCCAGAAATTAACTGGTAATTATCAATATACCATGTAATCGTCTTTCATTCTTCTCAAATACATTACAATAAGAACTGTTAACGCCTTGAATTGGGCAGGATTTATCCTCCGTTCCGTTTAGCGGTTAATTGCGGCAATGATTTATGATTTTCCCTGATATTTTTTCTTTTGTTATTATATGGTATAATTAAGAGAAGTTTGGACAAGTTACCTTTGTTAACGAGCATTTATAAGCAAGCATTTATTAAAGTCAAAGGGTTAATATAATGACCAACCTGGCCCCACTAATTAATAGTTCCCTTTCAAAAGAGCTTCATGCGACAATTTATCTCCTGGGTTATTTAGCCCAGAAGGAGTCTTTTAAGGTCTTTGCGGTGGGAGGTTTTGTCAGGGATCTTCTCCTGGGCAAAGAAAACCGTGATCTGGATTTAGTTGTCGATCGCTCTGCTGCAGAATTTGCAAAATATGTAGTGAATATAATGCCAGGGCGGCTCCAGTGCTTTGAGAGATTCGGTACAGCCAAATTAATTTTATCCAAGGGAATTATTTTTGATATGGTAACGGCAAGGCAAGAATTTTATGCCGGCCCCGGTGCGCTGCCGGATATTGAACGTTCATCTTTGAAAAACGATCTTTACCGCAGGGATTTTACCATCAATACCATGGCCTGCGCCCTGAATCCTGAAAATTTTGGGCGCCTTTATGATTATTTTGGAGGCCGGGAAGATCTGGAAAGAAGGATTATCAGAGTTCTATATAATCTGAGCTTTGTAGATGATCCACTGCGCATTATCCGGGCTGTTCGCTTTGAACAACGGCTTGATTTTATAATTGAGGAAAATACGTTTCTCTTACTGCGCAAAGCCATAGCGAAAAGATTGCTTGAAAAGGTAAGCAAGGAACGCCTTTATAACGAAATACGCTTGGTTTTCAAGGAACCTTCTCCTTTAAAGGTCTTAATGCGCTTGAATGGACTGCAGTTGTTCAAGGATATTTTTCCACGCTTGGAATTTAATGATCAGCTCAGGGATAGGCTCTTGCTATTAGAAAAGAGCATTGCGGAACCAGCGGAAAGTGCCCTTGTAGAAAACTGTAATTTCTTTGTTCTCTACCTCTCAGCCCTTTTTTACGATTTATCGGAGCATGATACTGCTTACCTTTGTCATCTGATGCGTTTGAAAAGAAAGGAACGCCTTAGCCTGTTTACTATTTTAAAGAAGGTCCCTGAAGCTATACCTAAAATAAAGAAAGCATCGATCAGCCCGGCGCAGCTTTATTTTCTACTTCATGAATTGCCGAAAGAGGGACTTATGCTCATGACTGTTCTGGAAAGCGATCCGCATCTGCGGGAGCGGATCTCTTATTTTAATCAGGAACTGGTTTGTCGGCGTCCGTTAATAACCGGAAAAGATCTATTAGAAAAGGGTTTAAAGCCCGGGCCTGTCTTTAACGGGATCCTGAAAAGCCTCTATGAAGCTGTCCTTGATGGGAAAGTTGCGGGGAAAGAAGAGGAATTAGAATTTGTCACCTTTCTAATAAAAAATAATAAAATGCGTGAAGAAGCCGGGAAAGGAGATAATTAATGTTTTCATTGCCGACAGATTTACTGGGACGAATACCCGCTTTGTTGATTGCAATAACCTTTCACGAATATGCCCATGGCAGGATGGCGTATTACTGGGGTGATCCGACTGCCAAACTCCAGGGAAGATTAACTTTAAACCCTTTAGCTCACCTGGATCCTATCGGCCTGCTGATGCTGGTTATCGTCCGTTTTGGCTGGGCAAGACCCGTTCCCATTAACCCTTTCAACTTCAAGGATCGCAGGAAAGGCCTGTTCTGGGTTTCCTTTGCCGGACCGGGAATAAATTTGATCTTAGGTTTCCTGGCAGTGTTTTTCTTAATTGTATTTAGAATAACCGCGTATAGCATTTATGGAAGCAGCCTGTACAGCGTATTTGATAATATCCTGTACAATCTTGTTATTTACAATGTTTTTCTTGCAATTTTTAATATGATACCCCTGCCGCCTCTTGACGGATCTAAGATACTATCCACACTGCTGAAAGGGCGGAATCTGCAAACTTACTACCAAATTGAACCGTATGGACCTATATTGCTTATTTTACTCCTTATTTTTGGTGGTTTGGGAAGCATTTTAGGTCCTATTGCATTTTTTATCATAAATCTTTATGAAGCAGTTATATCTATTTTTCTTAGTCCATTTCTTTAGTTAAGCAAAAGTAAAGCAAAAGAAAGTTGAAAGGGTTGATCTAACTTGCAGTCAAAAAAAGGGACAATTCTCAGCGGGATGAGGCCTACGGGTAAACTCCATCTGGGGAATTTATTCGGTGCTCTTGAAAATTGGGCTAAACTTCAGGATGAGTATCGCTGTTTTTTCTGTGTGGTGGACTGGCACGCTTTGACAACGGCCTACGAAGAAACAGAGAATATCAGGGGCAATGTTAAGGAAATGGTTATTGACTGGTTGAGCTGTGGAATAGATCCTGAAAAGTCGGTGATATTCAAGCAGTCCGACGTAAAAGAACATGCAGAGCTGCACCTGCTGCTTTCCATGATAACTCCGCTGTCCTGGCTGGAGCGGGTGCCGACTTACAAAGAACAGCTAAAGCAGATCGAGGGGCGCAATCTGGCGACCTATGGTTTTTTGGGATATCCCCTTTTACAGGCGGCAGATATTCTTCTTTATAAAGCGGATGCTGTTCCTGTCGGCGAGGATCAGGCACCACACATCGAGTTTACCAGGGAGGTTGCCCGCCGGGCAAACCACCTGTATAACAAAGCCATATTTCCGGAACCGGCTACTATTTTAAACGAATATAAAGTGGTTCCCGGCCTTGACAATCGAAAAATGAGCAAGAGTTATGATAACATCATCGAGATATCGATTCCGCCGGAAAAAATATTGGAGAGAGTGCGGATGATGATTACCGATCCGGGCCGTATGCGGAAAAGTGATCCGGGTAATCCGGAAATATGCAGCATTTATGCTTTTCACCGAATTTTTAACGCTGCGGGTCTTTCCGGTATTGAAGGGTCCTGCAGGGCAGGAGCGATTGGCTGTGTGGAATGTAAGAAGGACCTTTCCGGCTGGATGCAAAAATTTCTGGCACCCGTCTATGACAGGCGCAGGGAATTAGAGAATAACCCCCGGGTAATCGATGAAATACTGGAAGAAGGAAGGAAAAAGGCTGTAAAGGTCGCCCGTAAAACCATGGAGGAGGTCCGCCTGGCAATGGGAGTGTAGGCGGCGGTATGAATAGCGTATGGAAATGTTACTCAAACAGGAACATGAGGATCGTTATTACGTAAAGCTGTCCGCTTTCGAGGGCCCCTTTGATCTCCTCTTTCATCTTATAAATAAAGAAGAAGTGGATATCCGGGACATTCCTTTGGGTAAAATTACTGACCAGTATCTCGAATACCTGCATTCTTTACCCCAATTGAATACCGATAGGGCGGGGGATTTTTTGGTTATGGCGGCTTCCCTTTTGTACTTAAAATCGCGAATCCTGCTGCCGCAGACTTCCCCTTTTCTCCAGGGAAAAGAGGAGGAGGCCCTTTTTTTTGGATCAAAAGAAGAACTTGTGCAACGCCTGCTGGAATATAACTTTTATAAGTCTGTTGCTGTTAAGCTAAAAAACAGGGAGGAACAACGGAATAAAATATTTTTACGTTCACCTGGGCAGCCGAAAATATTGATGGTTAATACGCAGTTAAATTTTCATGGTTATGAGCTCGGCGTTCTACAACAGGCATTGTTAAACATAAAGAAGAGGAAGAATGAAAAAAAAGCGGAACAAGAAAGAATCAGGCTGCCGGATGGAATTTCCTTTTCAAAAAAAGTCAGGCAGATTGTCTCCAGGTTAAAAAAATGTACCGCCTGTTTCCTGGAAGATTTCCTTTTAAAATTTGAAAAACGGGAGTTAATCTTAACATTTGCCGCCCTTTTGGAGCTGGCAAAACAAGGGAGGCTTTCCCTTCATCAGAAGGATAGCTCCAACAGGATTCAAGTGTCAAAGAGAGTGTGAATTTCTACAATACCGGCATGAAGCACAGGTGTTTCTCAAGCTGATAAAAGCTATTTTCATTTTTCAGATAGGTTTGGCAGGGAGGTATATAATGCGCGGAAACGATGCAGGACAAAAAGCAACCACAACAGCGATCATAGAAGCTGCTCTTTTTTTAAGCCATGAGCCTTTGCCACTTGATAAATTGGGGCAAATTTGTGGAGTATCTCTTTCTGTAATAAGGGATTCGCTGCAACAGATAAAGGCAGATCTGGCGAGAAACGAAAGAGGGCTTGTCCTGCTGGAAACCTCTGGAGGTTTCCAATTGGGAACCAAACCGGAAACAGCCGCATGTGTCGAAAAATTATTTTCCGCGGAGCAAAATAGCAGCCCTTTGAGTCAAGCAGCGTTGGAAACGCTCGCAATTATTGCTGCAAAACAGCCTGTCACCAGACTGGAGATTGAGAATATTCGCGGTGTAAAAGCAGATGGAGTAATTGAAAATATGTTAAAAAGAGGATTAATCAGAATAACAGGACGCAAAGAAGGGTTAGGGAGGCCCCTTCTTTATGGGATTACTGAAAATTTTATGCATTACTTCGGTATTAAAAATTCCAAAGACCTGGAAGAATTAATTGAACTGGATACTTAATACTTATTATCCTGAAATTGGAGAAACTAATAAGAAGACTTAACTTAAAAGCAGGTGTTCTCTATGTTACCGGAAAAGTCTTTTTATTTTTTGTTTCTCCTTTTTTTGTTGATCTCTTTAATATTACTTATTATTTTCCTGCTGCTGCCTTTAACAATACGAATATCAATTAATAATTTGCGGAAAGCTAATACCGTCTCCTTTGAATTTAACCTTTTTTTATTGGGGAGGTTTAAGCTTTTTTCATATAAAAGAATCCTGCTTTCTTTAAACGAGGGGGAAGGGGACACTTTACTATCGCTTTTGCGTTCATTAATGGAGAAAAAGCAGGGCTGGGAAAAGCCGCTCGAAAGGGAAATAAAAAAGCATCTATTACTCATACTCCGTTTAATAACCGCATTTGGTTGGGAAAGGATGGATTTGTATGTAAAGCTGGGAACCGGCGATCCATCCTGGACCGGGATAATAACAGGCTTTTTGCGTTTTCTTTCCAGCATGCTGTCATTGTATCTATTGAAGATTGCAGGTTCTTGCCAAAGGCCTGGAATATTTGTTTACCCTTCCTTCTTTCAAAAGGAGCTTGTTTTTTCTTTTCGTGCAGAATTCAGCTTAAATGGATTGAGGATCATTTATTACCTGACATGGCTCTTCTTTGAAATAGTAGTTGCCGGTTATTTTAAAAAAATATGGAGGTACTTTAAAAATGGCGGAACATCCTATTCAGGGTTTAATGATTACGGCAATGGAAAACTTAAGGGAGATGGTTGATGTTAATAAAATAGTCGGGGATGCAGTAGAGACCCCTGACGGGCATGTTATCATTCCAGTTTCCAGAGTATCATTTGGATTTGTAGCAGGTGGAACAGAGTTTGATGTTCTGGAAGAACAACAAAAAGGAGTTCCTCAGAATCAAAACCAGAATCAGAACCAAAACCATAATCAATCGGCTGGTTTTCCTTTTGGAGGAGGAAGCGGCGGCGGAGTTTCTATCCAGCCGATAGCCTTTTTAGTCGTAGGCCCGGGTGAAGTCAGGCTTTTGCCGGTTGATCGAAACGCGGTTTTTGATCGGCTAATCGATCTTGCCCCCCAGATATTTCAACATCTTGAAGACTATTTTAAACCGGGCCGGTCTAAAGACAATATCACCAAACTATGATCGAGATGATGAATTATTATCTTCGGTGCAGAATAAATATAGCTAGAGAAGCAGAATCACTTCAAGTTCGTAGTACTCCCGCATAGTAATTACTTATTGCAGGCTACTGCTGCAGTTAGATGCATGTCGATACAGGGGGAAGAAATGACCAGAAGATTTATTTTTATCTTTTTCTCTATATGTTTGTTGTTTGCAATTATATTTTTACCCACCGCAACCGATGTAAGGGCTGTTGGAGCCAAAATCGCATCGCCGGAAATATCTGCTGAAGCGGCGATTTTACTTGATTGGAACAGCGGAAGAATCCTCTATGCCAGAAACCCGCATTTACCCAAACATATGGCCAGTACAACAAAAATTATGACCGCTATTATTGCTCTGGAGAGGGGTAAAATGGACGAGGAGGTAATCACAAGTCCCAGAGCTGCTAATACCGGAGGATCTTCGATCTGGCTGGAAGAGGGAGAGAAAAAAACTCTTGAAGAGCTGGTGTACGGGCTGATGCTGCGCTCCGGAAATGATGCAGCGGTAGCAATCGGCGAACATATTTCCGGCAGCGTAGAATCATTTGCCGAATTAATGACCAGAAGAGCGAAGGAACTGGGGGCAAAAAATACATCCTTTCGCAATCCTCACGGCCTGCACGATCCCGAGCATTATACCACCGCTTATGATTTATCGGTCATCGCTGCACACGCCATGGGTCTAAAAGAATTCCGCAGCATTATTTCTACCCCCAGTAAAACTATTTCCTGGCCGGGACATCCCTGGTCCCGCTATCTCTATAACCAGAATAAACTATTTGATCTTTATGAGGGGGCTGAAGGGATAAAGACCGGATGGACCACCCCGGCTGGGCGTTGTTTCGTAGGATCGGCCGAACGAAATGGCCGCAGGCTGATTTCTGTAGTCTTAAACGCGCCACAGATGTGGGAGGATACCACTGCCTTATTGGATTACGGTTTTGATTCCTTTTCTAATACAAACCTGGTAAAAGACGGCCAGTTTTTTAAATCAGTGGCGGTAGCAGATGGTCTTCAGAAAAAAATAAAAGCAGTTGCCGGTGGCAACTATTATTATCCGTTGCAGCCGTTGGAGGAAGATAAGATAACATACCGTTTTGTTTTAAATGAACCCTTAAAAGCTCCTCTAAAAAAAGGTGAAAGAATTGGAGAGCTGGAGGTTTATTTTGAGGATGAAATAGCCGGTGTAGTCGATTTGCTGGCCGGCGCCGAAGTTCAAAGATTAAGCCTTTGGAGGCGTATAAAAAGGTTTTTCGTGAGGGGAGAATGATGTGGTAAATCTACTGTGGGCAGGAATGATTATTATCGCGATTGTAGTTGCCGGAATAAACGGAAAAATCGAGACAATTACGCCGATTATTTTTAGTTCAGCAGAAAACGCGGTGAATATCTCTTTGAGCATGATCAGCATTATGGTCTTCTGGCTGGGCATAATGAAAATTATTGAAAAGTCGGGGTTTATTCATCTGGTTAACTTTTTTTTAAAACCACTGGCTTACTGGTTATTTCCAGGCATTTCACGTAACCACAAGGCCATGAACGCCGTGTTGATGAATATGAGCGCTAATTTGCTTGGCATGGGAAATGCCGCTACGCCGTTCGGCATCAAGGCGATGGAGGAAATGCAGCAGCTAAATCCCGAGCGCGATACCGCTTCAGAAAATATGTGTACTTTTCTAGCCATCAATACCGCCAGTTTTACCTTGATTCCTACCACTATTATTGCCATCAGGTCGGCTACAGGTGCACAAAACCCCACGGATATTGTTGGAACTACGATCATAGCAAGCCTATGCTCCATAACAGTAGCCATCCTCGTTGACAGGTTCTTCCGCTTTTACAGCAGGAAGAAGGAGCAAGGTGTAACTTCCAATCATAAAAAATTCCAATAAAGTGACAGGTTGAAAGATGGACATTTATGCGATTTTTAATGTTATCTCTGTATGGGTTGTACCCGGACTTATCCTTCTGTCACTAATATATGCACATTTCCGCGGGGTAAAAGTATTTGATACCTTTGTCGAAGGCGCAAAAGAAGGTTTCGGAATGTCCGTAAGGCTGATCCCTTTTCTGGTAGGGATGATGGTCGCTATTGGTTTGTTCAGAGGCAGCGGCGCCATGGAGCTGCTCAGCACTATAATTGAACCGCTACTGGGCCATCTGGGGATACCTTCCGATATACTTCCTCTGGCCTTTATGAGACCGGCTTCCGGCACCAGTTCCCTGGCTATCGCCACAGAAATAATGAATATCCACGGCCCCGATTCGCTGCTTGGGCGCATGGCAGCCACTATGCAGGGGAGCACGGACACTACCTTATATGTTTTAACAGTATATTTTGGGGCAGTGGGCATTAAAAAAATACGCTATGCCCTGGTTGTAGGATTAATAGCAGACCTGGCGGGTATTCTGGCCTCCGTATTTGTTTGCAAGCTGGTTTTTGCCTGAAGTGTATAATATAATCAAGATGTATTATTTATTCAGCCCCCGGCTGATTAAACTTCTTCTTACCTTGGATGTGGATTCTTAAGATGACCGCAGTATAATATTTTAATGCTAATCAATACTAATACCGTTATAAAGAGGGACCTGTGCATGAGCAATTTAATGAGGCTGCAGAAATTCCTGGCCGCCGGGGGCGTAGCATCCCGCCGCGCAGCTGAACAAATGATCAGAGGCGGAAGAATAAAAGTAAACGGCAAGGTAGTAAAAAAACCGGGAACTAAAGTAGATGCTCTTCGTGATAAAATTGAAGCCGATGATTGTATAGTTACAATTGCCGATAAAAAAAGATACTATCTGCTTAATAAGCCCAGAGGTTATCTGACAACGGTAAAAGATCCTTTTGGAAGGCCGACTGTGCTGGATTTATTCCCTGAGAAACTAAAGAAGGGTATCTTTCCCGTCGGCAGGCTCGATCTGTATACTGCAGGCCTGCTCCTGCTTACCAATGATGGCGAGCTCGCCTTTCGGCTTACCCATCCGCGTTTTAGAATAAAAAAGGAGTATCTTGCAAAGGTTAAGGGTATCCCGACTGAAAGAGATCTGCAAATGTTTAAAAAGGGAATACTGCTGGAAGACGGTTATACTTCACCTGCTGAAGTCGCAGTGCTCTTTGCAGATAATAAAAACGCTCATTTGCTCATTACACTTAGTGAAGGTAAAAAAAGGCAGGTAAAACGTATGTGTAAAGCGCTGGGATACCCTGTACTATCGCTGCGAAGAATCTCCCTGGCTTTTTTAAACCTCAGCGGACTCAGGCAAGGGGAATACAGGACGCTAACTCCTTCAGAGGTAGAGAAACTTTTCGTTTTAACTGGTTTAAAAAATTAGCCTGTTTGCGTATGTTTATTTTCTATTTCTGGACAAGTTTTACAGGACATGCCGTTTTGTAGGAAGGATATTATTAATTTTTCTCGAATAGATCCACGTAAAAGGGTTAAAATAGTATCAGGTAAGGAATGGAAAATAACTCAAATACCCGGCGCTGTTTCAGGGGAGGGTTAAAATGTTGAGAACTGAAATTAATTCCAGGGAGAAAGAAAAAGAGAATAATAACCTGCATGAAAACTATCCAAATTCGAGGTTAAAATTTAAAGTAAGATTTGATTATAAAGGAAAACCTAAACCGGCCAGGTTTTTTTTCGGCGGTAAAAAAACTGAAAGCGTCGCGCATGATTACAGAGAACAGCAGGTGCAACTCTGGCGGAATGTGCCTTTACAGGGAATAAATGTGGAAAATATGGATCTGGGGGAAATATATAGCGTGTATGATGAGGAATCCAACGAGGAGATCGCTTATGCCCCCCTGGAATTGGCAGTAAGCGCGGATTCACTGGAAGACCTGCTGCGCTTTATTATCAGAGAAGAATTCAGGCGTATAGAAATCCTGGAACCGACAACTATTCTTCTCAACAACAGAGAAATAGAAAGGCTGCTTTTTAAAATTAACGAGCATTTACAGGGCAGGATAAACTTACTTCTCAGAGAAAACAACCGTTAAACGGAAGATCCATTGCCAAAAGAGCATAAAGCTCCCTTTTGTGCATAAAATATGTTATAAGGGGGGCTTTATTTATGGATTTCGATAAATGGTTAGAACGCTTTGTTACAAAGGTAGAAAAAATAGTTTTCCGCCTTGCCCTTGGAATGGTTGTTTTGCTTTTTCTAATACAGGCTTTGCTCATGGAAGATGATGCGCGGCTTTTTCTCAGTAAAACCCAACAGTTTGAAGGAATACCTGTTATGGAAAATATTCAGGATGTAATCGGGAAAAAAGTCGTGGAAGAAAAAGCATCCCCGGTTATAACCGCGGAAAAAGCAGAAGAAAAGGCTCTTGTATTAAGACTTCTGCCTCCTGAAGGGGTTTCAATAGAACTTTTCCTTCAAGTTAACAACAGGATCGCAGCACAATTTGGCGATGCGGATATATATGTTAGGGTAGAAGCCGGCGATATACTGGAATTGGTCGGCGAAGTCCCGGGGAATACCCCGGCTACAGTTAAAATTGTGAAAGTTTATGGAGACCTGCGTGCCCCCGAAGAGGGGCTAGAAGTATATTCGTTTGGAGAAAAAGAACTTTTAGCCTGGATTATTCCTTAAAATTTAATGTTAGGGTTGTCAAAACGAAGAGAATAGTATATTATTGCTATGGTGAGTTTTTCTTTTTCCCTATGAGGTGGTAATAAGGTGCAGTATGTTGGGCGGAAGAACACTAAAGGGGCAGAAAGTTTTTTTGAGAGTGTATCTATATCATTTTTTGAAGAAACAAAAAAAACATTAGATAAATATGCAAATAAAGCAAAGATAACCGGGTTATTTGTCGGCAAGAGATTCTTCTGTGTCTGATTCTGGACAAGGATGCCGAATTATCCGGTATATTTTTTTTCAGAGAAGATAAATATTTCAGGTTTTTAACAGAGGTGGAGAAATGCAAATAGCGATTGATGGTCCTGCCGGCGCCGGGAAAACCAGCGTAGCAAGAGAAGTTGCACGCCGGATGAACCTGAAGTGTCTTGATACGGGTGCAATGTATCGTGCCATTACCTATAAGGCGTTGAAAGAAAAGATCGATGTTAGTGATGGCAAAAAACTTGGCGAACTTGTACGGAAATGCAATATGGAAATAGAATATAACGAAGAGAAGGGGACATCGATAATCCTGGACGGGGAAGATGTCACGGAAAAAATCAGGAGCTCCGAAGTAAATAAAAATGTATCACTGGTTGCTAAAACCCCGGAAATAAGAAAGGAACTTGTACTACTGCAAAAGAAAGTTGCTGAAAAAAGCGGGGGTATAGTCATGGAAGGCAGGGATATCGGAACAAAAGTTCTTCCAGAGGCGGATTATAAATTTTTTCTTTTGGCCGGTATAAAAGAACGTGCCAACCGGCGCTGGCTGGAAAGAAATTTAAAAGAGAGCGGCGTTTTATTTGACGAAATTTTAGAGGAAATCGCCATGAGGGATCGCATCGATCAGGAAAGGGAAGAGTCGCCTTTAAAAGCTGCTCCCGAAGCTTATGTAATTGATACGACTTCATATTCCCTGGAAGAGGTTATTGGAATTGTATTAAATTATATCCTTGATAAGCAAAAAACAGATAGGGATGTAATACGTTGATGAGGCTGCCATGCTTTATAAAATCCTGAGATGGTTATTCAAAGTTTATTTTAATCTTTTTTACAGCGTAAAAATATATGGGGCGGATAATATTCCTTCCAGCGGTCCGTATATTATTTGCTCCAATCATACCAGCTGGTTTGACCCACCTCTTGTGGGATGTGTGTTTTCAAGGAACAGGCTTTGTTTTATGGCTAAAGACGAGCTTTTCAAGATCTTTATTCTTGGATATATAATTAAAAAAATTTATGCATTCCCGGTTAAAAGAAACACTGCAGATAGGGCAGCAATCCGACGTGCGCTTCAGGTTCTGGATGAAGGCGATATCCTTGCTCTTTTTCCTGAAGGAACAAGGATTAAGGCAAAAGAACTGGGAAACCCCCATCATGGAGCGGCACTAATCGCCTTAAAAAGTCAAAAACCGGTTATCCCTGTCTTTATCAAATGGCCGTCGCGTTTTTTTAAGCCCGTAAAGGTCGGTATAGGTTCTTTGATATATTTTAAAGAAGAGGGCAAACTAAAAAGTGAAGTGTTAGAAAAAGCCAGCTCTAGAATCATGCGGGAAATAAAGATGATTGCTGCTAATTTAGGGGAGGCCTGATTATTGGAGATCTGTCTGGCAGAACATGCAGGTTTTTGCAAAGGTGTAGAAAATGCATTAAAAATTACCCTTCAGGAAGCCGGCAAAAGGAAAAAAGTTATCACCATGGGCCCACTGGTACACAATGATAACGTAATCCGTTTCTTACGCGAAAAAGGTGTAGCCTCCACCGATAACCCGGATGAGTTAAAGGACTGCACGGTAATAATCCGCACGCATGGTGTTGCGCCGGATATCCTTGAACGCCTTTTTCAGCGGGACGATCTCGAAGTAATTGATGCTACCTGCCCGTTTGTCAAGCGAGTACAAATGCTTGCCCGCAATTATGAGCAAAAAGGCTTTGATATTTTAATCTATGGTGACCATCAGCATCCCGAAGTACAAGCTTTGCTCGGCTGGTCCCGGGGAAATGCCACTGTTGTTGAACCGGACGAAACCGGGTCAGGCATAAATAATTTAAACCTTTCTTCCAGGGCGTTATTTATCTCACAAACCACCCAGCAGGAAACCGGGTTCCTAAAGACCGCTGTAGAGTTGGAAAAGATATGCCCGGAGCTTAAGGTTATTAATACTATCTGTAAAGCAACTGCGTTAAGGCAGGATGCTGCTGCTAAACTGGCTTCAAGGGCAGACTTGATGCTTGTAGTAGGTGACGTTAAGAGTTCCAATACCTGCAAGCTGACAAAGGTCTGCCGTGAAATAACAACAACTCACCAGGTTGCCGGAGCCCGGGATGTCTCGAGGGAGTGGCTGGTGGGGATCAAAAAAGTTGGGGTAACCGCAGGGGCTTCAACCCCATCCTGGACGATAAAGGAGGTCATGGCTATGTTGGAAGATGGTAACTTAGAAACCGGAACAGAGGAAACCTTTTCCTCGGAAGAGGGTAGAGAGTACCGGCCAGGTGATATTATCACAGGCAAGGTTGTGCTGGTGGAGGATGAGCAGGTTCTGTTCGATATCGGTTACAAATCTGAGGCAGTTCTTCCCCGAAACGAAGTTTTTTTAGAGGGCGAAACCACATTAAAAGAAAAATACTCTGAGGGGGAAGAGGTTGACCTGTTGGTTTTAAAAATAGAACAACAGGATGAAAAAGTAATCGTTTCTAAAAAGCGCTTAGACAGAGAAAGGCGCTGGAAAGAACTTGAAGAGGCCGTGGAATCAGGATTAACTATGAAAGGTATCGTAAAAGAGGTAGTTCCTGCAGGAATAATTATAGATTTAGGCTGTGGGATAGAAGGCTTCATGCCTGGTTCTCTGGTTGATGTACGTTATATTCCCGATTTTCAGCAGTTCTTAGGGCAGGAATTTTCTTTTAATGTTATAGAATTAAACCGGGATAGGGACAAAGTGATCGTGTCCAGGAAACAGATGCTGGAAAAAGAAATGGCAAAACAGAGGAAAGAAACAATAGAAAATTTAAAAGTAGGAGAAATCATTGCCGGAACCGTTAAGAGATTGACCGACTTCGGGGCTTTTGTTGATGTAGGGGGTATAGACGGCTTAGTCCACATTTCCGAAGTTTCCTGGCAACGGGTTGGCCATCCCCAGGATGTTTTAAAGGTTGGCGAGCAGGTAGATGTTAAAGTATTGGAGGTAATTCCGGAGAGAGAAAGAATCAGCCTCAGCATCAGGCAGGCTCAGCCGGATCCCTGGTTTACGGCAGGTAAGCAGTTCAGCGCCGGGGATATTATCAAGGGCAAGGTAACCAGGATTGTAAATTTTGGTGCTTTTATAGAACTTATTCCCGGGGTTGAAGGTTTAGTGCATATCTCACAAATGGCTGATTTCCATGTCAAGCACCCATCGGAAATTATCCAGGAGGGAGAAGAAATTGAAGCAAAAATCCTGGATATAAGCATAGAAAACAAAAGAATCAGCTTAAGTATAAAGAAGGCGCGGCCCGCTCCCAGGGATTATTCTTCACATTCCCCCCAGGGAGAAAGTGAAAATCAAAATGTAACCCTTGGGGACGTTTTTGGAGACCTTTTTAATAACGGCCAGACCGGCAATGTGGATAAGGAAGGAAAATAGCGTTACCTGATATTAAACTTATTTTTATATCAAAGTCAGTAAGCGGCCTGAAAAGGCCGATTTTTTTTTGGGGGGGGAAATAACCGCAGCGCATAAATAATACAATTCGGGGTAAATCTATTGAAAGGAAATAACGCTTTATTTGAAAAAAAGGGGCGATTGACAGTGAACTTTGGTGTTGTGTTTTTGCTTGTAATTGCCGTTATAGTATATCTTGGATTGGCACAGCGGGCGCTTGACAGGTTGCGTTTAAATGACCGTGCGGCTTTGCTCTTCCTGGTAGCCATGATTGTCGGAACATATTTGCCGGATATTCCTTTAGGCGGAAATATCAGCATTAACCTGGGAGGCGGAGTCGTTCCGATTATCCTGGCGGTCTACCTCTGGAGTAAATGTGACAGGTCAGAAGTAAACAGATCCGTAATTGCTGTAATAATTACTTCAGCTGTAGTATATGCAACTATGAAAATCATGCCTTTGGAACCCACCTATAATTTCTTTCTAGACCCTTTGTATATTGTTGCATTAATAGCCGGTTTAGTAGCTTACGCTTCAGGAAGGACAAGAAGGGGTTCGTTTATTGCCGGATCAATGGCCATGGTAATTAATGATCTGGCGGCGCTGGTAGAAAACATGTTTGCCGGAGCTGCCTCATCCATTACTATCGGAGGTGCCGGAGTATTTGATGCTGTAGTAATTTCCGGTTTTATTGCCCTTGGTTTGGCAGAATTAGTCGGCGAGACAGTTGAAAGAGTAAACCTCGAAGCAAGTGGGGAAGAAAAAAAAGAAGATGTTTTTCCTGCCGAACATTCAGCCGGGGATAATCGTCCGGCCGATGAGGATAACCATACTGAAGGATGAACAGTTTAAGATTGTCAAAGAATTACTGGTTTTTCCCCAAAAAAATTTTCGAAATAATATTTGGCAGGTGTTGATTAGATGTTAACAATCCAGAGTAGAAAACTATTTAAAAGTATTGTTTGCTTATTGGCAGTGTTATGGCTTATTTTATTGATTATTACACCGGGTACAGAAGCTGCAGAGCTTCCCGATATTCTTGACGAGCGCTCCCCCAAAGAGGGGTATTACTCCATGAAAGATCTGGAAACCGAGGAAGTAATCATGAAAACGGCAAGGCTGGTACATATAGACGACGAATACATTAACCAGGATAATATTCTGTATCGCGTTGAACGTCTGGAAGGAGATACTGCCTGGGCTCGAAATCTAGGGAAAATAACACTCTCCGACTTTGACCAGGAGGTTTTTTTAAATTTTAATGTTTCTGAAACAAATTTACTGGAGGGCCAAAAAGAGCAAAACGGCGAGACGGTACTGGGAATATATCATTCGCATGGGGCAGAATCCTATGTTCCTTCGGACGGAACCGAAAGCATCCTGCAGGGCGGCGGTATTATAGATGTTGGAGATAGCTTTGCGCAAGCGCTGGAGCAAAAAGGTTTTAAGATAATCCATTCAACTGAGACGCATGTGCCACACGATGCCATGGCCTATCAAAGATCCAGGAGGACTGCAGAAGAGCTGCTCAAATCCGGGGCCGCAGCTTTATTCGATGTTCATCGCGATGCTGTCCCTCCGGAGGAGTATCTTGAAGTTGTCAACGATGACGAAAAAGTACAGATACAGCTTGTTGTAGGGCGTCAAAACCAGAACCTTGAGGCCAACAGAAATTTTGCAGAAAACCTTAAAAAAATAACTGATGAAGAACACCCCAACCTGATTAAAGGGATTTTTATGGCCAATGGAGACTACAACCAGGATATGCTGCCGATGGCTGTATTGCTGGAGGTAGGGGCACATGAAAATACTAAAGAAGGAGCCGAGGAATCAGTTGCCCTTTTTGCCGATGCGGTGGGGGCTTACTTTGGAGCGGAAGAAAATGCAGGTGCAAGGGAAGGTTTGGGGATGATTGCTTTACGAAGCGTACTGTGGGTGATTCTAGTTGTCGCAATCGCCCTTGGCGTATATATGCTCATCGCTACCGGCAGCCCAGAGGAATTGCGGGCCAAGCTGACACATTTCTTCAAAAAAGAGTTTGCCGAATTTGGCAGAAAAGGAAACAGAGAAGGTGGAGGCGAGGAAAGCGAATAGATCTGGGGAGTGCGCGCAGCGATGATAAATTCCTCTTACCTGCAGGCAGTATTAAACGGGGTAGTTCTCGGGGTTTTAATTCGCTACTTCCTGCTCAAAAGAGATTACCGCCAGTATCCAAGTTATCCGCATGGAGTAATCAGCCACCTTTCCATGGCCTTTATTGCGGCTGTAATCGGGGCGATAGCGATACCTGCCTTAACGGAAAAGGAATTTACTGCAGTTACTTTTCTAGCTTTGGCAGCAACGCAGTTTAGAGAAGTGCGGACAATGGAAAGAATTATGCTGGAGGAGCTGGATAAAACCAATCTTGTACCCAGGGGACCTGACTATATAGAAGGCATAGCAAGGGTATTTGAAGCGAGGAATTATCTCGTTATGTTTGCAGCACTATTAATAGGTGGTGCAACTTACTGGGGGAATATTTTTTATGGTCTGGTGGTCGGTTTCATTGCTTTTTTAATTACACAAAAACTAATGGGAGGAAAAGTACTGGGCGACATTGCCCATGTGAGAGAAGGAAAGGTATTCTTTGAAGGGCCTAATCTCTTTGTAGAAGATATACATTTAATGAACCTGGGGATGGAGAAAGTAAGGAAAGATTATCTCGAAAGAGCCCTGGGTGTAGTAATTGAACCATATAATGACGATGGCCGGGCGACACTGGCAAATAACGGCCAGCGTATTGCAATCGCCCACGATGCCGCCTCTTTAATGGGAATTTACAAAGATGTAGATACCCCGGAATTCACCCCTATTGTGCGCAGGGATTTGGATACCGGAAGGCTGGCGCTGATTATCGTTCCGTTAGAAAAAGACATCAAGTATCTGTTAGAAGCGGTAAAAAAGGTCCCTGTGCTGGAAAGCGCCGTGAGTACGCCGCTAAAAAGTTATCTGGGCCGGAAAGCTGCGGATTAAAAGGGGGACTTTTAAGGTTGGAGCTTGAAAAATATATTGTTGCGATTATCACTCTGGATGCCGGGAAAGTAGGCGGGTGTGGGGCGCCCATTTTTTATGCTTCAACAAAAGAAGAACAGGACAAAGTAGCTACTTACCTCTCGCGTATAATGGAGGGCATCGTCCATGATCTTGAAAATGGAACATATATAATCATCAGACACTAAGGGGGACTTATGATTATTATTTACCACTGCTACGGGGGCACACATTCTTCTGTAATGGCGGCTTCTCTTCATCTTGATCTTTTACCCGGGGACAGCAAACCTGCGGGCAAAGAACTACTGGCGCTTCCTTATTTTGACCGGCAGAGCGGTGCAGACTTTGGAAAGATTTTCTATATGGGCAAAGATGAAAAAGGTCATGAAGTATTTATTATGGGTTGTAAGAACGCCGGCCATATTGTTGAACAGGCGCTAATAAATTTCTGCAGGATTAAAGGGATTGATCCGGATGATATAATGATTGTGGATACAGTTCCCTGTCTCAATATATTGATGAAGGTGGGGGGCTTTATATCCAGGAGCCTGCACCTGGAAACTCTGGGCAGGCTTTTTTTAATTCCCGGCTGCAGGATTGCATTTAACAAAATCTTAAAGGTCGTGAAACAGGTAAAAAACGAGAAAGTAAGTGCCTTGACAGAAGGGAATGTAAATAGGATAATGAGTTAAGATTTTATCAAAATTATTTGGTGAACTGCAGTAATGCCTAGAGACAGGAAATTCATAATTAGCGGTATAAAAAAAGGAACACCGGCTGACAGGGCGGGTATTGAGACAGGTGATAGTCTTCTCAGGATTAACAGCCTGCCTTTTTACGATCTGCTCGATTATTATTATCTTTGTGCAGAGCGGGATGCTAACATTATCCATACGCAAAAAAGAGGGTATGCACAGGGAATACCGCGTCACTAAAGCATACGATGAAGACCTGGGGCTGGAATTTATATCACCTGCCATCGGGCCGGTCAGGCGCTGCCGGAACCACTGCGTGTTTTGCTTTCGTTGACCAGCAGCCTCCCGCATTGCGGCCCTCATTATTTGAAAAAGATGATGATTATCGCCTTTCCTTTTTTCATGGCAATTATATTACTTTGACTAATATGGGAGAACTGGATATAAAGAGGATTATCCGCAGGGGCATATCTCCGCTATATATTTCCATACATTCTACCGATCCCACTATCCGGCGTAAAGATGATGGGAAACCGTTTTGCCGGGCGGATTCTAGAACAACTGTCCCGCTTGGCTGCTGCGGGGATAGTGATGCATGGACAGATAGTAGTATGCCCCGGGCTTAATGATGGTGTACATTTGCAAAAGACGGTCGGCGATCTTTCACAACTTTACCCCGCTCTAAGGACAGTAGCCCTGGTACCAGTCGGTTTAACCAGATACAGACAGGATCTCCCCGCTCTGAAAAGCATTACGCCGGCAGATGCAGTAACCATAGTAAAGCATTATTCAAAGCTGCAGGAAGAATTTAAACGGAACCTGGGTACCCCGTTCGTGTACCTCGCTGATGAATTTTACCTTCTTTCCGGTTTTCCCATACCTTCCGATGAGCATTACGGGCATTACGAGCAGGTGGAAAACGGGGTGGGGCTGGGAAGACTATTTTTAAATGAACTCGAACAGTGGAAGCAAACTCCCGTGAACACCTCTACCCGGGGAAATAAAGATCTCCCTGGTCACAGGTCAATCCGGGGGTCCATTTTTAAAATTATTCCTGGCCGAGTTAGAAAAAATCAGAGGTATCAAGGCAAACCTGCATGTCCTTGCCAACAAATTTTGGGGAGGGAATGTTACGGTCACGGGATTGTTAACAGGGAGCGACTTGCTTTCCGGCCTGGCACAAAAGGAGCTTGGTCAGGCTGTCTTTATTCCTGCTGTTATGCTTAGAGAAGGAACTGACCTCTTCCTGGATGATATTTCCTTGAGGGATCTTGCCGGCAAATTTGAAGTTCAGATTGTACCCGTAAATCACCTGGCGGAGATCAGAAACTATTTAAATAACCAATATTAAGGAGAGGTTTATCTTGGCCGTGGTTCCGCTTGTTGCTATCGTAGGCCGTCCCAATGTTGGAAAATCTACCCTCTTTAACCGTATCACCGGCGGAAGAAGGGCTATCGAAGAAAAAAAGGCCGGTGTTACCAGGGATCGCCTGTATGGCAGGGCTAGCTGGCTGGATAAAGAATTTTTGGTAGTCGACACGGGGGGCCTTACCCTTTCTGATAACGAAGAATTAGAAACACTGGTTCAAAAGCAAGCCCAGCTTGCTCTGGAAGAAGCTACGGTGATCGTGTTTCTTGTTGATGGAAGACAGGGCTTAACTCCCCTTGATGAGGAAATCGCGGATATGCTTCGCAGGCAGCGGAAACCTGTGCTGCTGGTAGTAAACAAGATCGAGTCCGCCAAACAGAATACAGCAGATTTTTATAAGCTTGGCCTAGACGTCCCTCTGCCTGTTTCCGCAGCCCATGGATTGAATATCGGTGATCTGCTGGATAAAATTATCTCCTTTTTCCCCGCATGCAGGGCAAAGAGCGCCGGCAGTATTGAGACTGATGATGCGATACGGGTAGCTGTGGTTGGGCGCCCTAATGTCGGCAAATCATCCCTTATTAATACCCTGTTAGGTGAAGAGAGAGTTATCGTGTCGGGTAAACCGGGAACTACCAGAGATGCAATCGATACCCTGGTGGAATGGGAAGGGAACAAATACATATTTGTAGACACTGCCGGCATTCGTAAAAAAAGCAAAGTATATGAAAATGTTGAGTACTACAGTGTTTTACGCTCCTTAAAAGCAATAGAAAACGCTGATCTGGTTTTACTGCTGCTGGAAGCACCCGAAGGGGTAACCGAACAGGATAAAAAAATTGCCGGTTATGTCCTGGAGAGCAACAAAGCCCTGATTATTGCTTTAAATAAATGGGATCTGGTAAAAGAACGGCATAGAGAAGGCTTTGTTAATGAAATAATAGATGATGTTAAAAAACAATTAAAATTTGTATCCTTTGCTCCAATTATTTTCACCTCTGTGTATGAACCCCGCCGTTTAAAAAGAATGTTCAACCTCTTCAGGGAAGTGTACGAAAGTTACAGTATGCGCATCTCCACCTCTATAATAAACAACCTCCTGGCGGAAGCACAGGGTGTGAATCCGTTACCAACCTCCGGCGGAAGGAAAGGCCGCATATATTACTGGACACAGTCTGCGACCAGGCCTCCCACCTTTGTTCTTTTTGTGAATAATTCTTCCTTGATACATTTTTCTTATTTGAGATATCTGGAAAACCGTTTAAGGGAAGCCTTTAATTTTAAAGGTACGCCTTTAAGATTGCTGGTAAAATCCCGTAAAAGGAAAGGAGAAAAATAGGAATGTCCGTACTTCTCATCATTCTTTCTTATTTATTAGGCTCTGTTTCTTTTGGTTACTTAATTGCTAAAACGCAAAAAGGGGTGGATATCAGAAAAATTGGAAGCGGGAACGCTGGAGCAACAAATATCGCCAGATTAATGGGATTTAAATTTGCGATCATCGTCTTAATCCTTGATGCGGTTAAAGGTTTACTGACAATTCTTATATCATCTTATCTGGGAACCGAAACATGGGTTATTCTGCTCTGCGGCCTGGCAGTAATAATCGGTCACAACTGGCCTGTGTTTTTTGCTTTTAAAGGAGGCAGGGGGGCAGCAACAACACTGGGAGTATTCCTGGGCCTGGCACCCATTCCAACACTGGTAGTATTCTGGCCTTTTTATCGCCATTATTCTAATCAGCCGTTACGTTTCACTTGGTACTATTGTTGCAGCTATATTAATCCCTATTACCATGTATTTATTAAGCTATCCCCTGAATTACTTTATTTTTGGGTTATCCGTTTGCTTTATCCTCTTATGGCGACATTATCCGAATATAAAAAGGCTGCTACAGGGCAGGGAATCCAAACTGGGGGACAAAGTAAAAATTCCTTAAAAAGGCGGGTTGTTCCAGATATGAATATAGGATTAATCGGAGCGGGAAGCTGGGGAACAGCACTGGCAATATTGCTGGGCTCTAAAGGTTTTCAAGTTGTTCTTTGGATACGAAGGAAGGACTTACTGGAAAAAATGGCCGGGACACGCGAAAACAGTGATTATTTGCCCGGTGTTTCTTTGCCTGAAAATATAAAGCTAACCAATAATCTGGAAGAGGCGGTTCAGGGGAAAGATCTGCTGGTCATCGCCGTCCCTTCGCATGCAGTTGAGGATCTGATTAATAAGATAAGAGGTTTTATCGGGGAGGGTACAATAATTGTCAACGCTGCCAAGGGGCTGGCTGAAGGGTCTTTAAAGCGCCTTTCACAGGTGATAGCCGAGGGGCTTCCTGGCAATTTATCCTGTAAGGTTGCGGTCTTATCCGGTCCGAATCATGCTGAAGAAGTATGCCGGTTTATTCCTACTGCAACAGTAGTGGCTGCCGAGGAAGAAAATGTCGCTAAAGCTGTCCAGGATATCTTTATGACTTCTCTTTTCAGGGTTTATACCAATACTGATATGATTGGGGTTGAACTGGGCGGCGCTTTAAAAAATGTAATTGCTATAGGAGCCGGCGTCTGTGAAGGAATGAACTATGGCGATAATACCAAGGCAGCACTCATAACGCGGGGAATAGTGGAGATAACCCGCCTTGGTCTTGCCCTGGGTGCAAAGCGCGGAACTTTCAGCGGGCTTACGGGGATAGGAGATCTCTTTGTAACGTGTACAAGCCTCCATAGCAGAAACCGTTACGTAGGAATGATGCTCGGTAAGGGAAAATCTATGGAAGAGATAATATCTTCAATGAAAATGGTTGCAGAAGGCATCAAAACAACAAAAGCAGCATATCTGCTGGCGCAAAAACTCGGGGTTGAAATGCCTATTACTGATGAAGTATACAGAGTTTTATTTCTGGGCGTTAAGCCTCAGGATGCAGTGGAAAGCTTGATGCGCAGGGATAAAACACGCGAAATTGAGGAGGTGGCCTTCGATTAGGTAATAAAAGGGTATCACGGTTAGAACCATATATATACCCTGCATCGTTATTTTAGCATTATCATGATCCATCTTAACCATAAGTGAAGCAAGTGAAACAAGTGAAGTGCTTTGCAGCATTTATTTTCTATTTAAAGGTTGTCTTTTTACAAGACAGCTTTTTTCTTTATTTTAGGTAATATTGTCCTTTTATCTTCATATAAATATAACGTTAAAACATTTTTAGTTATAACATGCCTGAAACCAAAAGGAGGGGAGAAATTGTGAAGTTCGACCTTTTTCAGGATATTGTTGAGCGAACGGGAGGGGATATTTATTTAGGAGTTGTAGGCCCTGTAAGGACGGGTAAATCAACCTTTATTAAAAAATTTATGGAAATACTCGTTCTCCCCAATATTGATAACCCTCATGTGCTGGAAAGAACAAAGGATGAGTTGCCGCAGGGCAGTGCCGGAAGGACCATTATGACTACAGAGCCAAAGTTTATTCCCGATGATGCTATAGAAATAAATGTGGCAGAAAATATCTCTATGCGCGTCAGGCTGGTAGATTGTGTAGGTTATTCGGTCGAAGGGGCATTGGGTTATGATGACCAGGGAAACCAAAGAATGGTGTCTACTCCCTGGTTTGATGATCCTATTCCTTTTGAAGAAGCCGCGGAGATGGGAACGCGTAAGGTAATCCAGGAGCACTCCACCATCGGGATTGTCGTTACTACAGATGGTACGATTACGGATATTCCCCGTGGAAGCTATGTGGATTCAGAAAAAAGAGTGATTGGGGAACTAAAGGAGATTGGGAAACCCTTTGTGGTCATCCTTAATTCGGCAAACCCTTTTTCACAGAATACATTGCAGCTTAAAGACGAACTGGCGATGAAATATGAGGTGCCGGTAGTTCCTTTAAACTGTCTGGAGCTGAAGGAAAGCGATATCAACTTGCTATTTAAAGAAGTACTCTACGAATTCCCTGTTCAGGAGATCAGCATAAATTTACCCTCATGGGTAGAGGTGCTGGAGCCGTCCCACTGGGTTGCAGAAGAATATACAAAGGCTATACGTGAACATATCCTCAGTGCGGAGCGCCTGCGTGATATCGAAAATTCCATAGCGGAATTGAAAAATAACGATCTTATAGAAGATGTAATCATCAGCAATATAGAGCTTGGCAGCGGTTGTGCCTTTATTGAAATTACCGCACCGCAAAGTCTATATGATAAAATTTTATCCGACATTTGTGGAGTTGAAATTGAAGATGAAGCAGATCTCCTAAAAATATTAAAGGAATTTTCCCATGCCAGTAAAGAGTATTCCAAACTGGCATATGCACTTGAAGAAGTAAAAGAAAAAGGCTATGGCATTGTGCCGCCCTTCCTGGAGGAGATTACCCTTGAAGAACCGGAAATTATCCGGCAGGGAAGCCGCTTTGGAGTTCGGCTTCAGGCAAGCGCTCCCTCGTTGCACATGGTCCGCGTGGATATTAAATCAGAATTTACACCAATTGTAGGCACTGAAAAACAAAGCGAAGAGCTGGTCAATTACCTGATGGAGGAGTTCGCCGAAAACCCCGAAAAACTATGGGAATCCAATATCTTTGGAAAATCGCTTTATGAACTGGTCAAAGACGGTATTTCCGGAAAACTGAGCAATATGCCCTTGAATGCCCAGCAAAAACTCCAACAAACCCTTGAAAAAGTAATCAATGAGGGTAGCGGAGGTTTAATAGTGATCATCTTATAAAACCGGGCCAATCTCTTATAATGAACTGTTTGCAAATATGTGCTAAAAGGAGAAGAAGCATTTCTTAAAAAGGAGTGCTTCTTTGTCCCTCACTTTTTTCCTCAGCAACCGGCTTTTTCCGCACGCGGGTAACTTCCCAGTATTTTTAAAAATACCGCCTGTTTTTCCGCTTCCAACAGAGCCCGGGCTACTGTATTATCCTTCCGGTGCCCAACAAAATCCAGAAAAAATATATATTTTCCTAACTTGCCCTTGATGGGACGGGATTCGATCTTTGTCAGGTTAATGCTGTAACGAGCAAAAATGCCTAGTATTGAATAAAGGGTTCCCGGTTTGTCGGGCAGCCCGACCAGTAAGGACGTTTTATCTTTTCCTGTAGGGTGCGCATCGTCCAGGGCAAGTAAAAGAAAACGGGTGATATTGGATTGGTCATCCTGGATGTTGCCCTGGAGTATTTCAAGGCCGTACAGCTCCGCTGCACGTAAAGAAGCTATCGCAGCTTTACCGTCATTTTGCGCCGCCATAGCAGCGGCCCCGGCTGTGCTTGAGATATTAATCCGCGGCTTTCCGGGATAATTTTTATCCAGGTATAAGCGGCACTGGGCCAGGGCTTGCGGATGGGAACAGATTTCTCGAATCTGGGCAGGTTTTTGACCCGGACGTGCCAGGAGGAATTGCCTTACCCGGATAAGCAGCTCGCCTTGTATTTTCACCTGGGAATTGGAAAGAAGATCGTGGGTAAGGCTGACAGATCCCTCCAGCGAGTTTTCTACAGGTACTACCCCATATTCTATTTCTTTGCGCATAACAGCGCTAAACACTTGATCAAGAACAGGGAAGGATTTAAGCAATAAATCCTTATCCCTGGCATATTTTATGGATGCTTCTTCTGTAAACGTTCCCGGGGGGCCCAGGAAACCCAGTATTTTGCTCATGTTAGCATCATCCCCTGCATAACCTTTTTATGATATTTATTTTACATTGCCGGTAGTATATATCCCCGGCAAGTATATCAGGTGCCGGATCAATCAACCGGTCAGATTGCCTTAACGAAACTCTTTACGGGTTGATTATTTATTTTAAGCGTACGTTCACACACCCTGGTGAAATCTGCCAGATTATTCATCAAGAATTGAAATTCCCTGGGGTTTAAGGATTGATTGCCATCGCAGAAAGCGTCTTCCGGGTGCGAATGAACTTCAATTAAGAGACCATCGGCTCCAGAGGCGATTGCCGCCCTGGAAAGTGCCGGTACAAGCTTGCTGTCCCCGCTGCTGTGGCTGGGATCCACAATTACAGGCAGATGGCTCAAATTCTTCACAAGCGGAACGGCGCTGATATCCAGAGTGTTGCGGGTGTATGTTTCAAATGTACGTATCCCTCTTTCACAAAGAATAACGTTAAAATTCCCTTCTGACAGGATGTATTCCGCAGACATAAGCCATTCTTCGATGGTAGCCGAAAAGCCTCTTTTTAATAATACCGGTTTCTGCTGTTTCCCCAGCCTGCGCAACAGGGAATAATTTTGCATATTACGGGCACCTACCTGCAAAATATCAGCGTAACAGGCAACCAGTTCCACGTCCTGAGGGCTGATTACCTCGGTAACAATCTTAAGCCCGGTTCTTTTCCCGGCTTCCGCCAGGATTTTTAGCCCCTTTTCTTCCAGGCCCTGGAAGCTGTAGGGGGATGTCCTGGGCTTAAATGCCCCGCCGCGCAGGACCCGTGCACCTGCGCGGGCAACCTGCTCTGCAATAGTAAAAAGCATTTTTTCGCTTTCTACGGCACAGGGTCCGGCCATTATGATTACCTCTTTGCCGCCTATGCTTACCCCATCCTGAAGATCCAGCACGCTTTTTTCCTTTTTAATTTCTCTGCTGGCTAGTTTGTAGGGAACCGTAACATCTATAACCCTTTCAATCTCCGGGAGCAGAGCAAGGTCCCGCAGGCCTTCCGACCTGTTTCCACCTGTTACGCTGATAATGACCCCTTCGCTGCTTCTGATGGTCACAGAACGGCAGCCCATTTGCTCCAGTTGCTTTTCAACCCTGTTTACTGCCGCTTTATCCGCTTCGCGTTTCATCATTAAGATCAATATTATCACTCCCTGAAATTTTTAGGTAAAATAAAAAGTTTACACGATCGCAGGGGCGAAAGTGTAAACTTATAAAAAAAACTTTCTGCCCTGAGGGACAGAAAGTCGTTTCCGCGGTACCACCCTGGTTGGCCAAAATAAGCCCACTCTGTCAGGAGCGGGATTCCGTTTAAAGAATCCGATTCCTGTTTCGCTTTTAACGGTTGAAAAAACCGGCACAGCCTACTTAACCGGTAACCTTTAATAAAATGGGTTTCAGCCTGCAGCTCCGGAGGGAACTTCAACCGGGTGCTTAGCCGGCAGGACTTTCAGCCGCGGCCCCGCCTCTCTGTAGCATACAATACCAGTTTACTTTCCTCTTTCATTGCCATTACTATTTTAATATTTTTCATATCTTAGCATAAGTAACCAGCCGGTGTCAACAATAATTTTTGTAGTTTTATGTTTTATAAGTTTCCCCGAAAAAAATTCTCTAAATACTCCTTGACAATAAAACTGATAATGTATAGAATGGTGGACAACATAAGTAAAACGAAAAAACTGATGACGGGGATAAGTAGGCATTCCGATCGACTGCAGAGAGCCGGGGGAAGGTGTGACCCGGTGTCGTAAGTTGCCCAAATACACCCCTGAAAAGCAAACCGAAAACCAGCCAGTGGCTATTCATTCCGGTGAGTAGGCTTTGACGGAAACTCCCGCCGTTAAAAGGGAGGGGGTATAAGGCCGGGATTGTTACGGTCCGTACCCTTTAAGAGGGAGGCTTCTATTCTAGCCTAACCAGGGTGGTACCGCGTGAAGTTATACTTCCGTCCCTATGGGGCGGAAGTTTTTATTTTGCAATGAAAAAATGGTTTTGCTATTTGCTTTGAAGGTTTTTGTTAAGCTACTTATGTTGCAATGATAAAAGAATAAACGGAAAAGGGGAAGATGCTCAATGATTGTTGTTATGAATTTAGGCGCCGTCGAAGAAGACATCCTGGAGGTAGAAGAAAAAATAGTAGAACTTGGATACAGCGTTCACCGTTCCACCGGAGAAAAACGCACTATCTTAGGGGCCATAGGTTTACCCAGGGAAGACTTTAAAGAGTTATTGGAGAGGCTCCCCGCTGTAGAAAAAGTGGCACTTGTCTCACCTCCATATATGCTTGTCAGCCGGGAGTTTAAAAGGGAAAAGACCGTTTTCAGGGTTGGAGATGTAGAAATTGGCGGTGAAAAAATTGTCCTCATAGCCGGCCCGTGCGCAGTGGAGGGGGAATCTTATCTTCAAGCGGCTGAAGCAGTTAAAAATGCAGGAGCGGATATTTTAAGAGGAGGGGCATATAAGCCCCGCTCATCCCCTTACAGTTTTCAGGGCCTTGAAGAAGAGGGTTTAAAAATAATGGTCGAAGCCAGGAAGTCAACAGGGCTTCCCTTGATCACGGAAGTGCTGGATCAGCACGCGATAGATATCGTTGCCGAGTGCGCTGACATCATCCAGGTGGGTGCACGCAACATGCAAAATTTTAAGCTGCTGAAAGAATTGGGACAGCTGAAAAAACCTGTCCTGCTTAAAAGAGGAATGTCGGCCACAATTGAAGAATGGTTAATGGCAGCTGAGTATCTTCTCTCAAGCGGGAATGAACGCGTTATTCTCTGTGAAAGAGGGATACGTACATTTGAAACATATACCCGCAACACCCTTGATATCAGCGCCGTGCCCATAGCAAAAGAACTGAGCCACTTGCCTGTATTTGTTGATCCCAGTCATGGAACGGGGAAATGGAAGTGGGTTCCATCCATGAGCCTGGCTGCGATTGCTGCCGGAGCTGATGGGCTACTGGTAGAGGTGCACCCCTTTCCCGAAGAGGCCCTTTGCGATGGTTCCCAGTCACTGATTCCACAAAAATTTTTGCAGATGCTGGAACCGCTGAGAGGAGTTGCACAGAGCGTTGGCCGGACCTTGTAAGCCGTTGTTTGAAAAATGCTGTATCCTGGGGCTGGGTCTCATCGGAGGGTCTTTGGGGCTGGCTCTGGGGAAATACCATATGGTAGGGGAACGCTGGGGATACGACGTTGATGCACTGGCTATGGAAAAGGCTGTGAAAAGGGGTGCTGTAGATAACGCAGCCGGCTTGAACGCTTCCGGTCTGCAGCAGGCTTTGCGGGATGCAGAGCTGGTTATTCTCTCTGCGCCCGTCCGGCAGTCATTGAAAATCCTGAAGGAAATAGCTCCGCTGCTTCAAAAAGGAGCCCTGGTTACTGACGTAGGGAGCACCAAAAAAAAGATTGTCATGGCTATGGAAGAGATCCTGCCTCCAGAAGTAACAGCTATCGGCGGCCATCCCATGTCCGGTTCGGAAAAATCCGGTATTGCGTCGGCAGATGCTGCCCTGCTAAAAAATACTGCTTATCTGTTAACTCCCACGCGGAGGACAACCCAGGAGGCGTTGGATAAGCTGCAGAAGGCTATCCGCATAATCGGAGCGCTCCCTTTCGTCTTAGATCCGGAGGAACATGACAAACTGGCGGCGCTGATCAGCCATCTTCCGCATCTGGTTGCGGTGACCCTTGTCAATACATTAAAAAATAGCGGCTATCGGCAGGAGCAGCTCCTTGCCTTTGCCGGAAACGGCTTTAAAGATACGACACGTATTGCCATGGGCGAACCGTCTATGTGGTCCGATATCTTTTCCACAAATAAACATAATTTAGGTGATGCTCTTAATCTTTTTTTAGAGGAGTTTAATATACTATGCAAACATATTCAAAAAGAAAATGAAAAAGATGTTGTAAAGAAGCTTTCAGAAGGGAGATTGTGGAGACGCTCCTTTTATTGATATAATGTGTTATAAAAAAGGAGGAAAGGCAGAGGCCGGGGTCCGGCTTGTAATATTCACTTAATGATCTTGAAGCGGGCAAGGTAAGAATGTTAAGTAAGTGAATAAGGGATTGCTTCAAACCTAACCCCATTGTTACACTGCCATCATAAAGATGCGATATTTATCCGCAGGTGAATCGCACGGTCCGGCGCTGGTGGGTATTATTGAGGGGCTGCCGGCGGGTCTGGAAATTAAAGAAGATTATATCAACCTGCAGCTCTCCAGGCGCCAGGGGGGGTATGGCAGGGGAGGGCGCATGGCCATAGAAAAAGACCGCCTTAAAGTTTTATCCGGTGTGCGTTTTGGGAAAACAACGGGCGCGCCCCTGGCCCTGGAAATTGAGAATAAAGATTGGGCAAACTGGCAGAAAGTAATGTCAGTAAAACCGCAGGACGAGACATCCGAAAAAAGAATCAGCAGCCCGCGCCCGGGACACGCTGATCTGGCCGGCGGGATTAAATACTTGCGCAGTGATCTGCGCGATGTTCTTGAGCGTGCCAGTGCCAGGGAAACGGCTATGCGCGTGGCTGTCGGCAGTGTTGCTTCCCTATTGCTGAAGCATTTTCACATTGAAAGCGCCGGATATATCGTCGCCGTGGGTGATATTACAATTTCCACAATTGACCGTGAGTTAAAAGCAAAGGATATCAAAGAAAAAACGGCGGACTCCCTTCTCAACTGTACTGATGCGGAAGCAGAAAAACTAATGCTGAAAAAGATTGACCGCGCAAGGGAATCGGGGGACACTTTAGGAGGAGTTTTTGAGATTGTGGTGGACGGCATCCCTCCAGGCCTGGGCAGTCACGTTCACTGGGACAGGCGCCTGGATGGGCGTCTGGCCGGAGCATTAATGAGTATCCCCGGTATCAAAGGCGTTGAGATAGGGCTTGGTTTTCGCGCTGCCGAAAGTAGCGGTTCGTTGATACACGATACTATTTTATGGGATGAGCAGAAGAAGATCTCGAGGTCGGCCAATCATGCCGGGGGGCTTGAGGGGGGGATAACCAACGGCGAACCCCTCATTTTAAGGGCTGCCATGAAACCCATTCCGACCCTGAAAAAGGCTTTGCCCAGTATAGATCTGTCTACGGGCGAACAAAGAAATGCCGCTGTGGAGCGTTCCGATATTTGTGCAATTGCCGCAGCCTCAGTAGTGGGGGAAGCTGTTACCGCCTGGGAAATAGCCAGGGCCTTCCTGGAAAAATTCTCCGGTGATACAATGATAGAATTAGAGCAGGCCTATCATAATTATACGGGGCTTGTTCAGCGTTACTTTGAGAATAAAATGAGGATCTAGCGCTGCAGCAATAATTTCTTGTTTTGGGTGAAAAGAAATTGTATAAAGTAAAAATAAGGACGAGACAGAAAACCTATCCCGTTTATCTTGGCCAGGGCGGAAAAGCGCTGGATAATGCCGGCAGGATAATCTCCAGCTATTTACCCGCCTGCACCGCCCTGGTGATAAGCGACAAAAACGTTGCTGCACATTACGGGGAAAGATGCCTGGAGAGTTTAAGGAAGAGGGGTTTCAAGCCTTTCCTGGAAGTGCTGGACGGTGGAGAAAAGGAAAAATCTTTAGCGTCTGCTTCAGCCCTTTATTCTTCTGCCCTGGAAGCGGGGATGGACAGGTCTGCGATAATAATCGCTCTCGGCGGGGGTGTAATTGGAGACCTCGCGGGTTTTGTGGCCGCCACTTATCTAAGGGGTATTCCTTACGTCCAGCTGCCAACAACGCTGCTGGCGATGGTCGATAGCAGCGTGGGGGGCAAGGTTGCCGTAAACCACCCTCTGGGGAAAAACCTGATCGGGGTTTTTTACCAGCCCACGCTGGTAGTAGCTGATGAAAGCACACTTAATACTTTGCCCGAGCGCGAATTTAACGCCGGGCTGGCGGAGCTGATAAAATACGGGATCATCCGGGACAAAACGCTTTTTGAAAAGTTTGAGCTATTGCTCTTTGCCGCCAAAGATACTTCCCCAAAAAAGTACCTGCTGGAGATGAACAGCTCCCGGCTGTTAAAGTATATTATCCGCGCTGTTATTATTAAAGGGGAAATAGTCAGTCAGGACGAAAGAGAAAAAGATTTGCGCCGTATTTTAAACTTCGGGCATACTTTCGGGCATGCTCTGGAAGCGGTAACCAATTTTAATTATTATCTGCACGGAGAAGCTGTAGCCTGCGGAATGGCCATGGCTGCCAGGCTGGCAGTACTGCTGGGTATCCTGGATCCGCCTTTTGAACAAAGGATTATTGCCCTGCTCAAGCGGCTGCATGTTCATCCCCCACCGGGAGGGTTAAACCCCGATGTTGTTACAAAAGCCTTATTTTATGACAAGAAAAAAGAAGGAGAAGAGCTGGTTTTCATCCTTCCTACGGCACTCGGTCAAACAACGGCCTTTAAGGCCCCTCCCGCACTCCTGATAGAAAGGGTTATCGAAGAATACCTGGACGGGGGGCTATTATAACAACGCGAAGGAACGGTGAGAAAATGTTTCCTTACGATGAAACAGCTGAGCCGGGAGCCATTAACGGAAACACTAAAATAGTGGGTATTTACGGGGATCCGGTAAAACATTCGCTCTCCCCTGCAATGCATAATGCCGCCTTCAGGGCTAGAGGTTTAAACTACTGTTACCTGCCTTTTCTTGTGCGCAAAAACGATCTCCCGGCGGCAATGAAGGCCATAATCTCTCTGAACATGCAGGGTGTCAATATAACTGCCCCGCATAAGGAAGCTGCGGTTCCTTTTCTGCATGAACTTTCCTCGGAAGTGACATTTTTAAGGGCAGTAAATACCATTGTAAACAGGGAAGGAAAACTAACAGGCTATAATACCGATGTTGACGGTTTCCTCTGCCTGCTGCAGAATAATTTCAGAGATTCTTTTACAACAGCAAGAGTTCTATTGCTGGGGGCGGGGGGCGCCGCAAAGGCTGTTGCGCTTGCCCTGGGCAGGATTAAAGTGAAAGCGCTGCTTATCGCCAATCGAACCGCCGGTAAAGCTGAAATGCTGGCTACACTGCTAACCCGGGGAGGTTATTTCAACGCAAAACAGGTCAATATTATTAGTCTTAAGCAGTTGTGCAGGGGCAGTATTTCAGGCATCACCTGGATTATCAATGCCTTAAGCGAAGATCCTGTTGAACTGGGTTTGTTACTCCCAGATAACCTGCCGGGTTGCTCTGCAGCGATAGACCTGCGCTATGGGCAAAGGCAAACACCTTTTGAAAAGTGGGCGAAGGCGGAAGGTATTCCGTACATCGACGGCCTGGGGATGCTCCTTGGACAGGGAGTAAAAGCTTTCGAAATTATTACCGGGGCAGAGGCGCCTTTGGAAGTCATGCAGGATGTGTTGAGAAACAACCGAAAGAAATATCTTCAGAAATAGAGATACCTTAAGAAATTACTATAAAAGCTTGCGAGGCTAAAAATGCTTTACTCTAATCCGGATAAAACTGCGGGGATTGAATTTTCTTCAGCTAAGCCCATGCTGAAAAAGAATATCTTTCTGACAGGGTTTATGGGCTCAGGAAAAACCAGCGTGGGTATACTGCTGGCTGATTTATTAAAGTTAGATTTTTTTGATACGGATGGATTGATAATCCGGGACCAGAAAATGAGCGTGAATGAAATCTTCAAGCGCTACGGCGAAGAGTTTTTCCGCAACAGGGAAACGGAAGCCTTAAGAATCCTGGGAAACAAACCGCCGGGAACCTGCGTGGTCTCCACCGGAGGCGGGGCGGTTCTAAGGGAAGAAAATATCGCTGCAATGAGAAAAAACGGCCTTGTTGTTTACCTTGATGTATCGGCAGAGGAGGCCTATCGCAGGATAAAATATAAAAAAAACCGGCCGCTTCTAAGGGTGGCTGATCCCTGTAAAGTAATCCGGGAACTGCTGCAGGAAAGGAGGCCTTTCTACCGGCAGGCGGATCTGGAAGTTGATTCTTCCGGAAAAACCGTTGAGGAGATAGCCCGGGAGATATTCGGCAATGTTGTGCTCCGCGCAGGGCAGTAAGGCCTGCCCGGCATGAGCCTTGCTTGGCTTAAAGTACCGCCCGTGAGAATATTCATGTATTCCGGCGGGATCCTTGTCGGATAAGAAACGAACAATCATTTACAAAGGGGTTTTTCTATGGTTGTTAGAAAAAAGATCTTTTTAGTGCTTCACGGTCCCAACCTTAACCTGCTGGGCAGAAGGGAAGTGGGAATTTACGGCAGCATGACACTGGAAGACATAAATAATCTGCTCCACAAAGAAGCGGAAAGGCTCTCGGTAAAGGTGGAATGCTATCAATCCAACAGCGAAGGTGCGCTGCTGGACTATATTCACCGCGCGCCTGAAAAGTATGATGGAATAATTATTAACCCCGGCGCCTATACACATTACAGCATTGCATTGCGCGACGGGCTGGCAGGGATTGACCTGCCTGCGGTGGAAGTGCACCTTTCCAATATTTATTCCCGGGAAGAGTTTCGCCACCGCTCCGTTATAGCCCCGGTAGTGCGGGGGCAGATAAGCGGCTTCGGCCCGCAAAGCTATTTGCTGGCCTTACAGGCTTTATGCAACATATCTATTAGCAGATAGGAACTGTTTCAATGATCGTACAGTCTGTAAAGGCAACTATGGCAAAATTTGCCGATGTTTGCTCTTCAATTTTTTCTCCAGTTCTTAGAAAAGGTTTCCAGGGCAAAGGTAAATTTTAAAGGAGAGGAATTAAATTGCCTGATCAGAATGTCAGGGGCATCAGGGGCGCTATTGATGTTCCCGCCAATAAAAGCGAAGAAATATTGGAAGCTACGAGAGAACTACTGCAGGAAATCATGCGCAGAAATTCTCTTGATAAGGATCAAATTGCTGCTGTATTTTTTTCCATGACGGCAGACCTGGATGCTGCTTTTCCCGCAAAAGCCGCACGGGAACTGGGTTGGAAATACGTGCCCTTATTTTGCACCAATGAAATCAGCGTTCCGGGCTCACTTCTGCGCTGTATCCGTGTACTGATGCTGGTAAATACAAAAAAAACAGCGCAAGAAATAAAACATGTCTACCTGAGGGGAGCAGTTGTTTTAAGAGAAGACCTGCTTGGTGAAGATGAATAGCAGAAGCTTGCATATCCGCCACAGACAAGCTCCGTATTTATTGGTGTCTTAAAGTGAGGAGAATTGTTGGTAAAAATTGCTTTGGCGGCTTACAACCCTAAATCCAAATTATATGATATAATAAAATGCTAGGGGAGTATTCTTCCATATTTGGAACTGAAAAGATTTTAAAAAAAATGAAAGGGGAGATAGTAAGAATGAAAAGAATTGCATTACTGCTGGTTCTGGCGCTGATGCTGTTGATTGCAGCCCCGGTGCAAGGCCAGGAAGCGCTCTCAAGAGGGGAATTTGCCTCCATGCTGGTTGAAGCCGGCAATATGGAATCAAATTTACCTCCAGCCGATTTGCTGGTGCAAAAAGGGATAATGAAGGGTTATCCTGATGGAAAGCTTTATTTGGACCGGAATATTACCCGTATGGAAGCAACCGCCCTGATAGCGAAAACTCTTGGCATGGCCGAGGCCATTGCTCCTCCGGTGGAGGGAGATGTTTCGCTCGAAAACCACTGGGGTTACACCTTCTATTCCTGGCTAGAATATTTCGGGTTAACCGACGGCAACCCGAAAGATATTCTAACTAAAGAAGAGGGAAGCGCTATTCTGGAAAAGGTTTTTACCAGCAGTCCGGAGGCAACATCGTTGCTGGAGAAGTCAAAGGAAGCAGCAAAGGGTATCAGTTCGTTGCGTTCCGTTATCAGCGGCAATATGAACATAATTCCGCGACCCGGAGCTGAAAAAACGGAAGAAATACCGCAGATGAGTTTTCAAATGAAAGCTGTTCAGGAGATGGTTTTACCGGCCAGCATGCATCAATTAACAACAATAATCATGGATATTCCCGGTGCGGGGGAACAGGAAATATCTTCTGAAATGTACCTTCTGGACGGGAAAATCTACCAGCAGTTGCCTTTAGGTGAAGCAGGGGAGACGAAGTGGGTTCTCTATCCCGAGGAGCTATTCCCTGACCTTGAGCAGATGATGAACTTGGAAGGGGCCAGTACAGCAATACCTGAAGGTATGGAAGATTATCTGTATTGCCAGTTGCTCGGTACTTCAGAGATTAATGGAGAAGAGTTCTATAAATTAGCAACCTATGGGCGTGTAGATGATTTTGATGCGTTTTTAGAAGCGATGGCAGGGCAGTTGGGCAGTAACAAGCAGCTGCTAGAGCTTTTAGGGCAAGGTATGGCAATAATCGATTCTTTGTCTTTTTGGTGCATTGAATACATAGACGCTGACGATTATCTTACTAAGAGTGCGGATATGTTTTTGATTATCACTATGGCAGAAGAATTTGCGGGTGAACCTATTCCTCTGGAAGCATTTCAGATGAATATAAAAGTAGAAGAGCTCAGCTACAACGAAGATATTGTTATCGAACTTCCGGAAGAGGCAGAGAACGCTTCTTTAATGGACTTTTCGGAGTTACTCCCGGATCAAGGACTTTTACAAGAGCAACTGCCCGAGCAAGAACAACTGCCTGAAGAATAATTACAGGATCAACTAACAGAAGAAATCGAAGAATAGGTATAGATTTTACTATTATGGTGTGCCTTAAACAGACAGGCACACCATTTTTTATGGAACGCGGGATTAATCCAATAAATCAATTAGCAAATGCAATATCTAGTAATTATATTATGTAATTATTTTATAGTATATTTTTTTATTACTTACTGTTAACTAAACATATATAACCTGAATAATATGTAAAAGAATAATATGGGAGGGGGAGGATAATGAAACAATTTTTTGCTACGCTTACCGGTTCGGAAGAAGTGCCTCCGGTACAGACTAGTGCCTCAGGTGATACAGTTTTTAGAGTTAGTGACGATCAAATGTCAATGCGATTTCGTTTAATTGTTAATAACCTTGCAAATATGACTGAGGCTCATATACACTTGGGACGCCGGGGGGAAAATGGGCCTATTGTTGTCTTTTTGTTTGGCCCTGCCGACCCTGCTATTACCGTTAGCCAGGGAATCGTTCAAGACACCTTCAGCCAAAGAAATCTGGTTGGCCCACTAGAAGGGCAACCTTTTTCTGCTTTGTTAAATGAAATGCAGCGGGGGAACACTTATGTGAATGTACACACAGTCCAGAATCCCGGTGGTGAAATTCGCGGTCAGATTAGCCACAGCAGAACAGCGACCAACTGGCCATAAAAACGGCAGATTCTCTAATCCCACCTGTAATGGTGGGATTAGAGAATCACGGGTACGGTCCTAAACCTATAGTCAGTAACATAATACATTTCCAGCAAATTTTCTTGAGTTTTTAATTAAAAAGGAATATGCAAATATTATGACGAATTATTTAAATGGGGAATCCTTCCAGGTAGATCATTGGGTTAGGAGATGTAAGGCATACTATAAAAGATAAAGAGGCAGTCTCTGCTTGAACACGAAATCCAGGGCTAAAGCCACGGGAGTATGTCAATTAAGTAAAGAAAATCTTCACAGGTAAAAGAGAGTAAGAAAGAGTGATTATTATTGCAGAAAACCATATCATTAAAGACACACAAAAGAGAAGCCCTTTATGATATTACCTCAGAAGTTAAAGATGTGGTATCAGAATCCAAAATTAAATCCGGGCTTGTAAATATTTATGCTCAGGGTGCAACAGCAGCTATCATGATACAGGAGAACTGGGATGAAAGCGTTCAGGAAGATGTAGTATCACTTCTGAAGAAGTTAATACCCCAAGGTATTTGGCAGCACGATCAGCAGGATGGAAATGGAGATGCCCATTTAAAAGCCGGTCTTATTGGACCAAGCGAAACAATTCCTATAATTAACGGTGCAATTGGGCTTTCCACCTGGCAAAATATCTTTTTGTGCGAGTTTGATGGGCCCAGGAGTAATCGAAAGGTAGTTGTTACTGTAATTAATTCTGAGGGAGCATAATTCGCTCAGAATATAAAAGGTGTTTAGAATACTATAAAGTTGATTGGAGGAAGAGGTGACATGAAGGTCGTTTATCATGAAGATTTTAACCAAGTTTACACTTCAGATCCGGCCGCCTCTGCTGGAAGAATTCGGGCAGTAGAAGCTGCCCTTGAAGGTAAAGTGACTTTTGTTGAACCAAGAACGGCTACAAAAGACGATATTCTCCGGTTGCACACGCCGGAGCATGTCAAATACGTGGAACGAGAAGGCGTATATGAGATCGCGGCACTGGCTGCCGGCGGTGCCATCAAGGCCGCCGAAATCGGTTTAACCGAACCCTGTTTCGCCTTGATTCGCCCGCCCGGGCATCATGCTTCGTCAGACAGTTCCTGGGGATTTTGCTATTTCAACAACATGGCCATCGCGCTGGAGAAATTGAAACATCAGGGAAAAATAAATAAAGCATTCATCCTGGATTTCGACCTGCACTATGGTGATGGCAATGTCAATATTTTGGGCAACAAAGGATATGTTACAATTCTCAATCCCCCCACGCAAAATCGCAACGAATACCTGAAAATTGTAGAAAAAGCACTGGCGGAAACCGACGCCGATATGATTGCCGCTTCTGCCGGATTCGATAATCACGAGGATGACTGGGGTGGCCTTTTAAAGACCGAAGATTATACTTTTATGGGCAGGCTGATGAAGGAAACCGCTCAACGCAATAGGGGCGGCTGCTTCGGCATTCTGGAAGGCGGATACAATCACCGTGTTTTAGGAATAAATGTGCTGGCCTTTATTGAAGGCCTGAACGGATAATAATACGGGAGCACACAAAGGCGGCTGGAACCGCCCCAAGCCTCTTATTTGCATATTTCGGTAAACTTGGGCACTCATTCCAATAGCACAGCATGTTGTAAAGACTTGGGCATTATATTGTGGAAAACGGGCAAAAGGCTTTCTGATTATGTGGGGATATTGTTTTCTGGGGCAACTTGTGCAATATCCCTGGGTCAAGTATATGGTTTTTTGGGGAAATTAATAAACAGTAAGGTTTTTAATATCGCCACAAAGGAACTAATTATTATGAGTAAAAAATTCGGCAAAACATGGATGTTTATAGCTTGGTTAGCTTTAGCAGTTTTTATCTATTACAATGCTCAGCATGAACCACAAGTAGTTGATCCTATTATTACATACCCTGAAATAGAAAGACCGACGTTTGAGGAGCCGATTAACCGTTACCCGATCATGGAACAACAGTAGCATACTCTCATAACTCAAAAATGCGCAAAAAGAAGTACAGCATTATAAAAAAAATTATCCCCTTTCAGCTGCATTAGAAGAGATAGAGCTGATGAAAAATGAAATATACTTATATTCTAAGAGTGAAGAAAAAATTAAAAATAAGAGAACGGATGTTTAATATGTTTCCTGATAACGTTTGGGCCATTAGAGGCTATGCCTGGAGTCTTCATTGTAGAGGAAAATTGGAACTCAATAATAATGAAGACGAAGCACAAAAATGGTTTTCCAAGGCAGAAGCTGTAAGGTTAAAAGGTGAGTATAAATATCCTGAAGATCTGGGAATTAAAGAAGATTTATTTGATAATTACATTGACTTTATAAAGCATTTTGGTTTAAAAGATGAAGTAAAGCCTAATTATTGGATTAACTTTATAAGAGAACGAGAAGGAAATTCTCCTAGGGTTATCAGGCTTGAAAAGAAATTAAAGGAAGCATTGTCAAATAATTGAATAAGGCAGGGGAATCTTAAGTATCTAAAACATTAACCCAAAAACAATCTCTACAATTGTTTCATCATTTACGTAAGCTAATTTTGTTACTAGTAATACAAAATGCTATTAATTAAAGGATTTATTACCACCTTTGAAGAAATCATTAGAACTTTACAAATTGGCCATGAGATTGAGGGGAAACGTAATTATATGTCAAAATATTCATCAACAATAAAAACCAGGGGCTTTTTATTTCATGAAGCCAAAAAGGCTTCTACCCTGCATTTGCAGGGTTTTACCTTTGCGGAAATCAGGCAAAAAGCAATGGAAGAAAATATATTTTTGCTCAAAACAGAGAACCGCCGCAAAGAAATTGCTGCAACAGTCCTGGAAAGGATTGGCACGCTCGATGACTTTTTGCATAACAAGCTTGTTTACGGCATCCTGGAAACGGGCAAACAGATCGTGCTCTATTCCATTATGAAAACGGACAGACTCTTTTTTGAATTTATGCAGGAGGTTTACCGGGAGAAGCACCTGTTAAGGGACTACGTAATTACCGACAGGTATATTAGTTCTTTTTTTTATAGAAAGGCTGAGCAGAGCAATCTGCTTATGTCCTGGACGGACTACACTTTTTATAAGTTAGGTCAGGTATACAAAAGAATCCTGTTAGAATCAGGGCTGGCTAAACGCAGTAAGAAAAAGCTTGAGATTGCCGGGGCAGTCATAGAGCAGGATGTCAAACGGCATATCGTAGAAAGCGGTGACCGGATATATATTGAAGTCATACAGGGAGAGGTTTGAAATGAAAACCATCTATGAAAGGCTTGATAAAATACTCCCCCTTATTATGGACAAGCGATTCAGGGAGAACAAAGGTTTGGGCAACGAGATTGGCTTCTATATCTTTGACTATGACCCCAAAGATGAACTTATTGTCAGGGAACACATTGCCTTTCTCAAACAAAAAGTGAATAATGACAGCACGGAAATTACAATCAGAGAGTTTGACCTTTATGAAATGATCCTGACGATACTTTTCGACAAGGGATACCTTGGAAAAGTATTCACCATGGAAAAGGAAAAAGGGACTTCTGCCATCCTTACACCCCTGAAAAAAACCCTCCGCCTGACCCAGAAAAACGACTTGATTGTTGAACATATCAGGCAAAATACAAAACAAAACGATATTGTGTTTTTAACTGGAGTGGGGAAATCCTGGCCCGTCATCCGTTCTCATTCCATCCTCAACACCCTGCATGCCGTTATCGAAGATGTTCCTCTAATCATGTTCTACCCGGGAACCTATTCCGGGCAGGACCTGCACCTATTTGATGAGATATCCGACCAGAACTACTATAGAGCTTTCAAGCTGATTGAAAGATAAGGGGGTCTGCAAGTGAAACTCAGAAAAATGTTTTACAAGGATATCGACCGTGATATCAAGGGAGTAATTAAGATCGGGCAGGATGACGACGCCAATGTCTTCCAGGAGCTGGATGAATATGTGGTTACCCGGGAACTGAGCAGGCACTTCAGTACATTTTTTTCAGCTTATAAGGCCAGTATTAACAATTATACGGATAAAATGGGGGTTTGGATATCGGGTTTCTTCGGCAGTGGTAAATCTCACTTTTTAAAGATATTATCATACCTTCTGGCCAATAAAATGATTCACGGGCAAAAGGCCGTATCTTTTTTCGACGATAAAATACAGGATCCCATGGTCCTGGCCGATATGAAAATGGCCGGCGATATCAGCACAGATGTAATATTATTTAATATCGATTCCAAATCCGATACCGACTCCAAAACAAATAAAGAATCCATCCTCAGGGTATTCAATAAGGTTTTCAACGAGCTGCAGGGATTTTGCGGTTCACTGCCCTGGCTGGCCGAACTGGAAAGGCAGATGCAAAAAGAGGGAACCTACGAATCTTTCCAAAACAAATATGCAGAGCTATCGGGGAAGTCGTGGACAGACTCCCGGGAAGATTATTATTTTGAGGAAGACAGCATTGTTGAAGCCTTGGCTGCGACGACAAAAATGAGCGTAGAATCAGCAAGGCACTGGTATCAGCGGGGAGAAGAAAATTATTCACTGAGCGTGGAGAAATTCGCCGGCAGGGTCAAAGAATATATCGAATCCAAGGGCAGAGAACACCACGTCATCTTTCTGGTGGATGAAATGGGCCAGTACATCGGCGACGACGCAGGGCTCATGTTGAACCTGCAGACTGTCGTTGAAGACCTGGGAACTTACTGTGGCGGCAAAGCCTGGGTGCTGGTAACATCGCAGCAGGATATTGATACTGTAACCCGGGTCAAGGGCCAGGACTTTTCAAAAATTCTCGGCAGATTCAACACCCGGCTCAGCCTTTCCAGTGCCAACGTAGACGAGGTTATTAAAAAAAGGATTCTCTTTAAAAATGATGTGGGCAGAGAAACCCTGAAACTACTATATACAGAGAAAGAAGCGATCCTAAAAAACCTTATTACCTTTTCATCCGATACACCCGAGATGAAAACCTACCAGACAGCAGAAGACTTTATCGAAGTATATCCCTTTGTCCCCTACCAGTTCAGGCTGCTCCAGGCTGTTTTTACCGCTGTCAGGATACATGGCGCCAGCGGTAAACACCTGGCGGAAGGAGAACGTTCCCTTTTAAGCGCTTTTCAGGAAGCGGCCCTGCGGTTTGCAGACCGGGAAGGGGGGGCCCTTATCCCCTTCTCCGCTTTTTACGAAACCATCGAGGCTTTCCTGGATCACAACATCCGCACTGTGATCCTGCACGCAGAGGATAATGAAAGACTCGATGATTCAGATGTAGAGGTGCTAAAACTCTTATTTCTGATTAAATGGGTCAAGGAAATGCCCGCCAACCTGGAAAATTTAGCTACGCTCATGGTCAGGCATATCGACGAAGACATCATTGAACGGAAAAAGCAGATCGAAACATCCCTGGAGAAGCTTCTGAAAGAAACCCTGGTGCAGAAAAACGGCAACGTCTATTTGTTCCTAACCCATGAAGAGCAGGATGTTAACAGGGAGATCAAAAACATCCCGGCAGACCTGGGTGAGGTTGTAAAAAACATTGGAGAAGAGATCTTTAGCGGCATCTACAATGAAAAAAAATTCAGGTATAATGCCCGGTATCATTTCGACTTTAACAAGACGATCGATGACCGGAACCTTTCCCTGCAAAAAAATGAGATCGGGGTCAAAATAATTACCCCGTATTTTGATATGGGCAAAGAATTAAGCGAACTGGACTTGAAAATGATGTCGGGCAGGGAAAGCAACTTAATCATCAAACTCCCGCCTGATACCACGGCTCTTGAAGAAATGGAGGAAATCTATAAGATTCAGGCTTACCTGACCCGCAAGGGAGGTGCGGCTGTAACCCCTGAAATTGAAGAAATAAAAATCCGCAAGACGCGGGAAGTAAGTGAAAGAAAAGAAAGGGTTACCGTCCTGCTGATCGAAGCCCTCAAAGAGGCAGACTTTTACGCCAACTCACAGAAAATTAACCTGAAATCCAAAAGCCCTACAGAGCGGATCAACAACGGACTGAAAACATTAATCGACGGCATCTATAACAAACTCAGCTACATTGACAGTTTTATCGAAAGCAACAAAGAACTGCAGGATATTTTACAGGATGATAATGCCCAGTTGACACTGGGAGGCGATGATGATCTCCCGAATAAACTGGCCCTGGATGAGGTTGGCAATCACATTGGAAAAAGCACCCAGCGGAATATCCCCGTAACCATGAAGAGCCTGCTGGATTTATACACAAAAGCACCGTACGGCTGGTTGGAGAATGATATCCGCGGGCTCGTGCTCAGGCTCTTTAAATCCCAGGAAATCAAGCTGCAGTTGTCCGGTGAATATCTAAGCCCAACCGATAAGGACCTGGTGCAATATACAATCAAAAAAGATTATACAGACAGGCTTATCATCAAAAAAAGGACGAAAACACCGGAAAAGCTGCTGCAAAATGCCCGCAAGCTGATTAAAGAAGTGTTTAACGTAGCGGCCGTTCCTGACGACGAAGACGGTTTAATGCAGCGTTTTAAAGAGCTGTCCAGGGATGAGCTTGGTGAAATTAAGGAACTGCTGGTTCACTACAAGAACGAATATTATCCGGATAAAAAAGTTTTGGAAGAGGGTAAGGCCCTGTTTGAGGAGATTTTTGAAATTAAGGATGTGCTGCAGTTTTATGAAAAGTTATCGGAACTAAAAGAAGAACTGCTGGATTATGAAGAAAACATTATTGATGTAAAAAACTTTTTTAAAAATCAACAGGGGTATTTTGACCGGGCACTCCAAAACATGGATATCTACGAAAAAAATAAATCCTACGTGCTGGACAACGAAACCATCCAAACAGTAAAAGAGGTTCAAGATATCATTTATGCTGCCAAACCTTATACTAAAATATCAAAACTACCCGAGCTGCTGGATGATTTCAGAAGCAAATTCGTCAAGCTCCTGGAAAAAGAAATTGAGCCGGTAAGGAGCGTTATTGAAAGTGATCGGAAAAAAGTAATGGAGGAGTTGGAAAAGCATTCCTTTAAAGATGAACTTTCTTCTAGGTTCCATGACAGTTTTAAAGACCTGCTGGAACGGCTGGAGGCCTGCAATGATTTCTATCAAGCCATCGCCATGAAAGAAGAGTCGGACCGCTTGAAGCTGCGCTGCTTTGACCATATTGAAAAGATAAGACAGGAGAAAGAAAGGGAAGAGCAGGGGCGCGAAAAAGTAAAAACTCCACCCAAAAAAGTGGTAACCGTCAGTATTGCAAACATCTTTCATGGCGCAAGGACATTAGAATCCAGGGAAGATGTAGAACAGTTACTTAACTATCTGAGGCAGCAACTGTTAAGCAAATTGCAGGAAAATACAAGGGTAAAGCTCATTTAACGGTTGGGGAGGCATTGCAGTGAATAAATCAGCCCTGAAAAACTTTGCCGTGCGGGCAAGAAAAAGACTTATTGAGGAAGTAACACAAAAAGCCTACGAAGCAGGCATTACAAAAGATAAAATCCACAATATAGAAACCTTTGAAGGTGGCTTTAAAGTTAAAGACAGGGAGAACGGCAAAGTTTTCAAGAAATATGAAGCCAAGCAAAGGAAAAAGCTGCTTGAGAAAATAAATGAAAAGGGATTCGACCAGGTCATGGAAGAGGTAGCCTATACCTGGTTTAACCGTTTCATTGCCCTGCGGTTTATGGAAATAAATAATTATCTCCCCACGGAAGTACGGGTTCTTTCTTCGCTGCAGCCCGGGAAAAAAGAGCCTGACATCATCCGGGAGGCCTTGAACATTGACCTGGATGTAGACAGGGAAATAGTTTTCCGTCTCCAGGACAGCGGTGACACGGAAGATCTTTATAAATATCTTCTTATCCGGCAGTGCAACCAGCTAGGCGAGATCATGCCTGCAGTGTTTGAACAGATTGAAGACTATACGGAGCTGTTATTGCCGGATAACCTGCTGGCAGAGGGCTCCGTAATCAGGGATCTGGTTGACGGCATCGACGAATACGACTGGAAAATTGAATTAAGCGATGCTGAACAGGGAATGGAAGCTGAAAAGGGCGAGCACGGCATTGAAATAATCGGCTGGCTCTATCAGTATTACATCTCGGAGAAAAAAGACGAAGTATTTGCCGGGCTGAAGAAAAACATCAAGATTACTAAGGAGAACATCCCTGCCGCCACTCAGCTATTTACCCCCAAGTGGATCGTCAAATACATGGTGGAAAACTCCCTGGGCCGCCTCTGGCTGGAGTCCCATCCTGATAAGGATTTGCAGGCGAAGTGGAAATATTACCTGGAAGAAGCGGAGCAGGAGCCGGAAGTGCAGAAACAGCTGGAAGAGCTGAAAAACCCCAACCTGAACCCCGAAGAGATAAAAATACTGGACCCTGCCATGGGCAGCGGGCACATCCTCGTCTATGCTTTTGATGTTCTCTACGATATTTACCTCCGTGCCGGTTACCCGGAACGGCAGATCCCGGGACTGATCCTGGAGAAGAACCTTTACGGCCTGGAGATAGACGACCGGGCGGGCCAGCTGGCCTCATTTGCCCTGCTTATGAAAGCCAGGAGCAAGAACAGGAGGATCTTCAGGCATGTTCCCAGGTTGAATTTGTGTTCCATCCAGGAGAGTAACGGGATTCCCCGTAAGGCTGTGGACTATCTGGTTGGCTCCAAAGAAACGGGAATAGTGGAATACATGCGCCGGGAAGAAGTGGAGTATTTAATCGATGTCTTTCATGACGCCAAGGAATACGGTTCCATCCTTGAGGTGAAGGAGATTGATTTTGATGCCCTGGAGCAGAGGGTGGAGGAAATAAGAAAGACTGCTCCGGAAGATATCTTCGAGTACATGTATCTGGACAGAGATGTTATTTTGGAAAAGCTACCCCCTTTAATTAAGCAGGGGAGGATTATGAGCCAGAAGTATGATGTGGTTTGTACGAATCCGCCTTATATGGGGAGAAGAGGGATGAATAGTAATCTTGTTAAATATACAGATAACAACTATTATGATTCAGGGAATGATTTGTTTGCTGTATTTATAGAAAAGGGGCTCAATTATTTAAATGTGCATGGTTTTAACTCTATGGTTACTATGCAATCTTGGATGTTTCTTGCTAGTTTTGAATCGTTAAGAAAAAAAATATTAGATAATTACTACATAGCCACTTTGCTCCACATGGAAAATATGGTTATGGGAATAGCATTTGGTACATCAGCAACTATAGCTAGAAAAACTAAGATTCATAAGTACTTAGGCACATTTACATTAGTAACACTTAAGGATTTAAACAAAAGAATAAATGAGCCAAATGTTTTTCCTATTGCAGATTTTACTTTCAAACAAAACACCTCAGATTTCTTTTTGATTCCAGGAAACCCTATTGTTTACTGGATAAGTAATACAGTAAAAGGTATTTTTAAAGGATGTACAAGTTTAAGGGAACTATGTAGCATTTGCAAGGGAATTGATACCGGAAATAATGATAGATTTCTAAAGTTATGGTTTGAGGTAAATTTTCATGATATAGGATTAAATTTTAATAGTTATAAATCAGCGATATCGTCTGAGTGTAGATATTATCCGTATAATAAAGGTGGTGCATTTCGAAAGTGGTTTGGAAATAACGAGTATGTTTTGTATTGGAATAAAAATGGGGATTTATTGCGTAATTCCTCTAATTCTAATTTACGTAATAAGCAATTTTATAGGCAAGAAGGATTAACGTGGTCTACAGTTACATCAGCTAGTTTTAGCATAAGATACTTTCCAAATGGATTTTATTTTGACAACGGCGGTTGTTGTTTATTCTCAGAGAATAAACTATTCTTCTTAGCATTATTAAATTCAATAGTTTTTAGTATTACAGAAAGAATAAATCCTACTATAAACTACCAACCAGGATATATAGGCAAAATGCCAGTTATTTTGCCAGATAATGATAATATCCAAATTAGTTTACTTTCTCAACACAATATAGATATATCAAAAACTGACTGGGACTCATTTGAAACATCCTGGGATTTTCAGAAGCACCCCCTCCTTAACCCATAAAAATAACGCAACATCAATAGAGCAAGCCTTTCAAAGCTGGTCCAATTTTACCGAAGCCCAGTTCAACCAGCTCAAGCAAAACGAAGAAGAGCTGAACCGCATCTTTATCGATATCTACGGCCTCCAGGACGAGCTGACCCCCGAAGTGGAGGATAAAGACATCACCATCCGCAAGGCCGACAGGGAGCGGGAGATCAAATCCTTCATCTCCTACGGGGTGGGCTGCATGTTCGGCCGCTATTCCCTGGACAAAGAAGGACTCATCTATGCCGGCGGGGGCTTCAATGAGCAGTTTCGCCTGGAAAACGGTACCTGGCAGCTCAACACCGGCGACGCCTGGATCCCATCATCTATCGAAATAGCAAAAGACAACATCATCCCCATCGCCGACGGGGACTACTTTGAGGACGACATCCTGGAACGGTTCATCGTCTTTGTTAAAACCTCCTTCGGAGCGGAAACCCTGGAGGAGAACCTGAACTATATCGCAGCAACACTGGGCATGAAAACAACAGAAACGCCCCGGCAGGCCATCCGCCGCTACTTCCTTAAGGACTTCTACAAGGATCATGTCAGGATCTATAAAAAGCGGCCCATCTACTGGCTTTTTGACAGCGGCAAGGAAAACGGCTTCAAAGCCCTTATCTACCTGCACCGCTACGATCCCTTTACCGTGGCCCGCGTAAGGACAGACTATCTGCACAAGCAGCAGAAAAAATATGAAGGGGAGATAAACCATCTGGATATCCTTATGGATTCCAATATCTCCGGCAGGGAGAAGGCTAAAGCCAGGAAAAGGAAGGAGCAAATCCTAAAGCAGCTAAAGGAATGCAGGATCTACGACCAGGCCATCGCCCATGTGGCGAACCGGAAGATTGCCCTCGATCTGGATGACGGGGTAAAGGTAAACTATGCCAAATTCCAGGCTGTGGAAATTCCCCAGGAAGCCGGCAAAAAGCCGTTAAAAGCAGATTTGTTGGCTAAAATATAGGAGAGGGCTAATTAAAAAAACGAGGGGAGGGGACTTAATGAAAAACCTCGGCATGCTAAAGGATAGAAAAGAGTATAATCTGCTGATTGAAATTGAAGCTAACTTAAAAAAGATATATGGTGCCAACTTGCAGAAGATTATTTTGTATGGTTCCTACGCACGGAACGAACAGATTCCAGGATCCGATCTGGATGTTATGGTCCTCCTGGATCTGGAAGAGGAGGAGATAAGGGAGTATAGTGAAGCAGTGTTGGATTTGGCTGTGGATCTGACTACCCGCTACGGGATTGTTGTTTCCATACAGGAAAGTAATATTGATTTTTTCTATGAATGGGCTGATACATTGCCTTTTTACAGTAATGTAAGCAAAGAAGGGTTGGAATTGTATGGAAAATAAGCAGAAGACCCTTTCAGACTACAGACTGCAGAAGGCAAAAGAAGACCTGGAAGCGGCAAAAATTACATTTGAGCATCATAAACTGGCCCAATCAGTAAACCGCTCTTATTATGCTTTTTTTCATGCAGTGAGAGCTTTGCTGGCTTATGATTTATTTGATTCCAAACGGCACTCCTCGGTTATCGGGTATTTTAACCAGCAATATGTGGCCACTGGTAAAATTGGCAAAGAGTATTACAAAATGCTTGCCAGGGCCTTTGATAAACGAATGAAGAGCGACTACCATGATTTTTATTGCGTGACTAAAGAAGAGGCGAGAGAGCAGTTGGATAATGCGGGGATTTTTATTGATTTAATTGAGAAATACATTGAAGATAATTATGTGTACAAGGGACTTTAAGTTTACCAACATACCAATGTTTCTTTTTACCGTAGGCACCATATCAAAAAACTGGTCGCGCTCGGCTCTATAAATATTGGGCACTATGAACTCGGTAAGATGACGGAAAACATATTAGAACAAAAGATTGTAGATGGTGATAAAATTGAACCTTAGCGAAGTGAAAAAAATACTGGAAGATCATTTTAACGAACAACCATCCAATGGTGCCAGAAGAAACATCATCTTCTGGTATGATGAAGAGGGCCAGTTTGCCGGGGATATCGATACTATTGAGCTGGAAAATGCCCGTATTCTAAAGCTCCATGAAAACAACGCCTTCCAAATCAAATACCAGCTGGAAAAGGCAGATCCGGATTCAAACTACCTGGTTTATTCCCCGCTGCCAAAACCTGTGCACAGGGATAACTGGCTCCTTGATATACTCAAATACAGCAGGGAGTTCTCCACGGATAAAGCCGTTCTGATCATGCGGGACTTTGGTGTAAAAGACCCGGCCCTGACCGATATCTTTCGTAAGTATCTTAAGTTTTTTGACAATCGGGAGCGTTATAAAAAATTTGCCTCTTACGGTATGGATATCTTTACAAAGGACGGGATCCATACCGCCGTTATGTCCGTCTTATGCAAACTGCCGGTTGCGGATTTTGAACAGGTGGTCCGAAAAGTGCTCATCGGGGAGACAAAGGCGCAGAACAAATATTTAGAGGCAATCAACAGCTTCGGCGATCCGGGTTCTTTCTGGGAGTTGGCCGAAAAGCGTTATGGCTATACCGATGAAGAAAGGTCCCTGGAAAAGTTCCTGCTCATGCTGCTTGTTACTCACTTGAGCTACAACCTTGAAGAAAAACTGCCCGAAACCTGGCAACAATTAGTAAGGCTAAAAAAAACAGATAGTATGATTTTTGTCAATAGCTTTATGAACCATACCGCGGACAGCAAATATTATGATGCCCTCTCCTGTCAAGCAGAAGAAATATTAAAAGTTAGAAACTATATCGACAAATGGGGCATGGAAAAATATCTGGAATGTGATACATTTAGAGCCTTTGATCAGGCTATCCTGGCAAAGCTTAGGGACAACCTCCTGGAAGATATCGGTGAGTTTGATAAATACCGCCGGATTATCAATAAACGAAGGACGAGCCATTGGTTTGCAGAACTGGAAGATGAGTATGAGGCACTCTACTATGCCGTGGCATTATTGGAGGCAGAAAAGAAAACAGGCAAAGAAATTAAAGGTTCAACTGCTTTTGAGCTGGCCCATACATATGCTAACGAGTATTTTCTGCTGGACCAATATTACAGGAAATTTTACCTGCACTACGACAATATTGACAACAAGGAACCCTTCGTCAGGCTGGCAGAAAAAGTAGAGAATACCTATGCCCATTGGTTCCTTAGACGAACTCTCTGTAAAATGGTCTGAGGCCTTGGTAAATCAACTACCGCAAGGTTATCCCCTGGCAGGAGTTAAGCAGCAGAAAAATTTCTACAGTGATTATATCTCATCCCATGTTGATAATGATGAACGGGTTTTTGTCATTATTTCCGACGGCTTACGCTATGAAATTGGCCAGGAACTGCAGCTCCTTTTACAGCAGGAAATGCGGGGTACAGCCCAGCTTTCCTTTATGCAGGGAATGGTTCCTTCCACAACCAAAATGGGCATGGCCGGCCTGTTACCCGGAAAAGTAACGGAGATCAATGATCATGCAGATGTAATAAAGGACGGTATCAATACCCAGGGAACAGAAAACAGGCAAAAACTCCTTTCCATGAAAAGTCAGCGTGCGGTAGCCATCCAGTATCAGGATATGGTTGATATGAAAAGGGCTGAATACAAAGAAGCCTTTGAAGGAAACAGGCTGATCTACATCTACCATAACGCGATTGATGCAAGCGGTGATAAAAGCATCACAGAGCGGGAAGTGTTTAATGCTGCAGAAAAGGCCTTGCAGGAGCTGCTCCAATTGGTCAGGAACCTGGTGAACCATGTCAGTGCCACCAATATCTATATCACCGCAGATCACGGTTTTATCTATCGAAGGTCCCCCCTGCAAGAGCATGATAAGCTAAGCAAGCATGACACCGAAGCGATGGAAGCAGGAAGGAGATTCCTTTTAACCACTGCAGCCTTTGATTTTGAAGGCGCTCTTTCCATTTCCATGGATTACCTTTTGAATGAGCCGACTACTCTTACAGCAATTGTGCCCAGGGGTGTGATCAGGTATAAGATCCAGGGGCCGGGAGCCAATTATGTCCACGGCGGCGCCTCTCTGCAGGAGATAATCATTCCTTTAATCAAGTTCAAATATGTACGGAAAGATGCTTACAGGCCAACAAAAGTTACGGTTAAGCTGACCAATATTTCCAGAAAGATCACCAACCGCATTACCTTCCTGGAATTCTTACAGACTGATAAGGTTGAGGAGAAAAAACTGCCGCTTAAGCTCAAGCTTTATTTTGCCGATGCGAAAGGAAAGCGAATTTCCAATGAAAACATTATTATTGCTGACAGTAGTTCGAAACAGCCCCAGGAGCGTACTTTCCGGGAGAAGTTTACCCTGAAAGATATGGCTTATGATAAAAGCGAACACTATTATTTAATCATGGAAGATGAGGAAGAATCTGTAGAAAAGATATTCGAAAAGATACCCTTTACCATAGATTTACTCATCAGTGATGAGTTTAATTTTTAAGATGAGCAGGTGAGAAGCTTGGAAAGTGCGGATCAGATAATGACGCTGAATGAAAAACTAAACCAATACTTTTCCGGCAGGGTCGTGCGCAAGGACCTGACGCAAAAGATTAAGGAAGGGGCCAATGTCCCTATTTATGTGCTGGAGTACCTGCTGGGGATGTACTGTGCCACTGATGATGGGGAAAGTATTAAGGACGGTGTCGAGAGGGTAAAACAGATTCTGGCGGAGAATTTTGTCCGTCCTGACGAAGCGGAAAAGGTAAAGTCCAAGATCCGCGAAATTGGCCAATATACCGTTATCGACAAGCTTACGGTGGTACTTAACGAAAAGAAGGACAGATACGAAGCCCAGTATTCTAACTTGGGGCTCAAAGGCGTGGAGATCGGCACACAATACATAAAGGAATTTGAGAAACTTTTGGCGGGCGGTATCTGGTGTATCGTCAAGATGAACTACTATTATGATGAAGAGCTAAAAAATGCCAACCCTTTTATTATCACTGACCTCAAGCCCATTCAGATGCCCAACCTGGATATGCAGGAGATTTTTGACGGACGAAAACATTTCACCAGCGAAGAATGGATCGATATACTATTGAGGTCCGTAGGTATGGAGCCTACTCAGTTCGAATACCAGGTTAAAATGCATCTGCTGGCCCGCATGATCCCCCTGGTTGAGAATAACTTCAATCTCTGTGAACTGGGACCCAGAGGTACAGGCAAGTCCCATATTTATAAAGAGATATCACCTAATTCAATATTAATATCAGGGGGACAAACTACTGTAGCCAACCTTTTTTACAATATGTCTACCCGTAAAATAGGATTGGTAGGAATGTGGGATGTAGTCGCCTTTGACGAGGTTGCCGGCATCACATTCAAAGACAAAGACGGCGTGCAGATCATGAAGGATTTCATGGCTTCCGGTTCCTTTGCCAGGGGTAAGGAGCTGAAAAATGCCTCCGCCTCCATGGTCTTTGTCGGCAATATCAACCAGAGCGTTGATGTTCTTCTGAAAACATCACATCTGTTCGATCCCTTTCCCGAAGCCATGGCTTATGATACGGCTTTCTTTGACCGTATGCACTGTTACATCCCGGGCTGGGAGATTCCCAAGTACAGGCCGGAATTCTTTACCGCTGAGTACGGTTTTATCACAGACTATATCGCAGAGTTTTTCCGGGAGATGCGTAAGAGGTCCTTTGCCGATGCCATAGACAGCTATTTCAGCCTGGGGAACAATCTTAACCAAAGGGATGTTATTGCAGTAAGAAAAACCGTCTCCGGTTTGATAAAGCTCATCTATCCCCACGGGGAATTTAATAAGGAAGATGTGGCAGAACTTTTAGAATACGCCCTGATTTCAAGGCGGCGAGTTAAAGAGCAGCTGAAAAAAATTGGCGGGATGGAGTTTTATGATGTCCATTTCTCCTATATCGACAAGGAAACATTTCAGGAGGAATTTGTATCCGTGCCGGAACAGGGTGGCGGCAAGCTTATCCCGGAGGGTATTGGTAAGCCAGGGCATGTTTATACTGTAGCTCACGGCAATTCCGGCATGATCGGTGTTTATAAGATAGAAACAGAGGTTGTAAACGGTTCGGGTAAGTTTGAAAAAACTGGCCTTGGCACCAGCAGGGATGCCAGGGAAAGCATCAACACGGCTTTCAATTACTTCAAGGCCAACAAGAAAAACATCAGCGGGACCATCTCGTTGCAGCAGAACGATTTTCTCATGCATGTCCAAGATCTGCAGGGGATCGGCATGACCCCGGAGCTGGCCCTTTCGGCCTTTATTGCCTTATGCTCCGGTTCTTTGCGGAAGCATGTGCAGAGCCAACTGGTCGTGCTGGGTTCAATGAGCATTGGGGGCACTATTAACAAGGTCGAGGAACTGGCCAGCACACTGCAGGTCTGCTTTGATGCAGGAGCTAAAAAAATACTGCTCCCCATGGCATCTGCTGCTGATATAGGGACAGCACCGCCGGAGCTGTTTGCTAAATTCCAGATATCCTTTTACCAGAGCCCTGAGGATGCCGTTTTTAAGGCCTTGGGGATTGAATAGTTGCTAGCTTATTCGACTACGAAAAAGGGAACAACCTCCGGGAGCTTTTTATTTATGAGCGAAAAGTTCTTAAAAACAGTTCAAAAAGTAGTAAAAAATATATTAAGAAAAATAGATCTGGAAACCCAATGGCAATAGGTATGGGAAAGGCGATAAGCAAAATTGAAACGGACAATCTTGGTATTATCGATCAAGCCGTTCATGCCAATTTAGATGCCCTTATTGAAATACGTGATAATGCGGTTCATTTAACCAAATGAGCACCAATTTTTCAAAGGCTGTACAGGAAATTGTACAATATCTTCGACAGTTCAAGTGGAGAATACTCTGTAACCCTTGAACTTGATATTAAGTTAAGAAGATCGGCTTTACCCACTGCAGCAAGGATGGTATGGAATGATAATCCGAATGCACTCTCATTAACGTTTGCAGAGGAAGATATTCGTATTTGGTATCCTTGGGACTACAAACAGCTTGTTGAAAAACTAACAGAAAGATATCGTAATTTTAAACAAGATCAAAAGTTTAATAATATTCGTATGCTACTTAAAAATAATAAAAAATACGTGATGTCACGATATCTGGACCCGGACAATCCCAGTAGCTCAAAAAAGGATTTCTATAGCCATAGCAAAAACCCTGCGGAGTTCGATTCCTGCAGGGTTCTTCGTTATTTCCTTTTGGTCGGAGCGACAGGACTTGAACCTGCGACCTCTTGACCCCCAGTCAAGCGCGCTACCAAGCTGCGCCACGCCCCGTTGTTCTTTTTAATTATAGCAATTTGCACCATCAGTGTCAAGGCTGAACTTTTCCCTAATGTGCTGAACTTCTCCCCAAAGTATGGTATAGTGGTATTTGTTATTCGCTTTCGGACTTTATGTTTGGTTATTTTTGTTTTTGTAAAAAAGCACTCCTGAACATTGACTTTTTAACTTAATTTGTTAAAATTGAACTTGACCTTTATACAAAAATTTTAAAAAGGGGGCTTAGAAAATGCGCGCTTTGGGCCGTCACGTTCTAGCCGAGTTTTACGGGTGTTCTCCTGAGGTACTAAACAACACAGTAAAAATTGAAAAATTGATGGTAGACGCAGCCCTGGAGGCTGGGGCTGAAGTAAAGGAAGTTATTTTTCACCAGTTTAGTCCTCAAGGTGTAAGTGGCGTTGTGGTAATATCCGAATCGCATCTCGCTGTACACACATGGCCGGAATTCGGGTATGCTGCTGTTGATGTTTTTACTTGCGGATCGACTGTTGATCCCTGGGTATCATGCTACTATCTGAAAAACCAATTAATATCCAAGCGTATGGTGGCCAAAGAAATCAAGCGCGGCATTTTCGAGCTCGATGAGTCGGATATAGAAATTAATACAACCCAGACTCAACAAAAATCTGCTGTTTAAAAATAAAGGGGGCCTTTTTCTTGGCTTCTCCAATCTTTCCTCCATGGAAATGGTTTATTGAATATACTCATCCTACCCAAGCTCATATGCATGGTGTTGAAAGGTATATCTATAGTGGAAAAACTCAATTTCAAGATGTTGAGATTATAGATACCTTTTTTTTTGGACGCTGCCTGGTTTTGGATGGGAAGATTCAATCAGCCGAATTTGATGAATATATCTACCATGAAGGGTTAATTCATCCCGCGATGACAGTGCATCCAAATCCAAAGGAGGTACTTGTTGTAGGCGGGGGAGAGGGAGCTGTTCTTAGAGAAATACTCAAACATCCCCAGGTCCAAAAGCTTGTCATGGTTGATATTGATGAAGAGGTAGTAGAACTCTGCCGGCGTTATTTGCCTGAGTGGAGCGATGGTTCTTTTGAGGATCCTAGAGTTAAAGTCCACTTTATGGATGCCAGAAAATACCTGGAGATTACAAATTTTCAATGGGATATTATTTTTATCGATATTACTGAGCCGCTGGATGATAACCCTTCTTACAGACTTTTTACCAAAGAATTTTACCAGCTGGCTATGAAAAGATTGAAAAAAAATGGTGGTATAGCTTTACAGGCAGGCAATTTAAATCCTGCATTGTTTGAATGTCATGGAGCAATCTATAATACGCTCAATTTGGTTTTTGAAAATGTTGAATCATACGGTGCTTATATTCCCTCTTACGATACCAAATGGGGCTTTATCTTTGCTTCCAATGAGCTTAGCGCCCTGGATACCGCTCCAGAAAAAATAGATTCTGAACTTGCACAAAGAAATATCAATAATTTATTATTTTACGATAACCTGACTCATGTTAATATGTTTACATTGACCAAGGACATAAGGGATAGGCGTTCCAGGGAAAAGCGTATTATTGAAGACGATAAGCCGCTTTTTACCTACTAATTTCAGAATAAAGAGCTTCTGCACTTAATAATAAGAAAGAAGCTCTTTTATTAATTAATATTCTAATATTCTATAAAATAATTATGGAGGGCTTGCTTCATGGAAAGAACATTTGTAATGCTAAAACCTGATGCTGTACAGAGGAATTTAATTGGTGAAATTATTGGCAGGCTGGAAAAGAAAGGCTTAAAGCTGGTTGCAGCTAAAATGATGATCATCGATAAAGAAACAGCGGAAAAACATTATAACGAGCATATTGGAAAACCTTTTTATGATGATCTGGTAGCTTTTATTACTTCAGGTCCGGTAATGGCAATGGTTTGGGAAGGGATAGAAGCCGTAAAGGTAATTCGCAAAATGATGGGAAACACCAACCCGCAGGAGGCAGCACTCGGAACTTTCCGCGGGGATTATGCCCTCTTTACAGGTAATAACGTTGTTCACGGCTCCGATTCCCCAGAGAGCGCCCGCAGAGAAATATCCCTTTTCTTTTCAGGAAAGGAGTTAATAACTTACAGAAAAGATCTGGATACCTGGGTAAACGGATAGTATACTCAGGGTATAAGGGAATATTGATTAAATAGTTTTACTATTACGACTATTACAATGGAAGCATATACAGGGAATAACCCTTATTCTAAGGGTTATTAACCCTATTTATATCTTATTTTTAGTTATTTTTCCTGATAGTAAAAGGGGATTATTTATGGCAATATGTAATTGTAATAATAACTTAAATTAAATTGTTATTACTATTAATTGAGTAGCTTTAGTTTTTCATTGAAAAGGGTGCCCGGACCTGTCAAAAATTAATATTTTTTCCCTGAAAGATATTCAAAAAGAATATATTATTATCAGGAAAAAGCAAAAGAATATGCACCAATATTAAATCTCAGTGTACATATTTGATTTTTTATAGGAGGGATGAAAAAGACAAACATAAAATGCAAATTGATTAGCCGGTAAAAAGCGGATACGAAATTGCATTTGGATATTACGTTCAAGGAGGTGAAGCGATGGAATGCCATTACCCACCGTCTATGGAGAGGATAAACAGGGAAATCGAAACACATATTCATAAAAATAAAGACCTGGCTCAGTTATTTAAAGTATATAGGAAGGTTTTGAAAGCACAGCTTGATCACCTGAATGAAATACATGTATCTGTCAATCTTTCTGGAGAAGAAATAAAAAATTGCTTCAGAAATGGACAGTACTTGATGTCAAAACAGAAGTTTTTTGTAGACGTTGACCTGTTTAAAAATATATTCTTCTCCCTGTGTAAAGCAATTAAAAAAGCTAGTCCCGGAGCTCCGGATTCCCTGCAGCAGTTATGTGATGCTAAAGAATTCGAAACCGATAATCTAAAGGACTTGTTGGATAAAATTAAGTTGTTCAACAAACAGAAGTTTGAGGACTTCATCAAGAATATAGGGATGGACAAGAAAACGGGTGTGGACGGTGAAATAATTGTTTTTGTATTTTTCTCTGCATTGAGTCCTTTTTACAGCCTGTTTACGAAAGAAGTAAGAAAAATAGTAGATTTTTCACTCTGGCGGCGCGGTTATTGTCCTGTATGCGGTCAAACCGCTGTAATAGCCAAGCATAGAAGTGAAGACGGGGCAAGGGTTTTACATTGCTGGCTCTGCCATGCCGAGTGGGTATATCCTCGACTTGTATGTCCTTATTGTGAAAACAAAGATCAAAAGCAACTCCGGTTTTTCTATGTACCGGGAGACAAATCGAGGCAAGTTCACGTCTGTGAAAAATGTAAAAAATATCTCAAAACTATAGATATGAAAATTATTCAAAAAGATGTTCACTTGGATGTTGAAGCGATTGCCACCGGCTATCTGGACATTGTAGCGGAAAGGGAAGGTTATCGCGCACCCGATGAAGCAGCCTTGCTAAACTAAATTTAACTGGTAACATTAATAAAAGATAAGCACTAGATATCAGATCTTATACAGAATAAAAGAGTATTTTAACTCTACTGTCTTTTTAGGATTTTTATATTTTTTGTATTTGTATAAGTTTACGAGGGGTTCAATGTATTTTATATTACAGAACTTAAGGCTTAAATAACAGAAGTGAGGTGAGGTTTTTTCATGAAAGTTTCTCGGAGGAATTTTTTATGGATCTCCGGTGCGGCGATTACTGCAAGTCTGGCGGTGAAGCTGGGTTTTTCTTCGGAAGAAGCGACTGGAGTTGCTGTTGGGCCAATAGATCTAAAAGTAAAGTATGCTGAAACATCAACTACGATCTGCCCTTTCTGTGGTGTGGGGTGCAGCATTCTATGTTACGTAGAAGATGGACAACTAGTGGGAACCGAAGGCGACCCCGACAGTCCCATTAACGAAGGGTCCCTTTGCAGTAAGGGGTCCGCGCTGTTTAACATGGCCTTTGTTTATGATGAAAACGGGGAAATTCAACCCAACCCACAGCGTGTAACGCAGGTACTATACAGAGCACCTTACGCTTCCGACTGGGAAGTAAAAGACTGGGACTGGGCCTTCGAAACTATTGCAGATAGAATTAAACAAACCAGGGATGCCACTTTTGAAATAACCGATAGCAATGGAGTAACGGTAAACCGGTCGACTGGCCTTGCCTGGCTGGGCAGCGCCATGTGCAATAATGAAGAAAATTATCTCTTTCATAAGTTTGCCAAATCTTTGGGTATTATCAATATTGATCACTGTGCCCGCCTTTGACACTCCTCAACCGTTGCCGGTCTCGGCAACACATTTGGCAGGGGAGCGATGACCAATCACTGGATAGACTACAAAAATGCTGATGTATTAATGAACTTTGGTGGAAATACCGCCGAAAACCACCCTATCTCCATGAAATGGGTCCAGAAAGCGCGTGATAATGGAGGCAAATTAATTGTGGTAGATCCGCGCTTTACCAGAACTGCGGCGGTGGCAGATGTATATGCACCCCTCCGGCCGGGAACAAATATTGCCTTTTTGGGTGGTATTATAAACTATGCCCTGGAAAATAACCTTTATCATGAAGAATATGTGAAAAATTATACAAATGCTTCTTACCTGATCAACCCTGATTTTAGTTTTAACGATGGGCTTTTTTCAGGAGCAAATGAAGTAGATGGTAAGGTTGTATACGATAAGTCTACCTGGTCTTACCAGACAGATGCGGATGGAAATATCCTCAAGGATTACACCCTGCAAGATCCAAACTGTGCTTTCCAGCTTTTGAAAAAGCATTACTCCCGTTACGATGTAGACACGGTTTGCAATATCACAGGTACTCCGAAAGAAAAATTCCTTGAAGTTGCGGATCTTTACTGCAGCACCGGACAGCCCGGTAAAGCCGGTAATATTATGTATGCTATGGGAGTCACCCAGTTTACACACGGCTCTGAAAATGTTCGCGCCATAGCTATGCTGCAGTTGCTACTGGGCAACATGGGTATTCCGGGCGGAGGCGTAAATGCGCAGCGCGGCCAGGCAAACGTGCAGGGTTCTACAGATATGGCGATTCTCTATCATATAATGCCTGGTTATATAGGCCATCCCAAAGCTGCTCTGCACCCAACGCTAAAGGATTACAATGAAAAAGAAACCCCGGCAAGCGGATACTGGAGCAATAAGCCAAAGTTCGTCATTAGTATGCTTAAAGCTTTCTGGGGTGATAAGGCTACTCCGGAAAATGATTTCTGCTATGACTATTATCCGAAGCTGGATAATAGAGACCGTTCTCATATTGGGATGTATAAATATATGGGTGAAGGTGAAGTAAAAGGGATGATCTGCTGGGCGGATAATCCGGCAGTAAGTGGTCCCAGTGCTTCAGGTAAACGAAAATACAGCGCTCAGCTTGAATGGCAGGTTGTCGTCGATTTTTTTGAAAACGAAACTGCCACCTTCTGGAAAGAGCCGGGGGTAAACCCGTCAGAGATCGCCACAGAAGTGTTCCTTTTACCGGCAGCGCTCCATATTGAGCGTGATGGTACTATTGCAAACAGCGGGCGCTGGATTCAGTGGAGAAACAAAGCTTATGACCCTCCCGGAGATTGCAAATCCGATCTCTGGATTGTCGATAAGCTTTTTAAAGCGGTTCGCAAGGCTTATGAAGCCGATCCGGGGCCTTTTGCCGATCCCATTCTGGACCTAAACTGGGATTACGGCGATGAAATTGACCTGGTAAAAGTATGTAAGGAATTAAACGGCTACTATACCGACACCGGCGAATATGTTGAAAACTTTACCAAGCTGGCCGACGACGGTTCAACTACTTGCGGAAACTGGATTTACAGCGGTTATTACAATAACGAAAGTGATCCGCCCTGTAAGCGCCGCATTAAAGAAACCGAAGGTATCGGGAATAACCTTGAATGGTCATTTGCCTGGCCGGTAAATAGGCGAATTATCTACAACCGCTGCTCTGCAGATCCTGCGGGTAACCCATGGAATCCCGATAAGCCATTACTATGGTATGAAGGCGGAGAATGGAAGCGTAATGACGTTCCCGATTTTGGTGCTGATGGCACCCCCGAGGATACAGCACAAAAGCCATTTATCATGCTTCCCGAACTGCAGGCCCGGCTTTTTTCCTCTGCGATGGTCGAGGGTCCTTTCCCCGAGCATTACGAGCCCTGGGAAAGCCCCTTTGAAAATGCTTTGTCAAGCGTACAGTTTAACCCGGCTTCGACAGTATGGTATCCCGATGCACGCGGTGATAAAGAACAGTATCCTTATGTTGCTACTACGTACCGTATTTCCGAGCACTATCAGACTGCTGTAATGACCCGCAATATGCCCTGGTTAAACGAACTGGTTCCCGGTTTGTTTGTAGAGATCAGCCCATCACTGGCAGCCGCTTTAGGGATAAATAACGGTGATATGGTTATCGTTGAAAGTAAGAGAGGTTCATTTGAAGCCCCCGCTTGTGTAACCGAAAGGATACAACCGTTAATGGTAAATGGAAAAGAGCAGGAGATCGTCGGTATGTTCTGGCACTGGGGTTATGCCTGTATGTCCAAAGGGCCCATAGCCAACGATATCACCCCTTCTATTGGTGATGCCAATACCACCATACCGGAATATAAAGCATTCCTGTGCAATATAAGGAGGGCGGGATAATGGCAAAAGCAAAATTAATTGATGTGACGCGCTGTACTGCCTGCCGCAGCTGCCAGACTGCATGTAAAAACTGGAACAAGCTTCCGGCAGTAGAGACTCAGTTTATTGGGAGTTATGAAAACCCACCGGAATTCCAGCCGACTACCTGGACACGGGTTACTTTTAATGAGCACGGCAGCAACGGCAGTGTGAAATGGTATTTCGCCAAAAAGCAATGTATGCACTGCGTAGATGCAGCTTGCGAAAGTATTTGCCCTGCAGAAGCTATTTCGCATACAACTTATGGAAACGTGTATATTGATCATAAAATATGTATCGGTTGCGGAGCCTGTGTTGGAGCATGCCCGTTTAATGTTCCGCGTGTTGACCCGGCTAACAATAAGTCCAGGAAGTGCACAATGTGTTTGGATCGCCTGACGAATGATTTGCCCCCCGCCTGTGTCAACGCCTGCCCCGTAGACGCCCTATCCTTTGGCGACAGGGAAGAAATGATCGCACTGGGTGAAGAAAAGGTAGCGGCACTTAAAGAAAAGGGTTATTCCAATGCACAGCTTTACGGTGTAGAGGAACTCGGCGGGCTGGGAGTAATGTACGTCCTGGCTGATTCCCCTGCTGCTTACAACTTCCCCGAGAATCCAACCATATCTTCTTCTGTCTACCTTTGGAAGATAGCATTAGGGCCAGTGAAGACACTGGCGACAATTGGCCTGGCAGCAGGTGCGCTATCCAACTGGCTTAAATTACGTAAAGAAGAAGTTATTAAAGAAAAGGTTGCTAAAGAATAATAGCTTACCTTATTCTAACTATCCCTTAAAATGCCTACCATTGCGAGGAGGGAAAACCTCCTCGTTTTTTATGCAAAAAAGTAAAAAAGGATAAAGATCCTGCATATTACAAACCATGTTGCCGGTTTAAAGCTTTTAATGTATAATGTTTTATAGCAGATTATAAGAAGGGGCAAAAATGGATAAGATTACTATTTTAATCGTGGACGATCATGCTGTTTTAAGAACAGGATTAAAATTGTTGCTTGAAGCCCAAAAAGATATGAAAGTCGTTGGAGAAACCGGAAGTGGAAAAGAAGCTCTGCAGATAGCGGAGGATCTCAAGCCACGTGTTATTTTGCTTGACTTGTCTCTCGATGATCTTAATGGGCTGGATATTCTTATTGAACTAAAAAATATTGACCGGCAAATCAAAGTACTGGTTTTAACCATGCATGACGATGAAGGTTATCTTCACAAAGTACTGGAAAGGGGCGGGGATGGTTATATTTTGAAAAAGGCAGCAGATATTGAATTGCTTACTGCAATTAGAGCTGTAAACCGTGATGAAATTTTTTTAGATCCCTCCCTTACTAAAGCTATTTTAAAAAATATCTATAATACTCATCGCAAAGAAACACCTGAGGAGGAGGAAGAAGAAGAGATTTTAAGCAACAGGGAAAAAGAGGTCCTTAAGCTCGTTGCGTTAGGCTTTACCAATAAGCAAATAGCCAACCAGCTGCTCGTTAGTATTAAAACTGTTGAAAGCCATAAGGCGCGTATCAGGGACAAATTAAATATGAATTACCGTTCGGATCTTGTTAAATATGCTATTGAAAAGGGAATGATAAAATAGGCCCGGGTAATATTAAAAAGTTATTCTTTAAAGAATAATTTTTTTTTGCCTTTTTAGTTGACCTGTTTTAATATCCTGTTGAAACAATCGGAAGCATTCTTCTTATCACCAAGAAGATCATATAGTACACCCAGTTCAAAAACAATCTTGGGTTCTTTAGGATTAATTGAAAGAGCTTCTTTAAAATTTTGCAAACCCTTATTAAAATCTCCCAATAAAGTATACGCCCTGCCAAGGCAATAACAGACCTCCCAGTCATAGGGAACAGCTTCTTTAACTTTTTCAAAAGCTTCAATAGCCTCATCATATTTTTTTAAGTTAAAATAAATAGCGCCCACATTAAAATAACCATTGTAAAATGATGGATCTTCATCAATAGATGAAATAAATTCGGTTAGGGCCTCTTCATATTTTTTTTGTTCGACATAAATATTTCCCATTGCATTATGCACAAAGGCATTTAGATGTGGATCACGGCTCAGAGCCTTAACCAATCTTAATTTGCTTAATGCTTTATTTTGCAAGCCTTCTTTTTGACTGTAGGAAATTCCGAGGCAAAAATGCCCAAAAATAAAATTCGGCTCTATTTTTACAACCTTTTCAAACTCATTAATAGCTTCCTCCAGCATCGCGAGATCCCAAAAACCCAAACCCTTTCGAAACGATTCAATTCCCTGTTCACTTTCAAGTTTCATAAAAGAATATTTCTCATCAACTAGATCTTTCGCAATTACCGCTTCCGGTTTTTGTGTTTTTTGAAATTCTAAATCCTCTAAAAAGCTCTCGGGAAGGTCATCAGGAAGGCTGAAATTATATTTATTTTGAAGTTCATTTACCTTCTCCTCGAAGTATAACCAGTATTTAACACACTGATCCATAATATTGCGCAGTTTTAACAAGCTATTTATAAGCCTCTCTTTTTCGCGATCATTGGGACAGTTTTTAAGGTCTTCTTCTATTTCCTGCATTGACGTGAAGATTATATTGAAATTCTGGTAAAACATTGCTGGACCTCCTTGTCATCGACAAATAAAAACAATAATTATTTTATTACATTCTTTTTTTTGTTATACTCTTAGTTCAATAATTTATACATCATTATTCTAAGCCAAGGTAAATTTTTCAGCGATTTTGGGGTATAGGTGTTGACGATATAAGAAAAATAGGTTATACTATTAAATGCACTGCCTGAGAAAAGTGCTTGCCGACGTAGCTCAAAGGCAGAGCAGCTGATTTGTAATCAGCAGGTTGCGGGTTCAAGTCCCACCGTCGGCTCCAAACGATACATGGAGAGGTACCCAAGTCCGGCCAAAGGGGGCAGACTGTAAATCTGCTGGCAGCGCCTTCACTGGTTCAAATCCAGTCCTCTCCACCATTATATTTTATGGGGAGTTTTTTTGCTCCCATAAGATACAAATTCGGGCCATTAGCTCAGGTGGCAGAGCACCTGACTTTTAATCAGGGTGTCCCAGGTTCGAGTCCTGGATGGCTCACCAAAAAAGCGAGAGTGGCGGAACGGCAGACGCGCCAGGTTCAGGACCTGGTGCCCGCAAGGGTGTGGGGGTTCAAATCCCCCTTCTCGCACCACTATTTTTAGCTCCGGGTTATTCCGGAGCTTTTTATTTTTTTTGATGTTTATATTAGTTAAAGAAGTAAAGGTAATTTTTACAATTAATATTCCCGCCCTTTCTTGCCCAATAATATAGATAGAACTAGAACAAATTCAAAAAAGAGGTGACTGATTATGCATCATGATAGAGTAGAGTTATTCCCAGAGGTGCCCAGAAGGGGACAGGAGGTAAACATTAAATATAAGGGCATATTATACCAAAATGGAGCTGATGCCCTCTGGTTACATTATGGTTTTGATGACTGGAAAAACACAAACATTATTCAAATGCAAAGGGAAAGGGATCACTTTACCTGCAAAATTAAAGCTGATGGAAGAAAAGATATAAATTTCTGTTTTAAAGACAGCGCTGATCACTGGGATAATAACCGGGGCTTGAATTGGAGCTGCAATATTAAATAACAAAAGAAAAAAGCATGTGCAATTTTTTTTTAAAAGGCCTTTTTAGGCCTTTTTGCTTTTAATAATGAAAGATAAATAGCAGGAATTGGCATTAAGTTTCACGAAATAATAAATTGTGCGTGTACTAATTCGTGTACTTATTAGGGAAGGATTGATATATTTGACTTTAATCAGGGATAAGAAACTTGCCCCGGCAGGTAGGGATAAAATTAATTGGGTTAAGGAACATATGCCTGTTTTAAGAGAATTAGAAGCCGAATTTAAAAATAGTCAGCCCTTTAAGGGTTTAAATATTGCCGTCTGCCTCCATCTGGAAGCAAAAACCGCTTTTATGGCTTTAGTTTTGAAAGAAGCCGGAGGCCGTGTTGTTGTTACCGGGAGCAATCCCTTATCCACACAGGATGATGTAGCCGCTGCGCTGGCAGAGGAAGGCCTGCAGGTCTATGCCTGGCATGATGCTACACCCGGGGAGTACAACGAACACCTCTATCGCACTGCCGGCACTTTGCCTCAACTTGTTATAGATGATGGTGGTGACCTTGTATCGCTGCTGCATAAAAAGTTCAGCAGTCATCTACCTCAGGTTATCGGGGGAGCAGAAGAGACAACGACAGGTTTAATCAGGTTGAGGGCCATGGAAAAGAATAAAGCACTGAGCTTTCCCATGGTCGCTGTTAACGATGCCCTGTGCAAGTATCTTTTTGACAACCGCTATGGAACCGGACAATCCGTATGGGACGGCATAATGCGTTCAACAAACTTGATTATTGCGGGGAAAAAAATTGTTATTATAGGATACGGATGGTGCGGCAAAGGCGTAGCCATGAGAGCCAAGGGTCTCGGAGCAAAAGTAATCGTCTGCGAGGTTAATCCAGTTAAAGCCCTGGAGGCCTATATGGACGGGTTTGAAATCATGCCGCTAATGGAAGCTGCCCCTACCGGTGATGTTTTTGTTACTTTAACAGGATGCAGTAAAGTGTTAACAGCTGAACATTTTGAGATTATGAAAGATCAGGCAATCCTGGCCAATGCCGGCCATTTTGATGTTGAAATCGATAAGAAATCCCTTGCCTTACTTGCAGGCCATCCCAGAAGGGTTAGAAAAGGTGTAGATGCGTATACTTTTAAAGATGGACGGCGCATTTATCTTCTCGGGGAAGGAAGGCTCGTTAACCTTGCTGCAGCCGATGGACACCCCGCTGAAATTATGGATATGTCTTTTGGCCTTCAGGTCTTGGCGCTAAACTATCTCCTTGAAAACAAAGGAAATCTAAAAAACAGTGTTTTAAATCTGCCGCCCGAATTAGACATGAAAGTTGCATTATTAAAATTGAAAGGCCTGGGTTTAAGGATTGATCAGCTTAACCCCGGGCAAAAAGAATACCTGGAAAGCTGGGAACTTGATATCTAATATCGAATAAATGAAAGGAGGATACCTTGAATTAAGGTATATAATGATGAAGGTTGAGTTAGCAATAATTGGTGGAACAGGTTTTTATCATCCTGAAATTATTGAAAATACAGAGGAATTATCCATAAAAACGCCCTATGGGATCACACATCTGCTTGTAGGAATATATATGGATACACCAGTTGCCTTTTTATCCCGCCATGGCATGAAGCATGGAGTGCCTCCGCACCGGGTAAATTATCGTGCAAATATCTCTGCTTTAAAAGATCTTGGTGTGAAAAGAGTACTGGCTACAACCGCCGTGGGCTCGCTTAGAAAAAACCTTTCTCCGGGCACAATGGTGATAACCGATCAATTTATAGATTTTACCAAAAGGCGTGACGGTACTTTTTATGAGGGTGAAAATTCAGGAGGTGTCGTTCATACTGACTTTAGCGAGCCGTACTGTCCCCAGCTGCGAAAACATTTAATACGATCCATCTCCGCCAGAGGTATAGACTATGCAAGCACGGGCACTTATATTTGCACTGAGGGCCCGCGTTATGAAACACCGGCAGAAATAAAAGCTTTTGCTTTATGGGGCGCAGATGTTGTGGGAATGACCGGCATTCCGGAGACTACTCTCGCCAGAGAAGCAGGTTTGTGCTATGCCAATCTCTCCCTTGTAACCAATTATGCTGCCGGAATATCCCCCCATATCCTAACCCATCGCGAAGTAGTTGAGATGATGGAGAAAAAAATAAATTTGCTCAGGGAAATTATTCTGAAGGTGCTCGTAGCGGTGCCTGAAACGAGGGATTGTAATTGCGGTAAAAAAGAGGATTACATTTTAGGTCAATAGACGGGAGGCTATGCTGTGGAGATTATTAAGCATATTCTCTGGGACGGGAAATCATTAATGCTGCTTGACCAGAGGTTTTTACCTGAAAAAGAACAGTATAGAGAATGCAAACATTATGAGGATGTATGTAATTCTATAAAAAACATGACTGTTCGGGGCGCTCCAGCCATAGGTGTGGTTGCAGCTTTTGCTCTTGTCCTGGCTGCCAGGGATATTTTAGAAAAATATGTTAACGGAAAAGCTGCTTTTTCATTCACTAAATTTCAGCAACAACTTACAGAAGCGGCTAATCTCCTGAAAAAAACCCGTCCTACCGCTGTTAATCTATCCTGGGGAGCTGAACGGATTTTAAACAAAAGCCAGTCCTTTAACGAGGAATCCCCGGAATTCATTTTAAAAGCCCTGGAGCAAGAGGCCGTATCGATATGCAACGAAGATATTGAAATCAATAAAAAAATTGGAGAATGGGGCTCCGAACTAATCGGGGATGGATGCACCATATTAACGCATTGTAATGCAGGTGCTCTGGCAACTGCGGGTTACGGAACAGCACTGGGAATAATCAGAAGTGCCCATTACCAGGGCAAAAAAATAAAAGTATTCGCAGACGAAACAAGGCCTTTTCTCCAGGGCTCCCGGCTGACAGCCTGGGAACTGCAAAAAGAGGGAATCCCCGTCTGTGTTATTGTTGATAGCGCCGCGGGATATTTCATAAACAAAGGGGATATTGATTGCATAATCGTTGGTGCTGACAGGGTTGCACTGAACGGGGACGTCGCCAATAAAATAGGTACTTATTCGCTGGCAGTACTGGCAAAAGAAAACAGCATTCCCTTTTATGTTGCAGCTCCCCTTTCAACGATTGACAGGCAAATTAGCAGCGGAAAAGAGATTATCGTCGAGGAAAGAGCCCCGCAGGAGATTACTCATTTGAAGGAAATGCCTCTTACACCGGACGGACTGAGCGTAAGAAACCCGTCCTTCGATATAACACCTGCCCGCTTAATCAGCGCTTTAATCACTGAATATGGCATTATCCATCTCCCTGAAGAGTATAAATTGAAGGAGCTTTTATTCAAAAGGAGGAACCCCTTTTGTACTTAGTGGAAAAGGCCAAAGAAGAAGTTGTAAATACTGCCCGGATAATTTACCGGGAAGGGCTTGTTTTTGAAACATGGGGGAATGTCAGCGCCAGGCCGACAGAAAACGAGGTCGTGATTACACCCAGCGGCATACCCTATGAAAAGCTGACATTTGTAGATATAGTTACGGTAAATCTGGCAGGAGAAGCTGAAGAAGGCAAGTGGAAACCATCGACAGAGCTGCCGCTGCACCTGGCAATTTACAGGAAAAGGAAAGATATCAGGGCAATTGTTCATACACATAGCAGCTGTGCCCTTGCTTTTGCCGTGAGCAGGCAGGATATCCCCGTAGTTCTTGAAGAGCAGGCACAGATCGTTGGCGGGCCTGTAAAAGTTGCTGATTATGCTTTTCCCGGAAGCATTGAACTGGCCGAAAGCGCTTTAAAAATCCTCGGGAAAGATGGGAGCGCCGTTCTGCTGGCAAACCACGGCCTGGTGGGGATTGGTGAAGATCTTACAACAGCCCTGCAAATATGCAGGATAATTGAAAGAAGTGCCCGGATCATCCTCTGGTCGAAACCTTTGGGCTCACCATATATTTTAAGTCCTGGGGACGTTACTGAACTAAGAAATAATTATTTACAAACCTACGGGCAGGGTGATCCCGCAGCAAATTCTTAAATCTGGGAGTGAAGCGCATTGCCAAAAAAGATATTACTTCAAGCAGATTATATCCTGGCCTGGGATAACGGACCGGATATTATTTCCCAAGGAGAGATTATCATTGAAGATAGCCTGATTACTTATATTGGACCGCGTCTTGAACGCAAGGAAAAAGATTTTGAAGAGATTATAAAAGGTAGAGATAACCTGATAATGCCGGGTTTTATTAACACGCACACACATGCTGCCATGACCCTTTTTAGAAGTTATGCCGATGATATGTCGCTGATGGATTGGCTGAATAATAGAATTTGGCCGGCAGAAGCAAAGCTTAAAAAAGAAGACATCTACTGGGGTACCTTGCTGGCCATTGCGGAAATGGTAAGAGGAGGAACGACCTGTTTTGCGGATATGTACTTTCACATGGACGAAGCAGCCAGGGCCTGCCAGGAGAGCGGAATAAGGGCATCGCTTGCACAGGGGCTCACCGGCCTGGATAAAATTAAAGGGATGGCAGGGCTAAAAGAAGGCAGCAGTTTGGCCAGGAACTGGCATAAGAAGGGCGACGGAAGAATTACTGTAATGTTTGGCCCGCACGCGCCATATACCTGCCCTCCAGATTATCTGAAGGTAGTATTAGAAAAAGCTGCTGACCTCGATGTCCCTATACATATACATCTGGCAGAAACCCGTGATGAGATGAATGAATGCCTCTCGAAATACGGAAAAACACCGGTTGAACTCATGGAAGAAATCGGTTTGCTTGATCACCGGGTTCTGGCTGCCCATTGTGTGCATCTTAGCGAAAAAGAGATAGAGATCCTGGCAGAAAAGAAAACTGCTATTGCACATAACCCGGGCAGCAACCTGAAACTGGGATCGGGGACGGCTCCTGTTGCAAAGCTCCTGGAAAAAGGAGTTCCAGTCAGCCTCGGCACAGACAGCGCTGCCAGCAACAATAACCTGGATATGCTTGAAGAAATGAGGTTGGCGGCGCTTCTGCCCAAAGGTTTGCTGGAAAACCCAACTGCGGTACCGGCAGAAACAGCTCTTAAAATGGCTACTATAAACGGTGCCGGCGCCCTTTTCCTGAATAGTGAAACAGGCACCCTAAGGGAAGGAGCAAAAGCCGACCTAATCATGTTTAATCTTAACCAGCCCCATTTGTACCCCCGGCATAATCTCCTTGCTCACCTAGTATACAGCGCCAGGTCTGCAGATATTAACCTGGTAATGGTTAATGGAAATGTATTAATGTCAGATGGAGAATTATTGACCATAGATGAAGAAAGGGTTTTTTTTGAGGCACAGCTTAGAGCAACCAGACTTGTATACTAGTCAGGCCAAAAGGCGTTTCGTTTTTTAAACAGACGTTCTTTAAAGCTGTTAACACAGCTGCCTTGCAGCCCTATAATAATATGAATTTTTTTGTTCTTGCTTGTTATAATTGCTTTCTCTGGCGGAGGGGTTAGATTGATTGTTTTATTAACAAATGACGACGGCATTTATGCTGAGGGAATACAAACTCTGGGGGAGACATTGCTGCAGGACGAAGGCGTTGATTTATATTTTGCAGCTCCGGATCATGAACGCAGCGCCACCGGGCATGCAATTACGATGCACCGCCCCTTAAGAGCGGAAGAAGTAAAGTTTTACCACAACTCAGCTTTAAAAGGATGGTCGATTAACGGTACTCCTTCGGATTGTGTAAAACTGGCGGTAGAATATCTGCTTCCGCACAAACCGGATCTGGTTATCTCCGGGATAAACCGCGGTTCCAATCTCGGTACCGATATTCTATATTCAGGAACCGTATCAGCTGCTATGGAGGCTGCCATACTTGGTATTCCGGCAATGGCGGTATCCCTTACGGAATATGAGAAACCTAATTACCATTTCGCGGCAAACTTCGTCGTGAGTTTAATCAAGACAGTACGTGACTATAATTTACTCCAAAATGCAATGCTCAATATTAATGTCCCCGGTAAAGTACTTGAAGATATTGCCGGAGTAAGCATCACGCGTTTGGGTATACGACAGTACCGTAATGCTTTCCAGGAAAGAGTCGATCCCCGGGGGAAAAGATACTACTGGCTGGCCGGGGAAGCGGTCGATACTTTGGACAGTGAAGCTGAAGATACCGACGTATGGGCGATTAACAATTCTTTCATCTCCATTACGCCTGTGCATTTTGATTTAACCGATTACATTTTATTAAAGGAGATGAAAAGCATTGTCTGGAAGGTATAAAGATAAAAAATGCCAACTCACAGGGGGGAGTCAATAATGGCTTTAGATCCTCAAGCAAAAGCATTTCTTGATTATTTAAAATCGTTAAACAGTCCTCCTATTAATACTCTTTCTCCTGAAAAGAACCGTAAAGGGGCAAGATATCTGACCCAAAAAACATCTATTTCTCCACAGCCGGTGGCCAGTGTTGAAGACCGCCGGATTGCTGTAGAGGAAGGTAAGATCAGGCTACGCATTTATACACCCGAAGGGAAAGGACTTCTCCCGGTGCTGGTTTTTTTTCACGGCGGGGGGTGGGTAACGGGTGATCTGGATTCAGTAGATGCCCCGCTACGGGCTATCGCCAATGATGCTTGTAGAATTGTCGTTTCAGTAGAATACCGCCTGGCACCTGAGCATAAATTCCCCATTGCAGTAAATGATTGCTACCATGCAATAAAATGGACTGCAGAGAATGCTTCTGTTTTAGGTGGGGATCCGCAACGCATTGCCGTCGGCGGGGAAAGTGCCGGTGGAAACCTTGCAGCAGTTGCCTGTTTAATTGCCCGTGATAAAGGCTTTCCTTTAATAGAAAAGCAGGTATTAATTTATCCGGCAACTGATTTTTCCGGGAATTATCTATCCCGTGAGAAATATAACGGTTACTTCCTCACGAAAGACGATCTGCAGTATTTTGAAGATCATTACTTTCAGGAAGAAAAAGATAGGGAGAATGTCTACGCTTCTCCAATGCTTGCCGAAAACATGAGCGGCCTGCCTCCTGCTTTAGTGGTTACCGCAGAGTATGATCCTCTCCATGATGAAGGTGAAGCTTATGCCAAAAGGCTAAAAAAAGCCGGAGTTGAGGTAACCTATCAATCTTATAAAGGAATGATCCATGGTTTTTTTTGCTTTGGAGGCATAATAGATACAGGATCAGTATTGCTTAAACAAATAGCACATTATTTAATGGAAGAAGGCACGTAAACTTTTTATGCAATAAAGTAATACTTCCCCCCTGTAAACCATAATATTTATTTAAGGTTTCTAGGGGGAGGTTACTAATATGTTAATAGTAAGAAGGAAAACTGCTTTAAAATGGGAAATTATTTTTTTACCGATACTTTTTTTACTTCTTTTAATTCTTGCCTGTTACAATATGATTTATCTCCAAAATATTCGCCCGGGGAAAATGCTTGAAAAAACAATGCAAAATATGGAGTTGAATTTTAATCATCTCAATGTTGATATTAAAGAAAAGGGGCATAGTTATTCATTATCTTTCAAAGGAACTATTTTGGAAAGCGAAGTAGTTATTGGAGAAATACCCGACTATTCATTAAAAATTATCAAGGAAAAAACCTCAGGGGAGTTATTGATAAAAGATTTAAAAGACCATTTGTGGAAGAAAGCTTCAGAAATCGGGCTGGAAGCTCTGGAGAACCTTTTTATATCTCCATTTGAATTACTTAACTCCTGGACAACTCTTTATAAAAACGCCAGATTCTTAAACTATCAATCAGAAAAGGAAAAGGTTATCCTTCTAAATGTATCTCCTGAAAATCTTCAAAAAGCAGGTTTTTCGCAGGACTACTTTGCAGTTGCGGTAGAAGAGCCATGGATAGAATGTTTGGTATTTATAGATGAAGAAAAATTATTCATTAACCGGATCATATTATCTATGTATGACAAGAGCAGTAATGAGAACATTTTTAGCAGAGTATTTTCTTTTGCTCCCCCTGGAGAAAACGGTTCTTCACTATGAAAACTCAATTGCCGGGCGGGAATACTAAACTTTTGGAGGTGTAAAAATTGCAATCCAGAGGCAACTGGTGGCTGGGGTTGATTATAGTAATTCTCGGTATCATACTCTTACTTAACAATTTTAATATTACTCAAATAAATCTCTGGCCGATTATCAAAGACTACTGGCCTTTGCTGCTTGTTTTATGGGGAATTAATATCTTTTGGGGCAAAAAAGAGGGAAGTTACTATTTATCCGGTGGCATCCTCCTGGCCTTTGGTTTGCTCTTACTCTGTAGAAACCTTGGGATATTGGATTTTAATATCTCATTGCTCTGGAATGCTTTTTGGCCTCTCGTGCTTATCCTGCTGGGAATCAGCTTTATCCGGGGGCCTAAATTTCAAGGAAAAAGCAACCTTGCCATTATGGGAGGGTTAGAGAAAACCAAGACCCCTTGGAAGCTCGAAAGCGGGAATTACTGGGCCTTAATGGGGGGAATAGATCTTGATTTAAGACAGGCGGAAATAGATAAAGGCGAGTATTATCTAAATTGCACCGCTGTTATGGGAGGCATAGATATCATTGTTCCTGACGATCTATCGGTTTTTTGTGAAGGTACCGTTATTCTGGGAGGATTAAATTTTCTTGGAAAAGAAAATGGGGGTATATTCGCCTCGGTTACCGGAGAGCAAGCGTCAGGAAATGATGAAACGGTAATACGTATTTATGGGCGTTCCCTTATGGGCGGGATAGAAGTGAAAGCTAAAAGCAAATAAAAAAATATAGTTTATGCTGCAGGTTCAATCCACCCGGTTGAGCGCCGGGTAATCTTTGTAAAATTTTCGGAGATAATTTGGAAAGGAGGTTTAGAGATGCTGGGTGCTATTGCAGGAGATATCATAGGTTCTGTTTACGAGTGGAATAATATTAAAAGAACGGATTTTGAGCTATTTAATGAACGATCAACTTTTACCGACGATACAGTATTAACAGTGGCTGTGGCAGATTGTATTTTATATAAGAAAAACTATGCTGAAACCTTTAAAGAATACGGAAGGAAGTACCCCGATGCCGGTTATGGAGGCAGGTTTTATAAGTGGATTTTTTCCGATAATCAACAGGCATACAACAGCTTTGGAAATGGCTCAGCCATGCGCGTCAGCCCGGTAGGCTTTGCCTTTCATAACCTGGAGGAAATTCTCGCAGAAGCCAAACGCTCTGCAGAAGTTACTCATAACCATCCGGAAGGTATAAAAGGAGCTCAGGCAGTAGCGTGCGCAATATTTTTAGCCCGAAAAGGTGAAGACAAAGATACCATTAAAAGTTTTATTACAGATAGATTTGGATATGACCTGAGTCATACACTGGAAGAAATTCGCCCTCATTACCGTTTTGATGTAACCTGCCAGGGTTCGGTCCCTCAGGCTATTATTGCTTTTTTTGAGTCCATTAACTTTGAAGATGCGATCAGGAAAGCAGTATCTATCGGCGGAGACAGCGATACCATTGCTTGTATTACCGGAGGCATTGCACAGGCTTACTATAAGGATATGCCCTCCAACATCGTGGATACTGTAAAAAGAAAACTAACACCTGATTTGCTGTCAGTTGTAGAACTTTTTAATAATAAATACCTGGATACTGCTATTAAGCAAAAGTATAAGGAGTAAAAAGCTGTGCATAACAACAGATTAAAACAGCAAATAGAGTTTATTATTGAGATAGACAAATTGAAGCAGGTTTTCAGACAAAGTATTTTAATGGATGGGACAAGAAGGGAGAACGATGCCGAGCATTCCTGGCACCTGGCTATAATGGGCATTTTGCTCGGCGAATATTCACATGAAGATCTGGATCTCTGGCGGGTTGTTAAAATGCTATTGATCCACGATATTGTAGAGATAGATGCAGGTGACACATATTGTTATGAGGGAACTCCCTACGCAGACAAACTTGAACGCGAAAAAAAGGCGGCGGATCGTTTATTCAACATATTACCGCCTGATCAGAAGGAGGACTTTCAACGGCTATGGGAGGAATTTGAAAAACGTTCAACACCCGAAGCGCGTTTTGCCGCTGCGCTTGACAGACTGCAGCCCCTGCTGCATAATTATAAAACAAAAGGCGAATCATGGAAAAAACATGGAGTAACCAGTGATAAGGTAATTGAACATAATAAGAGTATTATTGAAACCTCAAAAACACTATGGGATTTTGCTGAAACAATTATCAACGATTCTATTAAAAAGGGATATTTGCCCGTATAAAGAGCAGTATCCGTTTTTTAATTGTTAGAAATGGGGAACAACACATCATGCTCGAATTTAAAAAAAAGACCGTTACTTCAACCTTCATGGATCCCAGGGAAGGATTTGCCAGAAAGAGTATTGACACGGAAATTCGCTTTGATCCCCTGACCGGCGAAAGCGGAAGGCTGGCACATTTTGGTGCTATTAAAACAAAAAAGGTTGATTTCTCCTCCTGGAATACCCTGGATGCACGAAAATATTGCCCCTTCTGTCCGGAAAATATTGAAACAGCAACACCCAGGTTTCCCCCGGAAATCTTGCCGGAAGGTTTTCTGGAAAAAGGAGAAGCAAAGGTTATACCGAACATCTCTCCTTATGATCAATATAGCGTTTTAACAGTGATGAGCCAAAAACATTTAATGCCGTTATCAGGTTTTAACAAAAAGCTGCTGACAGATGCTTTCGGCGCAGGGGTTGATTTTTTTCAATTTATATCTAAAAAAGAACCCCGCATTCCCTACCATATTCTATCCTGGAATTACATGCCCCCTTCCGGAGGGGGTCTGCTGCACCCTCACCAACAGCTAATTATCACTTCATCCCCCGGCAACCTCTACCGGAAAACTTTTGAAAACAGCAAACTATTTTTTGAGCGTTCCGGCAGGAACTATTGGAGAGAACTGTGTGAAGTCGAAGAATCCAAAATGGAAAGATATATCGGCACAATCGGAAGGGGACATTGGATTGTACCTTTTGTCTCCCTGGGAGCTATTGGGGAATATGATGTTATTTTTCCTGAGATTCATTCAGTATCCGACCTGAATGAGGCGGATATAGAAGACTTCAGTGAAGGACTGCTGCGTTTATTTAAATATTTTGATAGCAAAAGTATTTACAGTTTTAATATGGTGCTTTATTTTGCACCTGCCGGTCAAGCAGAACAGTTTTTTTCCCTGCATGCGCGTATTATTCCGCGAACATATCTAAATACCCTCTGGAAACCCTCCGATGTAAATTCCCTGCAGATCCTCCTGCAGGAACCGTTTACGGTAGAAGTTCCTGAACAATTATGCAAGGTACTGGCCGCTTACTGGCAATAAATAAAATTACTTAATATCTTTTTCCGGAGCAAAGACACAAAAATTTATTTGACATTAGTTCTTTAATTAGTTTATAATTGATTTGGACATAAGCTCATAATACCGGTAAATAAGAAGGGGGGGGGATAATGGGCTTTAACCTTGTGTCTGAGAAATATCCTGCTGATTTTTATTGGAGGAGTTCAAAATGTACAATGATAATGTAATAGAACACTTTTTAAATCCAAGAAACGCCGGCTATATTTCTGACCCTGATGGAGTAGGTTTGCAGGGCGATCCATCTTGTGGGGATTATCTGCGCATATATATTAAAGTGAAAAAAAACCGTATCGCTGACATTAAGTTTGAAATTTATGGTTGTCCTGCAGCTATTGCAACCAGCAGTGCCCTTACTGAACTGGCTAAGGGCAAAACTATAGAAGAAGCGTTAGAAATTACTGATGCGGATATTATTACCTTTCTGGGCGGGATTCCCGACCCTAAAATCCATTGTTCCAATCTGGGTGCAGGAGCTCTTCTGCTGGCGATTCAGGACTATCAGGACCGCATCGCATTCAAAAACAACGGATGAAGTGAAGATCAGATCGGTATTTATCATCCCTCCTGAAAATATAACTACAGACAATAATTAAAATGAATACGGGTTAAATTATTTGATAATGAAAGGAGTACTATCAGCCATGACTTCAGATACGTCTCAGCAGAAAGGAAAAATTGAAAAAATATCCCGTCCTGAGATCAAGCATGTCATTGCAGTAGGCAGCGGAAAAGGAGGGGTCGGCAAATCTTCAATTACTGCTTTGCTGGCTGTAGGAGCCCGCAAGGAAGGTTTTAAGGCGGGAATCCTTGATGCTGACATTACCGGCCCGAGTATTCCAAAGATGTTTGGTTTAAAAACCGGCCAGGAACACAGGGGTTTCTTACCTTTTGAAAGTTCACTGGATATTAAAATTATGTCTCTTAATTTATTGCTGCAAAACGAGGATGACCCCGTAATCTGGCGGGGGCCCCTAATCGGCGGTGCGATAAAACAATTCTGGGCAGATGTAGAATGGGGAGAACTGGATTATCTTTTTATTGACCTCCCCCCAGGAACGGCAGATGCACCACTAACGGTAATGCAGATCATACCCCTGGATGGTTTGGTAATCGTCAGTTCTCCACAGGATCTTGCCTTAATGGTAGTAAAAAAGGCCCTCAAAATGGCTGAAGCAATGAATGTACCTGTAATGGGGCTTGTTGAAAATATGAGTTATTTAATTTGCCCCCACTGCATGGAAAAAGTAGAAGTTTTTGGCCCCAGTAAAGGCGAAGAGATTTCAAAATCGACCGGAGTACCGCTTTTAGATACCCTGCCGCTGGATAAAAAACTGGCAGAGCTCTGTGATAATGGCAGTATTGAGCAGTATGAAAGCGAATTATTCAAAAAGCTGCTTGATGCACAGCATAAATAATGTAAAAAGGAAAAGAAACATATATAATCATGCAAATCGCGATCAGCTCAAAAAATGGAAAAGAATCTTTTGATATATATTATAAATGACAGTAAAAGCAGCACTGGTTAAATGCCGGTGCCGCTTATTTTTTGCAATCACCATTGAACATAGAGCATTTTATATTTTATACTATGGAGAGGATCAATACCGGGAGGAAAAAAATGTGCGGCCGTTTTTCACTTTATAAAATTATTGAGCTAAGCGAAAGGTTTCGCCTCAAAAAAATTGCTTCACAGCTTGCCCCCAGCTATAATATAGCACCATCGCAGAGTGTATTTGCTATAGATAGTAATAATCAATTAGTTCAGCTAAGGTGGGGACTCGTTCCCCATTGGTCAAAGGAAGCCACTGCAGAAAAAGGGATTATTAACGCCAGGGCTGAAACTGTTGATAAAAAACCAGCCTTTAAAAGAAGCTTTAAATACAAGCGATGCCTGATACCTGCAGACGGTTTCTATGAATGGAAACGTACAGGCATGAAAAAGGTTCCTTACCGTATCACCCTGAAAAACGGCGAATTGTTTGGCTTTGCCGGACTATGGGATTCCTGGGTTACACCAGAAGGCGGTGTACTCAATACCTGCACTATTATTACCACAACCGCTAACAGCCTGGTTGAAACTATTCATGACCGAATGCCTGTAATCCTACAAAGAGAAGTAGAGGATATCTGGTTAAACCCTGAAATTATCGACTGTCAGCTATTAAATAGTCTGCTGAGGCCCTTTCCGGCAGATTTAATGCAGGCATATAAAATATCCGACCTCGTTAATTCACCGCACAATAACGAGGCAAAAATATTGGATGCAGTATCAGGAAATGATTGATCGTGTTTGGTTACCTCCATCCCCCCGGATTCGGCAGCGCTTTTAATGTAAGTTTTCATACAATAAAAAATGTAAGGCTGGCATATTTCCCTTTAGTTGTATATTTCCCGGGCAAGCGCATAAATCGACTATATAATACTCAATTATACTCAGCGCCCGGATACAAGACCATTTCTTTAAAGTTCTTATGCATTTTAGAGATATTACTGGCATAGATTTTATTGCTAACGATAGTTTTTAATGATGATTGAGCCTTACTTTCCCTTACCTTAGATAATTTATATATTTATAGATAAAAGTACTAATATGTTCTTGCCTTCAACATCATTATATGCTATTATAATTAATGTAATTTTAACTCAATTGGGTTAATTTAAAACTATTAGTATATATAGAAATATTTTTACGCATTTCCTAGAGAGCAATTGATGGGGCAATATTCCAAATCTATGGGAATGTTTTTTTTAGGGAGGTGAAGAGCTTAAGATGATATTAGGGTAAAACCTTTCCATTTTTTTGAATGCATGGGATGGAGGTGAAAATAAATCGGTCCTTGTCTAATATTAATATCTATATATTTATGAAAAAAAGAGAGGTGGTAATAACATGTCCAGCGGATGGCTTGCCTGGTGGTGTGTAGGAATCGCCAGTATAATCCTTACCGTGGTTGGCACGTTAATAACGATTGCGGGGTGGAAAGAATGACACCGGTACCTGAGTTGACATCTGCTTATACAATAGCTGCAATTTTTGGTCTGGCGGGGATGCTTGTTATATGCTTTATTCTGGGAGTGGTTGCACGGAAACGAGCCTCTTCTTATGACACCTATATGGTTGGCAAGCGTGAAATAGGGCCTTTTGTTACCGGTTGTGCCATTTCTTCAACCTATCTAAGCGGCTGGGCAACCATGGGTATGATGGGCATCACTTATGCAGTAGGGTGGTCAGGGATGTGGTTTGCAGGGGTATTCACTATTTTCGGTATCGTTCCTACAATCTTTCTTGCCGCCCGTAAGCTGAGTGAGTTTAGTGCACGGAACAACACCCGTACTCTGGGTGATATTGCCCGTGTCCGTTATGATAGCAAGGTAGCATCCACCTTTGTGGCAGCAGCCATGGCCCTTTTGATGTTCGCTTATTCTGTTGGACAGTTGAAGGCTGCCGGTACCCTTTGGTATGCCGTCACCGGACTGTCACCGGTTTGGTGCCTGCTCTTTGCTGTTGTCGTCGTCCTTGTATATCTGATTATCGGAGGCTATACCGCCACACAATGGGCGATGGCCTTTCAGGGTATTTTATTGGGAATCGCCTGCTTTGTTCTGGGTATATTAGCCCTGCATTATGTCGGCGGCGGAGGAGGTATGGAGGCGCGTTTAGCCGCAGAAGACCCCAATCTCTTAAGAATAATACGCCCCGACCTGCCGCGTGTCGGCTCTAACCAGCTGTTTTCCGACCTGATAGGTATTACCTCTTGTTTCGTTCTATTTTTTAGCATGAGTACCGGGATGCCGCACAACGTCGCCCGTTTCCTGGGAATGCGGCCAATGAAGAAAAAAATGGACTTTATCTGGTTAATCCTTCCTGTATTTGCCATTGCAGGTTTTCCCATCATGCTTAATGCTACTACCGGTTTATGTGCGCGTGCATCATTTGGCCCTGCCCTCTTTGATATTTTACCCTGGCGAGGTGACCTGGCGGCTCCTTATATGGCGATGCAGGCCGGCGGTGTATCCCTGGCAACCCTCTATGTCACGGGCGTTTTTGCAGCGACACTGTCTACTTTTTCCGGAATGATTATGATTATTGCCGGCAACATTGCCAATGATATTATCGGATGCGTGGTCGACGAAAGATATCGCCTCAGACACTCCTGCTATTGAACCGCGTTCTATTGAGTCCCGGTTGCCCTTGTTCCTTTCTTCTGGACGCTCTACAACCCTCCGCCCCTTCTGGCACTGCTTACAGGCCAGGCGGCTGCAGGCTTTGGAGGCATGTTTTTGCCAACGATTACCTTGGGCCTCTGGTGGAGACGGGCAACCAAGGAAGGAGCAATTGCCTGCGTCACCTACGGTCTTTTATCAACAATCATATTCTCCATCCTCGTAGGCAAAAACTTGCTGGGTATGGGTTGGGCAATTTGGCTGATCGTGCTTGGCTCATTAATTTGTTACGTAATTGGCAGTCTCCTTTCTCAGCCGCTTCCTGAAGAAAAACTTAATGAATATACTCGGCCCCGCAGCGGTAGCAAAAAAAGGCAGTACGGTTTCAGTCAGCTAACCTGTATAAAACGTAAAAAAGCAAACAAAAAGCGGTTCTCCAAACCAACAGGATTTTTCTGTTCGAATGGAAGAACCGCTTTTTTATTTCAAACCTCCCCTTATTTGATGCCCTCCAGTGAAAATCTTCCTCTAGATGAAATTTTTATTATTGTCTCATATGTTAAGGGATAGTATAATATAGGGCAATACACAATAGTTATTTTACTTTATTTCATTATAACTCTAGCTTGTATAATGGTAAAGCCCTACTAATCCTGAAAAAAGGTATTTATTTATTCATTATCGAATTCCTATATAAGGTAGTTCTCCCTATAGACCGAAATCCTTGTAATGCAACAAATCCCATGGAGGCTTATAATGTTCAAAAACCTTAACATCTGGAAAAAATATTTCATAGGATTTATGGTTATCACAGCAATCCTTCTTCTTATAACCGGTCAGGTTGCAATCAGGCAATCATACAACAATGTAAAGCAACAGGCAGAATTAACTTTAAACAACAACCTGAATTCAGCAAGCAGGCAGTTACAACGCAAGCTAAATAATATATTACTTATTATGAGTTTTATTTCAAATGACTCCAGCCTTGTTAGTGCTTTCAAGGAAGTGACGACAGATCAGGGTTTATCATCACTGCAAAAGCTATTGATAAATTTTAAAGAACAAAATAACTTGAGTTTTGTTATACTTACCGATCCTACCGGGAAAATCATCTCCAGTGCCAACAATAATCTTTTATTCGGCGAAAAAGTTAGTGAAGATGATTCCTTATCAATGTTTGTGAACGGGAAAGAGCAGCAAGGAATCATATTATTAGATGAAAAATTTTTAGTTAGGGAAAACCTTGACGAACAAGCATATATAAAAATTATTCCTACTCCTAAAGCCGGATCTTTAGGGAAAACAGAAGAAAAGAGGGGTATGGCCTTAACAGCTTCTGTTCCTGTATACAATAATGACAACGAACTTATCGCTATTTTATTGGGCGGGGAGCTCCTAAATTGCCATACTGCTTTTGTCGATGAAATTACAGAGGTGCTTAAAGTTACTTCAACAATTTTTTTAGACGATCTACGGATAGCTACTTCAATTCGCCTGGATAACGGAGATAGGGCAATCGGGACAAGGGTTTCCGAAGAAGTAGCCGATGTAGTTCTTCGCCAGGGCGAACGCTACCTGGGACGGGCTTATATACTGGATCAATGGTATTTAACCGCTTATGATCCGATTATTGACAATAAGAACGAAGTAATAGGTATGCTATATGTCGGCATACCGGAAGCGCCTTTTATCCTGATGAGAAACGAAACAGTAAACCGCTTTATTTGGGTTGCTGTTTGTACTATAATTATCGCCATTATTTTAGCTTTATTTATTACCCGCTCCATTACAAATCCTCTCCATAATCTAATAGCTGCAATGCAGAAAGTTGAACACGGCGATTTATCACAGAGATATTCAAAGAAACAGGGATGGTTACGGGGACGGGGATTGGGATGGGGAGAAGAAGAACAGTCTTTAAGCGGCCATAACTTTCTAAAAGTCAAAAATCCTAAGTTATTGCCGGTAATAATGAATCAAGATAAGAAAGGGGACGAAATTCAACAGCTGGGCAGTTTTTTTAACAAGATGATGGACAGCTTACAAACAAACTGGCAGAAGAATCGGGAGCTACAAGATCAATTAGAAGAAAAAGAGAAAATGCGCATTCATTTGCTGGATAAAATCATCACTACCCAGGAAGAAGAAAGAAAAAGAATCTCCCGTGAACTTCACGACGAGACAAGCCAGTCGCTGACTGGTCTAATGCTCGGCTTGAAACGGATCCAGGAAGCCGATGATATTAATGAAGTACGTAAGCTTGCAAGCGGTTTCAGAGAAATTATCCTCAAAACACTGGAGGAAATACAGTGGCTTTCTTTTGAATTAAGGCCAAGTGCCCTTGATGATCTGGGTTTGTATGCAGCTATCCACCGTTACGTAAAGGAGCTCTCCCGTTATTCCGGTATTAATATAGAATATGTACCACAGAATTTTAAAGATAAAAGGCTGGGCTCTGTTGTAGAAACAACAGTGTACAGAGTTATTCAGGAAGCACTAACCAACGTAGTAAGACACGCTGAAGCACAATATGTAAAGGTAGCAATTCAATGTGGAGATAACAATCTTGAAGTAATCATAGAGGATGACGGCAAGGGATTTGATTACACAATATTACAGAAAGATCACCATGCCCTGGGACTTTTTGGGATGAAAGAAAGGGCCACACTTGTTGGTGGAGAGCTAATTATTGATACTTTACCAGGAAAAGGAACCCGATTAGTATTAAGGATCCCTGATATAAAAAAATTTAACAATTGATATCAGTGCTATCACTGAGAATCACAAATATCCATAAAAAGAACGGCTCATCACCTCTTCCATTAATTTGCCACCTTTTTAGACGACTGTCAGCTCTCCCTCTAAAATTTTCTGTTAATGAAAGTAAATCCACAAGACCTTCAAAACTGCTCAAACAAGAACATCAATAGTAGCCAAACTTATCTTGAGTCTGGTATCTACTGACAAGCAAAGTTTATTCTTACAATTTTTGATGATTGGGCAGAGTAAGCAAAACTCCAATTTTAGATATAGGGGGTTACCCATGTTAAGGGTAACCCCCTATATAATTAGGAAATAATCGAAATTAACCCTCAAAATATAAATAAAAGTTACCTAAAATCACCTACTAACATCAATATAGCTAGGATAAAACCTTAATTTAGACATTGCATAGGGGGGTATTACCCTGATATAATTTAATTGAGAAAAGCAGAAGAGGTGATATTGTGAAAACCATAACAAACGTTAAAGAAATTCTTATTCCTCAGCTGCCTGGCAGAAAACCATCATTTAATACTCTACATAATGGGTTGCAAAACAGTATCACCGTAATATTGTTTGCGTTGTTAGTTCTGATGATAGCGCTGCATCCAGTTTTTTATCTGCAGAATAATAATCTTGCTTACTTGCTTTCAAGCGGATGGGAATTCAGCCTCACAGTAAAAAATAACTTCCTGCAAAATATAGCACCCGGGGGAAATACCCAACATACTATTTCCACTGAAAACGGCCTTTATTTGTTGCCGCCAAACGAACAAGCGATTTTAAACTTGGTCAATGAGGCCAGAAAGGAAGAAAATTTGCAGCCTTATATTTTAGATGAGGAATTAACAGCCTTTGCCAGAATTAAAGGAGAAGATATGCTTCTAAATGATTATATTGAGCATAATTCGCCTACATTAGGACGACCGGGTGAGCTGGCTGCTAAAAAGGGATTTAAATTTCAAATATACGGGGAAAACTTGGCGGGCACACTTCAGGGAAACAGCCTGCCGCCTGATTTAGCTTTTCATCACCTCATGCAAAGTGAGCATCATCGTGGAGCTATCCTAAGCGCTAAAAATACACATATTGGCATAGGCGTTGTGAAAGGAAAAGAAAGAGGTGTGGTATATGTTATGCACTTTGCTCTGCAATAACCTTTGACGCTGAACAGTGGCAGTTCACATCTGTCTATAATCTAACCAATCAAGCTTACTCCCAAAATATAGCAAAGCCACGGTTGCCCGTGGCTTCTATGTTCGTGTGGCAGGGGAGACAGGAATCGAACCCGCAGCCTGCGGTTTTGGAGACCGCTGCTCTGCCAATTGAGCTACTCCCCTGCGCAAGTATAATTTTAACTGAAAGGCTTCTGCTTGTCAAGACTTGCAATACATAAGCCTTTATAATAAAATAATTATAATCCTGCAGCAGGCGCTGGATTTGGGGAGGGACGAAAAAGATGCTAGGATTTATAGGTTGCGGTACTATGGGAAGTGCAATTCTGGAAGGAATAGTATCAAAAAAACTTTTAGAACCGGAAGAAGTGGTAATTCTTGATCTGGATCTGGAAAAAACAAAAGAATTAACTAATAAATTAAGGGTAAACGTTGCAACTGACCTGGAATCCCTCATTAGGAATGCCGAAACCATTTTTCTTTGCCTTAAACCGCAGGACATGAAAACGATGCTACATAATATAAGAGATTTTCTTTCCCCAAAGCATCTTTTAGTTTCCATAGCTGCTGGGCTAAATATTGACTTTTTTGAAAGACATCTGGACAACGTCAACCCCCTTAAAGTAATCAGAATAATGCCCAACACGCCTTGCCTGGTCGGAGAAGGTATGAGCGTTATCTGTAAAAATAAGAATGTTACCGGGGAAGAAGAGAAAAATATTATAGCACTTATGGAATCCATTGGGAAAGTTATTGCTTTAGAGGAAAAAATGTTCAGCGCTGTAACCGGGCTGAGTGGAAGCGGACCGGCTTATATTTTCCTGATTATAGAAGCCCTTGCGGATGGAGGTGTTGAAATGGGTCTCAGCCGGGATACAGCTTTAATGCTTTCGGCTCAGACTGTGCTGGGCTCTGCAAAGATGTATTTGCAAACCGGTGAGCACCCTGCGATATTGAAAAATAAGGTTACCTCCCCGGGGGGCACTACCAGCTCCGGGCTGCTGGCGTTGGAAAAAGGTGCGGTTAGAGCCGCCCTGATAGATGCAGTGATTAAATCAGCCCAAAAAGCTAACCTGCTGGGAAATTAACATATAAGGAATTTCGGGAAGGAGATATTTCTTGAACAGGCCTCTTAGTATAGATTCTATTCAAAAATTAGTAATTAAAGTCGGCACCCGGCTCATAACTTATGAAACAGGAAAACTAAACCTGAGTATCATCGAGAAAATTGTTCGGGAGATAGCTGATTTAAAAAACCAGGGGAAAGACGTTGTTCTTGTTTCATCCGGAGCGGTGGGAGGGGGCATCGGGCGCCTTGGTCTGAAAAGAAAACCTGTTTCTATTCAGGAGAAGCAAGCCGTTGCAGCTATCGGCCAAGGTTTATTGATCCACTTTTATGAAAAATTGTTCTCTGAATATGGACATATTGTAGCGCAAGTTTTAATGACCAGGGAAGACCTGGATAACCGCAAGCGTTATATAAACTCCAGAAATACCTTTTTGCATCTTCTGAAATTCGGCGCTATCCCTATCGTTAATGAAAATGATACTATTTCCACAGAGGAAATTGAATTTGGCGATAACGATAAGCTCTCCGCCCTCGTTGCCACACTAATTGATGCAGACTTGTTGATTATTTTAACGGATATAGATGCCCTCTATACTGCTAATCCGCGCCTAGATCCCAATGCTTCTAGCATTTCTTTCGTTGAAGTAATTGATGAAAACATTAAAAAGGTTGCCGGAAATACAGAGGAGGAGATGGCAAAAGGTGGAATGATTACAAAGCTGGAAGCGGCAGAAATTGTAATGGCTTCAGGTATTGATATGGTTATTGCTAACGGAAAACATAATAATATTATCAAAAGAATACTTGGAGGAGAAGAAACGGGTACCTATTTCTGTTCTCAACAAAGCCACCTGCGGAGCAGGAAACGCTGGATAGCTTTTGCGCAGAAAATTAAAGGCTCCATCTATATTGATCGGGGTGCCGAGCAAGCCTTAAAGGAGGAGGGTAAGAGCCTCTTACCAATAGGAATAACAAAAATTGAAGGTTTATTCTCTAAAGGAGAAACAGTCAGTATCAATAATGCCAGCGGGAAGGAGATTGCCCGTGGGTTGGTTAATTATAGTGCTGAAGAATTAAACCTGATAATAGGATATAAGTCCGCTGACATTAAAAACATTCTTGGCTACTCAGGTGAAAAAGAAGTCATTCACCGCGACAATCTGGTGCTTTGTTAGAGTATTTAACAATCGCCTCTGGGCAAACTTAATATATACAGAAATATATATTCAGACAGCGTTTGCAGAAGAGGTATGGTGAACTAAAAAATTGGATTACCTCCAAAGGTTTCAGAAAATTATTAATACGCTCGTTAAGCACGGCTTTGGCCAGTTAATTAGCGATTTAGGCATTAAAGAGATTACCCGTTACTTGCCCCGGCTGTATCATAGAAAACAAACCGAGTTTAAGGAGATATCAAAAGCAGTAAGGGTAAGAATGGTGCTGGAGGAATTAGGTCCTACATTTATCAAATTTGGACAGCTTTTAAGCACACGCGTTGATATCTTGCCGCCCGATTATATTAATGAATTACGCCGTCTTCAAGATCAGGTTCCACCTTTTCCCTTTTTTCAGGTTAAAGAAGTAATTGAACAAGAATTAAACTGTTCACTTGAGCTCCTTTTTGAAGAATTTGATGAAACTGCTTTGGCTGCAGCCTCTATAGGTCAAGTCCACAGGGCATTATTGCCTGGTGGAAACAGTATTGTCGTAAAGATTCAAAGACCGAATATCCGGAATATATTAGAGCTGGACCTTGTTATATTAACTGAAATAGCGTATTTAATCGATAAATATACAACCATAGGAAAGCTATACAATTTTAAAAGTGTTGTAGAGGAATTTAGAAACATAATTAATAATGAATTAAATTTTCTACAGGAAGGGCGTAACGCAGAAAGATTTAAAAAAAATTTCGCTCAGGTCAATTATGTTTATATCCCGGATATTTACTGGAGTTATACCACGGAAAAAATTCTTGCCCTTCAATTTGTAGAAGGCACTAAACTAAATGATGCGGAAGGCCTGGAAAAAGGAAATATTTCCAAGCATCAAATTGTTGAGCATTTAAGCAAGGCCTATTTAAAACAGATATTGATCGATGGTTTTTTCCACGGAGACCCCCATCCGGGAAATCTGGGAGTAACGCAGGACAATAAATTATTTTTTCTTGATTTCGGCATTGCCGGGCATTTAAATGAAGATCAGCGGCAACTACTAAGCAAACTGGTGCTTGGTTTTTTATCCAGGGACCTCGAGAAAGTATTACACGCAATAACTGGTTTCGGCATAGTACCTGATAAAACTGATATGAATCAGCTTAAATGGGAACTGGAACGGCTTCAGGAAAAGTATTATGCGCTTCCGTTGAGAGAAATTCACTTAGGTCAGGTTTTTTATGAATTAATGGATATCTCTTTTAAGCAGCATATCAAATTGCCCCGAGATTTAACCCTCCTGGCTAAAACTTTATTTACTTTAGAAGGTCTCATTTCCCTGCTGGAACCTGATTACAGTATTGCTGAAATGGCCAAACCGCTTAGTGAAGAACTTGTAAAAAGCCAGTTTTCGAGGGAAAAAGTCGTTTCAGTACTTTATAACAATATCAACCAGTATTTTAAACTGCTGGAGATTCTCCCGAATCGTATCATTTCAATCCTGGAAAGAGGATCTGAAGGAAACCTAAAGCTGCAGTTAGAGCTTCCAGAAATGGAACGTATTTTAATTCGACTTAACAGTATGGTAAACAGGGTTTCTTTCAGTATCGTCCTGGCAAGTATAATAGTAGGTCTGTGTTTAATCATCAACTTCACAGAGGTAATATTGTTCAAGCGCTTCCCACTTGCCGAGATCGGCCTTTTAATAGCGGCTTTTATGGGTTTTTGGTGGTTATGGGCGATCTTGCACTCGGGAAAGCTTTAAAAAAGGAGGGGGTTAGTTGTTACCCTGGATAATTTTTGCAGCAATCATCTGGTTTTTTATCTTAATCTTTTTGCGTTCCGAGGTAAAAAGGTTGTGGAGTGTTGCCTTTTGGGGTCTTTTAGTTGGATATCTAATCAATATAGTCTTTGTAGAAAATGGATTTTACCTGTTTAAAGATGCATATCTTTTTGTTGAGGGTATTCCTATTGACTATTTGATCGGCCTGGCGGGAATAGGAGTAATCATGATGCGTTTTTTACCGGAAGAAAAAATATGGCAACTTCCTTATTTATTTTTTTTCAGTGCTCTTTTAACAGGAATCGATTATTTAGCTCTTAATTTGGGATATCTTCTTTACCAGAACTGGCCTTTATATTACAGCTTCCTTTTCAAGCTCCTTTCCTTTATCGCATTAACCTGGCTAAGCGGATTAACTATTACAAAGCGCAGCAGGAACTATTACTTTAGATAGAATAATGGTGGGATGTTTATGGCTAAACACTGGGAACTATTGACAATTGTAACAGACCCAATCGTTGCATCTTTGATCAAAGGAAGATTAGAAGAAGAAAATATTCCTGTAATAACAGATCAGGAAGCTGCAGGCAAGGTAGTATACAGCTTTAATATCGGCCCCTTGGCAGAGATAAAAATATATGTTCCCCGGTCAAAAATAGAAGAAGCCCGCAATTCATTAAATCATCTCCTGTAGAGATGATTTTTTTCATATTTTATTTTTGCAATGAAAAGTTGAAGGAAATCAAATATTAATCAAGAATTATATAAAGTACAATTTTTTTTATAGAAATAAAAATGTAGGAGGGAGTTTAGATTTATGGCATTATCACGTTGCCCGAAGTGTGACAATGAATCCTTTGAGATGGTCGAAGTGGAACCGGGGAATTGGCGCTTTAAGATAATGTTTGTTCAATGTACGTCCTGTGGAGCAGTTGTAGGTTCAATGGATTATTTTAATTTAAGTACTTTAATACTTGAATTGAAAGAAAAGTTGGATAACGTTGAGCTTAAATTGGAAGACCTGGAATATGAATTGTGTGCTCTAAAGAAAAAATCAATAGCTTAAGAACATCCCTTGTTTTTATCACTATTTAATCTTGACCGCTATTATTTTATATATATACTAATCTCCCTTAATGCTTACATAATGCCGTCTGTGACGGCATTTTTTTTTACCTTTAAAACCTATACTAGACCTTTTACATTTCTTGTATTATCTAAGCGCATACAGTATAATCTATATTATCCAGCTAAAATGCTAAGGAGAGCTATTGCCCATGAATAGACAGGATTGGAGCCCAAAGAAGTACTTTATATTAACTTACGGATGTCAAATGAATGTCTTCGATTCCGAGGTGCTCTCCGGGCATCTTGAAGCCATGGGATATAGCCCGGCTAACAGCGAGGAAGAAACCGATGTACTACTTATCAATACATGTGCCGTAAGGCAAAAAGCAGAAGAAAAAGTATTGAGCAAGCTTGGTCGATTACGATTTTTAAAGAAAAAAAACCCCGAAATGTTACTGGTTATCTGGGGGTGCATGGTTCAACAAAAAGAAATCGCGGAACAAATCTCTTCCAGATATAATTTTATTGATTTAATTGGCGGACCACATTCATTGGAACGCTTTCCAAAATTGATAGAGAAAGCTCGTACATCTTCAAAAACAGTTATTGATATCAACGATGAAGGAGAAAGAGATCACCCCCAAATTAAAAGAGGGCATGACTTTAAGGCCTGGGTTCCTATAAGTCACGGTTGCAATAACTATTGCACTTACTGTATAGTGCCGTACGTCCGAGGCCCAGAAAGGAGCAGACCTGCTGAAAGAATTATCCAAGAGGTAAGAGAATTAACAAAAGATGGCTATAAAGAGATCACTTTATTGGGACAAAACGTTAATTCGTACGGCAAAGATATTAAAGAAGGCCTGGATTTTGCTGATCTCTTGCAGCGACTGGATACAATAGAAGGGTTGGCTCGTATTAGGTATATGACCTCTCATCCGCGTGATTTTAGTGATAAGATCATTCGCACGATTGAAAAGAGCAGAAAGATCTGTGAGCACTTCCACCTTCCGGTCCAATCAGGAAGTAACAAAATCTTAAAACTGATGAACCGCGGTTATACGAGGGAATATTACCTGGAGTTAATTAATAAAATAAAAGGCCGTATTGAACATTGTTCAATTACCAGCGATATAATTATCGGTTTCCCCGGGGAAGAAGAAGCAGATTACCAGGATACGCTTGATTTGATACAAAAAGTACAATTTGATGCTGCTTATATATTTATTTATTCACCACGCAAAGGTACAAAAGCAGCAGAGATGCAAAATCAGGTAGACCCTGAAATAAAAAAAGATAGAATAAAAAGGTTGAATTTAATTCAAAGCAAAATCAGTTTTGATAAAAACAGGCAGCTACTTGGAACAAAACAAGAGATTCTCGTTGAAGAAAGGAGCAAAACGAACCCCGATATGATTACCGGAAGAACCAGGACAAACAAGATAGTCCATCTTTCTTCGGAGGGAAACCTGTTCGGACAACTGGTCGATGTAGAAATAGTTGAAGCTAAATCCTGGACCTTGACAGGTAAACACTTGCCCTGATAATATCTGGATTATCTGCTGTTAGGAAATATAGCTTGACGAAGAACACGTTATATTATATATTCATAATTGATAGCAGTTATTACTTAAAAATAGTTGGGGGAAAGATATGCATACTATAGAAGAAATCCTGAGAAAAAAAAAGATTAAGGTAACCCCACAAAGAATGGCAGTCTACTCAATCCTAAAACAATCAAAGTATCACCCCAATGTTGAAATGATTTACCAAAAATTAAAGCCAGATTTTCCGGCGATGAGCCTGGCCACTGTATATAAAACTATGGATGTGCTTAAAAAAGTAGGTTTAATCCAGGAATTAAACGTGGGGGAAGGTGGTCTGCGTTATGACGCTCAGATAAGGCCCCATTCCCATATTTATTGTAAAAACTGTGGCAAGGTTGTTGATGTAGATCATTTTCCTTTGGGAGAACTCCAGGATTCTTTACTGGAAAAAGTAAAAAAGGAAACCGGGTTTAATATTTTATTCGTACAACTTTACTTCTTTGGCACATGTCCCGAATGCAATGATAAAAAAGAATTACTAGAGGCCTCCAGTTGATATGCTTAATTATTTTATTATCTGCATCTGAAAAGCCGTCCCTCTCGTATTAAATACGGGAGGGATTCTTTTTTTATCTTATAATTTTGTGTTATAATAAATCCAACATCAGGAAATAAAGCATAAGCAATCCAGGTATTTCAGGGGTGAAGGTTATTGAAGCAATTAACTCCCATGATGCAGCAGTACAAAAAAATTAAAGATGATTATCCAGATACGATTCTTTTTTTTAGAGTAGGGGATTTCTATGAAATGTTCTTCGAGGATGCCGTAACCGCTTCCAGGGAACTTGAAATAGCTTTAACAAGCAGGGATGGAAACAAGGAAGATAGGGTACCCCTGGCCGGTGTGCCCTATCACGCTGCACAAAACTATCTTTCCAGGCTTTTAGCAAAGGGATACAAGGTCGCTATCTGTGATCAGGTTGAGGAAGCAGATCAGGCCAAAGGACTTGTCAGAAGAGAAGTCACCCGCGTTATAACGCCGGGAACGATAGTAGAAGATAACCTTTTGGAAAAAAACCGCAGTAATTACCTTGCTGCTATTGTTAAACTTGATCGTGAAGATAGTATTGGCCTTACATTTATTGATATTTCTACCGGTGAGCTGCTTGCTTTTCATTTCGAACAAGACGGTAGTATGGATAGGATGTTAGATGAGCTATTTCGTTTAAAACCATCTGAAATTGTTTTGGAAAAGCTGCTTACAAAGATTATGTCCCAGGATATTATTAATAGAATAAAAGAATTTGCGCTAATAAATCAGAACATGGCTTTTTCAGATGAAAAGGAGGCCAGGGATATCCTCAGCGGACAGTTTTCAGAAAAACTATTAATTAATTCCGGGATTAAAAACAGCAAGGCCGCGCAGTATTCCACGGCTCTGGGGCTGAAATACATCAAAAAGATGCAAAATAACGCTATTGCTCATATTGACGAGATTAAATTCTACAGAGAAAAAGAGTTCTTGAGAATGGATGCCGTTACAATGCGTAATTTGGAGATTACCGAAACAATACATTCCAGGGATAAGAAAAATTCCCTCCTCGGTATTCTCGACAGGACCAGGACTTCTATGGGTGCACGGCTTCTGAGAAAATGGCTGGAAATGCCCTTATTAAATAAGGAGTTGATCGAACAGCGCTGGAATACCGTTGGGGAATTTAAAGAAAAACTACTTCTTAAAGAAGATCTGGGGGGAATGCTTGGATATGCTTATGACCTGGAAAGGCTCAGTGCTAGAATAAATATGGGGCTGATTAATCCCCGTGATCTGCTGGCCTTAAAGAAAACACTCCTGCTTTTGCCGCAGATCAAAGGCCTGCTGGAATCCGGTTCTTCAAAGCTGCTGTGTAACCTGAAAGGTCAAATCCCGGACTTATCGCTCATTACCGAAGAACTGCATGCGGCTATCAAGGAGGATGCTCCCGTTCATGCGAAAGATGGAGGAATATTTAAAGATGGTTATTCGATTGAAATAGACGAGTTGAGAACGCTGTCCCGCAACAGCAAATCCTGGTTACTTGAGTTTGAAAAAAGAGAAAAAGAACGAACCGGTATAAAATCTTTAAAAGTCAGGTACAACAAAATATTTGGTTATTATATCGATATTACAAAAGCCAATATAGAAATGGTACCTCCTGATTATATCAGGAAACAAACCCTGGTTAACTCCGAGCGTTTTGTTACCAGAGAATTAAAGGAAAAAGAAGCGCTCATCCTCAATGCCGACGAAAGATTGGCACGGATTGAATACGCTCTTTTTGAAGAATTAAGATTGAAATTAGCAAGTTATACTAAACAACTCCAGGCGGCAGGTAAGGTTCTGGCCAACCTGGACTGCATTTATTCTCTGGCTGACGCCGCTGCCGCTTACGGTTATTCCAGACCGGACTTCTCCTCAAACAATGCTATTATTATTAAAGAAAGCCGCCATCCAGTTGTTGAGCGCAATGAAAAAGAACCTTTTATCGCCAACGATTTGTTTATGGATAATATAGATAACCGGGTGTTAATCATTACCGGCCCCAATATGGCCGGCAAAAGCACATATTGTCGCAGCGCGGCGCTTCTATTGCTAATGGCTCAAGCCGGCAGCTTTGTTCCCGCTGAAGAGATGAGCTTTACTCCCGTAGATCAAATCTTTGCCCGGGTAGGCGCCAGTGATGATCTAAGCAGCGGAAGAAGTACTTTTATGGTTGAAATGGAGGAGACAGCCTCTATAATAAAAGAAGCTACCCCAAACAGCCTGGTTATATTAGACGAGATAGGCCGCGGAACCAGCACTTATGACGGTATGAGCCTGGCTCAGGCTATTCTTGAATACCTGCACGATGAAGTCAAAGCAAAAGTTCTTTTTTCTACTCATTATCACGAACTGACCCCCCTGGAAACAAAACTGCATGCTGTTAAAAATTACACCGTTTCGGTAAAAGAACAGGAAGATAAAATTATTTTTCTTCGAAAAATAATCCCGGGAAAGGCTGATAAGAGCTATGGAATAAACGTCGCCAGGCTGGCCGGTTTACCCGACAAGATAATTACAAATGCCGGCAGGATTCTTAAAAAGCTTGAAGGTACAAGATCCCTAACCCCTGATAATCAAAAATTATATCCTGTAAGCACAACACCCTTTATCGGGTCTGAAGGCCAACTTTCTCTGGTACCTTCCCGTGCCGCTCAAGAAGATGCGCCGGCAAAAAAAGAAAAAAAAATATTAGAAGAAATAAAACGGCTTAATATTGTGGATACAACACCGCTGGAAGCGCTCAACATACTGTTTTCCCTACAGTCCAGGCTCCTTTCAAAGAAAGAAGAATTACATTTCAGAGAAAAGGAAAGCTGATCATGCCTATTTATAAACTTGATGCTGCAACTTCAGAAAAAATAGCTGCCGGAGAAGTAATTGAAAACCCGGCCTCAGTCGTAAAAGAGCTTCTGGAGAACTCCCTGGACGCTGGTGCCAAGCATATAAAAGTAATCCTGAAAAAAGGCGGCCTCCAGGAAATTACTGTAATTGATGATGGATCCGGAATTCTTGCTGATGAATTGCGTTTGGCTGTAGAAAGACATGCAACCAGTAAGATAAAACGCTTTCAGGATTTGGAACGTATTTCTTCACTGGGTTTTCGCGGTGAAGCGTTACCGAGCATTGCTTCTGTTTCAAAAATGTCCATTATATCCCGCCACAAAAAAGAAAATATCGGAAGCCGTATTGTTTTAGAGGGGAACAAAGAAAAAAAGCTTGAAGAAGTAGGATTTCCTGTTGGAACCAGCGTAACAGTAACAGATCTCTTTTATAATACACCGGCACGATTAAAATTTTTGAAAGGGGTTCCCGCTGAAACAGCAAGAGTAACGCGCATTGTTCATTTACTCGCCCTATCCAGGCCGGATGTCTCCTTTTCATTGCTAAAAGAAAGCGGCCCCCTGCTGGAAACATCCGGTGATGGAAGGTTATTTAACGTTATTGTAAACCTCTATGGAACCAGCCTTGCCCGCGAGCTTATACCTCTGGACTTTCAGGGTGAAGAAATCGCCCTGAAAGGTTATATCAGTAATCCTTCCTTTTCACGCAACAGCAGAATCTTTCAGGTCTTTTTTGTTAATAATCGCTTTGTCCGCAATCAATTAATGAAGGGCATTCTGGATAATAGTTTTTCCAGGATTGTAACTTCGCGCAAATATCCTGCTGCCTTTTTATTCCTTTCTGTAGACCCCGAAAATATTGATGTAAACGTTCACCCCTCAAAAACTGAGATACGTTTTAACCGAGAAGAAATGGTGCAAAAGTATCTGGAAGAATGCCTTAGGCAAGCCTTTTCACCATATTACTTTATACCCAGGGTTCAAAAAAATAACAAATTGCAACCTGAAATGGAAGAAAAAAAAATACCGTTAAAAGGAATAAAAAGAGAAACGGTTAAAGCAGGAATAAGCGAAGAAATTGAAAGAGATGAAGCATTGCAACCCAATAATAATTTATATCAGGAAAGGATTAAAGAAAGCGGAAACCAGAGAAATTACGACTCTTTTCAAGATTTTGATACTGGAAAAACGCCAAAAGCCCCTAAGTTGGCTGCAAGGCTTTTTACTGGAAAACCTTTGCCGGGAACTATAAAAGGACAGATTTTTGGAACGTACATACTTTTAGAAGAGGAGGAGGGCCTGATTTTAATCGATCAGCACGCTGCACATGAAAGAATCTTATGGGAAGAAATAGAACGAAATGAAAAAAGCCGGGAACATTATCTCCAGGAAATTATTCCATTTCCTCTCGAGGTTCCATCTTTTATGGTTGAAGAATTAACAGATAAAGTCCATTTGCTGCGTGAAATCGGGTTAGAAATGGAGCAATTTGGAAATAATACCTTTATAATAAGGGCGGTACCGTTTTTCCTCAAAGACGTTTTTTCAGCAGATATGATATTTTCCATTCTTGAAAATTGTTCAGGCCTGGCGTTGACAGGCAGAGAATACCAAAAACAAACGCTGTTAAAAATCGCCTGTAAAACAGCTGTTAAAGCAAACAGAATATTTACTATGGAAGAAATGAGAAACCTGCTGGTACAGCTAGGACAATGCAAAAATCCCTACTATTGCCCACACGGAAGACCCGTTATGATCAAACTGGAAAAAGATGAAATCGGGAAATACTTCAAAAGGCAGGGTTGACGGTGAGCGAAAAAAACGATTTTAAGCAGGAAGAACTAATACCTCTTTTTGTTGTAGTAGGCCCAACAGCTGTTGGAAAAACAGAAATTTCAACCGCACTTTGTAATAAATTGGGGGGTGAAGTTGTCTCCGCTGACTCCGTCCAGGTTTATCGTCACCTGGATATAGGATCAGCAAAACCTGCATTGGAAGAGCGGCAGGGGATACCACACCATCTAATCGATGTGGTAGATCCTGAAGTAAATTTTACCGTTTTTGATTATCAAAATATGGCCCGCCAGTCTATTGCCGATATTCACAAAAGGGGAAAGCTACCCTTCCTAACAGGCGGCACCGGCTTATATGTTAAAGCGGTAATCGATGAATATAATTTTAGAAGCGGAAAAGTAAACCCGCTGATTAGGGAACGCCTGGAGGAAATACTGGAACTAAAAGGCAAAGAATATCTTTATCGCTTTTTACGGGAAATAGATCCTGTTACCGCTCAAAAAGTACATCCAAATGATATCCGGCGTATAATGAGGGCTTTTGAATTTTTTTATTTAACTGGAGAACCTATATCTTCTCAAAGGGAACTTACCGAAAAGAAAAGAAGCAGATATAACCTGATCATGGTAGGTTTAACCACTAAGAGAAGTAATCTTTATGAAAGAATCAACAAAAGAGTGGATTTAATGATTGAACAAGGCCTGCTGGAAGAAGTAAAAGGCCTTTTAGAGAAAGGCTATAGCAGCGACCTTAAATCGCTTCAATCCCTCGGTTACAGTCACATGATCAAATATCTGCAAGGGAAATGGGATTGGGATAATGCCATTATTAATTTTAAAAGGGATACAAGGCATTATGCAAAAAGGCAGTTGACCTGGTTCCGTGCAGATAAAAGAATAAATTGGTTTGAAATAGACGAGCGAAGGAATATCGATCCAATTTTGGAGAGTATTTGTTCCCGGGTAGAAGGATATTAATATCTTATAGCGAATAGAATAAACAAACCAACAGGAGGCGATACAATGGCCAAAGGACCTTTCAACCTTCAGGATAATTTTTTAAACCAAATTCGGAAAGAAAATATGCTGACGACTATTTTCCTGATTAACGGATATCAGATTAAGGGAAATGTCCGCAGTTTTGACAGTTTTACTATTCTTCTAGACGTGGACGGAAAACAGCAGATGGTATACAAACATGCCGTATCAACCATTATACCCGTACGGAATATATCAATTAATATGACGTCTGCCGAACAACAGGACAATTCTTAAGAATTTTTCTTTGCTCAGGCCTTTCAGGAGATGTAATTCCATGGAATGGTGGCAACTTTTAAAGTTAAAGCCTGAAATAGTAGACATAATATTAGCTGCAGAAGAAAAAACAAAAGAAATACGCCAGGATTTTCATGCTACCTGCCTGTTCAATCAAACCCGGGTTTTAAAGGCCTTTCAAGAATTAAAAATTTCCGACGAATGTTTCCATTCAAACGAGGGATACGGATATAATGATTATGGAAGAGAAAAATTGGAGGCCCTTTTTGCCCGAATCTTTCAAGGTGAAGAAGCTATTGTCCGCCCCCATTTTGTATCAGGGACACATACCATTTTTTCATGTTTCAGAGGTTTGCTAAGGCCGGGAGACCGCTTGCTTTCCATAACAGGAAAACCTTATGATACCCTGTACCGGGCGATAGGTTTTAAGAGTGGCAGGGAAGGAGGCCTCTTGGAATGGGGCATTTCCTTTGATAGTATAGAACTGGATGATTCCAATTTGCCGGAGGACGAAGGTTTACTCATGAATATGCTGGATGAACCGACCAGAGTAGTATTTATCCAGCGTTCAAGAGGATATAATCCTTATCGTTCATCATTAACTATTGATAAGATAGGTAAGTTAATTAAAAAAATTCGAAACTTCAATCCTGATGTAACAATCTTTGTAGATAATTGTTATGGGGAATTCGTGGAAAAGCAGGAGCCGCTTGAAATTGGAGCTGATGTAATTGCCGGCTCATTAATAAAAAATGTAGGAGGCGGGCTTGCTCCCACGGGGGGATATATAGTAGGAGAAAAGAAATGTATTGAGAAAATCAGCGATGCCATATCTGCTCCCGGACTTGGTAAAGAACTGGGGTCTTTTATTTTTAACAAAAGGCTCTTTTATCAGGGAATATTTATGGCACCTCACCTCACCGCTGAGGCCTTGAAAGGAGCATCTCTTTTTGCCGCCGCCCTGGAAAGTTTGGGCTATAGAGTAGACCCGCGTTTTAATCAAAAAAGGGGGGATATAGTTCAAGCCATATCCCTAAAGAACAAAGAAGAACTTCAAAAAATATGCCAGGCTGTCCAAAGCGCTTCCCCTGTAAACGCTCATATTACCCCTGTGGCCGGCAAAACAGCAGGTTATAATGATTTAGTATATATGGCAGCGGGAACCTTCGTACAGGGCGCTTCTGGGGAATTCAGCGCCGATGCACCGCTGCGCGAACCCTATACTATATACATCCAGGGAGGACTTACCTATGAACATATACTCTTAGGCCTGGTAGCTGTCCTTCAATCTATTCTGCAAGAATAGAAATAAATATAATCAGAAATTATTAACCAATAATCCTCACCAGGCCGATTACCTTTCCCAGTAGACGGACATCCTTGGAAATCAGCGGCTCGTAGTCAGGGTTCTCCGGCTGAAGCCGTATGGAACCCTTTTCAAGATAAAACCTCTTCACTGTTGCCTCATCACCAAGAAGAGCGACTACAATTTCTCCGTTTTCGGCAGATGGCTGTTGCCTGACAACCACAAGGTCATCGTTTAAAATGCCCGCATTTTTCATACTGTCGCCTCTAACCCGCAGTAAAAAAACAGAATCACCTTTTGCAACCTCTTCCGGAAGGGCCAGATAACCTTCGATATTTTCTTCAGCAAATACCGGTATTCCTGCAGTCACCTGACCCACCAGGGGAATAAGCTTAGTCTTTCTTTTTTTCTCGGAAATGCTGCCAGGTTGATCTAGTATTTCAATGGCGCGGGGTTTGGTCGGATCTCTTTTAATAAAACCTTTTTTTTCCAATGCCCTTAAATGCGCATGGACCGTAGAACTGGAACTGAGCCCCATTTTTTTACATATTTCACGAACCGATGGAGGATAATTTTTGCGCATTACCTCTTCATTTATAAAATTTAATATTTCCCTCTGCCGTGATGTCAGTTTTTTCACTAGCAATCATCTACCTTTAATGCAAATGTTATTAACTGGATTATAACATATACCGGCATAACCGGCAAACACAAGTTTGAAGGAAACACAGGTTCACTAAATGGGGTCTTTTTACTGTTCATTTTTCTTCTGGTTATTATTATTATTGTTGGTATAAGCTACCATATTAATCAGTTTATTAATGGCATCGAGATAGGCTTTTGCACTAGCTTCTATTATGTCGGTGCTGACACCCCTTCCGATAATATTCTTATCTTCATGGTTTATCTTAATAGAGACTTCACCAAGAGCATCGATGCCACGAGTTACGGCCCTTAAATTATAATTCTCCAAACGTATATCAATTTTGGTAATCTTATCAATCGCTTTATAGGCAGCATCTATAGGTCCCGCACCGCTAGATATTTCCTCAAACCTTCTGTCTTTTTTACGAAGACGTACTACCGCAGCAGGTATAGTATTGGTCCCGCTAATAGTTTGAAGATAATCCAATTCATATGTTGGTTCCGCAAACGAGACATCTATTAACAGCGCCTCCAGATCCTCTTTGTATACTTCTTTCTTTTTATCGCTTAGTTCTATAAACCGTTCGTAAAATTTTTCAAACTCCTCATCGCCCAGAAAATAGCCCATGCTTTCCAGTTGATGACGAACTGCATGGCGTCCCGAGCGTGCAGTCAATACCATTTGGGCAGCCTGGCCCCCTATTAATTCCGCATTAATTATCTCATAAGTACTCTTATCCTTTATGATCCCGTCCTGGTGTATTCCCGAAGAATGGGCAAATGCATTTATGCCGATAACAGCTTTATTTATCGGTATAGGTATCCCGCTTAATTTACTCACAGTCCGGCTGGTACGATATATTTCCCGGGTGTTTATTGCTGTCTCAAAGGGATAGTGATCCTCTCTGATTTTCATTGCAACAACGATTTCTTCCAGGGAGGCATTTCCCGCTCTCTCACCAATGCCATTAATATTGCATTCAATTTGCCGGGCACCATTTTCAACAGCAGTAAGCGAATTAATAACTGCAAGACCTAGGTCGTTATGGCAGTGGACGCTGATAACAGCTTTATGGATATTGGGTACCTCAGTCTTTATAAGATGAATTAAACGGCCAAATTCGTCAGGGACAGCATATCCTACTGTATCCGGAATATTTACTACGGTAGCACCGGCATCTATTACCGCCTCTACCACGCGTAAAATATAATCTTTTCGAGCTCTGGTGGCATCTTCCAGAGAATATTCGACATCATGGGTAAGGCCTTTTGCATACCTGACAGCCTGAATAGCTTCTTGCAAACAGGTATCAGGGTCTTTGCGCAACTTTTTCTCCATATGGATATCCGAAGCAGCAAGAAAAACATGAATACGTGGCTTTTTCGAATCTTTAATGGAATCCCAGGCGCAATCAATATCTTCTTTTACAGTCCTCGCAAGAGCAGTTATAATAGGCCCCTTTACTTCTCTTGCTATCTGTTGTACAGCACGAAAGTCTCCCGGAGAAGAAATGGGGAAACCCGCTTCAATAACATCAACATTTAATTGAGCAAGCTGACGGGCAATTTTTAACTTCTCCCTGGCGTTCAACTTTGCCCCCGGTGTTTGTTCTCCATCCCTCAAGGTACTGTCAAAAATCATTATTCTTTCCTTCATCCCATTCACCTTTTTCTTGTAGTTTAATTCCACTAAAAAAACCCTTCGTCAACATACAACATATATAGAGACGAAAGGTTTTCTCTCGCGGTACCACTCTACTTGACAGCACAAATCTACTGTCCTCTTTAAGTGTTCTTCTTATAACGGTAAAGATCCGTCCTGACCTATTCTCACTATGAAGTGATTTCAGCAGGCTCCTCACAGGGGAGTTCTGGAAAAAAGAAGGGTTGCCCTTTCACCTTACAGCAACTCTCTGCACGCTTCTTTACTTTCCTACTAGTCCTGTTCATCGTATTTTAATATGATCAATTTAAAATATAGCATATACATCTTTTTAGCTCCTGTCAACCCTTCATTTGCCCTTAAAATAAATAATTTTATACATTAGTAACAGAAATCTTCTCTGTAACATAAGATTTAAGCTTTTTCTTATAAATTTAAATATAAAATCATGGAGTGGGGGGGAGTGTGAAAGAATAAAAGTGTAATAAGAATATTATATATCCGCAAAAGATAAGACCGCTTCTTCATTGCAGATTTCGCGCTTAGTTTATTCCCATAATACTTTTTAATTAAGTTCTACGATATTTTGCTGCCTCGCAATGCCAGTAATACGGATTATTTGTTGTGCATCATAGTTGTACATCATAGTGGTTGAAAATTTGCTTCACAGTTCCTTTTTTTACAATAAGGAAGTAATAAGGGAAGTAATATAGTTGCAATCCAGAATAAACAATGATTACAGATACTCTATTTATAACGTCCGATAATATATATTATGTTAACTAAAAAGAAGGAGCATAAAAAATACCGCTAAATAGCGGCCTCTGAATAGCTTAACATCCTGTTTACAATGTTTATTCCTGGAAGCCTTGGAGTAAACTATTAAATCCATTCTTAATCTGATTCGCTAACACTCAAACGAAATCTTTCAAAGACTCATTTTTAAAATTCCTGGTTCTATGTTTTTACTGTATATGATTAATGTCGCTACATTTTCATTACTTAACTAAAATAAACACGAGATTTAATCGCGCTCACATTGTAACTAAAATCATTCTGCCATTGAAGAATAATTTAAGCAGCATAAAACAACCAACCCTCCCTCCTCTCACTATTTCTTATATACTACATTATGTTAACTCATAACAAGAAGCAAAATTCATTTTAAACTGTTATAGCTAATTTATATATTTTATTTTGATCAAATTTATTCCGGATTCCGCGGGTCATGTTATTCCACTACAATTTGAGTCGCGACTTCCTTGCGGTCCTCACCAAAGCTTATATAACCACGATACCAAACACGTACCTGCTGCCCTTCTTCAAGATCCTCAACGTGTAGTTCATCTTGCTCAGACGAGTACACCTTTGTATTATCTGGTACTTGGATGACCTGATCACTGATATGAATTAGGACACCTCCAAAATGTGGGTCCTCTAAGACTTCAATCATTGTAATTTCTCCTAGAATGTCTTCACTCTCTTTTTCTGTTTCATGAATGATGAGTCTAACGGCTGCTGTTTGACCCGGATATGAGTCGAGCATCATCCCTGTTGACCAAGCTTCAACACGTTGGCCAATAGTCAGATCGTCAAAAAATAAAAACTCTCCCGTTTCCTGGAGAATAATTTCAGCATCATCTGTGAAACTTACCCATGTGGCAGTAGGATCACCTGTTTGACCCAATGTTTGATCTCGATCCACAATGAGCACACGCGCTTCGTCGATATCAGTAATCTTTCCCTTTAAGTCACCTTCACCAGCGGGTGTCCAATGTTTTAGCTCAATAGGAAATTCCTGCCCAACGAGCTCAAACAGATATTGCTTCAGCTCTTCAAGTTGTTCTTCGCTCTTTTTTTCACCAAAAGCATTAAGTGATCTAAAAGTCATAAATATATCATACTTTCTTGTGCCTATCGACTGAATTTCGATGCCTAGCTCTTCTTGAATATCATCAAAATGCTGTGTTATTTTTTCCTGAATCTCACGAAGCTCCTGTTCATCCAATGCTCCACCAAGCGGCCTTGTATCTTCGCAAGCCACCACAAATAGTGTTACACATAAAACTAAACACAAATATAACAACCTTTTCATGATCTGTAATCTCCTCCACAGTCGATTATATAATGCTTTATTAATATATGACGGCAAACAACCATAAATGGTTTCTACTAATATTGTCGCATTTTCTATGCGTAATAACCGAGAATAAGCATAAAGAACAAAAACTACTTTTTATTAATAGACGGATAATTTTAAAATTAGTTCATACTGAAGCGCTTTTTTTCTAATGGTATATACTACCAGTTCCCTTACCCTGGTGAAGCTTATTTCTGCTGATTGTAAGTGTTTAGTAATTTACGATATAATATTAATAACCCCTTAAATGGGCTAAGAAAATTAAATAAACATATTAATTTAATTGAAGATTACTTGTATAACAATATCTTCAGGTATGGGAGTGATACTAGTGGATGGGGTATTAATTCACACCAGTCAATTGACAAAACGTTATGGGGCCGCAGCTGTGGTGGATAGGCTGGATCTCGAAGTAAACAGCGGTGAAATTTATGGTTTTTTAGGTCCTAACGGGGCCGGCAAAACAACAACAATTCGCATGCTTACAGGTTTGCTGGATGCCAGTGCCGGAGAGGCTTTTATCTGTGGTTACGATATATCTAAAGAGGCTTCTCAGGCCAAGGCAATGTTAGCGTATGTACCGGATCAACCAAAGTTATACGGTAAACTGACGGCCAGAGAATTATTACAACTGGTTGCAGCCCTCTATAGGATACCCAAAAAGGTATCTCAAGAGCGGGCCGCACAATTATTAGCGATGTTCGGCTTGGGGAAGCGGGCAGATGAATTGCTGGAAGGATATTCTCATGGCATGCGGCAGAAAGTGGTATTAGCAGCAGCATTGATTCACCAACCCAGGGTTATGCTGTTGGACGAACCTACGGTAGGCCTTGATCCGGCAAGTGCCCGTTTGTTAAAGGATGTGTTGCAAGAACTGGCGCGGCAAGGGGCTGCGGTATTCATTTCCACCCATATTCTAGAAATTGCAGAGCGTATGTGCCATAGGGTGGGCATCCTAAAAGAAGGAAAACTCATCGCCCAGGGAAGCCCGGAAGAATTGCGCAAAATGGTGGGTAATGAAGGTGAAAGCCTGGAAGATATCTTTCTTGAACTGACGGCTGGCAGTGACACAGCGGAACTGATAAAAAGTCTGGAAGAGGAAAATAGATCATGAAAATACTGACTTATCCCCCTCTAACCCAGCCCCCAGCGCCCCAATCTTTCAATCAGGATTTAAGGTTGCTGTTGGGCAATCAACTGCGTGTAAGCTATAATAAAATGCGCCATTGGCCACTGGGAGCCTGGCTGAGCGTCGGCGCAGCAAGCTTAGGATCCCTGGCATTTATCATCTATTTAGGATTTCTGGCTTATGGAGCGCTAAAAGTCATGCCGCCGGAAATTGGAAAAGGTTTTTTAGCCGTGGTGTTTATGGTGGGGATAGCCGGGCAGCTTTTCTTTGGTGTGACTGCAGCGTTCGTTACAATGTATATGTCTGAAGACCTGGAACTATTGTTTGTCTCACCAGTTCCCTTACGGGTTATTTTTACGGTAAAATCATTGGTTGTAGCCGGCAGCAACCTGTTAGCGGCAATTTTATTCTGTTTTTTGCCTGCTATTTTTTACGGCCTGCTCTTTCAGGCAGGGTTTGCCTATTACTTGTTTGTGCTTCTGGTCGGGTGCGGATTATGGATAATGGGTACAGCTCTGGCGATACTGTTGAACCTGGTGGTCATGCGTATAGTTCCTCCCCACCGCAGCCGTGAAGCAGTCGGTTTAATCGGTGCTCTGACAGGGATTATGATCGCCATCGTTGCGCAGCTTCCTAACATCATTATGCATGGTGGACAGCAGGTTGATGTCACGGATTGGTTAGCCGGACAGGAAGCAATGTTGCGGATTATGGGCTACTTTCCCTGGGGATGGGGCTCTCAAGCCCTGGCAGAAGGCATCTCCAGGAACCTGTTGAATGGATTGGGTTGGGGCCTGTTATTGCTCTTTGCAGGGGTCTCTATCTTTTTGTTTGCTTTTTCCCTCCTGGAGAAAGGTTTCAGGCGGGGTTGGGTTTCAATTGGCCAAATTCACGGCAACCAGCGGCGAAAAAACAAACACCGTTCTTACAAATATGCGGATAAAAACCAAAACGTGACCTTTCGAATTGCACCAGCAGAAGGTAACACCGGCTTCGCTTCTTCTATTGGAGGCATGTGGGCAGTCGCCAAAAAAGACTTGCTTTACATGCGGCGGGATACAAGGGAATGGTTCGGCTACATGATGCCCTTATTATTGATGGTATTCTTTGTGGCTCAGTTTCTCTTTTTCCAATCGGATGCGATGCAAACTACGATGGTCACGGTCCTGATTATCTATAGTGTAACGTTCAGCGGCAATATAGCACTGCAATCATTCGGCCGGGAAGGCGAATCGGAATGGTTGTTAAATAGTGTTCCCCTGGCAGGTTGGCCTGTGGTTTTGGGTAAATTGCTGGGTGCGGTAATTCCTACGTTAGTTTTAATGGAAGCCCTTTTAGCGGGCACGGCGCTCGCGCTTGGGGTGTCGGCATCTCTTACTCTAATGTTGGCAGTTGCTGCTATCCTGTTAACCCTGGGAGCCAGTGCCATCGGTCTTTTTTATTCCATTAACAATTGCCGCTATAATCCGGACAGTCCACAACAGCGCATTTCCCCGGGAGCTTCTATGTTAATGTATATCACTAATTTCTTGTTTATGCTTATCCTCGCTTTGGGAATAGTGTATCTCATGCCTCCGGTAGAATTGATGGCCGTGCTGCCGGAGTTGTCAAAGGTGACGATGAAAAGCGGCTTTTTTAACGGTTTAATTAGTATTTTTATCTATCTCGGCAGGCCGTTATTATGGCCACCGGCATTGCGGATAATTATGGGCCTGATAGTCACTTTTGGCACCTGGTTCCTGGTGTTCTTTGGTTTTATGGCTGCAACAGTGCGGCAGAGCGATAAGGGCTTCCGAGTAGAACTTGTGACCGGAAGCAAGAAAAAACCTGAGAAAAGAGAGTAATGCCGCAAAGGGCTTTTACGATAATTATTCATGGTGTCTTTTAGTCGGTATAATAATTGCTGCTTTTTTAGGTGGATGATGCATCCTGTTCGATCTCAGCTATTTGGTTTACATAACTATTCCCGTTTATCCTGATTGAACAGCGAAAGGTTATAGCGTGCCACAGTGAGGGCGGCTTCTCTGCTCCCTTCTGCCAGGCGGCGAGCACACTCCGCATCTGCTTGAACGGGGGCATAGGATTCGGGAAAGGCGCGTATGATCAAAGCGATGATTTCCCCTGCACAGCTGGCAATCTTCAAGGGAATGTCGATCGCCCTCTCAGCGCCCCGGGGGGTCCCTTCCATAAAATCCTTTATCGCAAAACCGTCCTCCTGAGCTAGTGCAAGTGATTGTTTTAAGAGAAGATCTGCATTATGCAGAGTATCCTGCCAGAAGGCTTTCCGGTCATTGCTTTCCTCTCTTTTTGATGAGCCTTCTTCAATTTTCCGCAGGTTTACCCGGCAGGCCATGGTAAAAAGAGCTGCAGCATGGGCGGCAGTCATGGCGGCAGATGAACCGGCGCTTGGATAAAGGGAATCTGCTGAAAGTTCCTGAAAGTACGCCGCTAACCGGTAATCTTTGATAACTGGTATATCTTTCATAAAATCAATCTTCCTCGTAATCTTGTTTTTTAAAAAACCCGTGTTTTTATCAGGTTCCAATGGCCGTCTAGGGGTTTTATACCAGCAGGTAGACTAAAAGAGCGTTAAACAGCAGGGCAGGCAATAGATTGCCTATTTTTAAATTTTTAATCTGCAGCAGGTTAAGGCCGATGCCCACAATGAGTAACCCCCCTACCGCTGAAAGTTCTATAATAATTGTTTCGCTAAGAAAAAAACTCGCCCAGCGAGCCAGGAGAACAATGGAGCCCTGGTAGAATAGCACCGGCAGTGCAGAAAAAGCAACCCCCACCCCCATAGTAGAAGCAAAGATAATTGCCGATATTCCATCTATAGCCGATTTGGCGTAGAGAATCTGGTGTTGCCCCATAAGACCGCTTTCCAGAGAACCTGTAATGCCCATGGCGCCTACACAGTAGAGTAAAGCAGAATAAACAAAGGCCCGAGCAACCCTGGACTGCCCACCTCCCACCCTGTGCCCTATTTTTTTTCCCAGGTCTAACAATTTCTCTTCCAGCCTCAATAACTCCCCTACGATACCGCCTATTACCAGGCTAAATATCAGTAGTAGTACCTGCCGGCTCTGCAGCGCCATCTGCAGGCCAATGAGCAGTACACTGCCAGCCCAATCCCCTGCATGGCTAATATCGTTAATGCGTTTTGGAATAATGCGGCCCATAATCACCCCGACTACAGCCCCAATAATAATTGCAAAAGTGTTAACTAATGTTCCTTGCAGCGTTCCCAGCAAAGACAAGGGTGCATCTCCTTCCAATGAAGCGAATTATCAATCATACTTTGCGCTGAAGCCCCAACCAATATGCCTCAAGACCGCTTTTTACTGCACTGCAGCCTGCAGCACCTTTGCCGCGACCGGCCCGGCAACACTGGCTCCCGAGCCGCCATTTTCAATAACCACAACAAAAGCAAGGGGATGATCCTCCCTGTTCAAAAATCCGGCGAACCAGGCATGGGACTTCTTATCCCCACCCACTTGAGCAGTCCCGGACTTGGCACAGAGCTCAAGGTCTCTAAAATTATCCTCACCATACTCACTGATGGTATTGTTCCTCATCATCCCTCCCAGCTTTCGGGCTGTTTCTGACGAAAGCATCCTTTTGTTTGCAACGGCAGAAAGGGTTTTCAACGGAAATATCCCCCTATCCTTCACTATTCTCGGTATTATGCAGACACCATCATTTGCGATGGCCCCCATATACGCCATAATATTCAAGGGGTTGGCGGTATTGGTATATTGTCCTATTCCGGACCAGGCCAGGTCTGCCCCCTCCGCATCCGATACATCAAACCTCCCCACCGCAGTTTTAATGCCATCCACCTCCAAACTTGTATTAAATCCTGCCACATCGGCATATTTCTGCAGTGTACCGGCTCCGAGTTCAGAGGTGATCTGTGCAAAGGCAACATTGCACGAACAAGCAAGGGCTTTCTCCAGGTTAACCGGGCCGTGGACCGTATGGCAGGTTACCACCTCCCCCCCTAACTGCAGCCCTCCTTCACAGTGATAGAGGGTATGTTCAATGTCATCAAGATGCTCAATCGCCGCAGCTGCGGTCACCAATTTAAACACCGAACCGGGCGTATAAACCGCTGATAGAAGACGGTTGATATATACTCCCTGATATTCTTCAGGACTCGCCTCTACGTCGGGAGGATTTTCCGGATCAAAGGATGGCGAACTCACCATACAGAGGATCTCTCCTGTCTGATAGTTGTATACCCCAACCGCTCCCTTGCGGCTTCCCAGTTCGCCATACGCAACAGCGCACAAATCGGCATCCAGGTTCAGGGTTAGATCCCTGCCGGCCTTCCCCTGTTTGCGAAAATTGTATACTCCGTTAATCATATTCCAGCCGCTGAGCTGATCCCTGAAGGCCACCCTGGCCCCGGTCATCACATTGTCATACAAATCCCCCGTGGCATGCATAACGGCGGTGCGCACTGCCCTGTCCGCATGGAATTTCACCCCTCCATCACCCATCTGACAAAGAATATTGCCTCTGCGGTCATAAATGGTTCCACATGATAATAATTTCCCTTCCGCATACAGATGCTGGTTTGTGGGATAATGTGCCCAGGTTGAAGCATTGCTCAAATACTTTGCCGTGAAAATTAAAAGACCAAACACCAGCAGCAAAGCAAAAAACAACACTACAGAAGCACGGCCCAGCAGCAGTTTCAAATCTTTCACCTCTTTCGGGGGTAAGATTTCCCCCAATCCTTTTTTAATTCTTTATCTTGAAGATTCCTCTATCTTGAAGATCCCCATCAATACCTTCTCTTCTTCCCCTCCTCCGCTTAACCTGCCTGGCACGATTATCATCGGCAGATTTTATCAGCGCCAGGAGCCCCCAGGAGGCCACCATGGAAGATCCTCCCCTGGAAACGAAGGGCACGGTTATCCCCGTCAGGGGAATTATATCTACAGAGCCTAAAACATTCAAGGCGGTCTGAATCAAGAAGATGGAGGCTGCCCCACAAGCCGCAATAGCATAAAAAGATGAGCGGCAGCCCTGTATCAGAAACACGGCATAAAAGGCAAAGAATACGGGGATTAAAACCGCAATTAAAGCAACCAGCAGTCCCCATTCCTCAGCAAGCAATCCGAAAATCAGGTCGGTATCAGCCGCCGCAACCCGGGCTAAATAACCCTCCCCGCCTCCTACCCCCAAAAAGCCACCGCTGGCAGCAGCAATCATGGTGCGGGTTTGCTGGTAGCCGGAGGTGCCGGCATGGTCCCATACCTTTCCCCATACGGCAAAGCGGGAAGCAATATATGGCAGAAAAGATACCGCCGCCACGGTTCCCAGTGCAGCTCCTGTTGCAGCCAGGGCAATCGTTCGCAGATCCCCGGAGCGCATGAAAGCGATAACGATAAAGGTGCAGAAAAAAACCACCACCGTCCCAAGGTCCCTCATTAGGACCAGAGCCCCAATGCACACCGCCGAAAACCCGATAAACGCGCTCATATTCCGGGTTGTAAGAAGCTTATCAAGGGTTGCCGTGCCAACAAGTACAAAAGCAATCTTGACAAACTCTGAGGGCTGGAAGGTAACCAAACCCAGGTCAAGCCAGCACTTTGCCCCGAAGCGTGTTTCCCCAAAAGCCAGATTTAGTGCCAGGAGTACCAAGGCAACTGCTGCCAGGAAATACTTAATTTTCTCCGCCCGTTCCAGATCGCGAAGAATCACTACCAGTACAGTATACACTGCAAACCCTAGAAGGATAGCCCCCAGCTGCGTAAAAAGCGAATTCGGAGCCGCCGAGGCAGTAACGAACATGCTCAAGCCGCAGAGAAAATAGCAGAGCAGCTCCAGCTCCAGGTGTTCCCAGCCGCGCCAATTCAAAATTTTGTAGTGTACACATTCGGCAAGGATCAAAAGGAAAAAGCTCAGCGGCACCGTTGGGTTAACATCTGTCTCCATGGAAAAGAAAAGCTGAAGCCCCCCCAAAACTTGAAAAAGAAGAATCAGGGAAAAGACCTTTTCGGAGCCGGGCTGTCTCAAAGCCAATGCAGCTCTTGCTGCATTATTCTTCTGAGATAGTTCGGGAAAGCACTGTGCTCCTTTACCCTGCCGCCGGGACGGCTCGGGGTTGGTCTGCTGTTGCGACACTCCCTCCCTTTCTCCATCAGCCAGAACCAGCTTCATCTTCACCCCTCCGATGGAGATGATATCTCCGTCCCTGAGGATCTCTTTCGTTTCTATCTTCCTCCCGTTCACCTCCACCCCATTCTTTGATTTCAAGTCCGCAATAGACCAATCCCCATAGCGAAATGTAAGCACAGCATGACTTCGCGATACAAAGGGCAGGTTGAGGACGATATCCGATAACCTGCTTCTACCTATGGAGTTTTCCCAGTGTTGCAGAGGGATATTTAAGCCATCCTGCCTATGCAGATAACCCCACACAGTTTTTTCTCTCCTATTTTGTAAAAGGGGGAGAAGGCATTTCAAGAAAATGGTAATGGCCAGGACCGGAAAAACCCATCTCACCGCAAAGGTGTATAAATCCGTTATCAGTTCGAAATGGGCAATAAAGCCCCCTGCGCCGCCGGAGAGTTCTTCAGCCAGGAGATAAAAACATTTCCAAAGTTGTTTAAGCCTTTCAAAAAAAACACTGCTCATGCTATCTCCTCTTTACTGTTAAACGAAGCCCCCGATATTTTTCTTAATTAAATAATAGTCACGGGCTATCATATATTATAATTCATGCAAATTTGTATTTATAGACTGCTTTTCTGCAGGAATTCAAAAATAAAGGGCGAACTTTTGGTATCATACATGCATAATAGCTGGAAAGGATTACGGTCATTTCGTAAAACGCATTTTTCCAGAATCAAAGGAGTTGGTTATAACCCATGATCATTGGTGTTCCCAAGGAGATAAAAAAAGATGAAAACAGGGTAAGTGTAATACCCGGCGCTGTGTCATATCTTGTCCAGGCAGGTCACAGGGTATTAATTCAGCAAGGAGCCGGCCTGGGCAGCAGCATAAGTGACAAGGAATATATTGCTGCTGGAGGGGAGATTGTGCCTGCCGCAGAAGATGTTTATAGCCAGGCAGAGCTAATCTATAAGATCAAGGAACCCCAGCCTGAGGAATACGATTTTTTAAGGGAAGGGCATATTCTTTTTGCCTATCTTCATTTAGCAGCTGAACCAGAAGTAACAAAGGTGTTAATTGAAAAAAAAGTAGCTGCTTTCGCCTATGAGACCGTAGAGGTTAATGGCAGTATTCCCATGCTGGCACCTATGAGCGAGGTAGCTGGCCGCATGGCTACTCAGGTTGGTTCACATTTTTTGGAAAAAGCTCACGGTGGGAAAGGGATTATGTTGGGAGGAGTTCCAGGAGTTGCTCCCGCGGAGGTTACCGTTATCGGCGGTGGCATTGTAGGAGTAAACGCCGCAAAAATTGCCGCAGGCATGGGGGCGCGGGTTACTATCCTGGACACCGACGCACAGAGATTGCGCTATTTGGACGATTTATTTCAAGGCAGGGTGCTTACACTGGCTTCCAATCCATACAATATTGCTTCGGCTGTGGAAAGAACAGACTTGCTTATCGGTGCCGTGCTGATTCCCGGTGCAAAAACTCCAAGGCTCTGTACAGAAGAAATGGTTAAAAGTATGGCGCCTGGCTCAGTCATAGTTGACGTAGCTGTTGACCAGGGAGGATGTGTTGAGACCATAGATCGCATTTCCTGTCACAGCAACCCCACCTATGTAAAGTACGGAGTCTTGCATTACGCTGTATCCAATATGCCTGGAGCAGTCCCCTTGACATCCACTTATGCCTTAAGTAATGTTACTCTGCCTTACGCCCTGGAACTGGCCCAAAAAGGCTGTGAACGTGTTCTCGGGGAAAACTCTCCCCTCTCCAAAGGGTTGAACGTGTATGCAGGAAAAGTAACACATAAGGCGGTGGCGGAAGCTCTTAATCTGCCCTTTGTTCCGTATGTCTAAATAGTTCAAAGCAGGGAACTTTTGCTTCAAAGGATTCCCTTCCCCTGGAAACGGTTTAACAAATTACTGTTTTTCTAATCCCTGCCTTTCTTCTTCAGTTTTCCTAAAAGCTTTAATATTAAATCTTCCTGCTTTCTTGTTCCTTCGGGATCCAAATCGAAAGATACAGTCAGCCAGCTTCCTTCCCGTACCCCTCCGGGAAGGAAGCTTAGTGGAATTTTTAATTCTGTTTTGCCATCCTCCAGATGAATAATAGCCATATCACTCCGGATGTGGTCAATAAATGCTTTCATTATTTGCCTCCATTAAACCCTGTCTGATAGCCATAAGGATGGTTCTTATGCCACTGCCATGCACTTCTAATGATATCTTCAATATCATATACCGGTTTCCATCCTAACGTATAATAAGCTTTTTCAGCACAGGCCACTAATCTCGGGGGGTCCCCTTCTCTACGTTTCTTTCGCTCAACAACGGCTTTTCCCCCGGAAATTTTTTCACAATAGCTAATTATTTCTTTTACTGAATAACCTTCCCCTTTTCCCAAATTAAATATCTCGTTAGCTATTCTACTCTGTAACAGTTGCTCTAACACCTTTATATGCGCATTTGCCAAATCCATAACATGAATAAAGTCCCTGACGCAGGTAAAATCCTTTGTCTGATAATCATCTCCGTAAATTACAACTTTTTCAGCCAAACCCAGGAGATGTTTTATAATGCTTGGAATGAGATGAGTTTCAGGATTATGGTCTTCACCGATTTCCCCAGTTAAATCTGAACCTGCCGCGTTAAAATAGCGCAGGATAATATAATTTAAACCATAAGCTTTGGCAAAGTCTTGCATTATAGACTCGATCATCAGCTTTGATCTTCCATAGGGATTGATTGGATTTGTTGCAGCATCTTCAGAAATGTATTCTAAATCCGGAATCCCATAAACAGAGCATGACGAAGAAAACACAATATTATAAACCTGATATTTTAACATATACTCAAGTAGATTTATGGAAGAGATAACATTTGCATGGTAATACAATAGGGGATGCAGGACAGATTCCTGGACGTAACACTTTCCGGCAAAATGAATCACCCCTTTTACCGGATATGTGCAAAATACCTTTTCCAAATCTTTCGGATTTCTCAAATCCCCCAGAACAAACACTGCTCTTTTGTCAACAGCTTCAATATGCCCGGTTGTGAGGTTATCCAAAATAACTACATCATAATTCTTATTGATTAAACTTTTTACAACATGGCTGCCAATATAACCTGCGCCTCCCGGTACGAAAATCATCACTTTTCCCCCGTTTTTTTATTAACGCTTAGCTTCAGGTTTCAAAATTCTAAATAGGGTTATCCTGACTAGCCCTTGTTATAAATATTCTTTAAAAAACCTTCTGTTACAAGATCATAAGCAATTTACTTTAACCCCTGGGTACCTTAATCTCAACCATATCTAAAATAATAAACATAAAATAAGTTGCAAGCCCCTGGTAGCGGCTGCCAGTATAAAGAATACAATAAAGCACCTTCTCCATGCTATTATACATAAAATATAAAAGAGGCAAAAGGGTAAAACCAAGAAAAACCCCGGCACTACTGGATCGGGCTTGGCTGTATAACAATTATTGACCCGGGGTAATTATTAGAAGCACCGAGAGGAGAGTAATAATGAATCCAGAGGTAAGCATAATTATCATTTCCTACAATATCTATCCTCAAATCAAATTCACCCTTTATTCACTGGAAAAACAAACATACCCACTTACTAAGATGGAGGTTGTCCTGGTTGATGATTGTTCAACGGATAGGACTTTCACTTTAAGGAATTATACAGGCCCTTTTCGCTTTAAATATCTCCGCAGCGATACTAATCTGGGAAGGTCCGGAGCAAAAAATTTGGGGCTCAGGGAAGCTAAAGGCGAGATAATAATCTTTTTGGATGGGGATGTAATGGTTGATCCCAACTTTGTAGCCAATCACCTGCGACATTATCAAACTAATGATAAAATATCTGTTTCGGGTAATGCCAGTCACTATAGCACTTTTTCAGTATTATGCCCCGGGTTTTCAACAGAGCAGATAAAACGCCTGCATTCCATTATACGAAGCAAACCCTTTTTAATGAAGCATTTGAGCAACCGCCTGTATCTGCCGTATGAATATATTCAAAGTTTGAATGCATTCTGGGAGTATGCTAACAAAAATCAGCGGACGATTACTTTGTTTACAAAAGAGCACATCTATGCTCAGCTATTTAAACTACTATCTTATCCAACACCGTATTTCCCACCAAAGTTATTAGAGAAATATGGCGCCCATTTAACCGGGTTCCATCTGGCATGGGCCTTTTTTATCACCAGAAATGTATCTGTTAGAAAAAGTCTTTTGGAAGAAGTGGGCCCTTTTAATGAGGTATTTAAAGGCTGGGGGTCTGAAGACTGGGAGTTAGGATACAGGTTATATAATAAAGGGGTAAAGTTTTTAGATGACCGGCATATTATTAGTTACCATCAAGAGCATCCCTTCTCAAGTGAAAACCGTAGAGCCGACCAGATGCTTAATTATGCCAAATTTACCATCTTACATCCCAAAGTTGAGGTATGTGCAATTACATTAGGAATCCTGGGGAAAAAAAACTTTTTTGAAAATAACGATATTATTGAAGACTATTATCAAATACAAAAGGAATTCCCTGAGTATGTGCATTCTCAAAACGTCTTTATCAAACTAACCCAACAAATCCCCATTTTGATGGCCGAAGAAAAACCAGTTACCGGGCTCTGGCGGCAAGCAGGCCTGGAAAAGGAAACCAAAACAAAGAAAAAACTTCTGGATGAACTGGAATCCTTGCGGAGGACTGGGAAATACCGCCACTTTTTAAGCGCGATTGAGCTATTATTAACCTTATAAATCCGGACCGGAGGGCGGATAAATGCTTGTTTCAATAGTAATGGCCGTTTACAATGGCCAGGAATACCTGCAGGACGCGGTGGATAGTATACTTCGGCAGACTTATACCAGTTTCGAACTCATTATTATAAATGATGCCTCAACTGACAGAACTAAGGAGATCCTGGGATTAATAGCAGATAAACGGGTAAAAGTAATTCATTTAAAAGAAAACAGGGGAGCAGCTTTTGCGCTAAATTTAGGTATTAGCCAGGCGAAAGGAAAATGGATTGCCGTACACGATGCCGATGATCTTAGTTACCCGTACCGCATAGAAAAACAAATAGATTATCTAAAGCAACGCCGCAACCTGGTTGCAGCAGGTTCGTTTATTGAATGCATTCCCGGTAGAAATGATTATATTCCACAGCAAAATTTGGGCGGGCTGGAAAATTTAATTAACAGGGTACAAACCAGTGAAGAAATTAAATTAGAACTGTTCAGAACCTGTCCCCTGACTCACGGAACAATGATTTATTCCAAAAAAGCCTTCACCAGTCTCGGCAAATACAATCCAGTTTTAAAGATTTCCTATGATTACGACCTGTGGACCCGTTTAATAACTGCAGGAAATATTGAAAAGGTTCCCGAGAAATTATACAAATATCGCATGCACAGCAATTCTTTAACTACTAAAAATCAACTACAAAATATTAATGAAATGTTTTTTAGCTGTGCTAAATATATCCGCATAAACTGTTATAAAGAGCATAAAGAAAGGCCGGTTATGCTTGTCTTTGGCCCCACATATTATGCCCAAAGTTTCTCTTTGCAGACAAGAAATAATTTAAATGTGGTTAAAATTATTGATCAGAACGAAATAAATCTGTTACCGATGATCATTAATTTATTCAAAAACAAGAAACTGGATGGAGCGGTTATACTGAGTAATTTTAAGTACAGGGACAGTGTCTTTAACTATTTAGAAAAACACGGCTTGAAGCTGAATGTAAATTTTTTTGAGTTTTGGATTTGGCTCTAAAAATTTCTACAGGCTATATTAACCCATGCCCCGCTCCAGAAAACAAGGATTAATCGCGGTAGAACGGAATTCCCCAATCCTTACAGTTCTCCCTTTAAACCCAAATCCGCCGCTGCGTTTTGCATTCCCCGGATAGTTTCCTCAATGACTTCACTTAAGTCCATCCCCAGGAGTTGTGCACCTTCTTCAATAACACCCCGGTCAACCCCGGCCGCAAAACTCTTCTGTTTCATTTTCTTTTTTACTGACTTGGCAGCCAAATCCATAATGCTCCGGCTCGGGCGCATGAGGACGGTAGCAACAATCAATCCGGTTAGCTCGTCAATCGTATAAAGAACCTTCTCCATTCTTTCCTGCGGTTCTACGTCAGAGCAAATCTTCCAGCCATGGCTTTGTATCGCCTTTATGTAATCTTCCGGCCAGCCCTCTTCCATGAGAATCTCCCGCACTTTACTGCAGTGCTCTTCCGGATATTTTTCATAGTCCAAATCATGTGTAAGCCCGATCACACGCCACTTTTCCAGGTCCTCTTCGCCAAATTTTTCTGCAAAATGGACCATAACCGCTTCAACTGCCAGAGCATGTTTAACCAATGCGTCGTTTTTGTTGTACTTCTTTAAAAGTTCCAGTGCCTCTTCCCTGGTAGGCTTTTTCTTTTCCATGTTGCCACCCTTTCTTCTTACACTTTTTTTCAAATTTGCAAATTTGATCACATTTATTACTATCGAATTGTACCTGATAATTTATAAAGGGAAAAAACCGCTCAATCTATCAATACCATCCCTTATGCTTTGTTGACGACGTGCTTTTGACCAGATGATTATGACAGAACCGCAGACTACAGCACCTTTTGATTGACAAATTTTCTTCATCCGGGCAATTGCCTGGGTCCCGCCTGTCCAGGAAAGGGGTAACTGCTTGGTAACAAAACAGGCAATATTTTTGCCTTTAAGTGACGATAACTGATTTAAATAAGCAGCCATTACAGGTGCAAGAGAGAAAGCATGTACCGGAGCCCCTAATACCAGGGCATCGTATTTTTCTGCCCGGGGTAGGTTATCAAACTTGAATTTTTTAGGCGTTTGGGATCCACCACCAACGATTGTGACACTTTCGATGTTTGCCGAATGCCCGGCCTTAGACAGCTTTTCCTTAAGCTTTAGACCAACAGAATATGTGTTACCGGTTTGGGAATAAACAATAATCCCGATTTTCATTTTATTGGCCCCTTTACCTTATTGATAGCTTCATAAACCCCTTATCCCCAGGCTCCTTCCACACGCTTCTTTGGGATTATAATTTACTAAATTATAACTCTTATCATTTCATCTAGCAAGCCGGAAAACAGGGGAAAGCAAGCATCATATTTTTAGATTTAATTCTTGACATTAACGCTACGTAAAGGTTTATACTATGGGTGTAAGGGAGGAAAGAGTATGGAATATACAGTGCAAAGATTGGCCGGGTTGGCAGGTATTAGTTCAAGGACACTTAGATACTACGATGAAATTGGGCTTCTAAGGCCGGCAAGAATCAATTCATCAGGTTATCGGATTTATGGCAAGGAAGAGGTTGATAGGCTGCAACAAATTTTATTTTATCGTGAGCTAGATGTGAGCCTGGATGATATTAGAAATATTCTTGATTCTCCGTCGTTTAATAGCGCCAGGGCACTGCAAGACCATCGTTCCAAACTCCTGGCTAAAAAAAAACAACTTGAATTATTAATTGCCAATGTCGAAAAAACAATAACGATGGCAGAAGGGGGATTAACAATGAGTGACAAAGAAAAATTTGAGGGTTTTAAACAAAAAGCAATCGATGAAAATGAGCAGAAGTACGGCAAGGAAATCAGGGAGAAATATGGAGATGATGCTGTTAATCGATCCAACCAAAAGTTTAAACAAATGACCCGGGAACAATATGCCGCTTATGAAAGGCTAACCAGTGAAGTAAATGAAGCAATTAAAAAAGCCTTTGAAAGCGGCGATCCTTCCGGTGAACCGGCACAGAAAGCATGCGAACTGCATAAGCAGTGGTTAATGTATTTTTGGGATAAATACTCAAAAAAGGCGCATATGGCACTTGTTCAAGGATATGTTGATGATGAGCGCTTTACAGCTTATTACGATATAATAGCCCCCGGGTGTACAGTGTTTCTACGCGATGCAATGAAAATTTACACCGGCATTGACGCATAAAAATAAAAACGAATTGGTTATTATTTAAAAGCAACCGGATTAAACCAGTTGCCTTTATTTTTCTTGTTTAGTTCAAAAATATAGCAGAAATCTATGTATAAGAATTTCTGCCACCTAGACCTTCGAAATTGTTACCTTATTTTTGCCTGACGTTTTATTTATGTCCGCCCGGCCCTTTTTTTTCCATTGATCTGCCCTTATAATGATTTTTATTCGAATTGCCGCCAAGGTTTTCAATAGTATTTTTTGTTCCAGAGAATAGACCAATTGCTGAAAGGCCAACTACCAATCCCAAAAATATTGCTTTTGGGGGATCGTCCGGAGCAAGGTAATAAAACCCTGCCAAAAGTCCCAAAACTATCGAAACAATTGGAGAGAGCTTTTTAGGTATTCCTACCCTTTTCAACAATTCAACCATCGCCAGTACCACAGGCACCAAGGCTATACCGTAAACATTAATTGCATCCATTATTTTGCCTCCCTGATTTAAAAGTACTTATTAAAAAATATTCAGGGATAAATGCAAAAAGAACAATACTTCGAACTATTCTATTTATAACTTATATAACCCTTTTTATAAAATTATGCATTTCTCCAGGGTATAAATTAAGTAGTCGGCCTGTTCAGTATTTCTTCAGGAATTTCATCATCATTGAATACCATGTCAATCACAACGTTCCTTTTCTCCATAAGATCAAGCTCATACGGTATTAAAGGTTCAAAGCCATCTTTGGAGCAAAGAATACGGACTCTTGGCCTGGTCGGATGCCCGACCGTATTATTAACGACTATTCCAATCTCACCGCTGCTTAAACCCAGGAAAGTACCTATAGGGTAAGCAGCGATATGTTGTATAAAATTGCGCAGGACTTTTAAATCAAAAAGTTCACCAGAAGATTCCAGGATCTCAATAGCTTTATAAGGCGGGTAGGCTGAATGGTAAGGGCGATCTGCCACCAGGGCATCATAAACATCTGCAACGGCGCTAATTCTGGAAAACAAATTAATCTGTTCAGATTTAAGGCCTTCCGGATATCCCTCACCATTCATACGTTCATGATGTTGATAAATAATTATTGCGGAAGATGCAGGGATTAGTTCCTGTGTTTTCACCATCTCATACCCAAAGCCCGGATGTTTTTTTATCTCTAAAAATTCATCCGGGGAAAGTTTGCCCTCTTTGTTCAAAATACAGGAGGGAATTTTAACTTTTCCTAAATCGTGGAGTATAGATCCAAGGCCAACCTTTTTCAGTTGTGAGCGCGATAATCCCAGGGATATTCCCGCTGTTATCGCCATCACGGCTACATTAACAGAATGGGCAAATGTATAGTTATCAGCAATTCTGATATCTGTCAAATTAATGATCAGGTTTTTATTATTGATTAACTGGTCAATTATCTCCTGAAGAGCACCGTTAATATTTCTTTTTGTAAATAGCAATTTTGGAATCGATTTTTTAGGCTGTTTTTCTATATCGAGCATTATATCCTTAATTAAAACAGTGGTTTTTTGCCTTGTTTCATCCAGTATAACATCTTCAATATCTACATCAGGAATGATTTTATCAATAATATAAACTGAAAATATACTATGCTTTTTTAGGTTGCGAATATATTCTTTTTTTAACTCCACGCCAGAATTTAAAAGCAAAAAACCCTTTGTATCATATATTGGCCTTGCCAACTTCATTCCCGGTTGAAGAGATAAAACCGACACTTTACGCATTTGAGAGTCTCCTACACACTCAGTCTTTTATCGAAATAATTTTCTTTTAGTCCAGCTTCTAACCCATCTTTGGAAGCACATTATATTCCAGTTCCATTTTCAGTTACATTATAACATAAAACGATAAAATTCTTAAATATCCTGCACAAATACAGTCGCAAAAGGAATTAGTAATCATTTAATACATATTTACGGGCATAATATAGAGATGAATAAGATAAATCGCAGAAAAAACGCTTATAGAATAGGCATTTTTACCGACAGTTACCATCCTTATATAAGCGGCGTTGTACGCTCTATTGAGCTCTTAAAAGAGGAATTGGAAAGCCGTGGGCATGAGGCATTTATCTTCGCTCCAAATTACCCATCGGCATCACAAGCTCAAGAGAAAAACGTTTTTCGTTATTTTTCCATACCCGCACCAACGCAAAAAAATTTTTTTCTCCCTATCCCCTTTTCTCCGCGGTTGCCTTTTCTGGTAAATAACTTAAAACTGGATGTAATTCACGTCCACTCTCCCTTTTTATTAGGTACATTGGGGACAATAATAGCCAAACGTTTTAATCTACCGTTAATCTTTACCTTCCACACCCTCTATCATTTTTATGCCCACTACCTGCCCCTTGGGAAAAATGTATCCGCCGAAATAATAAAAAGGTGGAATAAAGGTTTTTGCAACAGGTGCGATTTAATCATCGCCCCCTCATTATTTGTAAAAGCGCTGATTGAAGAATACGGCATAACAAAGCCTGTTGATGTGATACCAACAGGCATAAATAATGCTTATTACTCAGTTAATAATGGAGCTAAAGAATGGCTAAGGAAACGGTTTAATCTAAATCATGAAGACAGGATATTATTATATGTCGGCCGGCTGGGCAAGGAAAAAAATATCAACTTTTTAATCGATGCTATGGAAGGGATTGTAAAATCCATGCCCCGTGTTAAACTGCTTATTATCGGTACAGGAACTGAGGAATCATCTTTGAAAAGGATATGCTACCAAAAAAACCTGCAACAAAACGTCCTGTTCTGCGGACAGGTAAGCCACAGTGAACTATTAAAGTGTTACGCGGGTGCGGATATTTTTACTTTCGCTTCTCAGAGCGAGACGCAGGGGCTTGTCGTTGGAGAAGCAAAAGCCGCCGGTCTTCCCGTAGTATGTTACTACTCTCCCTGTTTATCGGAAATGATCTTTAATAATAAAGATGGATTTCTTGTTCATACCCTGCACGGTTTTGTCGAAAAAATAAAATACCTGCTTGAAAATGAACCCTTAAGAGACTCAATGGGTAAAAGAAGTAAAATCAACGCCATCAGGTACTCTTCTGAATTACTGGCAAAAGAAATGCTGCAAAGATATCAAAAGGCTATTAATGATAAAAAAATGCCTTCTTAGTTTAATTCAAATAACTCCTTTGCTTTTTTTAACCTATTTACAACCCTGTCCTTTCCCAGTAAGGATATAATGTCAAATAATTCCGGGCCCATTGTTCGACCTGTAAGGGCAAGCCTGGTAGGAGGGTTAATACGGGATAATGAAACATTTAATTTCTGGCTCAAGTCATGTAATTCATCCCTGATTTTTCCCGCCTCAAAAGGTTCAACACGTTGGAGAACATGAGATACTTCGCTTAATATCTTTCCAACTCCATCTTTACGAAAGTGTTTCTCTATTCCCTTTTCATCATATTGAAAATCATCTTCAAAAAAATAACTGGATGCATCCGCAATCTCCTGGAGTGTTTTTACGCGATCCCGAACGAGATCGATGATTTTTTCAACTTCTTTATACTTTTCTGTACCTATTTCTGCGCGGAGATTGAGCTCCCGCTTCATAAAAGGCAGAGCTCTTTCGACAATTTTATTCAGCTCCAGGGTTCTCAGATAATGACCATTCAGCCAGGTTAGCTTTTTTAGATCATAAATTGCAGGATTTTTACTAACCTTTTCTAAAGAAAATAAACTTACTATTTCATTGATATCCATAATTTCTTTATCCTCACCCGGAGACCAGCCCAAAAGTGCAAGGTAGTTTACCAGTGCTTCAGGTAAAATTCCCATATCCCTGTATTCCTGCACCGATGTTGCCCCGTGTCTTTTACTCAGCTTGCTGTGGTCGGGAGCGAGTATCATGGGGACATGGGCATAGAACGGCACCTGATAACCCAGGCTATGTGCAATATTTATTTGACGCGGTGTATTGGAAAGGTGTTCTTCTGCCCTGATGACATGAGTAATTGCCATATTGTGATCATCGATTACAGATGCAAAGTTATAAGTAGGCACACCATCGGATTTAATAATAATAAAATCATCGAATATTTTATTATCAAACGTAACCCGTCCCCTAATCATGTCTTCTACTACTGTTTCACCTTCCCGGGGCATTATAAAGCGGATTACATAACTTTCGCCAAGCTTCCTTCTTTCTCTTTCCTCTTCAGATAATAATCTACAGCGGCCGCTGTACCTTGGTGGTTGTCCCCCTTGACGCTGTTTTTCTTTTTCGGCCGTCAGCTGATCGGCAGTGCAAAAACAGTAATAGGCTTTTCCGTCACGAACGAGCTGCTCCGCCAGATCCCTGTATTTATGTAAATACTCCGACTGTATGTACGGACCGTAGTTCCCACCGATCTCGGGGCCCTCGTCCCAGTTCAGGCCCAGCCATTTCATCGATTCGATAATCGAAATTAAATATTCTTGTGAAGAACGCTGGCGATCTGTATCATCGATCCTCAAGATCATTTTCCCGCCGTTATGCCGTGCAAAAAGCCAGTTAAAAAGAGCTGTTCTGGCTCCGCCGATGTGAAGCTCCCCGGTGGGGCTTGGGGCAAACCTTACCCTGGTCTTTTCCATATCGTTAACACCTCTATTTATGTAATCTGAATCCAGCTATGCTATTATTTTCTGTTTTGTTTCCGGAATTCCTGCTTGTGTTTTTTTATTCCTTCATCTCTTCCGCTTTAAGGAGACGTGTTTTTAATTCAGATAGAATAGCACCTGTCTGATCAGCGTATTGGGAAAATAGTTTGCCGTTTTCTTCATTTCCTGTTTCTCTTGAGAAGGTATCCAATTCTGCATATACCTTTTCTAATGTTAAAATTAGTTCTTTTTCCTTCGTTGATCGCGGCCGGTCTTTTTTATCATCATAAAGATCAACGTAGAGCTTACCATTAGAATCTACCTGTGCTACAGATACCGCTTCCGGGTTCTCTACCCCCATTTCAAAAAGTTTGTCCCGCAGCCAGCTTTCTGTAAACCCTTTTAACTCTAGGCTTTTATGCAATATTTTTCCATGAATGATTACTATTGTCGGCATCCCCTGGTATTCGGCTATCATTTTTAAGTCCTCGGGCGTCAGGCTTTGTTTCTGGCTTTTCTTAATTACGCTGATATCTCCCTTTGGTTCCAGCACAGCATATTCGACATCTTCCAATAGCGGAGCGTCCTTTAAACGCAGGGCTGACATAAGATCGTCAAAATTTAGCTTGGCACGAAAAAGATTTTTTTCCAGTACTTTACCGTTGCGAACCAAAACCAGCGGCCCTCCAACAATAATCCGCCTGATAATGGGAAACCTGATACCGAAATAATTTAACGCAATCACCAAAAATGCCCATAAAGCCATATTCAAAAGGCTGGAAAAAAAGTGTACCTGGCTGTCTACCAGCGCAGCGCTGGCAATACTCCCTATCGTAATGGCAACAATAAAATCAATTGTTGTAAATTCGCCTACCTCTGTCGGTCCCATGATCCTGGCCAAAAATGCCAAAAAAATAAAGGCAAGCACTCCCCTAAGAATAAACCCTGCAATATGTAATTCCGGTGTACTTATAAATATTTGTTCCCAAAATGACATAAAAAAACCCCTTATAATGGAAAACCTCTCCCTTGAGAGGTTTTCCAGTATTAACGGCCTTTATATTGCGGTTCTTCCTCTTCAATTTCCTGTATTCTGGTTTGCAGGCCGTCCACGATGCTTTTTGTTTGATTGGCAAATTGGGAGAAGGCATCTTTTGCAACCTGGCTTTCAGTTTCAAGCGCAAATGTTTCCAGATCTGCCTGTGCGCTTTTCAAGCTTGAAAGGCAGGTTTTTAATTTTTTGCCGATTGTCAAGGCAACATCCCTCTTTCTTTGCTTAAAATGATCATTCTTAACATAGTATAACTTATCATAAGCTTAAAATACTTGATAAATATTTCCATTAACGAGGTGTCAGGATAATTATTTTATTCTTCAAAGAGCATCCCCACGGCACGGATTACGGGAAGGGGAGCATAGTGATCCTGACCCAGGCTTTCCCTGGATATCTCCACCCCATCTTTAAAAAAAATGCGGATTGTTTCAACAATATAACCTTTTCTACCTGCCTGTATGATTTCCCGGTAAGAGGAGGGTTTGTCGCTCAGTTCACGATAATGTACCGGAGGGGGAATGCTGCTAATGTTTCGGGTTATCACCTCTACTTCAAAACTACGGGACGGATCTCCAAAAAATATTGCCCTTAGCTCATTTCCCAAAACCTGCATGTGAATTAAGACATGAAAGGGCAAGTTATTCCTAAATCTTAAATCCAGGTAATTATAAGCAATCGTGGCATCAAGACCCGGCGGAAGATAGGTTACAGGGATACTGTGGTGATGGCGTTCCTCAATCGCCATCCCGGAAAGAAGAGCAGCGTTATAAATTGTTGATGATACCTGGCAGATCCCGCCACCGGGTCCCATAACCAGCTCCTTATTTACAATAACAGGCGCCTCCCTGTAGCCATTGCTCAGACTTGCCTCTCCAACCAGTTCATTGAAAGAAAAAATTTTTCCCTTGCCCAGCAATAAATTATCCAATGCTTTAGCAGCAAGGGATATATTGTGGTTTCTGTTAAGTGAGGAGTCATCAAAAAAGGTGCTAAAGGTTACTATTTTATCTTTTATACCCATATTCATAATATCGGATATTTTTCTTGCAGGGAAGAGCACTTCTGTTTCAAGCTGAAATGTTATAGGGAAAGAAGGCCAGTGATACAACCGCTGCAGAATTTCTGCAGACAACTTCTTTTCATTTATACTCTTACCGACTTTATGAGGCCGATATTTTAAAACTCCATCTTCTGCCCATATTTCTGCATCTTCAGGGGGAAAACATCGCCCTTTTTCTATCTCAGAGAGCACCCTTCCAAAATGTACGCTATCTATTGCGAACAAACCCGGTATAATAACACCTTTGAGGCTGTTTTGAAATTTATTTATGTAATTAAAAGATTGGTTTAGACTATGAATTTCCTTTATTATCTGTTCTTGTTCAATTGTAATCCCCAGTTCTGCCGGCGAATAGTTTAAATAGATTTCTTCCTGATCCGAATAGAGAAATATCATCTCCCTCTCCATATTTTCTTTCATTTCTTTAAGAATTGTTTCTATCTGCCCGTAAGTTTTTCCACCAACATAGCTTTCTCCAATAAAAGTTCCCAGTGGAGCCCTTTCCTGAAAATAAAAATATTCAATTACAACAAGGGAAAAAATGAATAAAAAAAAGCCGCTAATAAATTTAAAGTACCGGGCACGGGTTATTCTTTTCAGATAATCCAAATTAAACCTCGCAATAATAATCACCGCCACCCTTCTTTCCCCTTAACATTTCAGCCAAAAAGCTGTGTTCCGGGGTGCCGGTAATCGCTTCCTCACTCTTTCATAATATATTTATGTATCCCCCAACATTACTATGCGAAAAAAAACTGTGAGTAAAAAACTCACAGGTACATTTGTTTTTATAACTCATTTTATCAATTTCATAATACACAATAACAACTATACATACTGAAAACTCTTAAAGCATTGAGAGGAAAACCCCGGCAGCCACGGCTGAACCGATAACCCCTGCCACGTTGGGTCCCATAGCATGCATTAATAAATAATTATTGGGATTGGCTTGCTTGCCGACCACCTGCGAAACCCTGGCAGCCATAGGCACCGCAGAAACTCCCGCCGAGCCGATTAAAGGGTTAACTTTGCCGTTAGTAAGTTTGCACATGAGTTTTCCCATTAGCACGCCACCAGCCGTTCCGATTGCAAAGGCTACCAAACCCAGAATAATGATCTGGATGGTTTGTGGCGTCAGGAAATATTCGGCGCTTGCTTTAGCCCCCACAGTAAGCCCCAGGAAGATAACCACGATATTATTTAACTCATTTTGTGCAGCTTTACTCAGCCGCTCTGTTACTCCGCATTCTCTCAAGAGGTTTCCAAACATCAGCATCCCCAGAAGCGGTATGGCATCAGGCAAAAAGAGCCCGGTAAGGATGATCACAACAATGGGGAAAAGTATTTTCTCCGTTTTGGAAACCGGCCTGAGCTGTTGCATAACGATTTCTCTTTCTTTTCTGGTAGTCAGAGCTTTCATGATTGGAGGCTGAATAATCGGCACCAAGGCCATATAAGAGTATGCGGCGATGGCTATGGCACCGAGAAGATCAGGCGCCAGTTTAGATGTTACAAAGATCGCCGTAGGGCCATCGGCACCGCCGATAATGCCTATTGAACCCGCCTCCGGGGGTGTAAACCCTAGCAACATAGCACCGATAAACGTAACAAAAATACCTAGCTGGGCCGCAGCTCCCAGGAGCAGGGTCATAGGATTAGCAATTAACGGACCAAAATCAGTCATTGCCCCGACTCCCAAAAAGATTAAAGGGGGATATATACCCAGTTCCACACCCTGATAAAGATAATAAAGAAGGCCTCCCGCCTCATCTCCTATGGGAGATTTCAGCAGATTACCCAAAGGCAAGTTCACTAAGAGCATCCCGAAACTGATCGGTACTAATAATAGAGGTTCGTATTTCTTGGCAATGCCCAGATATAAAAGAAAAAGGGCAATGATAATCATAATAATTTGGGCTACTTCTAAGTTTGCAAATCCCGTCGAACTTAAAAAATCCAAGAGTTTGATAAGCATTTTACCCCTCTCCTTTATTCTATGACTACCATAATATCCCCTGTGTTAACGGATGCTCCCTTTTGAACAGCTATTGATTTGACAACTCCTGAAGCAGGAGCGGTTACCTCGTTCTCCATCTTCATCGCTTCCAGAAGAATCAACACATCCCCCTCGTTGACATTGTCTCCAATATTTACCTTAATATCGATGATGGAACCGGGCATCGGTGCAACTACAGGGAACCCTTCCCCACTTTTTGATTGCGGTTTTTCTATGGGAGAAGGTTTAGTAGCGGTAGCGGTTTGAGGAGCAGGAGCTTTTTGCGCTTCCGGCGGCGTTACTGTCTGCTGGATTTTAGTGTCAGCCGGTGCCGTCGAAAACGTCTTCTGTTCATTCATCTCTTCAACGACTACCTCATAAGGTTGTCCATTAACATACACTTTGTATTTTTTCATCTGTTTTTCCCCCTTCTCAGTAATGCAAAATCCTGTCTTAAATGCAACAGCCTTGTCCGGCCAACCTGAGCCCACATATTACCTTGTTGTTCTATTGCATTGATCTTAGTGATTACAGGGTTTTTAAAAGCTTGTGCCCCGGTATCAAAAGCAAATAATAGCGCCCCCATAGTGGCTGCAATTACTTCCGGTTTTACATCATTAGCGTTTTCAGAGGTGCTAATAGTCGCTGCCACGCGGTCCTCAGCTTTTCTTACTTCATTATTAGCTGTATTAGCTTTTTTCCTGGTAGTAAATATTTTGTTAAAGCAAATTAGAATTAGTGCAAGCAAAAGTAACGTCACCATAACAACTACAAAACCGATGACCAACATTTCTAATCCATAAAGAAGATTTTCCATTTCTCAATCCTCCTACTATTTTTTTATAATCTGGTATTCTATACGCCACCCCCTAATATATGGGATAATTTGTAATACATCCTGTTTTAACATGATAGCATTATATTCTTGATAAATGCAGTAAAATCCTTTTTTACTAATTATAAAAAAAGCTATTTACATCTGCCGATATTTTTTTATCTCTTCCAGGTATTGCGAATCCACGGTTACATATCCAAGGAAAGGGGATGAACCGACCCCTGTTCCGTGAAAGTCCGACCCCCCCGTAACAAGAAGATTATATTCTCTGGCCATTTTTTTATACCTGAAGATATCAACAAGCCGGTGATCGGGGTGAAAAACTTCAATCCCCATTAGTCCTATGTTTATAAGATCAGGAATAATCCCGTCGGCATTATAAAGTCCGGGATGAGCAAGCACAGGAATCCCGCCTGACTTTAGAATTAAACGCACAGCCTCGCCGGTTGTTATTTTAAAACGCTTGACATATGCCGGAGCATTGGAACCGATATATTTTGAAAAGGCTTCCGCAGTTGTTTTACAGTAACCCTTTCGGCAGAGCGCCAGAGCAAGGTGAGGCCTTCCCAGTATCTCTCCTTTTGTTATTTGCTGTACATCAGCAAGACTAATGTCCAAGTTCAATCCTTTTAATTTTTGAATCATCCTGTTTATTCTTTCCAAACGGCTTTTTTTAAGCTTTAGCAGTGTTTGTTTTAGCTCATTCAGCTCCCGGTTACAGTAATATCCCAGAATATGTACCTCTTTACCGTTATAGTCTGCGCTGAATTCTATTCCGGGCACAACTTCGATCCCGTACATTTCCCCTGCCCTCTTTGCAGATGATACCCCATCCATCGTATCGTGATCAGTAATACCTATGGCAGCGATATTCTTATTTAAAGCCTCTTGGACTAATGCAAAAGGGTCCATAAGACCATCGGAGTAATTAGTATGCACATGCAGATCTACTCTACCCATTCAAGCCTCCATCTTAACATTGGTATCTATTTCTTTGATTACACGTAAGAAGTTTCCATATAATATCTTCCGCAGATCTATTTCTTTAAATCCCCTTCCGCACAGTCCCTGGATAAGAGAAGGCAGGCAGGATACATCGGTTAAACCTTTAAGCATTTTGCCCTGCATACCGTCAAAATCCGAACCAATACCAAGGTGATCTATCCCGGCTACTTCTGAAATATGTTCAAAGTGATCGAGTAAAATATTCAAATCCGGATTTTTATCATGAATAAAGTCAGGATAAAAAGTAAGGCCAACAACTCCTCCGTTTTCACGCAGTGCTTTTAATTGATCATCAGTTAAGTTTCTAGCATGGGTGCAAATTTTTTTTGCATTCGCATGGGATACTATTACCGGAGCAGCGGTTGTCTTCAAGACATCATAAAATCCCTTTGGGCTGATATGTGAAAGATCGATAATCATCCCTAAATCGTTCATCTCTTTGATCACTTTTTTACCAAAGCGTGTAAGCCCCCCACCGGTTTCCCGCTCCCCAACGCCATCAGCAATCTCATTTCTCTGGTTCCAGGTTAGACCCAGTCCTCTTATTCCAAGGCGAAAGAGCATTCTTAATACACCCAGATCTCCTTCTAAGGCCTCCCCACCTTCAACGGTAAGTATTGCCGCAATTTTTCCTTCTTTATTTACCCTTAAAAGGTCGTGATAATTGCAGACTACCTCCAGCCGGTCTGTACAAGATTTAACAGTTTGATAAAAACAGTCCAGCAGCTGCAGGCATCTTTTTAGCGCATTGCCGGATTTATATACGGGTTCTATATACAAGGCAAAAAACTGAGCTCTGATGCCACCGGTTTCCATACGCGGCAGATCCAGCTGTGCCAGAGTATTCTTCTGCGTGAAGTCATAAACATCCTTCAACTCTGTGAAATAATGAACGGTATCACAATGGGCATCAATTATTCCCTCATTAAACTGCGCGTCTTGAATTAACCTCATACTAAACTCCCTTTCCTTTTGTTATATGAATGCAAAAAAACACACCTGTTAAAAGGGTGTATTTTTTTAAGATTAATAATTCTAAGTTTTTAAGATATTAAATTTAACGAGGTTCAATAATTAATTTAATAGCGGTTCTCTCTTCTCCATCGATTTGAATATCTGTAAAAGCAGGAATACATATTAAATCCATACCACTTGGAGCAACAAATCCTCTAGCTATGGCAACAGCTTTTACAGCCTGGTTCAGTGCACCTGCTCCAATGGCTTGAATTTCAGCCCCCCCTCTCTCCCTTAAGACTCCAGCTAAAGCACCAGCGACAGAATTAGGATTGGATTTTGCTGAAACTTTTAATACCTCCATTAATGAATTGCTACCTCCTTTAATACAACTTTAATTATTATTAATTCATTATATTCTTCAGTAATTGAAAATTTCCTTCTTCTAACTTAAAAAAATTTTAACATTCTTTAAAATATTTAAGTTACAATACCTCTTCTCTAATATAGTTTATCAAAAAATGTTTATTTCTTTTTATTTGTCGTATATGTATACTTTCCCGGATTCACGAAAAGCAATTAAATTTTCTTCTTCATTTTTCTTTTTCCTGGTTAACAAATATTCAATTAACTCCTCTTTTTCAATTGTTTTATTGTCAAAAATATTATTATCCCGGCTATCAAAAACTAAACCGTTTTTGTATTCATTCAATACCAGGCTACTGATAAGATTTACCTCTTCTAAGGAAATCCTCTCTTTTTTTAAAGTAACCTGTAATAAGGTCCACGGTTTAATAAACCTTTTGCAAAGTCTGGTTAATGACTGTCCGGAACCCGAAAGATCATTATATGCTTTAAGACACGTGAAAAGTTTGCTTTTAAAACGTAAGTACTGGTCATTATCAATATCTATTCTTAGCATAAACGAAAGAGTAAATTTCCCCCGTGCCTGATTATATTTAATAGTAAATATTTCTGGAAAGCGTACAAGCAAAAAAATTAATAAATCCACATTGGATATTTCTTCAGATGCCTGCTTTAACTTCATTAAAAATTCACTCCTGTTCATTATATAAAAAATAAGCCAGGGATAATAATATTAGCTAAATCGATAAGATATTCAATAATACCTCCCCGAAATCCTTCTCAAAAAAAAAAGTGCCTTGCGGCACTTTTTACCAGAAATTTTACCTTATACTTTACCTTGCATATTCAATTGCTCTGGTTTCTCTAATAACAGTAACTTTTATCTGACCGGGATATTCCAGTTCTTTTTCGATTTTTTTAGTTATATTCCTGGCTACCTGGACAGCAGTCAAATCATCAATTTTTTCCGGCTTAACCATAATACGTATTTCACGTCCCGCCTGAATAGCATACGCTTTTTCCACTCCATCGAAGGAATCAGCAATTTCTTCAAGCTTTTCCAATCGTTTAATATAAGCTTCTAATGTTTCTCTTCTGGCGCCTGGCCTGGCAGCAGAAATCGCATCAGCAGACTGTATTAAAACCGCTTCCAGGGTATGCGGCTCAATATCGCCATGATGAGCTCCAATAGCATTAATTATTTCCGGTGCCTCATGATACTTTTTGGCCATCTCAGCTCCGCTTACCACATGAGGCCCTTCAGTTTCATGATTAAGAGCTTTACCTATATCGTGGAGCAACCCGGCCCTCTTGGATAGTTTAACATCCAGCCCCAGCTCTGAGGCCATAATACCTGCAAGATGAGCGACTTCAAGGGAATGTTTAAGAACATTCTGCCCGTAACTGGTTCGAAATTTTAATCTGCCGAGCATTTTAACAAGTTCTGGATGAAGGCCGTGAATATTAACCTCAAAAGCTGCCTGTTCTCCCTCTTCCCTGATCTGAACCTCAACTTCCTGGCGGGCCTTCTCTACCATTTCTTCAATGCGTGCGGGATGAATCCGGCCATCAATAATAAGCTTTTCTAAAGCTAAACGGGCAACTTCTCTGCGAATAGGGTCAAAACCGGATAATATAACCGCCTCCGGAGTATCATCTATAATTAAATCAATGCCTGTTAATGTCTCCAGGGTGCGAATATTTCTGCCTTCCCTGCCTATGATACGCCCTTTCATTTCATCGTTAGGCAGATTGACTACAGAAACAGTTGATTCAGAAACGTGATCGGCTGCACAACGCTGAATTCCCTGCGTAATAATCTCTCTTGCTTTCTTTTCCGCTTCCTCCCTGGCCTGATGTTCAACATCCTTAATCATCTGAGCTATCTCGTGTTGAATTTCGTCTTTTACTCTTTGAAGGATCATTTCTTTCGCTTCTGCGGTGGACAATTCAGATATTTTTTCCAGTTCATTAAGCTGCTGCTTATAAAGATCCGTCAACCTTTGCTGGATATGATCGTTTTCTTCAACTCGTTTTTTTAAATCATCTTCTTTTTTTTCAAACTGAGAAATTTTTTTATCCAGATTTTCTTCCTTTTGTAAGATACGCCTTTCCAAACGCTGTAACTCCAGGCGCCTTTCCTTTGTTTCCTTATCCAGCTCATTTCTCAACCGGTGAACTTCTTCTTTGGCTTCCAACACTTTTTCTTTTTTTAAGGACTGAGCTTTTTCTTCCGCTTCGCTAATAATCTTTCTTGCTGCTTCTTCTGCAGAAGCTATTTTTGCTTCTGCTACATATTTACGTATTAAATAACCGGCACCAAACCCTAAAAATAAGCCGATTATTAAAATTATTACAGTTAAAGCTTCCAACTATTTTTTTCACCTCCTGCTATTTTTAATCCTGCTCAATAAAACAATAAAAATAAGCTGTGTTTAACAGCTTAAAATAGAAATGGCCATATTTATCCTTTTAGATTAAACGATCGGGATTAATTATATCTTAATAAAAAAGGTTTTATATAAAATGCCGTCGGCATTATATCATGGTCAAATCTATTTTAAGTAATACTGTACCAATCTTAAACCATGTATTACCTTAATCCACTTGAAAACAATTCTATCTTTTTTACGGGTTTATGTCAAGTAAATAATATGGATTTTCCCCCGTTATCAATAAATTCAATAATATTATTATTAAATTCCTGTTATTTCCTCTTCCTTTTTCCCTTCGTCTTTTTCTCCTTTTTTATCAACTGTCAGGTCATACTGAACCCTAATTTGTTGCTCAATCTCTTGATAGATATCCGGGTTTTCTTTAAGAAACTCTTTGGCATTATCCCTGCCCTGTCCTAATCTGTCTTCCCCATAAGAAAACCATGCTCCGCTCTTTTTGATAATATCCTTTTCTATGGCAAGGTCTAGAACACATCCTTCCCGGGATATACCTTCACCATAAATAATATCAAAATCCGCTTGTTTAAAAGGTGGGGCTACTTTATTCTTTACAACTTTTGCCCTGGTCCGGTTCCCAATCATCTCATTGCCGCGTTTTAAAGTTTCCAACCTCCTGATATCAAGCCTTACAGAAGCATAAAACTTTAATGCCCTCCCCCCGGGAGTTGTCTCCGGATTACCAAACATGACGCCTACTTTTTCCCTGATTTGATTAATAAAAATAGCCGTGGTTAGCGACTTGCTGATTGCACCGGATAGCTTTCTCATCGCCTGGGACATCAGGCGCGCCTGCAATCCAATATGCGCATCTCCCATTTCTCCTTCGATCTCTGCTCTTGGCACCAAAGCAGCCACAGAATCTACAACAAGAACATCAATTGCACCGCTGCGAACCAGTGATTCCGCTATTTCCAGTGCCTGTTCACCGGTATCTGGCTGAGAAACCAGCAATTCATCAATATTAACACCAAGCTTCCCTGCATAAACCGGATCAAGAGCATGTTCAGCATCTATAAAGGCAGCAAAGCCGCCGTTTTTCTGAGCTTCAGCAATAACATGCAAAGCTACAGTAGTTTTGCCGGAAGACTCCGGGCCGAAAATTTCTATAACTCTCCCTTTGGGCAACCCTCCTACTCCCAGAGCGATATCCAGCGACAGCGCCCCTGTAGATATAACAGCAATATTAGCTCTTGATTCAGAGCCAAGGATCATAATTGACCCTTTACCAAACTGTTTTTCTATTTGTGACAACGCCATTTCTAACGCTTTTTTCTTTTCCATTAATTCCAACCTCCTCAGGCATGGCATTCAACATGGATAAAAGTACTAACATTTGTTTGTGTTATGATTAGATATTCTCTTTTTACCCAGAAATATCCTGCCTAATTCAATTTTTTAATGAAAATTTTTTTAATGGGGCATAGATCGGCCCGGATGGGTAAAGAGTGCTTTGCATTAAATAAAACTCCTTTACGTTCATGGTACTATTACAAACCCAGCGCTCCTCAAAAACCCGGTCATGCAGATATAGTTCTTCATGCTTATTTCTTCTCCCTAACGTTAGATGCGGTTTAAATTTTGTTTTATCGGGTTTATTAAGAATTCTATGAGCAAGGAACAGCTGGTCTATTTTCCGGGCGAGAGCATATAGTTCTCCAGCACCTTCTTCCACCCCAATCCAGATAACACGGGGATCTCCTTGGCGCGGAAATGCCCCCAGTGATGAGAAAGAAAGATTAAAAGAGTTCGTACTGTTTCCAAGCTCACTTAATAGTTTCTCTAGGAAATCAATATCTTCCTCCTTTATTTCCCCCAGAAACTTTAAGGTGATATGCAAAAGCTCAGGCTTAACCCATCTAATTCCTTTAATCCTTGACTTAAGCTCTTGCTGGATATTCATAAGCTCATTAATGATTTTCAAATCCAGTTTAATTGCAATAAAAGCCCGCATAAAACACAGATCCCCTATTTCAACTCGTTTTATTCTATTATTTCAATTAATAGCAGAAAACTCCTGCTGCCTTTGAACAAAATTAATCATTATTAAAAACAAAACGCTCAAAACTGTAGTTCAGGGGAAATTGTTTAACCTTTATTAAATCTGCACTTAAGGGGAAAAAGCCGTCATTCTCTTCAGAGTACTGCATCCTGAGAAGAATAAGGCTAAAGTTAATTTCCATATTTTGAATACCCCTTATGCCGGAGGCACCGGTTGTGCCGGCATTAATTTCAATATAATCGTTCTCGTCATTTATATATGGGCTGTGCTGGTGACCTGCAAGAAGCAGGTGGTTGTTGTTTCGCAAGTATTTAAGATAAGCGGGGTTATGCACCGCAATCAGGTCTACCCTTTCAGCAGAGGAAACCACTTCTGAAAACTCTCTTGCATTTTTATCAATTTCCTCATTCCCAACAGCCATTACGTTAGACAGGGATGCCCGATCAGCCAAACCGGCTATGCGCAAACCTGCCGCTTCGATTATTCCTTTCTCCAAAACAGTAGTATTATCATTTAATTTCAGCTGCTCAACAACCAGCGGAGAATCATGATTTCCGGGAATAAATACACAGGGAACGCTAACCTCTTTCATTTTTTCAGCTAGAATGTCCATCTCCAGCGCTGTCCCGTAATCTACTCTATCACCGGTATCAATAATCAAATCCACTTTATAGGTATCTGTAATACGCCGAATAAAATCAAAGGCGGCAGGATTATTATGAATATCCGAAACGTGTAGTATATTTAGAATATCATCGTTCTTCTCCTTCGTCACACTTAATTCCATTTCTTTCTGCATAAACGAAATATTTTCAACAACATCCGTAAATTGTAATCCGATTTCTTCTATGATACCTATTCCTTCCTCTTCCAGGACACCGAAAACCCAGGGGGCTGCTTCCAGTATCCCTTCATATTCGGCATGCGAAAAAGCTTCAGTATCATAGGAGCAGGTCGCTAAAGAGATAAGCAGCAGCAATACCAGGAAATTTGTTAACCCGCCGGAGAACATCTCGAGTTTGTTTATTTTTTGGCGGGACCAGATCAGGTTGCAGAAAACTCCCGAGATAAAGGCCAGCAGCAAAAGTGCAAGAAGATATTTGAACACAGTTGCTTTAAGTTGTTCAATAATATCATCCGACCATGAATCTGCCTGGGAGAAGGTAGAAGCAAATTCCGTCAGCTCATCTAAATTAATATTCTTCAATGAAAGACATAAGTCAAGAGGACCGTTATGCGTTGATGCTGTAATGTTTCCAAGCGGAGGAAAATGAACTCGTGTTTTGCCGCTCCCAAATACTTTTATGCTTGTTTCAAATTCAAACGCTCCCGCAGAAAAATTAAATGGGTTGAGAAACTGGATAATAATGAGCATTACGGCCAGGCCAAAAAAAAGCTTCAGGCCTTTTTTAAATAACGTCATGTTCAACCTCGTTTTTATTTTTCACATTCAGCAATTCGCGCAAATACTTTCCGCTAATTCTTTCTTTTTCCAGCAGGTACTGTGCAGCCTGCTCAATTACTTCTCTGTATTTAATAATGATTATACGAACCCTTTCTTCCTGAGTGCTGATTATTTCTTTAATGTTTTTATGAAGAACCCCTCCGGGGAGGTCCTTTGAGCTTATGACACCGAGAGATGACATACCGGAGCTGATAATTCTTTTTGCCAGTTCAACAGCTTGCTGGAAGTCATTTAATGCCCCCGTGCTGCGGCTTCCAAGAAGCTCTTCTTCGCTTACAGCCCCGCCGAGCAGAATGGCGATTTGCCCCTCCAGATAATCTTTGGTATGGACATAACTGTCTCTCTCAGGTCTTTGCCGTATATACCCCATAGCTTTTCCCCTGGGAACAATTGTAATCGTAGAAATAGAACGGGGAGTAAAATACTCGCTAATCAGGGCATGGCCCATTTCATGAATAGCGATACGCCTTATCTCCTCTTCTCCCGGGCGGCGATCCAATTTTTCACCCATGATGACTTTGTCAATTGCTTCATTAAAATGTTTTCTTTCCAGGTATTTGCTTTTTTCCCGCAGAGCTGCTATCGCAGCTTCGTTTGCCAAACTTTCCAGTTGAGCCCCCGAAAAACCGAAAGTCTCTGCGGCAATCTTTTTCAGCTGAATATCTTTAGCCAAAGGCTTATTGCGGGTGTGCAGTTTCAATATCTGCTGCCTGCCTTCAAGATCGGGCAGTTCCAGCTGAACAATCCGGTCAAATCGCCCCGGACGCAGCAAAGCATTATCCAACAGATCAGCTCTGTTTGTTGCACCAATCAATAGAACCCGGATTTCATCTTCCATGCAGAGGCCATCCATCTCTACTAACAGCTGATTCAACGTCTGATCATACTCCAGATGTGAGCTGTGGCTGCCTCTTTTTGCGCCCAGGATTTCTATTTCATCGATGAAAATTATTGCGCTCTGTTTATTCTTTTTCCTGGCCGTATTTCTGGCCTGTTGAAATATCTGCCTTACCCTCTGGGCTCCTACCCCGGCATACATTTCTATAAATTCACTTCCTGCCGCCGAAACAAAAACAGAATCAGTATAGGCAGCAGCCGCTTTTGCCAGCAGGGTTTTCCCCGTTCCTGGAGGTCCGGCCAGCAAGATGCCTTTTAATGGTCTGATACCCATTAATCCTATTTTTTCAGGAATCTTGATAAAATCGAGTGCCTCAAGCAGCTCTTTTTTTGCTGAGTTTTGCCCTCCAATATCATCAAAGGAAATGGAGTTTCTTATTTGATGTTTATTTTGTTTTATAAAAGAAAATTCCTTTACCCCTCCCCTGACATCCATAACTCTAAACAGAAGGAAAAATATCCCAAAAAGAAATAGCAAAGGATATATATTAAATCCCAGCCAGATCAAACTAATTATTACTCCCAGGCCAACTCCTACGCCTACTTCCTTAAGCATCTGCCAACCTCCGTGACATATTTATGGGGATAACCTCATACAAATAATTTCCCTCTGAAGAAAGCTGCAGGTATATTCTTTCCTGGTCTACCCAGAGATGATAATTTTTTAAGTCTATTTCGTCGTTAAGCAACAGGGAAATCTCTTTATTCATACTGCTGTAATTGCCCCTTCTTTCACCCTCCATTAATGCATAATGAACCTTTTCATAAAGGGATTCCAGATATGGATCTCTTTTATCCAAGATATTAAGCCGATATGAGCCCTGTGCATAGGTTAAATCCAAAATCCTTTCTATCTCTCTGTAAGTCTTGGAAAGGTTCTTCACTTCTTGAAGAGTGACCGAGATTTTGTTATTCTGATTATAACTGGTTATGTTAACCTTTTCTACCCCGTCAACCTTTAAGAGAGATTCTTTTAAGGGCTCATCGATTAAACGTTGCTGGCGCCAGTAGTTTATACCATATATACCAGAAACGGTAAGCACCAGCGCAAGCAAAACTATGGGCCATCTTAAATTAAATTTCAACGCAACCACCGCTTTTCAGTTAACATAATTTATTTACATAATATATTATAACAAATAATTATGCCTATGGGAATTAAAAAAACCCTTCTAT
>JBMNEO010000004.1:0-68747 GCA_050948825.1 Dethiobacteria bacterium | reverse complement strand
AACTAATACGCAAGGGGATTTTGTTGATACAGATCTGGACACACTTAAATCCATATACCCCGGCACCCTCTATTACCCTACTATTATTTCAAGCGATTTGCTAAATAAAGTACAATATTATAATCATGATATTCTTTGGATAATTATTATGGACCTAAACCTCGATGGCTCCGATTTGGTTTTTATACAGCAAGACACCCCTGGAGGTGGGGTTTCCCGGAAAAAGCTTCGACGATGATGATACAGATGTATTCTTTTACCGCAGCGGTGGGATCGAGTACATGATTGCCGAAATGCGTTACGGCATTATCCAAATTACCTGGCTTTGGGGAGATAAGCAATTTGACTTAAGCGGCAATATCTCTGTTGATACTGCTCTGGAAATAGCACAATCTGTTGAACCAATGCTTGACCAACCAAAGTGATAAGGCTTAAAAAATCAAACCCACATTATTAAAATCAACCTCGGGCCAAAATGCAAAGGCCGAGGTTCTTTTGCTTTTTTAAAAATATCGGGAACATTTTACCACTTTAATTGTTTATATAATGAGAGCAGAAAAATAATAAATGCACTATTAACCTATTACGTTTTAAAAATTTGTTGTCTTTATGGAATTATCCTCGTGCACTTAATCAATGGGGTGAGGGAAATGATTAAAGGAGTAATCGCAGAAGATAACATCCCTTTCCGTAACAAACTGGTTCAAATCATCACTTCTTTGGGTATTGAGATGGAATACTGCACAGAAACGCTGAAGAACTCCTGAAAGTTATCGATGAAATAAACCCCGAATAGTTTTTTTAGATATAGGTTTGCCGGGACTATCAGGAATTGAAGCGGCCAAACGCATCCGCGCCGATCATCCTGATGCTGAAATAATATTTATAACAGGCTGCGGCGACTACTTAAAGGAGGCTATGGAGCTCTACGCAGCGGATTATATAACTAAACCTCTTCATGTGGAGCGCTTTAAAGAAACATTAAATAGAATAAAAAGAAAAATGCTCGCCACACAAAAACTTCCTCCAAATAAAATCGGGGGATAAAATCGAGCTTTTAAGAGAAAATGACATTTATTTGGTCGAAGCCTTTAAAAAGAAAACAATTATTCATACCTCCGGAAAGGCTTTTGAAGCGGACCATTCTTTGAAAGAACTGGAAGGAGCCCTTTCAGGCAGCATCTTTTTTCGGACAAGCCGCTCATATCTGGTTAATATCCAGAAAATAAATTATATAAAACCCTTTTCAAGAACATCATATGAAATTTCTTTTCGGAACAAGAATTGCAAAGCCTACCTATCCGGCTATTTATACGGGGAATTTCGTCGTAAAGGCAAAGGCCTTAACGAAAGATAGGAACGAAAAAAATGATTCTGGAAACTCTAATTTTTCTCCGTTCCGGAAGCCGCAGCTATTGCCTGGTTGACCTGCGGGCTTACCGGCACAAAGATGGATTTTATAAAAATAATTGCTCTAGGGGTGCTTATGGGGCTTCTTTCGGCGGCCATTCGCCCTTTAACGGGGAGCTACATCTTAAATGTGATCGCCTATACCTCTGTTCTGATGGCCTTATTCAGTATTTTTAGAATAAGCTCCTTTTCAAAAAGATTAACATCAGTTCTCATAGCAATGTCCGTCTACCTGATGATCGAGTTTTTAAACATAAAGGCCCTCCAAACCATTTTCCAGGCTAGATCCTTGCGATTATAATCGATAACATTGTGTTGCGGTTTTTGTGGTTTATCCCTCAACTAACAGCAGCAATGCTGAGTCGCCTTTCTGATAAGTAAATACAACTGCTCATTATTTACGGAAGAGTAAGCAGGTACCACTTCATGACTAAAAATTATTATAAAGCGGCTAGCATTATTTATGCGCTCCAGCTTATCCTGTTAACAGTGCTAATCAATAACATGTTCATGAGCAGGTTTAATGTTTTTCAGTCTTCAAACCTGGAAAATATGGAGATGTTTCTTTCTATCTCCGTATTTTTTCCTCAATATTGCCGCTGTCTTTGTCATACGCCATTTGCACCTGGACAGCATACGGGCGCATCGTTTAGAAATGGAAAGCTTAAAGTTTAAACATATTGAAGAGCAGAACCATCTTTACCGCCAGCACCGCCATGATTTGAAAAACCACTTAAGCATCATCTCCGGGCTGGCACAAACGAATGAGATGGAAAGGCTTAAAAATTACCTTTCTTCTTACCTTGATGTTATAGATAAGAGCATTGTTTCAGTAGATACCGGATTAAAAGAACTGGATACGCTCCTTTACGCTAAATTTACAGAAGCAAAAAGGAAAAACATTTCTATTGATTATAAATGCCTGACAGGGCTCGAAATGCGAGTCAAAAGCATATTATCGAACTGGCTGCCGTATTGGCCAATGTACTCGATAACGCCATTGAAGCCTGCGAGAATGTCAAGGGTTCAAGGAGCATAACAATGCAAATTTCCCGCGACGCTTTTGAATTACATATTTACGGTAACAAATACATGCGACGCCGGCATGGACCCAGGAGAAAAAGCTATTAAAAGAAGGTTATACCTCCAAAAAAGGAAGCACAAGGGGGGAGGGGCTCTCCATCATCAAAAGAACCGTTAAAAATCTTCGGGGTGAAATCGGCTATGAAGTAAAAGAAGAGCGCTTTCACTTGAAGATCGAAATACCCATTTACAAGCTGGTGGAATAATTATGCTGAATATCGAAAGGACCGCCCAGAGATTAACAGATACTCTATTCCGTAATCAAAATATGAGCCAGGTTGAAAAAGCAAAGTTAGAATACGGCCTGAGCATCGTCCTGGGCATAACAATAGAATTGGCCCTGACTTTGTTGGTTTCCGCCATCTTTGGGACGGCTATTTATACGGCAATGATCATGCTTTCCGCTCTTTTCCTGCGATTTTTTACAGGGCGGAGCCCACTGTTCAAGCTTTAACAGGTGCCTGCTCTTTACCATCCTGCTTTTCGTTCCGGCTTCCCTGTTGGTAAAGTACCTTTTCTATCAAGTTCGATCCAGGGATCGCCGTCATGGGCAGCGAAAGCTGGATCAGTTTTCTGCTTGCCATTGTATTTGGATTATCCATACAAAGCTTTATGCTCACTTACCCCGGAAAGATCTTAGTAAACAAAGCAGACGAAGTAATGGAAAAAATTGGGTCATTTCGTTCCCCAAAATGACACTTTCATTCCAAAATTAACTATTTTGCAAAATTCCATGGTAAAATTTAAAAAATATTCAAAGGGGTGATTCAATTGAAAGTCAGACTGGGGAATTTAGCCGGGGTGCTATGGATCGCTGCTGGTTTTTGTCGGGACGTTGGGTGTGGCCTCGCCCATGTGCGTGGGGTGGTTTTATGGTCCAAAAGTGCCGGGGTAGTTAAATTTAAAATAAGGCAGTGACGAAAGAAAAAGTGTTGTATGGTTAGCGATTTCACAAATTTTGTTATGGGGGCGAGTCAAAATTTTTAATTTGAATAGCAAACATGTCAAGACCGCGAGAACCGTCCCCATGGTTTCGCATGGTTTCCCCCATGGTTTCCCCATGGTTTCATGGTTTCATGGTTTCCGTCCCCATGGTTTCACAAAGAGAGAGGTGGTAAACCCAGATGATGCTAAAAAGTTTGTTTAATAATTGAGGGGTGGTTTAACAGAGCAGTGTCATTGTAGTGTTACCTGTTTAAAACAAGAAAGTGGAGGTGTTTGTTGTGAAAAGAAAATTAAAAATGATAATAACATTAATTTGTTTAATAAGTCTAGTATTTACCCAGTACTGCTTTTGCTAGCATTTCAAGTGATAACTCAGAGATTACAACACTTCTTCAAAAGACAAAAGATGGTTCGTTAACTATTACAGAAAAATATGCTCTTTTTGAAAAAGTAGAACAAAAGAATGCTGAAGCAGTAAAATGGTTTGAAAATTTAGCAATCAATGATTCAAGGAAAATAAAGAATGCATTAAGAGATGGAATTATAGTTAAGAATGGAGAGGTTGTCTAGTATAGATTTTGAAGATGGTAGCTCAATAGAACTTTCTCTTGAAACATTTACTATTAAAAGTGAGTACTACTTAGGAACGATAACAGCCAGGGGCAACGTACACTCATAGAGTTTTGGGAATACCTGTAGCCTACTATTATATTTTATTGTAAATATGGCTTTAATAGTATGGATGGGCCTTCGGTCATATTAGATAAATGGGATGAAAGTGCCCAGTTATATTCTTATGATGTTATTAAAGGAGGGGTTGCTACTGTTCAAGACAACTCAAACCCGGTAAAAGTAAGAGGGCTTGCTGAAATTAGACAGTTAAATACTACATTAGCTAATGTTAGGGGAGTTTTCTCATGTTATACTAATACTGATCTAAACTCCTGTACTTGGACAGTTAATTAATATAATTTGACTAAAATGGGGCTGTGCTGAAACTTGTTGTTCATGTATTCTGCACGGCCCCACTTTCGGTGATACTGATTCAGGTAGACTAAAAACCCTCGCCGTACTGTACCGGATGTGTTACCTCTTCAGGGAAAAAGGCTTTGTTCTTCTTTCCGCAACAGGGATGGATTTGCTCTGGGCTAAATGCTCGGTAACTTCTACTTGAAGCGCAGGAAGATCAAACACCTGACGTTTCTCAATATTATCAGCCGGTACCGCTTCTAGGGCATGGCTACAGCCAAAACAATCTTTATCGTATGGATAATGCGGTGGTCAGGCGAGCTGACATTTGCAAGGCCTTTGGCCCCTTTTTGTCCGCCCGATGGTTTACCGCTTTTTTTACGCTGACTCTTAGGTTTGATAAATTCATCGACAGAAGGAGGCTTACTACTATTGCGATTGGTTTATATTAAGCTGAGCTTCTAATTCCTGAACCCGTTTTTCCAGTTGTTCTGTTCGCTCTAACAGCAAAGCGTTTACCTTCAATATGCTCAAAAAAAGTTCATACGTCGCCTTCGGGTCAGTATTGTATACCTCCAGGAATTGCTCATATTTCATGAGGTTTTAGATGCCATAAAATTCGGTGTAGACGTTGTTCTTACCATGTTATAATGTTATCATAAAAATATGGGGAACGTTTGAAAATTATTACCATATTTGCACAGAATGAAAATTATTTTTTAGGCTGAACAGTTACATAAAATTAATTTGTGGAGGGAATTTACCATGGTATTGTTGGTATTTTTACTCTGGTTTTGGGGAATAGTAGTTGTTTCTGTTCATTTTGCTCTTACTGTTATTGTTTATCGCGATGCAATAAAAATACAAAGAATCTTCTTTATATCTTTCGCCGGTTTATATGGGCTTCTATATCTTTTTTCATTGCCGATACTAGGTATGTTTATTTACTGGATTATAAATCACTCATTACTTAAGGGAAATAATAATTAGTTAGTTTAAATTAGAAGGCGATCCAGGGGGATGGTTCGAAAGCGGGATAAATCGGCATAGAGAAGGGGATGAAATAGACCTACGTGAAGGGAGTAGCTAACCATCACGGCCCCGAGTTATGCGAGGGTGGTCGCGAGACTGCACGTGAAGCAATTGACAGGGGAAAATGCAGGCCGGTTATTGACCTCCGAAACTAATGAAGAGAATAGCAGAAAAGGGTAAGAGAACTTGTTAGAATGGTTTGTAAGAATAACGAAGTAGAGATATTAGCAGGTCACGTTTCCAAAGATCATGTCCATCTTTTAGTATCAGCACCACCGTATTTGTCAGTAAGGTAAGTTAGTTCAGTATATAAAAGGCTACAGTTCCCGGAAATTACTAATGGAGAATAAAGAGTTGAACAAGCAGTTTTGGGGGGCAGCATCTTTGGGCAAGAGGATATTTTGCAGCAAGTAGTGGAAATGTGACTGATGAAGTAATAATGGAATATATCCAGCATCAAGACATTGAAGAGAATCAAAGATCAGATAATTTCACTTTGGAATAACTTTAGGCTGCTTTAGCAGCAGGCCAACCTACCGGCTTTAGCCGGTAGTGGTTGAGTGTTTCTTTAAAGCGCTCCACATGAAGAGGTTTAGTTATATAATCCGCCGCGTAGAGCTCCATAGCCTCCTTTAGGGAGCCACGGGGACGGTTCTCGCTGTTTGAGGGATAAACCAGATAAACCAGAACCGTCCCCGTGGTTTCCCCTGGCCTGAGCATCGTCCTGGGCATAACAATAGAACTGGCCCTGACTTTGTTGGTTTCCTCCCTATTTGGGACGGCAATTTATACGGCGATGATCATGCTTTCCGCTCTTTTCCTGAGATTTTTTACGGGGGGAGCCCACTGTTCAAGCTTTAACAGAGGATCGCCCTCATGGGCAGCGAAATCTGGGTCGGCTTTCTGCTTGCCATTGGATTTGGAATATCCATACAAAGCTTTATGCTCACTTACCCCGGAAAGATCTTAGTAAACAAAGCAGACGAATTAATAGAAAAAATTGGGTCATTTCGTTCCCCAAAATGACACTTTCATTCCAAAATTAACTATTTCAAAAAATCTCATGGTAAAATTTAAAAAATATTCAAAGGGGTGATCCAATTGAAAGTCAGACTGGGGAATTTAGTCGGGGTGCTAGGATCGCTGTTGGTTTTTGTCGGGACGTTGGGTGTGGCCTCGCCCATGTGCGTGGGGTGGTTTTATAGTCCAAAGCTGCCGGGGGAACTTAATCAAAATAAATGTGAATACAAAAAAATTTCATTAAAGGAGTACAGTAATAATGTAAAAAAACAAATATCCTTTTTATTGTGTTTTATAGTGGTGTTTAGTTTTGTGTCAGTTGCATTTGCTCAAAATCAATTCTATGTATCTGATGAAAAGTTGCTAGAACAAAATAAAGGCTTAAGAAGTGAAATCGAATCTCAAATTAATAATAATCTAAAAAAATCAAATATAAATTATTCAGAAGAGTATAATAGAGAAGTAACGCTTGATTTAATCGGAGATATAGATACTATAAGAAAGTCATATCAGCAACCAGTAAAAGTATACTCAGAAATAATAATTGGAGAAGATGATTCGCGTCTAGATTCGCATCTAAATGTTGGTAATCAAGCAATTCTATCTACGAATACAAAGAATGAATCATGGATTTCCAGTGGTAGACCAATTACATGTACTATCTCATTAAAGGCATGGAAACAACCAAATCAAGATTTTCATTATGAAGGTTTTTATGACTATAAATTGTACGATTTTAATTTTTATTGGACCAGTTCACAAGTACTTGATGGGGTTGCACGAATTGATGTTCTCGCAGCGCAAAGAGATGCTAGAGACATTTTTGAAAATTATCGCAGAAACAATTATTCTACTTGGTGGTTGGAGAATAGGACTAGCGGTGCTGCTGGCTATTTATACTCTCCCAATATTTATTCTCTTCTACTTAGTTCCATGGGGTATTGTACATCAAATACTACTATACAATTATTATGGGGAAACGTAGGCCAAACTGAGGATGTTGGTCTCGGCTGGAATTCCTTTGCATTTCCTTGGAGTTAAATAATAATAATAAATTATTAATAGAATATCTTTAAACATAGATAAAGAGGTATTTTTTAATATCGCGTTGAATACCTCTTTATCTATTGTATTGTCAAGTAGTAATTAATCTAATGAATGTATTTTGGATGGAGGGTAGAAAAAATTGAAAAGATATGGTATTTTTCTATTCTTTTTATTATTTTTGATAGGTTGCAATCTTTCTAGTGCTGAAACTAATTTTTCAGGTAGTGGAGAGTATTGGGACGCTAATTTTATAGTAAAAGATATTAAAGATCAGCAAATATTTTACCTAATTGAAATTATGTACAATAAAGAAGATACAAAAAATATAAATATTAACAGCTTATCTTATCAGTTAGACTGGTTACATAAGGATGCTGTAGCTATTTCGGATAGTACAGGCAATGAAAGTCTAATTTTTAAAGGAGATAGCAAGGTTCCTACAAAAATAAAAATATCTTTAGGAGAAACAACTGGCCCAATTATGCCTTTAGAAGCTATTATTAGTAAAGGGCAAATTAATAATACTACTATTTCAGAAATGAGTAATAAAGTGAACTTATTGATTAATTGGGACAATAAAACGGAATTAATCGAACTACAGAAAATGTAATTTGTTACATAAACCAAGTGGCAGTTTTTCCGGATTTTGAAATATGACTGTATTTATATGATATTCTTTGGATAATCATTATGGACCTAAACCTCGATGGCTCCGATTTGGTCTTTATACAGCAAGACACCCCTGGAAACGGGGTTTCCGGAAAAAGCTTCGACGATGATGATCCAGATGTATTCTTTTATCGCAGCGGTGGGATCGAGTACATGATTGCCGAAATGCGTTACGGCATTATCCAAATTACCTGGCTTTGGGGGGATAAGCAATTCGATTTAAGCGGCAATATCTCTGTTGAAACTACTCTAGAAATAGCACAATCAGTTGAACCAATGATTGATTAACCAAAATAAGGCTTAAAAAATCAAACCCACATTATTAAAATCAACCTCGGGCCAAAATGTAAGGACCAAGGTTTTTTTGCTTTTTTAAAAAATATCGGGAACGTTTATCTATTGCTGAGTAACCGTGTTGATAAACCAAAAGATGTAGCTATTGCTTACTATGAATCCTTAAAGGTGCCGGCGGTTCTGCTTCCGGCAAAAAGATGTCTGATGCCTGCTTTGTGTAGGTTGCAGCAATAGCAGCAACGGGAACCATTTCTTGACGTGTGATAGGCTTTCCCTTCTTGGTAACCGTTTCATAAGGGATCTTGATGTAAATATCAGCAATACTCATTGCCGAACCGTCTTTCCGCAGCTTCGGGTATGCTTCCCGTAGCAGCGTTTGGGGATTTAGCTTAATAAATATTTCCTTTCCAAGCCTGTGGTCATATGTTTTCCGGAACAGGACCGTATTGCGTTTGGCTTTAGTAACCCAATCAAAATCATTATCCATAAGCCACCGCAGGAACTTTTTACACAAGAACCAACGGTCCATAGCCACCCAAACCCTTGCATCATTAAGCGAGCGAAACGCCGTAAGCATTTTTTTCGCCAGTTCAAGCTTTGTTTGTTTCTCTTTGACATTTTCTGTTTTCACCCAGAAACGCCATAACAAAGGATATTCCAGTCCGTTATTCAAAACGGCAAAAGTTGATACAAGGTTCATACACCAAAGATGGCGTTTATCCGAACTATCAAAAAGCCAATACAAAAAAGGGATCTTTTTCCCATGTCGGTGCTCAATTTTTGTGTCATCCAGAGCAATCACATCACCCTCGTTTAGACGGCTTTCTTCCTTCTCCTGCAATCTGGCAACTCTGCCAAGGGAGAACTGAGCCACGCAAATGGTTTAGCGAGAAACCGGCTGAAAGCACTCTGGGAAACCTTTTGCCCCAACAAATGCCTTAAAAATGGAGCATCTGCAGAAAAACTTGCATTTTTATTGGCCGATTTTACATTATTGATCAAACCGCAGATATAGGCGAAAGCCATTAACCATGCAGGTAGTCCGGAATGTTTGCTGATTCCGGTTTGGGAAAACAAAAGCGCCATGTCAAAAAAATCCCAAATTGTTTTGAGCACTGGAATACCGGCCCCCGGGCCGCGATCCTTACTTCGAAAAATAGGTTTACCCAGCTGTTTCAATTGTATCACCCAAATCGTCAGCAGTAATGGTAATAATTACCATCCTACTCGATTATGGGCGCTTTTCTGAAATGTCAAGTGTTTTTGGGAAAATATGGGTCTAATTTGAAAATATTTTTTGGAGTGTGCTGTAATATATTTACATCAACTGCATTACTCCTGATAGTTATAAAAAGTAATGTCAATATAATTAGGCAAATTTTATAGTAGTAATGCCTAATATTGCTTTAGCTTTATACCGAAGAGCCGGCAACCCGATGACAATCAGGTTGCCGGCTCTTCTTTTATGGCATTCTATGGAGTTCAAAATTTTGGCTAACTAATTACTTCATAGCCGGCTTCTTCAATGGCTTTAACAAGCCGGTCATAGCCTGCCGAACCTTCTACTACAACTTGCCCTTGGTCCAGGTTTACCTGGACACTTTCAACACCGCTGATGCTTTTAACAGCTTTCTCTACAGCATTTTTGCAATGGTTGCAGCTCATGCCGTTAACCTTGAGGATGGTTTGCTTCATTTTTTTTATCCCCCTTCTATTAATCCCTATTGGGTTTGAATTATTGTTTTCCGGATTATAACGCTTCAGCAACAGGGAATTACTTACCACCGATACCGAGCTGAAGGCCATGGCAGCACCCCCCATAACCGGTGTAAACACGCCTACGACCGCCAGCGGGATACAGATGAGATTGTAGAAAAATGCCCAAAAAAGGTTCTGCCGTATTTTTTGCAGGGTCCGGCGCGACAGGCGTATCGCGGCGGCTATGCCCTGCAAATCCCCGCGGATAAGGATGATGGAACCGCTTTCGATGGCAATATCGGTGCCCGTGCCGATAGCTATCCCCACATCAGCCGTAGCCAGGGCCGGAGCATCATTAATACCGTCTCCCACCATGGCTACCGTTTTGCCGGCGTTTTTCAGCCTCTGAATTTCCTGCACCTTGTTATCGGGGAGGACTTCGGCGATTACATTTTCGATACCCACCTGCCAAGCTATGGCCTCCGCCGTTTGGCGCTGGTCGCCAGTCAGCATAAAGACATCCAGCCCCATCTTTCGGAGTTCCGAGATTGCCTGTGCGGCATGCTCCTTGACAATATCCGCCACAGCTATCATCCCCGCCACTTTTTTATCCGTCATCGCCAGCATAACGGTCTTACCTTCTTTTTCCCAGCGGTTTTTTTGCTCCCTTACCGGCAGCAGATCTACCCCCTGCGCCCTGGCCAGGGCTTCATTGCCGATATACCAGATTTCATCCCCTCTTTCGAAGCGGACTCCCTGCCCGGCGATGGCCTGAAAAGCGCTGATTTCAACCGGAGGAGCTCCGTCTTCCTCAGCCCGGCGGACGATGGCCTGCCCCAGGGGATGCTCCGATTTCTTTTCCGCAGAGGCCAGTATCCCCAGCAGTTCCTTTTTTCCCCAGGGAGGGAAGACCCGCAAATCAGTCACGGAGGGGATGCCCCTGGTAATAGTTCCTGTTTTATCCAGGACAACCGTATCTATCTTGCCGGCCCGCTCAAGATGTTCTCCTCCCTTGATTAAAATGCCTCTTTCGGCTCCAACTCCTGTCCCCACCATGATAGCCGTAGGTGTAGCCAGCCCCAGGCGCAGGGGCAGGCTACAACCAGCACCGCAGCCATGTGCATCAGAGCTGCGGTTAATCCCCCGCCGCTTGCATACCAGCCCGCAAAGGTAAGCAGCGCGATGGCCAGCACAGCAGGTACAAAGACAGCGGATACCCTGTCCGCCAGACGCTGGATGGGTGCCTTGGAACCCTGCGCCTCTTCCACCAGGCGGATAATTTGCGCCAGGGCGGTATCACTGCCAACCTTCTCCGCCCTGAAGGTAAAGCTTCCCTGGTGGTTTACAGAAGCTCCTACAACCCTGTCACCGGGCTGTTTTTCCACGGGCAGGCTTTCTCCGGTGAGCATGGACTCATCCACACTGGAGTTTCCCTCCAGAATAATTCCATCCGCCGGAATTCGTTCCCCGGGCCGCACCAGGATAATGTCGCCCACCTGAACCTCTTCAATGGGAAGATCTTCTTCGCTCCCGTCACGGATGACACGGGCAGTTTTGGCCTGCAAGCTGATCAGTTTTTTTACAGCAGCGGACGTTTTCCCTTTCGCTGCTGTTTCCAGTAGTCTCCCCAGCAGGATAAGAGTAATAAGCATGGCTGCAGATTCAAAATAATAAATTTCCCAGCCGAGCATCAGGGAAAAAAGGCTGTAAAAAAAGGCCGTTGAAGTACCGAGAGCCACCAGTACATCCATGTTTGCCCCGCCCCTTTTCAGGGAGCGATAAGCTCCGCGATAAAACTGCCGGCCGGCCACAAACTGAACCGGGGTTGCCAGAGCCAGTTGAACCCAGGGGCCGAGCATAAATCGGTGCCATCCGAAGAGCATGCCCAGCATCATCATCCCGAAAGGAAGAGTGAGAACCGCTGCCAGAACAAACAGCGCCGTTTGTATACGTAGCTCTTTTTGCTGTGACCTGTCCTTTTCTTCCTCCAGAGTTTCGTTCCTAACATCGAAACCGACAGCGCGGATCCGGTCAACAATGCCCTCAGGCGAGATCGTCTGCGAATCGTAAGTTATTGTCGCTACTTCCGTGGCAAGATTAACATCTGCCGACAAGACTCCCTCCAGGCGGTTTAATTCCCTTTCCACCCTGGCCGAGCAGGCAGCACACCGCATACCTGAAATGGGCAATCTCATTTTTGCCCCTTTCATTTTGGGTTCGGATACGCTAGCGGCAGTATTTGTTTGTATGGCTTTTTTCATAAAACCAACCCCTTCTGTTTAGCTATCCTCTATTTGATTAGTTTGAAAACGGTTCTCGTTATTTCATCAATGACCTCATCATCCCCGGCCTGCAGCTGTTCTTTAATACAAGATTTCATGTGTTTTTCCAGCAGTAGTTTTGCAGCGCTGTTGAGGGCGGACTTTGCTGAAGCGATCTGGTTCAATACATTATCGCAATAAACCCCTTCCACGATCATTTTTTTAATGCCCCTGATCTGCCCTTCAATCCGGTTTAAACGATGGATGAGGTCTTGTAACGTTTTTTCATCATCCCAGCTTCTCTTCCCCGTGTTTCTGCAATTATGGCAATGCTCCTGTTTTTGTCTATCCATTGTGGAAGCACCTCCTAAATAAATAGGATACCCCCCTATACTATATATGTCAAGAAAAAAATAAAGAGGCTGGAATAATATTTTTTCAAGCAAAGTAACAGGTAAGAAGAAATTTCCTGCAACAGCCCCGGATTTTTCCTAACCGGCTGCTTCAACTCTGAAGGGAGCTTTTTAACAGCCGTTTGAACCGACTTGTTGGCTTGAACTTATACTTTGGCTTTTCACTCTTCGGCTTCTATCTCTGCCCACATCTCATGCACCGTATCATAGGCTTTCAGTTTCCCTTCATGGGCTTCTTCACGCCCTTCATCAATGGCTATCGCCTGCGCTAAAAGTAAACATAATTCAGACGTTAAAAATCTTGAGCCAACCGCAAAGATCATCGTCCCTGACACATTTGGTTTTCTTGCAAATAATTACATATCGTTTATAATTATTTTGTAGAAATATGTAGAGTAGATAATATTTATGAAAGAAGGGTTTGATTGTGAAGGAAGTATATAAGTTTTTATCTGAGAACTCTCCGTTTTACGTTGCTACTGTTGATGGCGATAAGCCCAAGGTGCGGCCTTTTGGTTTTGTAATGTTACATGAGGGTAAGCTATGGTTGAGTACCAATAATCAAAAAGATGTTTACAAACAGTTGAAAGCAAACCCGTACATCGAGATTTGTACATCGAAAAACCGTAATGATTGGGTGCGCGTTAAAGGGAAAGCAGTTTTTAATGCCACTCCTACCATAAAAGCAAAGGCACTGGAGGAAAGGCCGACACTTAAAAAAATGTACTCCTCTGCCGATAATCCTATTTGGGAGTTGTTTTACATAGAAGAAGGGGAAGCAACGTTTAGCAATATGGCAGGTGATTCTAGAACAGTACAGTTTTAGCGCGTAAAGGTTATGCAGGCCGTCAGTCAAGATTTGCCTTCGATGGGCATGTAAGGCGACTATATTTTATAGGGGGCTATATAGCTACGGAGTCTGCACTCCAGGTTTATCATCAGGAACCGCGAGGTGATTGCCGTTTCGTTTGTTTCTTTCAGGCGTACCATGATAAATCCCAACCCGTAGCTATTTTTCCCCGCTTCTACCTACCTTTAGCACTTCAGGACCGCTGCTGTTACCGCCCTTTTGACCAGTGTTTTGGCAATTTCCACTTTATAGGCATTCTTCGCCAGGGGTTTTGCCCCGGCCAGGGCGATCTCCGCTGCTTCTGCCGTATTTTCTTCAGAAAGCTCTTTTCCCTGCAGATACTCCTCCGCTTTAAAAGCACGGATCGGAGCGGAAGCAACCGCCCCCAGGACAATGCGGGCATCGCTGCAGATCTTCCGGTCAAGAGTAATAAGCGCAGCAACGCTGACCACGGCAAAGTCGATCGGCTTGCGCAAGGTGAACTTGAGAAACTTCTGCCCGGCAGCAGGGGAAGGTTTCGGGATGTAAATCTCCGTAATCATCTCTCCAGGGGTAAGTACATTGCCCGGAGGGGTGTAGAACTCTTCCACGGAAATGTTGCGCGTGCCTTCCGGGCCTGCCGCGCTGACCCTTGCGCTAAGGGCGGTAAGGGCTACCGCCGTGTCGGAGGGACAGACCGCAAAACATCTCCTCGCCCCCATGATGGCGTGGTATTGATTTTCACCGGAGGCGGCAGGGCATGTCTTTCCCCCTTTCCGGAAACAATCGATCATACCCCCGATTTTATCCGGATAGCGATAGTACCAGCAGCGGGTATCCTGGCAAAGATTGCCGCCGATGGTCGCCATGTTTCGAATCTGGGAGGAAGCTACGGTTTTAGCGGCCTCATTGAGGAGGGGATAGTACTGTTCAATGAGAGGGGAGCTGATGATATCTGCAAGGGTGGTCAGCGCACCCACGCTAATCCCTCCTTCGTGCTCTTTAATAGCGCTAAGGCCGGGGATGGTCTTAATATTGATAATCGTTTCAGGATATTGAGAAAGAATGCGGTCCTTTAAGACACCAAGGAGGTCCGTCCCCCCTGCATTGAGTTTAGCCTTCCCTTCGTATTTAGCGAGCAGTTCCACCGCTTCCTCTACCGAGCCGGCGTTAATATGGATAAAGGGCTTCATTTATTTTACCTCCCTCTTCGGGGCACTTATTTTCCCTAAGGCGCTTAAAACCTTATCGGGCGTGACCGGATAATCATGTATCCGCACACCCAGCGCATTGGATACGGCCATGAGAACAGCAGAAGGTCCCGGAGCCGTGGCGATCTCACCCACGCCGATGGCATGGAAACGGTGGCTGGGAAAGGGAGTCTCCAGGATAACATGTTCCATCTCGGGAAGTTCGGCAAAGGTACGCCACTTGTAATCGATCATATTGGCGTTCATGATGCGCCCGAGCCGTTTATCAATAACCGTCTCCTCAAAGAGGGCGGAGTCGATCCCGGCTGAACCCAGGCACCCGTTGAGCTGGTTTGTAATGCCGGGAGGGTCGATAATCTGCCCGACATCGGTAGCGGCCACTACCCGGATGAGGTCAACCTTGCCAGTTTCGGTATCGACTTCAACTTCGGTGAAGATCATCATAAAGTTGGGCATGGTGAAATCAGGCTCAAAACGGCCGTGGCCCGTGACGGTCTGCTCATAACCGATCGCTTTGATCCACGGGAGCTTCGCATCGGGTTCCCCTTTCACATAGACCATTGCGTCTTCCGTATCCAGGTCTTCCACTTTTGCTTTGAACTTCGGCGCTGATAGCTCAAGAAGCTGTCTTTTCGCATCTTCGGCAGCAGCTATAGCAGCGCTGCCGATGGCATAGGTTCCCCTCGATCCGACAGGTCCCATCTCATAAGGATTTACCCGCGAGTCATTCGGTGATACGAAAACCCGCTCCAGGGGAAGCTGCAGTATTTCTGCCACCATCTTGCAGATGTTGCTCCGCTGGCCTGTGCCGTGCTCCGACAGGCCGGAGTGGATTATGGCCGTGCCGTTGGGATCAAGGCGGACATAGGCCTCGGATACATCCTCGCCCACATCGGCATTCCCGTGCACACCGACCCCGACACCCCTTCTTTTCGCGCCGCTGACAGATGATGGCATAAGCCACCCTTTCCATTTATCCTTCCAGCCGAATTTCTCGGCCCCTTCTTCGATAGCCCGGGTATAATCAACACCCCTGCATTCCCACCAGTTTCCATCGCGCCAGAAGTACCCGTCACCCGGTTTGACATAGTTCCTTTTAAAGAATTCAACGGGATCAATACCGGCCTTCTCCATAGCCAGGGTGAGGATGGGAAGAAAAGCGCATTTCAGTTCCTGGCCGCCGAAACCCCGCACCTGCCCTGAGGCCGTCCGGTTGGTGCAGACCACTTTGGGCTTAAGATTCCAGTTGGGACAACGGAGCATGAGCTGCACTTCGCCGCAGCCCACGGCGACCATGGCCTGGGATGTTTCAGAAAAGGCGCCGGTATTTACGAGCCAGTTGCCCTCGAGGAAAGTCACCTCGCCGTTTTTCTTCATACCGACTTTTCCGTGAATACGGGACCCCAGCCGTACCGTAAAGGCCGCCTGGTGTTCGGATTTTTCGTAGCAGAGCTTCACGGGCCTCCCCGTTGCTTTCGCCAGGGCAGCGGCCGGTAAAACATACTGCCAGGACATATACTTTGAACCGTAGCTTGCCCCTACCGGGCTGCCCAATGAATGCAGATTGATCGAGCCCATTCGCCTCTGGAGGGCAACTTTAATCATATGGGGCCCCTGTGATGCCGACCAAACGGTTAAGGTATCCTTACCTTCCCAGGAGGCAATCACTCCGGGGGGCTCCGGAGGCAGCGGGTTGGGGATATTTTCATAGGTATAGGTTCCTTCAATAATATAATCGGCTTCTGCGCGTCCTTTTTTCACATCGCCGAAGACAACCTCCTGCAGTGCATGCGGACCAAACGCGGGTATTCCCTGCGGCATAATATTGCCGGGGAACTGCTCATACAACTGGGGCGCGTCAGGCCGCATGGCCTCCTCTACATCATAGACCGCTGGAAGAAGCTCGTACTCAACCTTGATGAGACGGAGGGCTTCTTCCCCGATTTCTTCTGTCTCCGCAGCAACAAGGGCAACCGCATCACCGACATAGCGGACTCTACTGTCGAGAACCCGGACGTGAAAGGGCACTCCCCCTCCCTTCCAGTCGGGTGCGTTTTTATAAGTTAGGACAGCTTTCACGCCGGGAAGCCGCAGTGCCTCCGCAGTATCGATGCTCTTAATGAGGGCGTGGGGGTGGGGGCTTCTGAGTACCTTGCCGCAGAGCATGTTGGAAACGCTGAGGTCATTGATAAACTTTGTCCTACCGGTCACGATGTCGAAGGCATCCTTGCGGGGGGTAGATTTGCCGATATAGCGGTATTCTTTTTTCGCCATTTATTTGCCCTCCTTTTGCGCTGCGGCCATTACCGCTTGCAACACATGGTAGTGACTGTTGCACCGGCAGAAATTTCCTGAAAGGGCCTCTTTCACCTCGTCCTCCGTGGGAGAGGGTTTCTCATTGAGGAGGGCTTTGGCGCTCATAATAATCCCCGGGGTGCAAAAACCGCACTGAAAGGCCGTATGGTCGATAAAAGACTGCTGTAGGGGGTCAATATCGCCGGTTACGGGATCTCCCAGGCCCTCAATAGTGGTAATTTCCTTTCCGTCACACTCCACAGTCAAGAGCATGCAGGAGAGGACTGCTTTCCCGTCCATAAGCACGGTACAGCATCCGCAGGCACCGTGATCACAGGAAATTTTGGTGCCTGTCAGCCCCAGCCTTTCCCTGAGTGTCTGCGCCAGGGTGTGCGAGGGGGAGACCTCGTGGGGACCTTCTCCCAGTAAAAAAGAGTGGGGCTCACCATTTACGGTGAGTGTGATAGCAGGATAAGATGGCTTTTTGCCTGCTGGCGTCATAATACTTCCTCCTTCTCCCTTTAAATAACTCTTTTTTTTCTCCTGCTGATAACCATTACTTGACCCTGGCTATTATTGCCCGGTCAAGTATCTTGATAAAAAAAATTCGTCAAAGATTTAATATTAACTTTTTTAGTAAGGCTACCAGAGTATCAACTTCTTCTTCGGTAAAACCTTTTACCGCATCTTCGATACATTCCACCGCAATAGGCACTATCCGGTTCCTAAGAGCATAGCCTTCATTCGTTAAATAAATTAAAAATGATCTCCTGTCGGTTGGATTTATCTGCCGTTTGACAAGCCCTTTGTTTTCCATCCGATCCAGGGTCCGCGTTAAGGATCCCTGGTCTTTTAGAGTTCTTTCCGACAACTCCTTTTGATTGATTCCCGGTTCTTCAAACAACCGGTTTAAGATCATCCATTGTTCAGTAGTAATCTCAAAGGACTTAATCTTTCGCAAAAGGTTATTTTTCATTTTAAGGTCCGCGTGACAGAGGATAAAACCGAGGGTGTCCCTATCGATAAAGATTTTTACCACCACCCAAAACCACAGATTAAATGTAATAGCTCAGGAACCATAAGCGCTATTGCTCAGGGGTTACCAGCAGGGATAAAGATTCAGCAAAGGCCTTATTAATTGACTTGTCAATAATTAATCTATCAATAATTGACTAATCATATAATATCAAATTTATTTTTCATTTGTCAATAGTATATTCATGCCTGTTTAAAACATCGAAATACCCCGTAAATATAATGGTTTCAGGCATTTTTTTGATTTTATATGTCACTGAAAAATAAGTCAAGTTGAAAAACGCCTTTATTTAAGAAAAAACGGAAATTAATTTAGATGATGTTTTGCTGAAAAAACTGTGTTTCAAGTTTTATTAATGTAAAAACCCTTCCTTATCAAACTGTATTTCATAAGGAGCAGATATAATTTCAACATCGTCACGGACTTTAAGCTCATCGATATAATTTTCAGAAACCTCTATTTCCGACATGCATAGGGTGTTCTTTATTCTGACAACCTTTACCTGGTCAAAATCAACGTTGTTTAACGTTCTGATTGCGACTAGAAGCGCATCTCTATCATTGTTCATGTACAGAGGTATGCGGCCGCCGTTCAACTGTGTGGAGGTAATGACATTTGTCCATGTTTTATCCCAGTCAATCGATCGCAAACACCTCCGGGTGGTAATATCCGCCGATGATATACCGCTGCCGTTGCGATCGGCCCCTTCTGCCAATCCCCTGATAAAAAATTTGTTAATGTCTAGATCGTCTTTGAATCCGGGCAAACCTGAATCATTCCTACCGGTTATATTGGGATCATGGCCGTTGCCGCTGATACTTTTACCTATTTCATCGATGATGAGCACGTCTATTTGTGATACTTTAAATCTGGCCGTTTTTACCCTGGCTATTTCAAGTAAAGCCGCATCTCTTTCCATAATTTTAGTTTTCGGCATAACCTCCAATTCACTAATCTCATTGTATGCGTTTTGAACTATGCCCACACCAAAAGCAACAGGCACCCTTTGCATAAATACTTCACAAACCCGGGGGATTATATCTGCAAAAGCGGCAAAACCCTTCATGTGCAACACGGAAGCCCCCTGATGGTTTGCAAGGCCGATAGCCATCATTTTAGCCAGGCCGCTCTCGTGTTTCCCCCTGAATTCCGCGTGTGGCTTTACTTTATTCAGCACCACAATTCCATCGGACTCAAAAGCATACTTATCACAGTAAAGTGGGGTCCCGTCCTCCAGCTTGCCGTATTTAACAACTTCCATGGAAGATAGAATCGGGACTCCCATAGACTCCTCGGTAATATTATACGCGGCAAGATACTGTCTCTGGCCTTCTGCAGCAGCGCCGCCATGGCTGCCCATGGCGGGAACGATAAAAGGCTCCGCCCCCCAGTTTTTCAACTCATCGCAGACTGCCCTGATGATAATTTCAAGATACGGGATCCCCCTGCTTCCGGCAGTGATACATATCTTTTTGCCCGGGTAGCTTCCCCTGTCCGGCAGATTGTTTCTCATTTCTTTAGCCACCCAGGCCGGCAGATCATCGATCCTTGAAGCATCATATTTTTGCCTGATTTTTACCATTTTAGGAAACTTTATTTCTTCAATGCCTTGAATTGCTATATCCACTTCCGGAAAGTCTATAAACATGTATTTTGCTCCCTGAAAGTTTTTGGAAACTTAAGCGGACCTCATTCTTTCCACTGCAGGATTCCGGACTCCAGCGCCTGCAACTCCTGTTTTAGCCGGTAAAGCTTGCCTCTGACTTGATCCAGTGCACTCCTGTAGTCCTCCTGGCGTAGAAAGATCACCGAATCAAGGGCAACCAGAAGAGCTTCCTGCTCCCCGATCATGCGCTGAACCTTTTCTTTACGCCGGGCAATCCGCTGTTTAATTTTACGCTCCCGGGTATTCATGCTCCACCTCATTCTTATTCTAAACCTTCCCAGTTGCGATAATAGCATACCTTCCATTACCTGTCAAAATCCAATTCCATTGAATTCCGGCCTATCATTAATCGGTTAATGCTGCACCTTAAAAAAGTGCCCCGGGACACTTAGAAAGAAGCTTTTCCCGGGGCATTTAGCATTGCTCTTCATTCCCCCTATGTTATCCTTACCTTTAGCTCTCCGAACTGTTGATCGCTGCTTTAGGGGATTAAATATGCTTAATATCATCGCAGCGAAGACCTCTGCTGCTCTTGCTTTAAATTAGCCCTGGCTATTTTTTCCAGGAATAAACCCAGGCGGGAGATTTTTTTTCTGTTGCGACTTTGAAAGCGCTTGAAACATGTTTCAGAACAGAAATAATGAATTTGACAATCCAACAGTCTGGCAAGTTTATCCGTATGAGGATACAACTCTTCGCCGCAAAGCACCTCCCTTTTTATAGCAGTTTCCGGAAAAAAGACCCTTTTACAAACCGGACAGACTACTTCATGGCTGCTTAGTTCAAGCATGTTTCCATCTCCTTTACTTTTTTTTCTGCAGCTTGTTACCAAATTAACATATGCAGAATATTTAGACAATTCAAATATGTTTTAGATTCTACCATGGAGAAAGAAATATGTCAAGACATTTTAGAAAAGTTAATTATTTCACATTAAAATACTTATTTCACAAGCCAGTTTAATAAGTCGGCACGAAAAGACAATAAACCACAGGGCTGACCACCTTGTGGTTTATTATTAGATTTTCCATGCCGGACACTTTTTTTCTGCTTTTTACCTAACGCAATTCTGTCGGAACAAAAAGATCGACCACACCGATAATTATTGCAGCGAGCAGTGCTCCCAGAATAGAAATGGTCATACCGGGGACAAGAAACTGAGAAATGTAGATCACTGCTGCAGCGGTGATAAAACCTACAATCCCGCGATTTTGTGGTGAAATTCTTTTCCCAAAAAGGCTTTCTACCACAAACCCCAGCACAGCAATTACTATTGCTGCCAGCAAGGCCTGGCCAAAAGTTAGTAGGGCAAACCCCGGGAGAAGAAAGCTAACCAGCATTAATACGAGTGCTGAGACAATAAAACGCACTATCAATCCAACCAGATTAGAAGCCTGCAAACTACTCACCTCCATAAGATTAGTATTAAATATGCTCTTCAATATAATTATTCATGTTACAAATAGCATAACCATATTAATAAGCATATATTCATTTTTTCTGCAGCAACGACAATGATGAATAATAATTATACCTTGGTGCAAATATCGGCACAATCTGCTAAAGATCGTCACTATACCGTTTAAATTTATCTTGACAATGACCAGGTGTATGTGGGATAATTCTAATAATAGTTGCAATTATTGTAGTTGGGATTTTTCTGGATTTGGATTTACATTTATCTTAAAAATATTATTTTTTAAAATGCTTAACTGGGGGGCTTTTGTCATGTATAACATTCCTGAAATTCCAGATGAGTTCAACCTTGGGGATTATTTGCTTGACCGGCATATCAGGGAAGGACGGGGTGATAAAGAGGCTATCTATTACAAAGATGAGGTTATAACCTATAATCAATTACTGGAAGCAGCGAACCGGGCAGGAAACGCTCTGCTAAAGCTGGGCATTGAAGAAGAAAACCGTGTGATGATCTGCCTCCCGGATTGTCCGGAATTTCTCTATGGTTATTTGGGTGCTATGAGAATCGGAGCGGTTCCGGTACCGGTAAGCACCATGGCCCTTCCGGGGGATTACAAATATTACTTAAATGACAGCCGGGCCAAGGTACTGATAACCGACGAAAACCTGGCCCCGAAAATCATGGAGGTTTTTGCCGAACTACGCTATCTGCGCCATTTTATTGTCTCCGGGAAACCGGCTCCGGGGCAGCTTTGCTTTGAAGAGCTGTTACAGGACGCATCTGCCTCCTTAAAAGTGACGGCTGTTTCCAAAGACGATATGGCTTTCTGGCTCTACAGTTCCGGAACAACCGGAACGCCCAAGGGCGTCGTTCACCTGCATCACGATGTACTGCATTTTATGCATCCCTACAACGAACATGTTCTTTCAATTACAGAAGAGGACATCATGTTTTCTGCCTCAAAAATGTACTTCTCCTACGGAAGAAACTCCATGGAAGCAACTTTTGTCAGCGGTGCGGCGGTAGTCCTGGAACCCGAGCTGCCGAGACCTCAAAAGGTTGCTGAAGTGATTACCCGGTATAAGCCTACTATTTATTTCAGCATCCCCACCTCCTACAGGGGAGTACTGGACCTGCTGGAAGAGGAAGAAGGCAAGTATGATTTTTCGTCACTTAAGGTATGCATCTCAGCCGGGGAGGCACTGCCGAAAGTAATCTTTGATCGCTGGAAAAACAGATTTGGCATAGAGATTTATGATGGCATCGGCTCCACCGATGTAGGAGGAATTTATATCTCCAACATGAAAGGAAAGGTAAGGCCCGGAAGCTGCGGTGTACTCATACCAGGATTTGAAGCCAGGCTCGTAGACGATGAGGGCAAAGATGTAGCAGACGGGGAGGTCGGAACAATCTGGATAAAAAATGACGGGAGCACACCTTTTTACTGGAGAAAACACCAAAAGTCAAAAGAATCTATCATCGGTGAGTGGTTTAACACCAGCGACCAGTTCATCCGGGACAGCGACGGTTATTACTGGTTCAGCGGTCGGGCCGACGATATGCTGAAAGCCGGAGGCATCTGGGTTTCTCCGGTAGAAGTAGAGAATATTCTACTACAACACCCTGCCGTTTTAGAATGTGCTATGGTAGGGCATGTAGATGAATCCAACCTGGAAAAACCCCTGGCTTTTGTGGTTCTCCGCCCGGGCCATAAAGCTTCTCCCGAACTTGAACGTGAGCTGCAGGAATTTGTGCGCAGCAAAACCGCGCACTACAAATATCCCCGCTGGGTAAAATTTGTCGAAGAACTGCCCAGGACAGCAAGCGGAAAAGTCCAGCGGTTTAAACTGCGCGCCGCCCTGCGGAATAATGAAATAGCTTAAAAGTGATCCTCAAAAACCTCTTGGTTACCGGGATTATATTCGCGATACTCCTGATTTTTGCGACAGCACAGTTGCTTTTTCTATGAAGTCGTGGTAAAATTATGCCTGGTACTTCAAATCGGGAGGTGATAGCAGATGGCGAATACAAAATCCGCTGTAAAGCGCTTGAGACAGTCTTTATTAAATCGCCAGCGCAACCGCAGGATAAAAAGTCATATAAAAAAAGCTGAAAAGAACTTTTTTCTTCTTCTTGAAGAAAATAATAAGGATAAAGCACGCGAAGCTTATTTTTCAGCCAGCAGAGTTATTGATAAAGCAGTGTCAAAGGGTATAATACACAAAAATACCGGAGCAAGAAAAAAATCTCGGCTCTCCCAAAAGCTGAACAAACAGGTTGGGTAAAGAAGGTGCCTGTGTTTAGGCTGGTTGCAGAACAAGCAGATGCTGTTTTGTTTTGATTGATAATTATCTTGAAAAATGGGGAATCCGCCAAAGAACAAAGGATTCTCTTTTTTATTCAGTGTAACAGGCATAACTTTAAAATAAGCTGTTCCAACGCTTCATCGCTTTCTCTTTTCCCTGTTTTTATCTCATAATCAGTTTCTTTTAAAAGAAGAAAAATTTTCGACAGTGCAGCCTCATTATATTTTTCTGCCTGTTTCAAAAGTTCCCCAATTATAAAGGGCTGCACTTTTAATGAAGCGGCCATTTCACGCTGGGACAATTTTCTCTGCTGCATGGGGTATATTTGATATAACAGACGAAACTGGCGGATTATCATGGCCAGTATCTTCAACGGATGCTCATTTTGCCGGCGCATTTTAGTAAGGTGAAAAAATGTTTCCTGTACATTCTTTCTCCCTACAGCCTCAACCAGGTTAAAGATGCTGTCCTCCTTGCTTTCCGGTACAAGAAGCCTGACAAGCGAGCGGGTGACAGTTTTTTCTTTGCCCATATAAGTAATGATCTTCTCCAGCTCGGCTTTAAGAAAGCGCAGGTCATCTCCGGCCCTTTCAACCAGCTCAATCAGGGCATCTTCTTCAACTTGCTTTTCCTGGAGCAGCAGTTCATTCTTTATCCATCGCAATAAAGAAACCCCTTTGAGGGGGGGAAATTCTACCAGTGCCCCTGCTTTTTCTATTGCCTTGACTATTTTTTTTCTCCTGTCTGCCTTCTCCACAGTAAAAATAAGCAGGTAGTCAAGTTCCTTTCTATTATATATGGCCAGCAGCTTTTTTTCCTCCTTTTCACTCAAACGGTACTTTCCCTCTTTCTTTTGAAGGGAAGCCGTAAGATACGGAGGATTGGAAATCCAGTATATTTTCCCCGCTGCAAAAATGGTCCGTTGTTTGACACTTTCCAGCAGTTCCGCCAGGCTTAACCCAATTCCATCCTTCCTTTCCAAATCAAAAGATCTGCCTTCTTTACCTAGAACCCGCAGTATTTCACCAAGCAGCTCTTCCTTGAGGTAATCTTCGGGTCCGCTAAAAAGATAAAGGGGAGCAACCTTGCCGTTTTTTATATCTTTGCCGGCCTGGTGAAAATCCATTTTTGTTTTTCCCTCCCGTTCCCAGGTAATTGCTTTTCCTATTGTACTATATCCCCGGGAACAATACAAACAGGGCCGGATAAAGGATATTCCTCCCAGGGCTTTTCCCCCGGAGCAGGCATAACAATTGGCTCATAAAGGTATGCGGGCGGGTCTAAATCCAGGCTGCTGTAAACCCGAAGCAGGTGTTTGCGGAAGAGGGCTTCAAAAGGAGCTGTTAAATAGTAGGGCATACTGTCTACCCACCAGGCATAGTCACTGCCTTCGGCAATATAGATGTTTTGCAACGCCCTGTTTGTCGCCTCTTTTTCATTTGCATTATCTAGCTCTTCAAATTTTTGGATTGCTTTTCTCGCCTCCAGGAGATAATTCCAGAGGATATTTTTATTCTCAGTGCCGATCCACCTTGTCAGGCTATGGTCCACCCATGATCCCGTCGCCGGATTGGTGATGCGCCTTTTAGGCGGGTTTTTTTCTAAAAATTCGCTTACAGTTACCGTTTCGAGAAAGGGATCGGCAGATATGCCCTGGTAGAGGTGGTGCAAAAATTCGCCTTTGTCGCCCGGATACCATTCCCAGGCATTTTCACCATCCAGGGCAAGGGTAACAAGGTAATGTTCAGGGCTATTGCCGAGATGTTCCCTGATCTTGTGTAAACGGTGGATCAGATCTCCGGCAGCATTTCTGCCGGACATATGCTGGTATACAAAACCAATACGATCTGAAAGATGATGATCGCGAAATATTACCGGTATTTCCGTCCCTTCCCCTCTGGCCATGTACGGCCTGTAAAGCACATCAGGGTTGAGCACATGCCCATAGCCATCTCTGTATATCTCTACATTCATTGATTTGCACAATATTTGTTCATCGGAAATCGTCCACCTGAAACCCTCATCGACAAGCAGTGGAATAGTTTCCGGACTTACGGCCATCTCCGGCGGCCAGAAGCCACGCGGTTTTTCGCCAAATAACCGCAGATGCTCCCGTGCCGCCATCGCCACCTGTGCCCTGGCATCCTCCGGAAACTTGAAACGGCCGGGAAGAGCTAATCCCGGACTTGCACGCAGGGCAGAATGATTATCCAGAAGCAAAGGTAAGATGGGATGGTAATAAGCAGTAGTGATAATCTCTATCTGTCTTTTCTCCTGCAAGCGGCGATGCTCCGGAATTACTTTTTCCATAATGGAATAATGATAATTTATTAGTTCTTCCTTTTCTTCTTCCTTAAAATTTCGGCCTTTTTCCATTAAGCGGCTGAGAAACGGATCTTTTTCCCTTATATCAGGATCTATCCAGACCAGGTTAAACCAGACCTGCAGGTCAAGGTAATCCTGTGTTGTGTACTTTTTGAGGGCTTTCTCCACTTCTTCCGGTTCGGTAACCCTCCCCTGTCTTTCCAAAAGTTGCCGGTAATAATTATGCCGGTCGATTACTTTTTCCCACTGAATATCAAAAAAATGCTGTAGAAGAAACCTCTTTTCCCCGTCGTTGAGGTCTCCAGCTCTCTTCATTACTTTTAAGTAATAATCAACTGCATTATTATAGAGGTAGCCTTCGATCTGCTCCAAGAGGGAAGGGCTCAGGCTAAAAGTCTGCTTTATTTGCGGATAATCCTTTAAGATTGCCGCCATCTGGTAATAATCTTTGGTTGCATGGAGCCTTACCCAGGGCATAATAAATTCTCCGCGCCCGGTATCGAGATAATAGGGTTGATGCTGATTCCAGACAAAGGCAATGTAAAGTACGTTTTGAGGCAATTGTACTCCTCCTCAAGAGTTAATGCGCAGCTCAATATTGAAAACGCTATCCGCGCCGGAACCCAGCGTCAGATCCCAGATAGGTACTATTACGGATTGCTGGTAAACCCGTTCCAATCCTCCTTCAGACTGGGATACCGTCTCAACCGGAAAACGCCAGACCCTGGCCGCGGGGGAAAAACGCAACACAACCTCCAGCTTCCTCCACTCATCAAAGATCATTAACTCTTCTACTTCTGCTTCTTCACCCCTGCTGGCGAGATGAGTTTCCCCCAGTGTCCTCCCCGGGATATGATAATACCTTTCCGGTGAATTCCCGGACAAAAAGGCCAGGTTAAACTCCGAACCAAATCTGAAAGGCAACTCCCCTTCCCCTGTATTCTGCAGATTATACTCTATTATTATGCTCTGCGAGGAGGTCTCCAGAGCAATTCTTTTACGCACCAACAGCTCACCCTTATCTACTGTTCCTCTACGCTGAAAAGAAACTAACACTTTCCCCTGCAAGCGCTCTATCTCAGTATTATACGGCTGCAACAGAAAATCCCCTATTTCAGTAAAGGCGCCCCTGCTAAAGGAGTCAAGGTCGGTATCCAGCGGAAGGAGATGGTCAAGCAGTGCTCCCCGCGGGTAGCGGTCATATACAAGAAAATCCTGCAGTCCATCCTCTTTTACCGCAAATCTTTTGTGAATGGTTTTTACATCATTATTCCCGCCATCAGCGGATTCTTCCCCGTTATTTCTAGTTATTCCCTGCTTGAGAAGGTCATCATGATAGGACTCCTTCCTCCTGGTTAGGGTATCAAGCAGGTTAACCGCCGCAGGGCGGTAAGATAAATCCCAGAGAGTGCCTCCCAGGTTAGGCGAAAGCAACAGGCCATAATACTCGTTGTTGAGAATGATTTCCTGAAAACCGTCATAATCCCTATCTTCTACTTTAATTTCAAGCCAGCTATCCCGTGGGTGCAGTTCCCTGACAATAATATTTTCTGCTTTGATCAGGTTTTCATAAACAGCCGCCCGCAGAAAGTTAAGATAAAGCCCGCCGAAAACCCCGTGCCAGTACGCGCAGTTGCACTGGGCAGCCCAGATCAAATCTCTGGCCTTTTGCCGCGCTCTTTTACGTGTTACCTGCGGCAATCTTTTTCTTACAGCCAGCATTTTTTTATGCATGCGGTTGCTCTCTGGATAACGTATGAGAAAATTCCGCCAGTACCCTCCTGCCCATTCCTTCATCTCCCTGTAAGAGGCGGCAGGAAGATAAACCCGGCCACGGGGAGGATAGCTCTTCATATATTCCTTAAAAGTTGTTGTTTTAATCCAATCTTCATTATCGGCCAGCATCTGAAAAAATTTTTCCAACCAGCCCTCTTCATAAACATGTTTATGGGTCCCGGGCCATACACCAAATTTTTCTCCATCATCAGCAAGAACAGCAAGTGAACCCGGGCTTTTGGATGCAAGGCTTCCCAGAAATTCTTTAGTCTCTTCTATTTTCTCAAATGGAATTAGGTAGCGCAGTTTCTCGCTAATCGGAAAGATATTTAAAGGACAGCCCTCCTCCTCGGTTATATAATAACCAAGCAGTTCTTCGCTTTTCATCCCAATCTCCTGGAAATGGGCGTCGTCAACCACAACATAACGGATTCCAGCTTCAAACAGCGGGCGGGCCAGATGCGGTTCCCAGATACGTTCGGCAAGCCATACACCTCTTACTTCCGTCCCCAACCTGCTTTCAAGATAGCGGCTGAGTTTAAGAATCTGACCTTTTTTATCGCTATCCGGGATAACCGGTAAAATGGGCTCATAAAAACCCCCGCCCATAAGCTCAACCTGCCCGTTTTCCACCAGTTCGTTTAAAGAAATGAGAAAGGAAGGTTCATTTTTCTCAATCCACTCCAGCAGCGAACCGGAATAATGAAGAACAACCTTAAGGGATGGGTAACGCTTTAGCACCTCAACAAAAGGTGCATATGCATCCTTAAATGCCGCTGCAAATACTTCGGGCAAATTTCCAACCGGCTGATGATTATGTAATGCTAAAATAAAGGACACAGGCTTTCGTTGAGCCTTATTTTCAACTTTTTCAATCGTTAGCGCAGGGCCTTCATCTAAATACATGATCTCACCACCTCATATTAATCAAGCAAAAATAGGTTGCCCCGCCGCTACCTTTTTATTCAACAATAGGTACGCCCGGATTTAATGACGGCCAAATTTGTTATCCCGGTATCCGCTCAATATTTCTTACCTTTTTCTTGATTAATTGTACCAGGTGCAATAATAATTCACCTGTAGGGAATAATAGCTTCAAAAAGAAAAAGAAAAAAAGAGGTGATAATTAATATGCACCCATCCAGCAGGGAATATTTAGACGGAGAAGAAAACCTGCCGCTATATTATGGGGAAGATTATCTTGTACTTCTTCCGCGCGACCCTTACTGGCTTTTTGCTTACTGGGAGATCAGCCTGCCGACCAGGCGGAGCTTTGAATCAGAAGTTCAAAAAACTTGGGAATCATTGCAGCAGGCTATAAGGGTTTACCGTTATGATGCTCAAAGAACGGGAAAAGAAAGCCATTTTGATATACAGATCGATTCTTCCTCAGATAACTGGTATATAAAAGCAGGAGTCCCCGATAAACAATATCAGATCGAGCTGGGGTGTTATTTGCCGGATAAAGGATTCCATGCCATCCTATCTTCCAATATCGTTTCCACGCCAAGAGACAGTCTCAGCGATATCATTGACGAAAACTGGCGTTTGCCGGACTGGCAGGCCCGGCGGCTATACTGGAGAATTTCACGCAGCAATATCAGCTCTCTGGAAATGATAAAATGGGGAATTTCCCAGCGTTAACTACTACTTCGGTAACCGGTACCGCTACAGGCGCGGCAGCGCAAATCCCATATCCTTTCCACAGGGGAAAACACCTAAAGATCAGGAGGTAGTGAATATATGGCGAAAGGCTATCTGGCGTTTATTTTTCATTCTCATTTGCCCTATGTACGCCATCCGGAATACAAGCAGTCTTTGGAGGAAAAATGGTTTTTTGAAGCCATAACCGAATGCTACGTTCCCTTCATTAAGGTATTTCAGGAGCTGGAGAGGGACAACATCGATTACTCTGTCACCTTTTCCCTTTCACCAACTCTATTGGCAATGATGGAAGACCCCTTTTTACAGGATCGGTATGCAGAATACCTATCCCGTCTGCAAGAACTTGCCTGCAGGGAGGAGGAAAGGACTGCAAACGATCCGGTCTTCGCTCCCCTTGCACGTATGTACCGGGAAAGAATCGATTTTACATCGTACATATATAATGAGAAATATGGGAGGCGCCTGGTAAAGGCATTTAAAGAGCTGCAGGACGGGGGACATGTCGAGCTGATCACCTCTGCAGCCACACACGGCTTTTTACCGCTGCTGGGAATTCAAAAAGAAGCGGCATACGCTCAGATCGCCGCCGGAGTGGAATACTATCAAAAGATTTTCGGCAACACCCCTCGCGGTATCTGGCTGCCGGAATGCGGTTATGAAAGCAGCCTGGAGGATATTATGAGCGAGCTGGGCTTACATTATTTTGTTACGGCTACACATGGAGTGCTTTATGCCTCCCCTCGGCCCAAATACGGCGTTTACAGCCCTATCCTGACTCCGGGAGGCCTTGCCGCCTTCGGCAGGGATCCTGAAACGTCCCAGCAGGTCTGGAGCTCAAAAGAAGGATACCCGGGCGATTACAATTACAGAGAATTTTACCGGGACATAGGATACGACCTGGACCTGAATTACATTGGGGAATTTCTCCATCCTTCCGGACTGAGAGGCAACACGGGCTTTAAGTATTACCGCATTACAGGACCGACAAATCATAAAGAACCGTATAATCCAGAGTGGGCACTGGGGAAAGCCCGTGAACACGCCGGTAACTTTATGTTTAACCGTGAAAAGCAAGTTGAGTATTATGGAGAAATCATGGACCGGCCTCCACTAGTCGTTGCACCATACGACGCAGAGTTATTTGGCCACTGGTGGTTTGAAGGTCCGCAGTGGATCGATTATCTCTGCCGTTTCATAGAAAAAACCCAAAATATCAAGCTAATTACTCCAGGCAAGTACCTGGAACAGGGATACCCCCTGCAGCTCTGTACACCGAACGCATCAAGCTGGGGTGATAAAGGCTATAACGAGGTCTGGCTGAACGGTAAAAATGACTGGATCTACCGTCACCTGCACAAAGCAGGGGAAAAGATGACCGCACTGGCCACAAATTTTCCCCGCTCCGAAAATATACTGAGGGATGCACTGAATCAAGCCGCTAGAGAACTGTTGCTGGCCCAGAGCAGCGACTGGCCTTTCATCATGACAACCGGAACCATGGATATGTATGCAAAATCAAGAATTACCAGCCACCTCATCCGTTTCCTGAAGCTGGAACGGCAAATCTGGGAAAACAAGATTGACGTCTCCTGGTTGCGGCAGCTCGAAACAGCAGACAATCTGTTCCCGCACCTGGATTACCATCTGTTCCAGAACCTTGAGCAAACCGTTGCCGTGGAAAAAGATAAGCTGGTGGAAGTAAGATCGTAATGAAATGTTGAAGTACATAGACGAATAATAAAAAATGGCCTTTAGGCCATTTTTTATTATAAATTTTCAACTCTTTGTTCCTGCTTTCTATTCTTCTTTAGATAGCAGGAACATAGACTTTAAAAGCATCCCTGTTTGATAGGGGCGTGCCCACATAACAGTAGGCAGGAAGGGTGATCGTTTTTTTACCGCCGTTTTCTTCAACTTCAAATTCGTGATAGGTAAGGCTTACTTCCTGGAAAGAAAACGACATTCTCTGCTTAGGGGTATACCACTGCAAATCCTTTACGTTCTTAAAAGCTTGAGCCGGCGAGAGCAGGCGATAAAAGCCCGGCTCAGCATATCCGCCCTGTTCCTGATAATAATACGATAAAATCCCCTCTTTTTCACCACAGATTAAAATAAGGGCCGGGCTCTGTTCACCGCTTTTCCGTTCTTTATAAATGATCTCCGCATAAATTCCCTTTTGCGTTTCCTGAGGATTGACCTGCAGTTGATCTGCGCTTTTTACCATAAACCCTTCGTTTAAAAGGATCTCCTTTGCCCACGCTTCTGTACCTATTGTTCCCCCTTCACCTGGAGCCGACGAGAGGTACTTCCGCGGCTCCCACGTACACCTTGTATTATCCGCCGGTTCGGGATTATCTTCCTTCTTGACACTATAATATACGGATGCCGGCTTCACCTTTCCACCCAGCGCCAGTACTTTCCCGTTTTTCCAGGCCTCGAACTCCGGCTCTTCTTTGAGGGTATTTTCTTCACCATTACCCGGTTTACCCGGCCCGGCAGGGCCTGCAGGTTCCGGATCATTCAGAGTGCCGGTTCCGGTACCAGTTTCAGGTGCTGTTTCTTCTGGATCTTCCGGAGCTTCCGGATCTTCTGGGGCTAATACAACTTCCTGATTGCCGGGAACTTCTTCGACCGGGTCATTAATAGAAGGCTGATCTCCATTTTCCCCTTCTGCGGGAGGTATATCGGTGCCACCGCCTTCAGGAAGCTGCCCCTCCTCAGAATGCCGGTTGCTGGAAGAGATATATGTTTCAGGGGCTTGAGGACCGAATGGGTTGGCAATTTCCGGGTTATCGACGGTGGGGCTCTGATTATAGAAAAAGGTTACGGCAACAAGAATCAGTACAACAGCCGCAGCGGAAAAAACGGGCGATCCCAGCAGGCTGTTCTTTTTAAATAGCAGAGTTTTAAGCTCGAAAAGCCTGCTATTCTTACCGACGGTGGGGCTCCCTTCCTCCCCGGCCTTTTCCATTAACCGCTCTTTGAGGTTATCTCTAAACATAGGAGAGGATTGGGCTTTTTGCATCCCGCAAAGCAGTGATGCAACCTCCTGCAGTTCCTGAATCTCTTTTTCAGAAGAACAGAGATCTTCTATTGATTTGTCCCAATTAGATTGCGGCATTGAAATCCCCTCCTTCCAGTTTTTTACGCAAGCTTCTTAACCCGCGAAACAAAAGTGCTTTTACCGCCCCTTCATTTTTTCCTAAAATCACAGCGATTTCCTTAATCCTCAAGTCCTCCTGATAACGAAGCAACAACGCGTCCTGTTGATCGGGGCTGAGTGTTCCGATCGCTTTGAGCAGCTCTTCCCTGGCAACATCCCGGATGACTTTCTCCTCCGGGCCGCTCTCCGTTTCAGCAGTGATCTCGTTATTACTGCTATCGAGCAATACAGGGTCCTGCTTGCGGAACTGATCAATAACCTGATTGCGGGCGATGGTATACAGCCAGCATGCAAAAGAACGATCCTGCCATTGAAACTTTTTGATATTGGCCAGCGCCTTATAAAAAGTTTCAGATACTAAATCCTCAGCCAGCTGCGAATTATGAACCTTATTATAGATATAGTTATATATTTTTGGGAAATAATGATCGTAAAGCGGAGCGAAAGAGACAGGGTTGAGCTGGGCCCTGGAAACTATCTCCTGCTCCCTTTCTTTTATCGGCAACTGGATCTCTCCTTCAGGGGATTAGGTGCTAAGCGGAAACCAACCCCCTTGCCCCGGAGCTGATTTGCCCGGTGCAAATTGATTACACCCCGAATAAAGCTCATTGCGTTTCGGGTGTATTCTGGGGTCTTAGCTTATAAAGATTCTACTCCCGCCATTCTTTCTCCTGCCTGCCCTGATAAAACCACCATTTACCTGTAATGGTTCCGGCAGGCAGTATTTGAAGTGAAATCCAGCATATTTTCCTGCGCTCACTATATGAATCTCTTTACTATGTATAACGGACAATGCAGAAAAAGGTTACTCCGACACCAGCTCTTTTCCCGGAAAAGCTACCGCTCTTTTAATATTTCATCCAGCAACCTCAATATTCCCTTCACACCGGCCTCTTCCCCCAGTGCGGCAGGAACCAGAGTCACCATTTTCCCTGAGGGACCGATTGCAGCCTCATTTAAATAACATCTTGCCCGATCAATAAAAAAATCCCCGTAACCAGCCAGACCGCCCCCGACAACGATCAACCCGGGGTTCAAGATGTTTACCACATAAGAAAGAGCAAGCCCGAGATAATAAGCAGCTCTTTCGACAATTTTTAAAGCATCTGGATTGCCGTCACGGGCAGCAGCAATAATTTGGCTGGCCATCAACCCGGCGCCTGTTTCCAAAGTAATCCCTCGCTGCGAAGAGTTTCCCGAGGAAATCAAACGCCATTCCCTTTCGATAGCAGAACCCGAGGAAAGGCTTTCCACGCATCCGCGGCGTCCACAACCGCAAAGCGGACCATTGAGCAAAACATTGAGATGCCCTATTTCACCAGCGAAACCACCGCTGCCCCGGTAGATTTTCCCTTCTGCGATTATCCCTCCGCCTATGCCGGTCCCAAGGGTAATATTAACGAAATTTTTTGTGCCCCTGCCTGCTCCAAAAACAAATTCCCCGTAGGCTGCAGCATTGGCATCATTCTCTATAATTATCGGCAAATGCAGCTTTTCCTTTAATTCCCTTTCCAGCGGGAACATCTCCCAACCGGGAAGATTGGGAGAACTGATCATCTGTCTGGAACGAATATCATAAAAACCTGCGATGCAAAGCCCAACACCTTCAAGTTTATTGAGGGGCAGCCCCACTTCAAAAAGGATCTCCTCAATATTACCGATAAGGCGACGGAGAACCGCCTGCGGCCCTTCCTCTGCCCTTGTAGCAACTTTTTTTATTCTGATTATTTTACCCTCATCACCGGCAGCAAGGGCCAGAAGCATCTTTGTCCCACCCAGATCCACTCCAACCCTGTAATCCATCTGCTCACCTCAAACCTTTATCAGCTGTATCAACGGCCGCTCGCCCCAACCTTTCCATATTTTATCCTTACCGGGAACCAATTATTAATTCATCCAATACATGCCTTACACTTTCACTTACCTCCGAAAAGAAGTCTTCTATATCACAGGCAACCAGTTCTTTTCCCTTATGAATAATATCCCGGCTTTCAACCAGATCGATAGATTCAATATTATGACGAAAAAATATCTGCCGCTGATAGCGCAGAGCAAGCAGCCGGGCATCCAGCGGTTCTTCTTCAAAAAAACTTTTAAAAGTATGTAAGGACTGCTCTAAAAGATCCGCATCACGGTGTAAAAGAGGGGATAATTCCTTGCAGAGTTTCCTGATAAGCGAAGTATTGTAAAAAACCTGCTGAAGAAAGGATAATAGCCGCGGGGATTTTTCATTTATATAAAGCTCAACACCCATTTCAATGAAGTTATGGGCTTTCCACCAGCCGTTTTCGGCGGATATATTACATGCTTCCACTACCCTGTTGATAAGCGGTTTTGCCTTTTCATAGCAATAACCTCTTTCATAATCGTTATATTTTTCATCGCTAAAGTAGTCCAACCCTTTTGGTTCTATGCCGTGAGTAATAACTCCCAGAGAAAAGTGAACCAGATCCTTTTCCTTTCCACGAAAATGCCGCCAGATCTTATTTCCGAGGGTGTGGCTTTCTTTCCAGGCAATACCGCTAAGAATAAGTACATCCGGAAAAATGCTGCCAAGAGCAGCAGGATCGTCAAGATAACCCTGCACTCTTTTAGCAAAATAAAGATGCGTGAGTGGGTACATGCAATCACCTTAAAAAAATTAAAAAATTTTTTCTAGCCATGAATAATTTATGCGCGGTAGGTAAATATTATTAATGCAGCTGGAACAAGTAAATCTCCTGCGTTATGCAGGAAACAGCCTTGAAAAAGGTTAGCATTTACACAGTTTCCAGCTGCTTTATTTTTTAGAGGAATAAAAAAATAGGGTTTTCTTATTCATTATAGGATTTTTTTATTCCCTGGGCCTCATCGTGGGGAAGAGAATGACATCCCTGATAGAGGGGGAATCGGTGAGAATCATGATCAATCTGTCGATACCGATACCAAGCCCCCCGGTTGGCGGCATCCCGTATTCCAGCGCAGTAAGAAAATCCTCGTCCATCATGTGCGCTTCTTCGTCGCCGGCAGCACGCATTTTAACCTGCGCTTCAAATCGCGCCCGCTGATCAAAAGGATCAATAAGCTCCGTAAAAGCATCTGCAATCTCCTTGCCGGCAAGAAAAGTCTCAAAGCGGCAGGTATAGCGCGGGTCGTCACTGCAACGCCTGGCCAGCGGCGACACTTCTACCGGGTATTTTTTCACAAAGAGGGGGCCCCAAAGCCTGTCCTCGCAAAATTTTTCAAAAAAGGTAAAAATAATCTGCCCCCTGCTTTCTTCACCTTCAAGTTCCAGACCTTTCTGCAGGGCTACCCGCCTGGCTCCATCATCGTCAGGGATAGACTCAAAATCAACACCTGTATACTCCCGGACAATGTCAAGAAGGTCGCGGCGAGGCCAGGGCAGTGACAAATCGAGCTCTTTTCCGCCATAGCTGATTTTCAAGGTTCCCAGAATCTCCCCGGCAACTGAAGCCACAAGTTCTTCAGTAAGCTTCATCATATCCTCATAATCTGCATTCGTTTGGTAGATCTCCACCGTAGTAAACTCGGGATTATGGTTGGTAGAAATCCCTTCATTTCTAAAGATCCTTCCCAGCTCAAATACCTTTTCTATTCCACCCACAACCAGCCTTTTTAAATGCAACTCGGTGGCAATTCTCAGGTAAAGATCAATATCAAGCGCGTTGTGATGCGTAACAAATGGTCGGGCACTGGCCCCCCCGGCGACACCGTGCATTACCGGAGTTTCAACTTCTAAGAAACCTTTTCTGTTCAAGTATTCGCGAATGTGCTGAATCACCTTGCTGCGGGTAATAAAAACCTCGCGTACAGCAGGGTTCACGATCAAATCAACATACCGCTGACGGTAGCGCAGCTCCACATCTTTCAGACCATGCCATTTTTCCGGCAACGGCCGCAGCGATTTTGATAAAAGATTAAAAGAGGAGATATTAATCGTTATTTCACCGGTTTTCGTTTTAAAAACTTCTCCGGTCGCACCGATAATATCCCCGACATCAAGGTTCTTATATAAGTTGTATTCTTCCTCGCCAACACGGTCCTGCCTGATATAGAGTTGAATTTTCCCGCTCATATCCTGAATATGGGCAAAAGCGGCCTTGCCGTGTCCCCGTTTGCTAGTTATCCGCCCTGAAACACTTACACTCTTATCCTCCAGCCCTGCGTAATTTTGAATAACCGCCGCCGCCTGGTGAGTAACCTCGTATTTTTCGCCGTAAGGTTCAACACCCTTTTCTCTGAGTTCCGCTACTTTTTTTTGCCTGAAGTAAAACTCATCACCGTGATGGACCTCTGACATAGAATGTATTAACCCCCATTTATTTAATCTCCGTTATTTTATACCTCATAATACCGGCAGGAGTTTTTACCTCTACAACTGTTCCTACAGGAGAACCAAATATCGCCCTTCCCACCGGTGACTCATTTGAGATCATATTATTCAGCGGATCGGATTCAGCGGATCCAACTATAGTGAATTCCAGCTCTTCTCCACTTTCCTGTTCCTGTAAAAGTACCGTGGAACCAAAATCTACTACTTCCTTATTAATATCGTCGTGGTCAATTAGACGGGCATTGCGGAGCATCTTTTCCAGGGTAATAATCCTGCCTTCGATAAAAGCCTGCTCGTTTTTAGCATCCTCATACTCAGAGTTATCGCTCAAATCTCCAAAGGTAATTGCAGTTTTAATACGGGAAGCCACCTCCCGCCTTCTCACAGACTTAAGAAAAGAAAGCTCTTCCTCCAGTTTTCTTAAACCATTCTGAGTAAGGACCACCTCTTTTGACGACATTTACCTCTCTCCTTTAAAATTGATGAAAAATTATAGGCCTCAGCAGAAAATTATATGTGTTTTTAAAAATAATTATTCCTTACTACGTTCTTCTGGATGAACATAGCTGTCATTGCATGCATGGATGCGGACTCCTGCCTTTTTTGTATTCTGCCTTATTTGCCTAAGATAGCCTAAGTAAGAATAAGTGCCAAGTCCGCCTTGGCACTTTCCAGGTTCAAAGATCTTTCAGCAATAAATAACAGGAGAAAAAAGATTCAAGCAAGCTTATTATAGACAGATATTCTATCTTTGTCAAATTTTTTTATCTTGGATCGCAGCCAAATGCCGGTATAGAAATCCCCAATTCCAATCTCCTTAAACGGGCTTTTTCCTTTATCCGTTCAATAGCTTCATTGTCCAGAGCTCTTTCAAAACTGCGAAAACCAGCCAGCTTAAAGCCATGCTTCGCTGCAAGTGCGCTAATCTCGTCGATCTGACGTACAGTCATCTCCCGTCCAAGGGAATAATTTTCGAAACGGTTTTCCAGGGCAAGAATCATCGTCTCCGCCATGCAGGCATAAGCCGTTTTAGGAGGAAATCCAAAGTTAAAATTAAATTCAACATCTCCGGGGACTTCAACTACCCCTCCTTCGATAACCAAAACATCGTCTCTGGTTTGCGCCACCTGTGCTGATACATCGCGAGGCCTGGCGACATCACATACTACCGCGCCGGGCTTGAGATCTTCCGGACGGATCAAACTATCGGCAGCGCTGGAAACGGCAATAATAACATCCGCTTTTCTAACCGCATCATTGACATTGGAGGTTACTTTCACAGCAAGGCCAGTATCTTGAAGTATACCCTCCGCAAGTTTTTCCATACGCGGCATGTTTCGGGCAATTAAAGTCATATAATTTGCTTTTCTGGCCAAAATCCGTGCGCATACACTTCCAATCGATCCCGTCGCTCCCAGGATGGCTACCTCTGCCCTCTCCAAGTCAATTCCCATCAGTTCGGTGGCCCTCTGGGTGCCTTCCAGGGCAGTGGCAACAGTGTAGCTGTTCCCGGTTGTAACGGCTATATCCAGATTGCGCGCAATAGTAATGCCGCCATCTCCGACAACGGCCGTCATCGCCCCCAGACCCACGATTTTTGCTCCTTCCCGAGCGGCCTTCTTACCTGCAGCGATTATTTTTTGCAGCGTTACCTCCAGCGGAAGCTCCAGCATTTGCCGTGAAGTAAGGGAAACACCTACAAACAGGCCCTCCAGATTACCATAAGGGGAGGAGATGCCCGTAATCCTGGATGTTATTAAAGGAGGTAACTTCCGAACGGCCGATTCGACCCAACGAACCGGCCATTTCTTCATAAAGCGATACTTTCTAAAAACATCATCAATAGTTAAAGGATGCAAAATAAATGCAAATTTTGCTGTCTCCATAGATATTGCCGGTAATAAGTGCGCCGGCAGCCTCCTTTCACACTTTGCGGTCTTTGGCGATCTTTGGCAATCTTTGGCTTATATGTCTTATAGCCTTATAATTCGATTATCCTGGGCTTAAAATTAAGTTCCTCCAGCAATAGCTGATACTCAGGCGGATTAAGCTCTTTTTTACAACCAGCATATGCTACCATCAAAGCTTCCATGACATTCGTCCCGAAAGAGCGGCCGTTTAATTCGGGTGTAGTCGTAACAAGCATCTTAACTCCTTTATTTCGCAGCATCTCGATATCGGAGGAGGTAACGGTATTGGTAATGATAATCTTGCCGGGAAGCTCTACGGGCATATACCGTTTAATAAAATGAAAGTCACCGGCAATGATATCCGCCCTGAGAAAAAACTGCGGATGACGCGGCTTGTTCGTCTCCTGTTTTTTACCTGTAGGGTAAATCATAGAAAACGGTAAGAGACGGATTACCGGCACAGCTACAGCAGCAATGAAAGCAAGTGTTTTAAGCGATTTCAAGGGGACAGGCAGATTAAGGACAAAGATTAGATCCCCGTATTGCATCTCACAACCGGCCTGCTCCAGGCTTTGAGCCAATCCGAAACGGTCCATAGCGCTCACAACGAGTACTTTTTTCTTTTCAGCTAAAATATCCGTTTCTTGCAGCAGGTAATCCACAACTTTTCTTTCAAGGGTATTTTTTAAACCGGAACCATCAAGTATAGGTGTAATCCGGGCAGCACCGGCAACCTTCTGAGCATCCCTGAAAGTATAGCGCCGGTTAACAGCCTGTATATATAGATCCATGCCACCAAGCCCAAAGGCGTCTACTTTCCCGTCATTATCCCTGATAAAGCGGATCATCTTCTGCATATCCCCGTCAGTTCCGATACGTCTTACCAGAAATGACTGCCCCAGAAGATTAACCTCTGCTGAATGGTCCCTTGTTGAAGAGCCCAGGCTAATACCTACTACTTGTTTCACTATTTTCCGCCTCCTTTATCATTTACAGTCTGTATATTCATAGCCTGTATAGCTTTGCCATTATTCTTTTACTAATTTTACCAGGGTCTCCTCGAAAGAATCCGGGTTTAGTGTCCGATCCCCTATTATGGGGGATTTACCCAGTTCCAAAAATATAAGCTCTCCGGTCAATAAAGCTTCGGCAATTTTTAACCAGCGGCGCGAGCCGATAATGATCACGACATCATAGGACTGCAGCTTTGTGATCAGCTCCATCAACTGATTAAAAAAATCGAGGGCGCTTTTATCCTTTACCAGATCCCACCTCTCCGCTTCATTCATCAGCCAGATGAAATCTACTCCATGATCTGCTGCTATTTTTCCTATCTCATCTTTATTAAGCAATGGAAAACCAAATACCGCTATTTTTTTACCTTTTCTCACTTCGCCGATGCTCTCCAACCGTGAGATAAACGTTCGATCCAGATGTAATAAATTGGCCGCTTCCTGTTGAGAAAGACCCAAGGAGCGCAGCTGCAAGATCTTTTGTATACTGTCCTGGATTTTTCGCATGCTGATAATTTTCTCGCCTATACGAACCAGTTCTTCCGCCAACACCAATCACCTCACAGTCAGTCATGCAATACTGTCATAGTGCTTGAGAAATATAATCCGCGTTATTTGTTTGGTTCTTGTGCACAACCTTGTATACACGGATTATTTTAACAAAAAGCCGGCTAAAAAACAATCCTTTTTAAAAAAAAGCCGGCTAAAAAACAGCTAAAAAAAACAGCCAGCACTTACAAGCTGACCGCTTTCAAAAGAAGTTAAATTTTTTAGCTCATTTTAGCAAAAAAAGACTTACTCTGCTGCCTCCAAAACAATTTTATGGTCTGTTAAAAAAAGTTCTTTAATTTTCGCTTTAACCTTTTTCTGCTCTCCCAGAATCCCTTCCAGGTAAAGCTCCCCCTCAGCCCCCGGCTTTAAAAAGCTCACATCCTTCATAAAAAGCTCTTGCCGGCCGTTTATTAACAAATAAGCATCAGACTGACACATCTCCTGCGGGCATAAAATACCCTTTCACCCCCTGTATTATGTAGTGCTGCCTTCCAGGTAATATTATATACAATTACACGATTTTAAAAAAGGGGTTCAGAAAAAAGAGAGAGAAGAAGCTAAAATAAAAGGTGCCTTTTAGCTCTTTCGGATACCAAAAAAAATTCTTCTCTGGGAATATTTAACCTGGCTGCCATTTTTTCTATAAGTTCCGGCTTCGGCGCTTTGACTCCCCTTTCAATATTGCTTAATTGACTGGCAGAGAGATTCAACTTCTCCGCCAATTCCTGCTGAGTCATTCTTTTTAATCTCCTCAACGCCCTTATTCTGCTGCCGAGCGCATTCCCGGCTATCATCATATATATCACCCCGCACGCATTTGGTTTAGTTATAAAATCTTCATATAATCTTCGACACAAAAGGGGTGATTCCTGCATAAATCGTGAAAAAACTCCCACTCGTTTTTCCCTTTTACAAATTCTTCCGATCGCATAAAATTGGCCAATTGAATCTATCAAAACTTGTCAGAGGTTTTTGACCTCTTCGAAATATTTCAGGGTGACATTATCACAGATTAAACACACACTACTGCTTTAACCCATTGTCTTTCTCTTACACTTATGTTATAATCTCAATCGCAGGGACTATGGCGGGGCGTAGCGCAGTTTGGCAGCGCGCTTGGTTCGGGACCAAGAGGCCGCGGGTTCAAATCCCGCCGCTCCGACCAATACATAAGTATAGTTTCAAGGCATGCGTGAGGCTTCGGCCTCACATTTGTTTTTAGATTAAATCACCGTTTGCAAACATTTTGCAAACGGTGAGGAGTTTCATATTGCAGCCCTTACCATAAGATATTTCCCATATTCTTTTCCTGAAGAAGATCAACAGGTTCCAGCAAAGCACTGTTAACAGGAACAGCCTGAAAGGGTTTGATATTAATCTCTGTTAGCTTCCTTAAAAATTTTAGCTTTCCTTTCTTATGGTAATGCTGTAGCCATCTTCTTTCGGTTGAATATCGGCGACTTCCCAGCCCTGAGCCTTGGCAGCGCGGCTTACATTTTCCTTAGCTGTATCCGTATCCACTACAATCACTATATCGCCTTTTTTAACTTTTTTTATTGCATTTACAGTCATGATAACCGGCTGGGGGCACGACAATCCCCTGGCATCAACAATGTTACTCATCTAAAACCCTCCTATACTGTTTCTCGCATGGTAAATCCGATCAGCAGGCAGACTACCATCCCAACAACAAATGCCACCATCCCAGCAGGGGTAGCCCCTGCAGCAGAACTGGCCAGTCCGAAATTGTGGGCAAAAGCCGCACCAGCGATCATTCCAATCACAAAAACTGCAGCATCACCGTCACCTTCGCCGGAGAGGAAGAGTTGGCGTCCGGGGCAGCCGCCGGCCAGGGCGAATGCCAGGCCGGCAAGGGTCATACCGGCAAAGTTCCAGAAATGCATGCTATGGGCTATTGGTTGTCCGATAAAACCGGGGTTAAACTTATTGATTACCAGATTTGTCACAAAAGCGGCAACAGCCAAGCCGACGATTCCTGAAAAAAGATGCGTCTGTTTGAATAGAATGAGGTCACGAATGGCCCCCATGGTGCAAAATCGACTCCTTTGCGCCAGGAAACCTATGACAAGACCGATAATCAGGGATACGATGAGTGGCGCATGCATGGAGCCCGGGCCTTCTACGCTGTAAAAAAGAATACCGCTTTGGGGTTCGCCCGGGATCCCCGGATTAAGGAGCATTAAGATTAAAAAACCTGCCATAATGATCGGGAAAATCCAACCTGCTGATGCGTAGGTCTTGTGGGTAGCTCCCAGGTTATAGCCACTACTGAGAAATCTTGTCCCGATCCAGATACCTGCAACAAGGCCGAGCAGGCCCAGAATGGCATTCAAGTCACCGCCGGCGAGGCGAAGCAGTGCCCGCCATGGACAGCCAAGGAATATAAGGGCACCAATCATAGCGAAAACGCCCAGGATAAATCTAACAATAGGTGCAGAGCCCAGCCGGGGTCTGAATTCCTTGAAGAGATATGCCGAAGCAAAAGAGCCTAGCACAAAGCCAATAATTTCCGGGCGCAGATACTGTACTACAGGGGCCCTGTGCAAACCAAGGGCGCCTGTAATATCACGTAGAAAGCAGGCCACGCAGATACCCATATTGGCAGGATTACCCCATAGTTGCAGCAATGAAGCCAAAATGCCGATTGCAATACCAACGACGATAATTCCCCACTTATTTGCCAATGCATTTTTCATCAATTAACTACCACCACCTAATTATTAATTTATTAATTATAAGAAAATGTTCATTAATAGTATAATGAGATTTTTTGCATAGGGGAAATAGCTTTTTTTAATAAGGACATATGCTCTTATAGGTTTTAGCAATAGTAGTGATATTAATGTTCTATGAAAATATCAGCCTGCCCCACCGGTAATTGAAAAAGTGAATGTTCTCAAGCCTGAATCCTACCAGACACACAAAAAAGTTAGAAAAGCATCTACTCAAAAAAGGGATTCTTTGTTGAAGAAGAGAAAATATAAACGAATTATCGCGGAAGTGCATCTGCGGAACAGGCAAGGGTTGTGCTGGAGACGGCGGCATATGCAGTGCTGTCAGAAAAACCCCTATACCATCTAAAAAGATTAGCTTAGAATTTACATACACAGATATATTTTTCTGGGAGGTTAAGTTATGGCTTTAATTGTATGCGGAGGCGCCATGCTGCAATGCAGTTTCGGTGCTGCGCCATCTACGCTGATGATCCTGCCTGCTAACCGTGTCATGTCAACCCAGCCGGTAGCCAACATAATGGACAATAAACCGATGGTAAATATCTTACCCTTCGGTGTTTGCAGTTCGCCAGCCAACCCGGCAGTGGCCGCAGCAACGGCTGCACCGCCTCCAGGCGTGCTAAAACCACAGCCCTGAATCCCGGCAATCGTTGCTCCCTGGGTACCAGGGTCACCCACTGTTTTAGTCGGCAATCTACCGGCGCTGAACCAAACATCCAAGTTGATGTGCAACTGGGGAGGAATAATCCAGGTGGTTTCACCCGGTCAGGGTAACATTATGGTCCCTTAAAAACAGGCTGTATCTCTATCGATGAAATATAAGCCGTTATATGCATTATGAGCTTATGTCCAATTAATCTTAAAATAAAATATGGTCATTATGCCAAATATCCGTTATTTGCTTTTTAGCCACTGAGAAATGATTGACAGGTAAAAAGGTAAGGTTTATAATGAATATATGATAATGAGAATCTTTCTCTTTAAATTAACGCGATTAAATAACGCGATTAGATCATATATAAGAGGGAATTAATATGCCGCAGGTAACATTAACAGAGATGAAACCGGGACAATCGGGGATAATTACTGCAATTGCCGGAGGACAGGGGTTAAGAGCAAGGCTGCAGCCTCTGGGAATCAGGCCGGGGAAAAAAATAACCAAGCTAAGCTCGGTATTCCAGCAGGGGCCGGTTACCATCAGCGTTGACAACTACCAGATAGCAATAGGTTATGGAAAGGCAATCAGAATCCTGGTGGAGGTGGAAGAGAAATGAGAAAAATCGTGCTGGTAGGCAACCCCAACGTAGGCAAAAGCGTTATTTTCTCCCAGCTTACCGGAGCCCGCGTGATGATCTCCAATTATCCCGGCACAACAGTGGAATTTACCCGGGGGGAGCTTAAAACAGGCACCGAAACTTTTGAAATTCTCGACTCTCCGGGGACTTACAGCCTGACCCCCACGTGCCGGGCAGAAGAGGTAACAGCAGAGCTTGTCGAGCATGCGGATATCATCATTAATATAGTAAACGCCACGAACCTGGAAAGAAACCTCTTTCTCACCACGCAGCTGCTGGAGCGAGGAATACCGATGGTAATAGCTTTAAATATGTTCGACGAAGCAGCCCAGAAGGGAATAATGATAAATCCGGACAGGCTGGAGGAACTCCTGGGTGTTCCGGTGGTACCCACCGTTGCCATCAGCGGGGAGGGGGTAAAAGACATTGTCAGATTAATTTTTTCCGCCGGGAAAGCTGAAAGGAAACCCTCCTCGGACACGGAAAGGTGGTCTGAAGTAGGAAGCCTGGTGGGAAAAGTCCAGATTGTATCACACCGCCACCGCACCTGGATCGAGGCGCTGCAGGATGCCAGCTTAAGGCCGCTGACAGGGATACCCCTGGCAGCCCTGGTATTGTATTTAACCTTTAAAATTGTCATTGGGGCAGGGGAGCTCATCCACGAAGTATTTTTCAACAGGATAATTTTTGGAATGTTTTACGGGCCGCTTATGGACAGACTGAGCGTCTTGCTGGGAGAGGGTTTCTGGCATGACGTTCTTATCGGCCAGCTCGTGAACGGGGAGATCAGTTTCGAAGAATCCATGGGTATGCTTACTACAGGGGTTTTCGTATCGTTTGGACTTGTTTTGCCCTTTATCGTAATTTTTTATCTGCTGCTGGGCATCCTTGAAGATTCCGGCTACCTTCCCCGCCTGGCGGTGATGGCCGACAGGCTGATGCACCGCATCGGGCTTCACGGTTACGCCATCGTGCCGATGATTTTAGGCCTGGGCTGCAACGTACCTGCAGCATTAGCGGCACGAAACCTGGACAGCAAGAGGGAGCGGTTTATTGCCTGTACCGTAATGGCGATCACCGTCCCCTGCATGGCACAGACAGCCCTTATTTTCGGACTTGTCGGCAGGTACGGCGGAGCTTACCTGGCCGTAATTTTCGCCACACTCTTTTTAATCTGGGCGGTCCTGGGCATACTTACAGACCGGTTTATGCCGGGGTACACGCCTTCGATGGTAATCGAGATACCCCCTTACAGGCTGCCGCACCTCAGCTCGCAGCTGAAAAAGCTCGCCATGCGGCTTAACCACTTTTTCTGCCATGCCGTACCTTATATCTTCGGGGGGATATTTTTCATCAATATCCTCTACACCGCCGGCGTTATAGATTTTCTCGCAGCCCTTTTTGAACCGGTAGTAAAAGGGTTGCTGGGCCTTCCGGGAGAAGCGGTTACAACAATGCTCATCGGGTTTCTGCGCAAAGACGTGGCTGTGGCCATGCTGGAACCCCTCAACCTCACCGCAGGGCAGTTTGTAATCGGAACGATTGTGCTGGCAACCTATTTCCCCTGTGCCGCTACCTTCAGCATTCTGGTCAGGGAACTGGGCGTCAAGGATATGCTTGTATCCGCAGCGTTGATGATCGTTACCTCGTTAACAGCCGGAACGGTTATGAACCTGCTCCTGGACAGGCTTCTCCCCCCGCTACACCTGGCAGCAGTTTTTGTCCTGCTGGCACTTTTGCTGATTATTGCCGCAGGCGGCACCTCCGATCGGCGGGAACTCCGCGATTACGAAGCTTATCTATTTAATGGAAAAAAAACAAAAGCAGGTCTGGATTAAACCTGCCACTTTCGCATTAATGCTTGCCACCTTGCCAGTCTGAAGTCAGAGAAGCACTGACTTCCTCGCGTTCAAGCCATTCTATTAATAACCTCTCCCGATCATTGCAACCGGGCACTGCGAACGGGCTATTTATCAAAAAAGTTTTTAATAATGTTAAGTGGATTTATTACAATGCTCCCCAGGAAGACCGATCAGAAGGGCGTTGTTAATAAATCCACTTTCTTTTTATATTTTTTGTGCTGAAGGCGAATAAAAACAAGCCGAATCCCAAAAGGACCAAAAAGCTCAACCAGGGCTGAATAACACCGCTGCCGTTTATGGAATTTTTTAGAATATCAACTCCATAGGTAAGCGGAAGGATAAAGGAAAGCGGCCTTATAAAAAGGGGCAACTCCCCCAGAGGGATAAATAACCCGCACAAAAAGATCATGGGAAACCTGAAAAAATTAGAAAATGTCTGCGCCTCAAAAACTTCACTTACAGAAACGGCAATAAACAAACCTAGAAAGGTTGAAGTAACAGCCATCAGCAAAATACTCCCCAAGGCCGGGAACCAGTTGACATCAGACAAATCGGTTATGAAAAGAGCAAAAAAGATCGGAACAAAAGCATTAAGGACGCCGAAAATAATGGCACCTGTGGTTTTCGCCAGCATCAGAAGATTAAGATCGAGCGGCGCCAAAAGGAGTCTCTCAAAGGAGCGGCTCTTTCTCTCAAAAGTGATCGTTACTGCAAGCATGGATGTTGTGCCGAAAAGAATGGACATGGATACTACCCCCGGCAAAATGCTTTGTACATCAAATGCGGTCCGGGACCTTAAAAAGAACATCAATGTCCAGGCAAAGGGAAAGATTATGCCCCAGCTGATATTAGGGGGTTTTAAGTAATAATTTCTCATATCTTTCATCAATATGTTCCAGAAGGCTATCCACGACTTCAAATTTTTCCACCTGCCCCTTTCTTTTCCTTTTCTTTCTTCATTTTTTCCAGTTCAATTCCGGTAACCTTTACAAAGACATCTTCCAGGGAGGGGCGGATAATTTTCGCCTCAAAAACAAGCAGGCCATTTTCTTCAAAAAACCTCATAAAGGGCATGAGGGAAACCAGGGAAGCGGAATGAATCCTGAGCATATTTTCCCCCACTATTTCGATCGTAAAATCCGGGAACCGGTCCACAGCAACCTGCTTGATTTTGGAAATATCCCCGCTCAGCGTAAACTGAATGATGGTTTCCCCCTGCGCCTCTTTCAATAATTCGTCAACAGTCCCCACGCGTACAATTTCTCCATCAACAATAAAGGCCACTCTGTCACAGAGCCTTTCCGCTTCTTCAATGTAATGCGTGGTTAAAAAAATAGTGGTACCTTTTTTGTTCAAATCCAATATTAACTTGCGTATCTGCCTTGCGCTCGCAACATCTATACCGGTCGTCGGCTCGTCCAGGAAAAGAATTTTGGGCTCATGAATGATGCCGGCCGCAATCGTGAGCTTTCTTTTCATACCTTTGGAGTAAGCCTTAAAGGGCCTGTTTCCAACACCTGCCAGCCCAAATTGATGGAGAAGCCTTTTCGCCCTTTCTTCGCGGATGCGTTTTTCCATACCATAAAGAGCGGCGCAAAAGGTTAGATTATGAAACCCGTCCATTTCTTCATAAAGGTTGCTTTCATCGGGAACAATACCCATGAACCGCTGAGCCTTTTTAGTATCGCGGGTATAATCTATTCCTGACAAGTAAACAGAGCCGGAGGTTACCCTGGCCAGCCCGGTCAGCATATTAATGGTAGTGGTCTTACCGGCCCCGTTGGGCCCGAGAAATCCAAAAATTTCCCCTTCAACAACATTAAAATCAAGATTATTTACAGCTGTAAAATCCCCGTATTTTTTGGTTAAACGGCTCGCTTCCAAAATATTCATTTACTATCTCCCCTGTTCGCATCGTCAGGTCCTTCTATTCTATCGAAACATGTTTTCCGGCAAGATAAATATTTTCCCCCGGCCAACCCTCGTTGACAGATAAATGTGAGGTTAACCTGCCGGTTAGGTAGCTCTTCCAGGTCGGAAATAATTTGCTTGATGATTTCTTTTTCCACCCTGTAATGGGTCCAGTAACCGCGTTTTCCCCCCCTGACCAGCCCTGCTTTTCTTAAAATTTGCAGCTGCTGGGAAACAGCTGCTTCGGAAATAGCTAAATGCTTTGCCAGAGCCCCTACACATAAATCATAGTTTAAAAGAATTATGATGATCTTTAAACGCGTTTTATCAGCCAACGCCTTTAACCTGGTTAATAACTGTTCCATAAGCATCACCAGACTAATTAAGATTTTACTTAATTAAATTCTAATTTTCTTAAATTATATTGTCAAGAACTATAATATCTTTTTTAGCCCCCGTAAATTGTATGAAAATGGTAAACAATGTGATATAATAAATATAGTATCATACTCTTCAAGGAGAGTGTTTGCCTTGCTCGATGCTGTAATCAATAATAACATGCTAGAAATATGCCGCCTGTTAAGCGAGGAAAAATTTATGGAAAGATACTACCTGGCAGGGGGTACAGCTTTAGCCATGAAAATCAAGCATCGCAGGTCAAATGATCTGGATTTTTTTACACCGGGCAATATTGACACAAAAAAAATTACCGGCTGGTTGAACAATTTTATCGCTGCCGGGCAGGCAAACATAGTTTTTAGAAAGACTGACCAGATAGACGTAAATATTATGGGTATTAAAACCAGCTTTATCTCTTATCCCTTTAGAATCATAAACGGCTTTATTAACGGGGAAAATATTGATGCCCGTCTCTCAGGGCTTAAATTAGCTTCACCGGAAGAAATTGCTCTAATGAAAGCTTATACTATAGGGAGAAGGACAACATTTAGAGACTATGTAGATTTATATTACCTCTTAACCCAAAATATTATAAATATTAAACGTATTATAAAGGAATGTGGGCAAAAGTACGTTTTAGAAGGAGAAACCGTCTTTTCCGGGAAGCTGTTTCTACAACAGCTTAAATATACTGAAGATATTCACGATAAAAAAGAAACCGAGCAGCTGCTTTTCGACAAAACCATAACCCGGGAAAACATAGAAAGCTATTTAAATGCAAAGGTTTATGAATATCTTTCTGAATATTGCATGGGAGAGCCAGGGCGATGAAACTTCCTGAAGAATTAAAAACAGTTTTCTGGAATTACGATACTGCTTTAATAGATACAGATAGCATGAAAAAAACGATCATCCTGGAGGTGCTGGCCAGGGGGACCCTGGAGCAGATCAAAATACTTTTCCAGATCTATGGTTTCGAAACAATCAAAGAGATCTACAGGGAAGATGTTCAGGGGGCCAGGACTTTGCCTGCCCCTGCAGTCTATCTTTGGAGCGATATCTTTTTAACTGATGAAGAGTTTACAGAGTACAAACAATGGCACAGAAATCCCGTACGCAAATGGGAACAGAGAAGAATCATTAACCGGCAGTCGGGGCCCCATTAATAGATTGCACCTTCCTATCGGGTAATGTTTTTTAATTCCTTTAACCAGTTGATGCATTTCGCTACGGCCTGCGGATCTTTGCGCAGTTGGTGGCCGGCCCCCGGCAGCGTCAATAGCGGCTCGGGTTCCCCGGCAGAAGCCTGCAGAGCCCCCGTTCCTTTCGCCTTCCTCTTTGCCTCCACTGCTTCATTGAGCTTTTGCGCATGTTCATAGGGGACCACATCGTCCCCCGTCCCATGAACCAGCAGCAGAGGGCGCGGAGCTATTTTTTGAATTTCGTTGAGAGGATTTACGGAATAAATATCTTCCAGCCAGCTCTCGGGATCGGCAGGAAAAGAAGGATCTCTGAAAAGGCCGGTTTCGCGAAAGCGCTCAAGAATAGCCGGCAGGTTCTTCCGGGGGAAAAGGCTTTTGAATTCCGCCGGGCTGGCCGCCAGAACTACCCCCTTAACGCGGAAATCAACAGCAGCCACGCAGCAGGAAACCGCCGCTCCGGCGCTAAAACCCCAGAGGTAAAAACCCCCTTGATGTAATTCCTTCTGTTCCCAGCAATCCAACACACCCCGCAGGTCCCTCGTCCAACCCTTCAGGTCAAAATTCCCCCCGCTCTCTCCCGTCCCCCGGAAATTAAAATGGAAACACGGGAAACCTTCGGCAAAGCAGCGCTCTGCAAGCGCAGGATAGCCGCCGTCTTCCTCAGGCTCCTGCTCCTGCTCCCGCTTCTGCCCTACCTTTTGCACCGATCCCTGCCCTCTTCCACGATCCGGTTCGCCCCTGGGGATACCGTGGCAGAGAATCAGCAGCGGCTCCTTTTTCCAAACCTCCCCTTCAGGCTCTAAAGCGGGCAGGTAAGCCCGCCCTTTTAAAGGGATACCGTCCACTTCAATTGTTAAATCTTTCAGACGCATTTTCCCGGCTCCTTTCAATTTAAAGCAAAGAAGTGACTGCCTTCTTGTTGCTGTCAAATTTCACCTCTGCTACATACAGTATATAAAGGCGGGCAGAAACTTGCAAGACTACTCCCCGCTTTAATAACCAACGGTTTAACACCCGGACGGGTACAGAGAAAAATGTCAGTTATCGTGATCACGGGTTCGGCGGGGTTAATCGGCTCCGCAGCGGCCGAATTTTATATCCAAGCCGGTTTTGATGTTATCGGCATCGACAACGACATGCGCAGGCATTTTTTTGGCCCCACCGGATCGGTTGCCGGCAATCTCAGGCGGCTGAAAAACCTGTCCGGCTCGAGATATAAGCATTATTGCACGGATATCAGGGATGCGGAAGCGATAAACAATATTTTTTCCAGCTTCGGTGAAAATATTTCCCTGATCGTCCATACCGCAGCGCAGCCTTCCCACGACTGGGCTGCCGGCGATCCGCTGACCGATTTCACCGTAAATGCCAACGGCACGCTGAACCTGCTGGAGGCTATGCGCAAATACTGCCCGGATGGGGTTTTTATCTTTACCTCCACCAACAAAGTCTACGGCGACCGTCCCAACAAGCTCCCCCTGGTGGAACTGGAAACCCGCTGGGAGATCGATCCCCTGCACCCCTACCGGCAGGGCATCCCCGAAAACATGCCCGTTGACGGTTGCACACACTCCCTATTCGGCACATCCAAGCTTGCGGCAGATCTCCTGGTCCAGGAATACGGGAGGTATTTCCGGCAAAAAACCTGCTGTTTCCGCGGGGGAGTATTAAGCGGCGCCCGTCAGTCGGGTGTGGAACAGCACGGTTTTATCAATTACCTGATGAAATGCGCCGTTACAGGAACTCCTTACACCATATTTGGTTACAAGGGCAAACAGGTAAGGGATGTAATCAGCTCCAGCGACGTTGTTGCAGCCATAGATGCGTTTTTTAAAAACCCGCGCCCCGGCGGTGAAGTTTACAACCTGGGAGGAGGACGCGCTTCAAATATCTCCGTCATAGAAGCAGTTGAGATTGCCCAGGAAATAACCCGCAAAAAAATAAACTGCCTTTACAATGATCAGCACCGCACCGGGGATCACATCTGGTATATCAGCGACACGCAAAAATTTTCCTCCCACTACCCGGAATGGAGGATAACAAAGAATGTGCGCGTAATCATGGAGGAAATTTTCGCAGAAAACAAAAACCGCTGGTATTCGGATATTTGCTGATCCTTATGAGTCTGTAACAAATAAGTTGCGAAAGGAATATCATATCACGACTTGTTGGCTTCCCGTTTTGGGGGCCAGTTCGGGTTGTAAATTGAATGATCATTTAAATGATTATTTCTTTATTTCGTGCTGTCATTAATAAATAATCTGTTATGAGGTGTAAGATTTATGGAAAAGAAAACAGCGGTCGGGATAGTTGGAGGCCTGGGACACATCGGATTGATTCAGGCAGCCTGCCTGGCCAAACTTGGTTATAAAAGCATAGCATACGATATAAACAGTGCTAAGATAAAAGATATTCAAAGGGGGAAAATGCCCTTTTACGAGCCGGGGCTGGAAGAACTGGTTCACGAAACAATGGATAACGGCCTGCTGGTCTTTACTACCCGCGTAACGGATCTGCAAGAAGCGGAAATGATCTTTATCTGCACCGGGACTCCTGCCCTGCCTTCAGGCGAAGCGGACACATCACAGGTATACTCTGCGGCGGAGGAAGTTGCCCGCCACAGAAGCGATCAGGCCCTGGTAATCATTAAGAGCACCGTCCCCGCGGGAACATGCCGAAAAATAGCCGCTTTCCTGCAGGAAAGAGACCTCGCGGCAAGAGCGGCTGTCGTCTCCTGTCCGGAATTTCTCCGGGAGGGCTCCGGTGTTCAGGATTTCTGGGAACCGTCGAGGATAGTGGTCGGTGCCCCTTCCCGTGAAACAGCCGAAACAGTAGCCGGCTTATACAGCCCTCCCGGGATCCCCATACTGCTAACCACCTGGGAAAACGCAGAACTGATCAAGCATGCCAGTAACGCCTTCCTGGCGAGTAAAATATCCTTTATCAATGAAATCGCCCTTTTATGCGAGCAGGTAGGCGCCGACATCCGTGTGGTGAGCAGAGGGATCGGCCTGGACCCGCGCATAAATCCACACTTCCTGGAAGCAGGCATCGGCTTTAGCGGACCCTGCCTGGAAAAAGACTTGAAATCACTGCTCCGGCAGTTTCAAGAAGCAAAGAAAGAGGCAAAACTGCTGGAGGCGGCGCTGCGAGTTAACGAGGAAAAGCGCAGGGAAATAGTGCATAAACTGCAGGCAAAACTGGGCGGACTGCGGGGCAGGCGGATTGCCGTCCTGGGTATGGCCTTCAAACCCCAAACCGATGATGTCAGGGATTCGCACAGCCTGCCGATTATAAAACAGCTGCTCTCTGCCGGAGCAAGCGTCACCGTCCACGATCCCTGGATAAAAAGCCCCCGCGAGGGAAGGCTGGCGGGAAACGACCTTCCGGGAGTTGAATGGGCCTCGTCGCCTCATGCGGCGGCACAGGGCAAAGATGCCCTGCTAATCCTCACCGCATGGCCCGAGTACCGGGAGCTCGACCTGAAACAGATCAAGGACTGCCTGGCAGTTCCGCTCATAGTTGACGGGAGAAATATTTATGAGAGCGGGCAGTTGCGGGAACTGGGGATCGATTACCAGGGGGTGGGCATATGAGATACCTGGTAACGGGTGCCGCGGGTTTTATCGGCTCCCATTTATGCACGTCCTTGCTGGAGCGGGGAGATGAAGTGTGGGGCCTGGATGATCTCAGCAAAGGAAATTTAAAGAAACTGGAACATCTAAGGGAAAATCTTCATTTTAGATTTATCCGGGGTTCTACCGCAGAAAAAGAAAAATTGCGGAAAATTATGCAGGAAACAGATGTTATCTTTCACCTGGCAGCGGTAGTAGGGGTCAAGTGGTATGTCGAAGATCCTGTAAAGGTAATACAGGTAAATGTCTGCCAGACCCTGGATCTGCTGGAGCTGGCCTGGCAGCTGGGCAAAAAGGTTATTTTCACCTCCACCTCGGAGGTCTACGGTAAAAACGCAGAGGTTCCTTTCCGTGAAAACAATAACAGGGTTTACGGCCCTTCTGCCGCCGATCGCTGGTGCTATGCCGTCTCAAAAAGTGCGGCAGAACATCTCTGCTTCGGTTATCTCAGAAAGGGGCTTCCTTTAGTTATTGTCCGCTATTTTAATGTCTACGGGCCGCACGGGGACAGTTCAGATTACGGCGGTGTAACAGCCCGCTTTATAAGCCAGGCCATAACGGGCAAACCTTTGACTGTGCACGGTGACGGCAGCCAAACACGCTGCTTCACTTATGTCGAAGATATTGTAGAAGGGACAGTCAAAGCAGGAACCCAACCGGAAGCGGAGGGAAAGATTTTCAACCTCGGCAGCCGGCGGGAAACCACTATCCTGGAACTGGCACAACTTATCCTCGCCATTTCCGGCGCCAAGGGGGATATTGTATTTCAAGCGCATGAAGAATTTTATGGACCGTATTATGAAGATATCCCCCGAAGAATTCCGGATTTGTCCGCTGCAGAACAAATGCTGGGCTATTTCCCCAAAGTAACACTGGAAAACGGTTTGAGAACAACTATAGACTGGCAAAGGCAACAGATGTTGAATGGTAAAGCGTAAAAGGGCACTCTTACCCGGAAGGACCGGGCATTTTTAAAACCGCCGGGCTGTTTGCCCGGCTCTATCAATAAACTCTAAGAGGAGGTCCGGACATGGAAAACCAGCAGCTGATTAGCATCATCATCCCCACCTGCAACCGCCTGCAGATCCTCAAACGCACGCTGCATTCCCTGGAAAAGCAAACTGAAGGAGGGCAGCCCTTTGAAGTAATCCTGATCGACGACGGCTCCCGGGACGGGACAGCAGACTATCTAAAAAATGCAAGTTTTTCTTTTCCCTTCCACTTTTTTTCACAGGAGCACAAAGGGCCCGCCGCCGCCCGGAACGCAGGGCTTAAAACAGCAGGGGGCAAAACGGTATTGTTCCTAAATGATGATTGCCTGGCGGCACCGGACCTCTTATATCAACACAGAAGATTCAGGCAAAAACACGGGGAGTGTGCCGTTCTGGGGAGGATCGAATGGCCCCCGGAGGTCCCCCTGCCCCCTGCAGTTAAAGAACTTGCTTACGATTATTGTTTCCCTTATAAGAAAATAATTAATCCAGCTTACGTACCCTTTCACTATTTTATCACCGGCAACCTTTCAGCGCCTTTGCCGGAGGTGGTAGCGGCAGGAGGGTTTGATGAATTTTTTAAGGATGCTGCCTGCGAAGATATTGAGTTGGGCTACAGGCTCCAGCACCGGGGGCTGCGGCTCCGTTACAATCCTGCGGCCGTGGCCTTTCATTTACATAAACTTGACTTTGACCAGCTTTGCAACCGTCAGCTAAAGGCCGCTTACTGGTTTCAAGCTTTTGCAGCCAAACACCCGGAGGCTACGGCACACTTTCAGGGAGTGCTGGCCTGCAGGGAGGAATATCCCTTTCTAGAAAACAAATTAGAAAACAAAAAAGCCCTGAAGCTCATCCTCAGGTACATGATGTACAGGGGCTCAAAAGCGGGCAAAAAGGATTTTTTCACAAAAATATTATCCTCATCCTGATATAATTAATTATGCAAGTTTTCTTAATAGATCCAAGGAAGAGAGTATTTTTCCTGTTCCCATAGCCACACTGTCCAGTGGATTCTCCGCCAGGGATACAGCAATTTTTGTTTCCTTGGTGATAGCCCGATGGAGGTCCTTTAAAAGAGCACCGCCGCCTGTGATAGTGATTCCGTTAACAATAATATCATTAATGAGTTCCACAGGAGTATCTTCCAATGTCTTTTTTACAGCTTTTATAATAGATGCTACCAGTTCGGAGAGCACATCTGTAATTTCCCAGGAATTCAGCATAATCCTTCCGGGCATCCTTCTTACCAGATCCGTTCCCCTGACCTCCAGCTGCTGCTTGGCCGACGTATGCAAAGCAGAACCGATCTTAATTTTTATCTCTTCCGCTGTTCTCTCACCCACCAGGAAGTTGTATTTTTTTCTAATATAGTGGCGGATCGCACTATTAAACTCTTCCCCGCCCAGCCTCACGCAATTTTTGCTTACAATGCCGCCCAGGGTAATAACCGCAGCTTCAGAGGTGCCGCCGCCGATGTCTACCAGCATATTTGCTTCATTTTCCTCAATAGGCAAATTGATTCCCATGGCCCCGGCAATGGAATTTTCAACAAGATATACCGTCCTGGCTCCTGCCTGCCTGGCAGCTTCCAGGACCGCCCTTTTCTCAATTTCTGTAACATCCAGGGAGACGCTGACCACAGCTTGCAGCGGAAAAGGAAAACGCCCGGGATAAACCCTGGAGATAAATTCCCGGAGCATTTTTTTGGTGATATCAAAATTGGATACAACTCCATCCCGCATTGGCCTTATTAGGACGATATTTTCAGGGGCACGGCCAATCATTTTTTGTGCCCTTGACCCTACGGCCAGCACCTGGCCTGTATCCCTGCGCATTGCTACAACGGAAGGTTCTTTTAAAACAATCCCTCTTCCCTTTACATAGATAAGGGTATTGGCTGTTCCTAAATCAATACCGATCTTCCTGGAAAAAAACCACGCAGTGGATGGCATAAAGGATTTTCTTCCCTTCAATAACACTTCCTTTTAATCAAAATTATACCATCCGTGCAACTGGAAGCAACAAGTAAATACTACCATAACCTGCAATATAAGGGATCTCTACTTTATCAATAAAACCTTGGTGGTTCCCAATTGCCAAAAATACTGCAAAAGATCTGTTACAGGTTAAACAGCCTGCCTTTTGGGTGTTTTGATGAAAAATGTCAATACTATACCGGCGATACAGAGCAAAGCAGCGATGAGATATGCAGAAAAATACGTTCCGGTCAGGTCACGCACAAGGCCGCCGATAAGCCCTCCAAATACCCCGCCTGCACCCCAGGCGACAAAAACCAGGCCATAATTTACTCCTAAATTTTTGACACCAAAAAGACCTGCTGTCATGGCCGGAAATACGGAAAGGCATGCCCCGTAACAAAAACCTGCAACGATAGTTCCAATTAACAGTAATATAAGGGTGTTGTAAGTGCTAAAAAATAAGAAATTAACGGCCTGAAGTGTAAAAATTATTAATAATGTACTGGTTCTGCCTATTTTATCGAACATTACCCCTCCGAGGATTCTTCCACCGGCATTAAAAATAGCAAGAACGGCAACCAGTAGAAAACCGAGAGATAAGTTCGCTTGCTCAAGGGCGATACTGGAAAGCTGCCCGATTACCATTAAACCTGCCAGAGCCCCAAAACAAAACATAAACCAAATAATATAAAATTGCGGTCTTCTAATCATTTCGTACCATTCAAATTCCTGGCCGGAGCTATCTTGTTCCTTTTTTTTAATAGTGACAGAATTTGTTCCCTCCGGAATATAATTATCAGGAGGATTGCTGACAAACTGAACCAGCACCAGAATTATTACCATAAAAGCTATACCGAGAATCATAAACGTTGTGGACATTCCCATAGAGGAGAGTAATGAGCTTGAAAGTGGAGCAGCGTAAACAGAAGCCAGGCCAAAACCGCTGACTACCAGCCCGGTTACCAATCCTCTTTGTTGAACACCAAACCACTTAATGGCCGGGGGAGTAGTTGAGGAATAACCCAACCCCATCGCCGTGCCGAAAAAAACCCCAAAAAAAATAGCAAGTCCTGTAATACTTAAAAAGAAAGAGGAACCTATTAACCCAACTCCTGCAAAAATGGCCGAAGCTATGATCACTACCCGGGGCCCAAGCTTATCCTGCATTCGCCCGCCAGGAACCATTAAAATGGCAAAAATACCGCAGGCGATCATGTATGGAATCTGTGAGCTTATTGCTGTCCACCCCATAACATCTTTTAAGTACTGCGCTATAATGCTCCAGGAATAAAGAATGCCCAGAGCAAGATTGATCCCCATTCCCGCAAAAGTCACTTGCCATCCCTTGTTCATTTTTTCTTTTACTTGAACTGAGCTGCTTAAAGTGCTTTCCGTTTTCATAATCAGCTACGTTCTCCTTTCTATAACTCAGGCTTTTCTTTGTAAATGGAAATGTCTAATGGTGAATTGTTTCACATGATTCGGACATCATCCCCTCTTATTACCCCCCCCTTATTCAATAAAATTACCTCTGTTTAAAATTGCCCGTATTATTTTAATATTACATCTCCTCATCAAAAAAAACAACCTTTGTTTAAATTATTATAAATACAGTCAAAATCCGATATAACTGTAGATAATGCCAATGTCTATCCGGAAAAGTATGCCGATAGCAATATGCTACCGGCCTGGGCAAGGATCCCATATGCTTCATGTATGAAAACGGGATAACACAAGGATACAATAATGCGCTCAAGCCAAAAGAAAACATAACAAGGGCGGAAGCTGCCGTAATCATCCGGAAGGATGCTGATTAACCGAACCGGATAAATGCTAACGCCGGCTGTAAAAATGTCAGTTACAGCTTAAAATTATTTTTCCTCAATAAAAGCAGCCTTCTGCCTTTAAAGACCGCTTTCCGGCCGTACCTGCGCCGCAGCATATCCAGAACCGGGGTGATTTTTTCTTCCCTCGGATCCCCGCTGGATATCAAGGTGAGCTGGCTTCCCCTCTCCAGCCCCGAAGCCCTGATACCAACCAGGCGCCAGGGAGGGTTTCCGCAGCAGCGGATGAAAAGGTCGGTGGCTGCCCCAAAGATTTTTTTATCGCTGGCCGTGGCCTCAGACAGGGTGAGGGACCTTGTTTTTATGCTCAAATCGGGAAACTTAAGCTTCAGGCCGACGGTCCTGGCTTTAAGCCCTTTTGAGCGCAGGCGGTAGCCGACCTCCGAAGCCAGGTCGAAGAGGACGGTCAGGATATAATCCTTTTCGTGGATATCCTGCGGAAAAGTGATCTCCTCCGATACCGATTTGCGCCCGGCATTAAGCTCCAGCTTTCTGCTGTCCCGGCCAAAGGCATATTCTTTGAGCTCTGCGGCTGCGTCCGGGCTGCCGGTAATGCTTTTCAAGGCCTCCAGCGGGAAAGATGCCAGTTCGCCCACAGTTTTTATGCCGAAGGTATTCAGCTTCTGCTCTGTTACAGGCCCCACACCCGGCAGGAACCTTACGGGAAGCGGCCATAAAACCTTCTCCACATCTTCAGGATAAAGAGCCCTGATACCGTCCGGCTTGGCCAGGGAGCAGGCGATTTTGGCCAGGAGCTTGTTGATGGAGACCCCAATGCTCAGCGGCAGGCCCAGCCCCTCCCGGGCTGCAGAGCGGATCTTCCGGGCTGCCTCCAGGCCGGTACCTGCTCTTACGGCAAGGTATGCTTCGTCGATGGAGACCTGCTCGATGTCGGGGGTAAACCTGTCGAATATCTCTATTACCTGCTCCGATACTTCTTTATACCTGGTCATGTTTACAGGCAGGACTATCGCTTCGGGGCAGAGTCCCAGGGCCTTTTTCATCGGCATGGCAGACCTTACCCCGTACTGCCTGGCCTCGTAGGAGCAGGTGGAGACAACGCCCCGGGAGTCGGGATCGCCGCCTACGACGACGGGCTTACCTTTAAGCTCCGGGTTGTCCAGCTGCTCCACGGAGGCAAAGAAAGCATCAAGGTCGCACAGGAGGATCTCCTGTTTCATAAAAGCATCCCCTCAAAAACCACTCATAAAATGTTGTATTTATTAAAATAGCAGCGGTTACATGTCGCATAAGTTACACCATGTTTCGTTGCTCTTTATTAACCCACAAATATTAATCCAGTCAATTTTTATTTAATCCTTCGTTGTAAATTAGTTAATTGCTAATCTTTCTGTATAAAATTGCCCAATATACCAATTCGGTTATTAGTTATAACTTCCTTCAACTCATCCTAATCGAGAACAAGCATCCCTGCACTATTTTTTGCTGAATTATTTTCTTTGCTTCATCCCATTTCATCCGATCCACCTATACTTTCGCCTGCCTTTCTAGATAATCGAAAACCGCCCGGATAAAAACAGAGGAGCCGATCCAGAGGACGCTTTCATCCAGGTCAAATTTGGGGTGGTGGTGCGGGTACAGCGGGCCTTTTTCCGGGTTATAAGAACCCAGAAAGAAATATGTGCCAGGAATCTTTTCTAAAAAATAAGCCATGTCATCATTGCCCAGGGAAGGCTTTTTTATTTCCACGATGTTTTGCTTCCCCACAATTTTGGTAGCGGAGCGCACAAATTCCTTTGTAAAGGTTTCATCGTTTTCAACGGCGGGGAAGTCTGCTAAAAAATCGACTCTTACGGCAGCCCGGTTCACTGCTGAAATGCCCTGACAAAGTTCGACGATGCGCTGCTTAATAAAGTGCCTGTCATCTTTGCAGACCGTCCTGATGTCACCGGCAAAAGTAACCTCATCGCAGACGGTATTTAACACCTTCCCGCCGTTTATCCGGGTTACGGTTACAGCGGCGGAGGTCCCCGGCTCCAACTCCCGGTTTATAATTTTTTGCAGCGAAAGAACCATTTCCGCAGCTGCGGCCAGGGCGTCCACCCCTGTATGGGGAGTGCCTACATGGGCGCTTTTCCCTTTTACTACTACCGAAAAGATGGATGAGGCGGCCATAACAGGCCCGTAGCTTACCCCCAGCTGTCCCAGGCACACTTCAGGGAAAAGGTGGCCGATATGCAGCCCCAGGATTGCATCAACCCGCGGGTTTTCCAGGCAGCCCTCGCGTATCATAGGTTCGGCTCCGCCCTCCGCCTCCTCTGCCGGCTGGAAAATAAGCTTAACATTCCCCTTTAATTTATCCCTGTGCGCCTGTATTGTCTTTGCCGCTCCCAGGAGCATAGCCATATGGGCATCGTGCCCGCAGGCATGCATGCAGCTGCCCTCGGCGGCAAAAGGCAGCCCTGTTTCCTCCCTGATCTCCAGGGCATCCATATCCGCGCGCAGGGCAACAGTCGGGCCGGGGCTTCCTCCTTGAATCAGAGCCACAATGCCCGTTTTTGCACATAATTTCCATGGTATCTTCATTTTATCCAGCTGCTGCCTGAGGTACTGTGATGTACGTTGAAGATCAAAGGAGAGCTCGGGAATCCGGTGGAGGTCCCTTCGCCACCTCACTATTTCCTCTTGTATCTTCAGAAGGCTTTTTGCGCCCATTGCTTTATCTCCTTTCCTATCGCCTTCATCCCATATCAATTAACAATAAGAAATATTTTTATGCCGCCCGCCTTCTTTAAGCTCTAGGTTGTCCCGCTGCTCCACGGAGGCAAAGAAAGCATCCAAATCACACGGGGGGATATAACTACCGATTAGTTCTTACTCATTTTCAAAACCGTGGCTGGTAAATTTAAGGGTTTGGCTATTCTCGGTGATGGCCCGCACTACATTGTCCGGCGCGCCATCTGGACCGATTCAGCCTTGCGCCGCCGCTGGCATCGCTGCGCAATACATCCACATAGGTTGAAGGGTCGTCCACCATTTGAGCAAAGATTACGGCCCTTGCCGCGGCCAGGGGACGCCTCGCCCACCAAAGATGCAATGTGCTCGGATGCCCGTGGCGGATGGATTTCTCCCGGGCCGAGGCCTTGTTGATAGCATCGAGCGGCAGGGCTACCTCGATTAGTTTCTTTTTGTTCATGCCTTTGTTTCCCTCTCATTATTGTCCTATTTTGCTTACTGCTATTTTAGCATATTACGGCTTTAAGTGTATCATTTGTATATAATAACACAACATGCCCTTCCTATAGAAACCATTCCATTATTTTGCTATAATTATAACGCAGAAACCGTGTTAGATGAAGAATTACAAGCATCTAGTGATGATGAATTATTTCAAATTGGCCTTCAAAGCGGTCACCGTCCAGGAGGCAAGGAAGAGCTGGAAGTCTTCGTCTTTGTACTGTTATTGTACATAAAATGGATGTTTGTTCTGGTTGTGCTAGAATTGACATTGCCGTGATTAATGGCAAAATACATGGTTTTGAAATAAAAAGTGAACAAGATAATTTAGAAAGACTACCTTCCCAGGTTGAGCTCTACAATAATGTATTTGACACGATTACTATCGTGGCTGCAGAAAACCATTTCAATAAATTAAATGAAATAATACCTAAGTTAGGTGGTACCATGCTTCTGGCTGCATACTTTTCAACTGTTTCCCCGTATTCCGGAGGCTCGTCCACCAGGAGCATAGCAGCGAAGAGGTCTGCTTCGCGTTCATAGCGGCCCGGGACAAAATTAGTATGTTCTTTGATAAAAAAGTAACCTACATTTGCAGGGTGCAGCTCTTCATGGCCGATTTCATGAGCAATTATGGCCCGTTTTTCGTGTTCCGGCAGGTTAGCTTTAACACCAAGAATTTTTCTTTCTCCCAGGTAGAAAATAAGCCCCCTGATTTTCCGAAAAGCATATTCGAATATCTCTATTCCCAGGTGTTCGGCCAGTTCGTACGGGCACCTGGTTTTGTATTTTTTTATAAGGCTGCTGACAGAAGTTTTTATGTGGCTCATCGGTCACCCGTCGGTATTTGTATTTATTTGTCGAAAACCATATAAAGCAGAAAAACTACCTCATTTAGAAAAATTTAGCGGTAGTTTTTATTTCAGTCAAATTGTGTTTAGGGCTTATTTAATTGTAGGCATCTTTTCTGTGTTTTATCCGTAAAGCATAAACTGTTGCCTCTTCCCCGGAGTAGAGCAGGAGAACCCTTAATCTCCTACCCTAAGCCGCCACCCATCAGCTGAACCCTTAAGCTTGCAAAGATCCACAGTATTAATATCTTTGGCCATATTATCAAGTGCCGTCTTGATGCGGTTCTGGGTTTGCTTGTCCAACCTGGCCAGATCCTTTTGAGCTTTTTCGGTAACAAATAGCCTCATAGCTCCAGATCCTGCTTTACCTGTTCCCAGGATTTACAGCAACCCTTTTTAATATCCTTTACACCTTCAGCCCAGGCTGTCTCGTCGTTTTCGGTCCATGGTTCATCATCGTAGGGAAGAAAACGAATTTCACCGTCGATTTCTATCCACTCACCATGGGCAGAAGGGATTACCCCTTTTAGAAATTCTGTTTTCTCCTGAGGGGTTAATAAGGCAAACTCTTTAGATAGTCTTTCAACTTTAGGGGACATGGCCCGGTCACCTCTTATTAAAACGATACAATTTACTTTATGTCTTTTGCTTTTTCCTTTTCCAAACCATCTTCAGGAAACCAATGATATCCTCTTTGTCTTCATCGTCCAGGGGAGCGCCGTTAAATTTTACGTTGCTATTGCGGAGAAAATCCTCCAGTTCGGCGTCGGTGGATTTATTGTCGTCATTATATAAATAGCCGGCAGCTTTTAATAATTTTTCGTAAGGATATTTATAGGCTTTAGCAAGACGCTCTAAAGTATCGGTAGACGGTTTAATTTGCTTGCCACTGCGCGGGTCTATCCCTTTTTCCAGAACTCCTAAATAGGTATGGCTAATTCCAGCCTTTTCGGCTACTTCTCGTAAAGTTTTATTTCCTCGTAATTCCATAAGCAAGCGGGATAGAAAAAGATGTAACACAGCAAAAGCTCGCTACTGCTTTAGGTGTTTCCAGGCAAACTATTATCGCTGTTGAAAAAGGTCATGTTAAGCGACCTTCCGATGAGCTAATGTTATCGATCGCCAATTATTTTGATTTAAAAGTGAGCGATATTTTTTTTACGCCTCTTGTAAAACATGTTTGCCAAAAAGAAGCTGCCAAGAGCAGCAAAGCCAAATCAACTGCCTAAGGAGGTAGGATTCATGTCTCTCCAGGAACTTCAAGAAAATAAACCCTCCCGGATTACTGTCAAAGAAGCGGCAGCCATAATGGGCGTTACCCCCCGCTTTCTGCAACTTGCCCTGCAGCAAGGGCGGTTTCCGTTCGGCACGGCAGTTAAGATGAAGCGCTGGTCCTACTATATCCATACGGAGCGTTTCATTCAATATATGCTGGGACAAAGGGGGGAGAAAGAGCGCCGTAAGGATTCCGCTTAACAGTATCATGGGAGCAGGAGATGACGCCGGAGCAGGCGATCAGTTTAGCCAAGGTTTTACAATGTCAGACTGTGACAATGTACTACTGCCGTAAACGTTGCGCCATTGGTCGGCGTTATTGTTACGAGATACTTAACAATGTGGACCTTTCCCCGCAAAACATACTGATTAAGCTCTACCTGGTGCACCGGGAGGCGGGCGAAGCCTTAGGGCGGATGACCAGTTGGAAGGCAGATGTAAATGATGTTTTCTGGAACCTGGATGCCGAAAATGTGGACCTGGCCCTGGAAGCGCTGCGCATCAGATTTCAATGATGAAAGGAGCGAAAGTAATTATGTTTAGTATCTGTTTTTAGCGGAACAAACAATGAAAGTAAAGTACTAAAACCCATTGTGTGTTCCGCACAGGGCGAAACACACCATTTTCAACCGTGCTGCCTTTCCTTGTCTTTCCTGACAACAGAACATCCTCTTGTTTTCACAATATTCCTCAATATTATTTTAACATATTTAGACAGCATATTCATTTAAAGCAGGTTGAAAAAAGGATTTCTCCATATATTGGAGAATGTTTATTTATGAAGTTGAGCAGGAAGTATAATAATTTAAAATCCCACCCCTTAAGGCGGCTGATTGCTTTTTTTCATGAAAGCCGGGTGATCTGCATGGAAGTAATCAATAACATTGACAAAACCTTAGGTGCAGACCTGAAGAAAACGCTGGGCAAAAAGGCCCGCCTTTCCATCGCTGCCGCCTATTTTTCTATTTATGCCTCTTAAGAATGAGCTGGACCAAATAGAAGAACTCCGTTTTATCTTTACCTCACCCACCTTTGTTGCCGATAAAGGACTGACTCTAAAAGCAGTTTACGAGAATATGCTTAAAAGCCTTATCTCCGTTAACCCAGGCAGCAACCAGGCGCTGGAGCAGGCCGTCGAGAAACAAAAAGAACTGGATAAATTGAAGCGGGAGATCGGCGCGCTGGAGGCCAAAATAGCCAAAGAGCGCCAGTTCAACCGTAAGGTAAAATACAACCTTGAACTGCAGGAAAAAAGGAAAGAACTGGTAAACCTGTTAAGTGAATAGCAAGAGGTTTTGCATTATAAGAAAAGTGGTTAGCTTTTGAGCAAACGATAAAAAACATTTTTATTGTAATTTATGCTAGCTTATGATAACTTATAAGGGAAGGGAATACAGATGGCAATAATTCCCGAGAAATATATCCGAGCTTACGCAAAGCAAGGTCAATTAAGCTTTTCAAAACACTCCCTTGATATGATGAAAGCAAGGAAAATAAGAGACCATCAGGTTTATGATTGTGTCTGTAATGGAAAGATGGTAGAAAAACAGGACCATGGCAGGGATATTAAAATTGTTTTTCAGGAAGCAACAAACGATAACGATAAAGCAGGTTTCTATGTTGTTGTAGCTGCTTTTTATCCCCTCCCGGAAGTGGTTACAGTTTGTTTGACATGGGAAGAAGTGTGGGAAACCCTTGGAACCATTTTGAAAAGAAGAAAGAGGGATAAGCAATGAAATGTTTTTTCTGTGGATCAAAAATGGATCAAGTTACTACGTCGATAGAAACGGGATGGGGAGATTACGATATTACGATCAAAGGTGTCAAAGCTCACCTGTGTAAAGAGTGCGGCCACGAAGTTTATGACCCTGAAGAAGTAAAAATGATCCAGGATATTGCCCAGGGTTTCGCTGAAAGTAAAGAAACGGAAAGGCCGGATATACTTAACGTGGATGAAGTAGCCGACATCCTCAGAGTTTCTACTCAGACTATATACAATATGATCAAAGATGGCAGACTACCAGCCTTTAAAGCGGGTCGAGAATGGCGTTTTTCCAGAAATGAACTAGATAAACTTATGAAAAAAAGCCCCAGATATGGTATTGCTGCAAGAGGAGATCTTCCCTCAGGAGATAGTGAGATCCTGGCAACATTATTAAAGCAAAAGGGTGAATAAAAATGTTTTCCAATATACCTCCCGAGGCCCATGCCCGGGAGCTTTTGTTTAAGTTAAAGATAAACACTGTACCCACTCCTGTCGAAGATATCTGTACCAAATTGGGCATTGAATTGATTATGACACCCAAAATAACTTCAGAAGCAATAATTATTAAAAAACTGGACACCGGCGAAACTAAGATAATAGTTAAACCAGTGATTGATGAAGATGATGAAGATTTATATAATGAGTACTATTAGTTGGTGGCAAAAAGAAAAACATTATGAACCCGATAAATAATTGTTCCATAATGGTGGGGAGCAGGGAAATAAAAAGAAACTCAGTCTGACGCAATAAAACTGCTAACCGCATAAAGGAGGTTTTTTGTTTGGACAAGCTCAAAATGGAAACAAAAGACTTGGTGAAGGCCAACATGAAAAAGCTGGCGGAGCTTTTCCCCAATGCTATCACCGAGACAGAAGATGAAGAGGGCAACCTCTTCAGGGCTCTGGACCTGGAACTGCTCAAGCAGGAGCTCTCCTACCAAATAGTCGAAGGGGACAAAGAACGGTACCAGCTCACCTGGCCCGGCAAAAAGGAAGCTATGCTGCTGGCCAATACTCCCATCAACAAGACCCTGCGGCCGGTTAGAGAAGAAAGTGTGGACTGGGAGACCACAGGCAACCTCTATATCGAAGGAGACAATCTCGATGTACTGAAAATCCTGCAGGAGCCTTATCTCAACAGTATCAAGTGCATTTATATAGATCCCCCTTATAATACTGGAAAAGATTTTATCTATCGGGATAATTTCAAGCAGGATAAGGATGAATACCTGGCCGAATCAGGGCAGGTAGATGAAAACGGCAACCGTCTATTTCAAAATACCGAGTCCAACGGACGTTTCATAGTGACTGGCTGAGCATGATGTATCCAAGGTTGAAGCTGGCCAGGAATTTGTTGAGAGAAGATGGGGTTATCTTTATCAGTATTGATGATGGTGAAGTACATAATTTACGGAAAATTTGTGATGAGGTGTTTGGGGAAAGAAATTTTATAGCAAATATTGTATGGCAAAAAAAACAATCGCCTCAAAATGATGCTACTAATTTTTCAGATATGCATGACCATATCATTGTATACACTAAAAAATCTAAAGAAAATAAAGCTGATACTCAAGGATGGCAACGTAATTTGTTGGTTAGAACAGAAAAACAAAGCAATAGGTACCAAAATCCGGATAATGATAAAAGAGGACCGTGGTCATCAATAGATTTAACAAGTAATAAAACTTCTGTAGAGCGTCCTAATCTTTTTTATTCTATAATAAATCCTTATACTCACGAAGAAGTATGGCCGTCAACGCAAAGAGTATGGCGTTATGAAAAAGATACAATGGAAAAATTACTCGTTGGGCAAAGAATTTGGTGGGGGAACAATGGTAGTAACTTCCCTCGGCAAAAACGTTTTTTAAATGAAGTTCAAGAAGGAGTCGTTCCTTCAACATGGTGGAACAGAGGGTTTGCATCTGACAATCAAGCAGCTAGAAGAGAGCTACGTTCAATTTTTAAAGAAAATGAAGGGGACTTTAATACACCTAAACCCACGCTATTAATTAAAAGGATCCTTCAAATATCTACTAACAAAGACAATAACGACATTATCCTCGATTTCTTTTCCGGCTCAGCCACCACCGCTCATGCCGTCATGCAGCTTAACGCTGAAGACGGGGGCAACCGCAAGTACATCATGGTCCAGCTTCCCGAACCCTGCCCTGAAGAATCCGAAGCCTATAAAGCGGGTTTTAAAAATATATCCGAAATCGGCAAGGAACGTATCCGCAGGGCTGCTAAAAGATCAAGGAAGAAACAGGAGCAGAGATCGACTACGGCTTCCGCGTTTTCAAAGTGGACTCTTCCAACATGAAAGATGTCTATTACCGACCTGAGGAACTGACACAGCAGCAAATAGCGGCAACCGTCTCCAATATCAAGGAAGACCGGACCTCGGAAGATCTGCTCTTCCAGGTCATGCTGGAGTGGGACCTGGAACTCTCCCTTCCCATGACCAAGAAAGATATCTTGGGCAAAGAAGTCCATTTTGTTGCCGGCAATTCCCTGGCGGCCTGCTTTGAAGAAGGTGTCTCCGAAGAACTGGTGCGGGAAATAGCCAAAGAAAAGCCCCTGCGTGTCGTCTTCCGGGACAGCTCTTTTGACAGCGATGCAGCCCGTATTAATGTGGAGGAGCTCTTCAAAATGCTCTCTCCCGGCACTGAGATAAAGGTCATTTAGGCAGGTGAAAAGAATGAAGCTAAAGTTTAAAATACAGCAATTCCAGACCGACGCGGTTAGTGCCGTAGTAGACTGTTTCGCCGGCCAGCCTAAAGAGCAATCTTTCTTTACACTGGAGAAGGGTTATTTCCAAACTCCCTTGGGCAAAAAGAGGCAGGCAAGCCTACTGGAAAAAGGCTTTAAAAACCGCCCCATCGACCTTTCTCCCCAGGATGTCTTATCCAATATTATCGAAGTCCAGAAAAGGAACGGTTTAAAACCCTCATCCAGCCTGGCCGGGGAATATAACCTGACTGTAGAAATGGAAACAGGGACAGGTAAAACTTACGTTTATATCAAGACCATGTTTGAACTTTTCAAGCAATACGGCTGGAACAAGTACATCGTGGTCGTCCCCTCCATCGCCATCCGGGAAGGTGTGCGCAAGGCCTTTGAGATCACTGAAGCCCACTTCATGGAGCAGTACGGCCGCAAGGCCCGCTATTTTATCTACAACTCCCGTCAGCTTCATAAAATTGACCAGTTTGCCGGGGATTCCGGTATTAACGTCATGATTATTAACACTCAGGCCTTTAATGCCCGGGGTAAGGATGCCCGGAGAATCTACATGGAGCTGGACGAGTTCCAGTCCCGTATGCCTATTGATGTCATTGCCCAGACCAACCCGATAATAATTATTGATGAGCCCCAGTCCGTAGAAGGGCAAAAAACAAAAGAGTCTTTAAAGTTGTTCAAGCCTCTTTTTACTTTGCGTTATT
>JBMNEO010000003.1:0-673524 GCA_050948825.1 Dethiobacteria bacterium | reverse complement strand
GCCTTCTGCTACCGCGGTCACCAAACCGGTTTCGTCTACCGTGGCAACATCTTCATTGCTACTGCTCCAGGTTACGCTCTTGTCCGTGGCATCCTCCGGCTCAACTATAGCAGTAAGCTGGACGGTAGCACCTTCGGGAAGGGTCTGGTTTTCTTCAAGTATACTAACACCAGTAACAAGTACACGTTTTACTGTAACAGTAATACTGTCAGTAAAGTCCCCGTCGTTGGTAGTAACGGTAATCTCCGCCTCGCCTTCTGCTACCGCGGTCACCAAACCGGTTTCGTCTACCGTGGCAACATCTTCATTGCTACTGCTCCAGGTTACGCTCTTGTCCGTGGCATCCTCCGGCTCAACTATAGCAGTAAGCTGGACCGTCTCGCCCTCCTTCAGTTCCTGGTCATCCTCGTCAATACTGACGCCGATAACATCCACTGTATAGACAGTGTACTCGAAGGTAACGATATCACTGTCCTCCCGCCCAAAGCCGATGGTTTTAGCCTTGATGGTGGTGTCTTCGGTCAGCACTATGGGGTGGTTGATCTCAGCTACCGCTTCTTCACCCCGTTGCGACCACCAGCGGCTGGCAACCCAGTTGTAGATCAGGCTATCCCATACGTTCGGATCGCTGCCATCGGTGGTATAATAGATCTTGTCATCGTCGTTACGTTGATTGGTCAATGTCACCTCTGTCCCCACCGGAACTTCCCCTCCGGATGGGTCCGCCGTTGGTTTAACGTGTTTCAGGGGAAAATCACAGGAAACCTCAATCTCTGCCACTTTTTTCACAAAGGTGTGGTTGGTCTGCTCGGTTACTCCACGCTGTCCCAAAACCAGCAGCGGGCAGTTCAAAGGGTCCATATATCCTGGATTATCGCTGCCTTCAACGCTTTGCAAGGCTAAAATGGCATCAACCGGTTCTGCCCCCTCCGGCGAACCCGGAATATGCCCGTCACCGTCAACACCCTCCTCTTTAAAGTTGGGAAAGTAGTAACGCGTGTCCTCTAACAATTCTTTCCTCGTAAAGGCCATTACATAACCGTCGGATGCTTTAACTTTTATTAACTGTGCCTCATCCTTAATATCAGCTTCTTCCAAAAGCGCAGCTACCTTGACGCCTTCGGCTACATACCACTTCTTGGAGGGCCAGGTGTTAATCGTGCTGTAAACCCGCGCATCTACCCAGGCATCCGGATGCTCGTCTATAAATTCCGACAGATCAAAAGTTTGAGGGTTTTCTACACCGTTTCCGGTTACCGTTACCGTGGGCCCTTCCGATAATATCCCAACCCCCATTGAAGTCCTTTCAGGGGTCGCTTCACCATAAACCGTATTGGTTACAGTGTCCTCCTGCACATCGTCTTCAGAGGCACTTTCCAGAAAACTATCAGGACTGTCCAACGAAGTACCGGCAAGACCAACGGCCAAACCCGGTGGTTCTAGAAGGTCTTCCCCCCCTTCAGCATGCGTTACTGCAGGCACGGCCGGTATGACAGCTCCGGCGAGCAGCATCATGCAGAGGAAAATCGGTAAGAACCCATGGAACATTTTCTTTTTCATGGATAGCATAAAACAGCACCCCTTAACTATATATTCAAGATCGTCAACCAATATGTCTAAAGTAGCATATCGATTTTATATATATTCTTCTTTGGTATATATACACCACACTTTTAATACTACAGACACATGATACATCACGAAAATTACCCTAAATTAAACCATCCTGTTCAGCAACTAAGGCGGCATCTACAAAATACGATATGTTTATACATTCATAACGTGCACAAAATTACACATTAAATCTTAGTTTGTCATAATTCTATGCTTGCCATTAACCAACACATCATAATAAAAACCGGCCACAGCATGTGTGGCCGGTTACGCTCCAGCTCATTCCGGCACAAGCGTCCAATCTATGCCAGAAATTCATCGCTTCCACAACTAAACTATATAAAGCAACTTTATTTTCTTTGTTAGACTATCAGTTAGATTATCCTATATAACCCAAATATTTCCTTTTTTATTACCATATCTTACATAAATTATAGCTAATAAAAGAAGCAGTGTCAATTTAAAAAAATGATTTGAAATTGCCGGGTCCTTTTGTTTAACGCACTTTTTCCCGAAACATCCGGGTATAAAGCCCTGGTAAGCCAGTATTTCTGCATATCCCTCTGCATTTTGCTCATTGTATATGTACCGATTCTTTTTTTTCAGGATGTACCGGGATGCCTGCTAGCCATCCCCGGGCTTTATAACTGCCATGGTGCCGTAATTGTAGAGACCGCGGGCAAAGCATTCGATGGAGATATCCGCCCCGCCTGCCATGTGCGTCAGTATGCTCCGGGTTCCCACGGCGGCACTTTTACCTCTGAAACGGTGCCCGATGGTGATCGGCAGGTGTCTGCCGAAATATCCCGAGAGAGGATATTTCTTTTCCTCGGTGTCTTCCAGGTAGTACTTAAACCCCGGCGGATAGGAATGGCCGGCCAGATGTTTTCCGGTGGTAATGCTTAGATACTGCCCCTCCCCGGGAGCGTACGTGTACCAGTCCAGGGAGTTGGAACAGGGAACGCAGGGCCCAGGAAAGTTCTTCGTACCGATTCCTTCTACAATAATCAGGGCTATTTTTTTATCTTGAAGATGCGTTAGAACCAGGCTACAAATATCCGTTATCGAAGATACATTTCCCAGCGTTGAATAAACCGGTATCGTTTTATTCCTGGCTTGAACTTTATAAAAAGGCCTGGGGGCGCTGCCAAAAGTTTTAAAAATAAATCCTTCTTTGGCTACCAGTATAAAATCGGGCAAGCGCTCGACAAATTCCTGCACATTGCCAAATAAAGCGATGAGCTTCTCTTTTTCGACAACCAGCTCTATGTCCCTGTGTTTTAATACGTAGTTCATATCGCCGGCGGAAGGTTTGAACAGCCCCGCATACCGGGGTGCCATGCCTCCTCCACAGGCAAAGCCATCCAGAGCGCTCAAATCAATATAACCTTTCAAGGGGATCATATCCCCCGTACCGATCACAACAGGCATCATACCCGTTGCCCCGGCAAACCGTTCGATCTGTGCAAATATCATCGCCATCAAGCTTTTCCATTGTTGCGGATTATCTTCCACAAAAGCGGACATTAAATAAGGTTGTGCAAAGTTTAAGAACATGAACCCGGGGCGGTAGCTGTTGTACAGCTCCAGGGCAACATCCGTCACCCAGGGAATGCTTTGCAGATTGGTATCCCCCGGATAGCGGTGCTTTTTCAGCACCTCCGCAGCCAACTTTAACAGAGGACCTTCTTTTTTCGCCTCTTTCCCTGTTCCAAAGTCAAAAGCCGCCTGCCATTCTACCACATCTAAAAGCACCTGTTTCATTCCACAGCCTCCATTTCATGCCAAGAAACCCTTTTCCCGTATAACGGAATCTCTTTACCACAAGAAGAACAGATGTTGCCTTTTAAAAAGAAATCCACAAGTTTCCCCCCGCAACCGCTGAAGTTAATCCGTTCAATGGCCACTTTCCCACAACCCGGACAAAGAGTGCTCACCCATTTGGAACCGACAAAATTGCTAAAATATATAAAAGGCAGTTTGCCTCTAGCGGTTTCCAATGTCCTGTTGATGGCGTCTATAGCAGGATAATCCCAGTTTTTCATTTTGTATTCCGGAAGAAGCCTGAATACATGCCATGGGGTCACGGGATTGATGCTGTAGATAAGATCCGCCATTTCCTCTATCTCATCATTGTTAATATTCTGAACGATCGGGGTAGTGATCTCCAGGTGGTTATTAATAGAGAAATATTTAATATTTTCCAGTACCGGCTGAACCGAATGCACGCCGGCGTATTTTTTGTAAAACGAATCGGAAATTGATTTCAGGCTCACATTGATGAAGGAAAAAATACGGGATATTCTTTCGGCCGTCTCTTCGGTCATATATCCGTTGGTCAGGCAGCCCATAGGGATCCCCCCGGCTGCAGCTTTTCGGTAGATATCCTCCAGTGAGTGCAGCGATACTGTGGGTTCGTTAATGCCAAAGACAATGTTGTGACAGCCTGTTTTCCGGGCATAGTCAATCACCTTCTCCGGCGGCAGGTTGAACTTAAACAAGTTAGAGGGATCTCCCCTGGCCAGGTAAGCATTGGAACAGTAAGCACAGTCCAGGTTGCAGCCGCTACTGCCCAGTAAAAGACTGCGGCTGCCCGGATAGGCGTGGTAAAAAGGTATGGATTCAATATGTACAGCATTCATGGTCGTCCAGCAGTGGGGATATTTCTCTTTCACTTCATTTTTTTCCGCATAATATGCGCCGCATGCACCGCCCCCCTTTTCATCCAGGGGACAATGTCGCGGACAAATATTGCATTCCACCATTTCAGCCCTCCTTTAGATAATAATCCAGCAATACGAAGCTCTGGCATTATCATTATAATTAATTATGCATGTATGTGCATAGCGCCTGTAAACAAATTACTGCCTTAATCTGTTGCCTTATTAATGTTATAAAATTTATTAACATTGTCAGCACCATTATATTAGTAGTAATTCATTATACAAAATACAGTTATTCATCACACCGTAAAAATATGCCCGCATCCCCGTGGAATATCTATCTTAAGAATTTACGAAGACGGCTACTCCTTTTTTAAAAAGTGTTTCATCAAATAATAAAGTGCCATACCAGCCAGAAAGCCGAAAGCCATATTACTCAAAAGCGAAACTATAACGGTTGCCCCCAGAGGGAGCAGATCGGTTTTGATCTTGATATCCCTGGTGAATTTGATCAATTCGACCCCCACCAGGAACATCATCGCCCCAATGACAGCCATGGGAAAAGAAGCGAAGATATAAGCGATGGAGGAAGCGAAAAAAAGCCCCAGGGCAATCTCGATTAGCCCCTCCAGGATGTTGGCGCCGCCCGTTCTCGCTCCAAAATAATACTGGCCGGCCAGCCCCCCGGAACCGTGGCAGAGTGGCATACCTCCGAAAAAGGGGAAAACCAGGTTCATGATACCCATGTTTAAAGAAAGCTTCCTTTCGCTAACATGTCGATCAGGCCAATATGTGCTAATTAGGGAAGAGGTAGAAATCACTGCGTTGGTAGCGGTGAGTGGTATCTGGGCGAATCCGGCAAGCAGCAGGGCCTGCCAGACCTGCCGGGAAGTGAAAAGGGTAATCTCCGGGAGCTGCAATTCCAATACTTTTAATCCCTGCAGATCCCCCCGGTAAACCATGATCGCCAGCCCCAGGAACAATACAACAATGGCCCCGGGGGCATAGCGATTTTGCCGCAGAAGCAGCACTACAGCCAGGGAGATAAGACCCAGCAGCCACCAGGAAGAAAGCATTTTTAAAGCTTCCACAGCCAGCAGGACGCCCAGGGATACCTGGATGCCGCGAATGACAGCGTGGGGGGTAACTCTGGCTATCCAGTTCATAACACCGGTAATGGCAAAGAACAGCCAGACAATCCCCATGGCAAAGCCGGAAGCATAAACCATGGAGGGGGACCACTGCTGGGCGATGGCTACCACGGCCAGCACCTTCATCGGCTCAATAGGCATGGGGAGCTTGTACACCAACCCGGTAGCGATATTGGCCAGGCCCATCATCACCAGCAGGCCAGCGGGATTAAGTCCGCAGACAGCGAAATAACCCACGGCCAGGGGGAGTAGTGTTCCCATATCCCCCATGGCACCGGAAAGCTCCCGCAGGTTAAACTCAAACGACTTTATTTTCACTTTACCACCTTTTCTTTCTAAACTCTCAGGCGGTGGGGTACACCAGGCCTTTTTTTTCATCATCATCATTATACACAAGATTTTCATCTATAGTATAGAGTTTATCCAGGTGCAGTTCGCCGCTCTGGGAAGCACGCGTTATGTTTCCCGCCGGACGGCTTTTACTATTTCCCCGCGGCCCCGGATTATTTACGGAAGGAGAAGCTACCCCTTTTCTTTCTTTAAAGAAAGCTTCCGCCACCTGTGGAAAAATAATGCAGGAAAGCAGATCTTCCTCCTTTTCCAGAAAACCCTTCATTTCTTTCCTTGTTGTTTCCAGCTGCGGTTCAAGCAGGTCTGCCGGCCTGCCCTTAAAGGGCTCTTCATCTTTTAAGACTTTTTTCAACAGGTCGGGGTCCACTTCCCCCGGCGGCCTGCCGTAAAGCCCTTTGAGATAGTTTTTTACCTCGGTCAGGATAACTTTGTACCGTCCGCCGGTGATAACGTTCATTACGGCCTGTGTACCTACGATCTGGCTTGAAGGTGTCACCAATGGAGGATAGCCCAGCTCCGCCCTCACACGGGGAACTTCTTGCAATACCTCGCCCAGCAGGTGGGAGGCATTCTGGCTTGCCAGCTGCGAGGTAAGGTTGGAGATCATCCCTCCGGGTATCTGGTAGTTTAAAACTGCAGTATCAACGCCCATGACTACATGCAGGGGGATTTCATAATTGGCGCGGACCTCTTTGAAGTAATCACCTATACGGGCAATACGCTCCAGGTCCAGGCCGGTATCATAAGGAGTCCCCTTTAGGGCAGCTACCATGCTATCGGTTGCCGGCTGCGAAGAGCCCAGGGAAAGGGCCGAAATGGCGGTATCGATCACATCGCAGCCCGCTTCAATTGCCTTCAGGTAAGACATATCGGCCATCCCGCTGGTAAAATGGCAGTGCAGCTGGACAGGGATCTTCAGCTTCTCTTTAAGTTTTCCAACCAGTTCGGCGGCGTCGTAGGGAGAAATTAGGCCGGCCATATCCTTGATACAGACCGAGTCGGCACCCATGTTTTCCATCGTTCCGGCCAGTTCCACAAAGTGATCAATATTATGCAGCGGGCTGATCGTATAGCTTATTGTGGCCTGGACATGGGCGCCGGCTTTTTTAGTCGCCTTAATTGCCGTATCCAGGTTACGGACATCGTTCAAAGCATCAAAGATACGAATAATATCAATACCGTTTTTTACGGCATGTTTCACAAAAGATTCCACCACGTCATCAGGGTAATGGCGGTACCCCACCAAGTTTTGGCCTCGTAAGAGCATCTGCAGCTTTGTTTTTTTAAAATGTTCCCTTAGAAGACGCAGCCTTTCCCAGGGATCTTCTCCCAGAAACCGCATGCACGTATCAAACGTGGCCCCGCCCCAAACCTCCAGGGAATGGTATCCAACTTCGTCAATTTCAGCCGCTATGGGGAGCATATCCCCAATGCGCATGCGGGTAGCCATCAGTGATTGGTGTGCATCTCTTAAAGTGGTATCAGTTATTCCGATTTTTTTCTTTTGAATCAAGCCCATACCTCCTTCGATTTAATCAAAAAAATACAAAATACAAAACCATATAGAATAGTAAGGATCAGCCGGGTAGGGGGGGGCTCCTGGAGAAGAAGCTGCAATAAGCAGCATAAAGAAGCATATATTATTGTGAAGCACTGCTCTCCAAGGGGTACCGCCGGTCTATCTAACGCTGTGCGTATTTAGCCGCTGCTTCACCGGTTTTTTTCGCAAAAAACATTGTTTCACTGAGAGGCATACCCGGCAGCATAGCCTTTCCATGAAGGCCTCCAACTATTTCACCGGCTGCATATAGACCTTCAAATACCTTTCCATCTTTTTTAACTTCTCCAAAGGGAGTTGTTAAAATACCTCCCAGAGTATAGTCTATACCTGCTTTTAAATGCGCAATATAATAAGGCGGGGTTAGGCGCATACCGCTTAAGAAAGATAGATCAGCCAGATAAAAGGCATCGGCTAACAGCTCCAAATCTTCAAAACGAGTAAAAAAAGCATTATAACCCAGGGCTCTTTCTTTGTAAACCGTATCGCCGGCAACCAACATATACACTCCCGCCGGAGGTGACTGTGTAATAAAGTCAAATATATTCTCCGGGGGAGCTTCGCTCCAGTTCAAAAATGCCCCGTTATTATTAATTAAATAGGTGCTCTCCCATGGCTCCGAAGGTAAAACACTGTATTCTCCATTTGTGGGATTGTAAAGGAGGCTTTTCTTTCCGAAGAAACCCATTTGTGCCAGGTCTAAGCCCATTTCTTCTGCCAGCTTGAGACCTTCACCTGTTTGAGCAGGGCGTAAATTAATCAGATTGTTGAAGGGTAAATATTCATGCCAACGCTGAAGGTCCCCGCTATATCCCCCATCGGCAAGAACCACCGCTTTAAAAAAATTAGGGTATTGTTTACCCGCGTTATTTTCTACCAGCAGCGCTTCCAGCACTCCTTCAGAGGAATATAATATTTCCTTAACCTTTTCTCCCTTTATAACCACAGGTGACTTATTTAAATTTATCAATAACTGTTTTTTAAATACGGAAGCACCTATCAGATCGCTACTCAGATGCAGATAAGGTTTCAAGATAGGATCCGGAAGATAATCAAAAGAAATTCCGCAAAATGACCTGATTTGAGCATAAAAAGCCGGAGAAGCGTTCTTAAAGGATTCCAATAAAGACGGGTTATTCAGCCATCCCCCACATTCACCAATATATTCACCAAATAATTCAGGTGTCAGTTCTATCTCCAACTCTCCCTGGGAAGGCGTTAACACTGCAGCCAGCCCCTCTTGAAACAGAAATGTGGCGTCCCCCCCCAGCTCCTGCCCGTTAGGAAAAAGGAAAACCTGCGCACCATTTTCCGCCGCTTCCATGGATGACAGCAGGGCGGCTGCTGTACCCCCTATAATCGCCACATCCGCTGCTTCCGGAATTCTAGAACCGGCAACATCCTGACGTGGTTTCGGACTAAAAACCATCTGGAAGAAAAAAAATAAAAATACAGCCAATAGCAGCAACAAAGTTACGACAGGGGAGTTCCCTCGTGACTGAGATTGAGCCATAACAAGCTCCTCCTGTCCCTTTATTCATCGGTTACCAGCGCTATGTTGACAACCTTGTCATCAGGGGAAAGGCGAATCATGGTAACACCCCCGGCATACCGCCCCTGAACGGGAACCTCCGATATCTTTGCCCTGATAATCTGTCCGCGGGCGGAGATGGTTATTAATTCTTCTTTTTTCAAGGCAGGTATAAAGTTTACTAAAGATCCCCAGTGCTTTCCGGTTTTGATCGCTATAATTCCTTTTCCGCCCCTGTTCTGCAGGCGAAAGTTTGAAAGTTTTGTTCTCTTGGCGTATCCCTTTTCAGTGACAAACAGCAGATTTACTTTTTTCCCGGCCACAATATTCATTCCGACAACCTTATCACCCTCTTCAAGGGTAATGCCTTTAACTCCCCTGGCAGTGCGTCCCAGAGAACGTAGCTGTTCTGACGGAAAACGAATAAGCAATCCTTTTGAAGTGGCTAATAAAATATGATAATCCCCGGTAATACCGTCATTGCTATCGGCATTATCGTTATCTTGATCATCACTGCACAAGCGCTTCACGGAAATAAGTTCATCACCTTTTACAAGGCTCAGGGCAATCAACCCCGAGCGTCTTGCTGTAGTATATTCGCTTAAACGGGATTTTTTAATAATACCCTTCTCGGTAGCCATGACAAAATAGTCATTCTCGCTATATTCCGTCAGCGAAAAAACAGAGGTAATCCGTTCACCGCTCTCCAGGGGCAGCAAATTAATAATGGCTGTTCCTTTGGCCTGACGCCCGGCAGGCGGTATTTCATATACTTTAAGAGGATATACTTTTCCGCTGGTACTGAAAAATAGAAGTTTATCCCTGGTGGAAGAAATAAAAATCTGTTCTATAAAATCCTCTTCTCTGGTGGTATGGCCAATTATACCCTTTCCTCCGCGCCCCTGGCTTTGGTAGGTATCCAGCGGCAAACGCTTAATATAACCCTGATGGGTAAGCGTTATCAGCATATCTTCTTCCGGTATCAGGTCTTCCAGGTCAATTTCTCCTTCATCGGGAATAATTTTCGTAAGGCGTTTATCTCCAAATTTATTCTTTATTTCTTGAAGTTCTGCTTTTACTTCTCGCAGAACAAGCCGTTCATCGGCCAGCAGCGCCTCAAGGTAAGCTATTTCTTCTTGAAGTGAGCGATATTCTTCATCCAATTTGTGCCTTTCCAGCGCGGTTAACCTCTGCAGGCGCATTTCCAAAATTGCCTGCGCCTGTTTTTCGCTCAAACCAAATTCGCTCATTAAACCCTCTTTAGCTGAGGGCGTGTCGGCAGAACCTCTAATAAGCGCGATTACCCGGTCAATATTATCCAGAGCAATACGCAGCCCTTCAACAATATGGCTTCTTTCCTTTGCACGCCGCAATAAATATTGGGAACGCCTGGTAACGATTTCCTTCTGGTGTTCCAGGTAGTTCTGCAGAAGTTCCCTAAGTGTAAGGACTTTTGGCCGGCCGCCAACCAGTGCCAGGATGATAATGCCATAGCTCTGCTGGAGGGGGGTAAACTTATAGAGCTGATTTAACACTACCTGGGGGTTAAAACCCCTTTTAAACTCAATTACAATACGTACTCCATTGCGATCAGATTCATCCCTTAGCTCTGCAATTCCATTAATTTTTTTGTCCCTGACCAGCTCGGCAATTTTTTCGATCAGCTTTGCCTTGTTTTGCTGATATGGAATTTCTGTTATAAGCAATCTTTCTTTATCATCGCTCGTCTTTTCAATACTGGTTCTTCCGCGAAGCTTAATTGTTCCCCTGCCGGTCAGGTAAGCCTGCTCGATTCCCTTGTAACCCAGGATAATGCCGCCCGTAGGAAAATCGGGCCCTTTAACAGTTTTTAGCAGCTCCCGATCGGATACCTCCGGTTTATCTATCAAAAGGATAAGAGCATTAATGGCTTCAGAAAGGTTGTGCGGGGGAATATTGGTAGCCATACCCACTGCAATTCCCGAAGACCCGTTAACCAGCAGGTTAGGAAAACGTGCCGGCAGTACTTCTGGTTCTTCGAGCGTTTCATCAAAATTGAGCCTGAAATTTACAGTATCTTTATCCATATCCCGGAGCATTTCCAGGGCAAGGTGCGATAACCTGGCCTCGGTGTAACGCATGGCGGCGGCGCCGTCACCATCCATGGACCCAAAATTGCCCTGACCGTTCACCAGCGGATAGCGGATGGAAAAATCCTGCGCCAAGCGTACCATAGCTTCGTAAACAGCCTGATCCCCGTGGGGATGATATTTTCCAAGCACTTCCCCAACCAGCCTGGCCGATTTTTTATGCGGTTTGTCCGGAGTCATCCCCAGTTCCTGCATAGCATAAAGAATTCTCCTGTGAACCGGCTTGAGGCCGTCTCTCACATCGGGCAATGCCCGGCTGACAATAACGCTCATAGCGTAGTCCATAAAAGAACTTTTTACCTCTTCATGCAGGGGGATAGTTCTGATTCTACCTTCCTGTTGCATTTAAAATGACTATGCCTCCTCTAGCTGACTCAAATCTAATTCTATCATATCTTAATAAAATGTGGCACACGAAATTAATATTTCTCGACAAAATATTATCTTAAAATATCTTGAAATAATAAAACCCCCGTACGGAGGCAGAACAATTTCTACCAACTAAATGTCCAGGTTACGAACATCCCTGGCGTGATCTTCAATAAATTTGCGCCGTGGTTCTACCTTTTCTCCCATAAGCAAGGTAAAAATCTCGTGCGCTTCAATCGCGTCCTGCAGATCAACCTTAATAATTGTGCGGGTTTCCGGATTAAGCGTAGTCTCCCAGAGCTGTTCAGGGTTCATCTCTCCCAAACCTTTATACCTCTGAACGCTAGTTCCCTGGCGGCCAATCTCCGACATGAACTTTTCCAGCTCTTCTTCACGGTAGAGATAATATATTTTTTTATTCTTTGTCACCTTAAAAAGCGGCGGCTGGGCAATATAAATATTCCCATTGGCGATCAGCGGCTCCATATAGCGAAAGAAAAAGGTCAGCAGGAGTGTCCTAATATGAGAGCCGTCCACATCGGCATCGGTCATAATGATCACCCGATGATAGCGTAATTTCTGGATATTAAAATCATTACCTATTCCAGTACCGAGAGCAGTGATTAACGTGCGTATTTCTTCATTGTTAAGTATCTTGTCCAGGCGGGCCTTTTCAACATTTATTATTTTGCCGCGCAGGGGTAATATCGCCTGGAAATGCCTGCTTCTGCCCTGCTTTGCGGATCCGCCGGCGGAATCGCCCTCAACAAGAAACAGCTCGCTTTCCGCGGGATCCTTGGAAGCACAATCAGCCAGTTTTCCGGGCAGGTTGCTAATTTCAAGGGCGTTTTTACGCCTGGTAAGCTCCCTGGCCTTTCGCGCCGCATCTCTTGCCCGGGCAGACTGAAGGGCTTTTTCACATATTTTCCTGGTAATGGGCGGATTTTGCTCTAAATAAGCTCCTAAACCATCCATCAGGATATTTTCTACTATCCCTCTTACCTCAGGATTGCCTAATCGTGTTTTTGTTTGTCCTTCAAACTGTGGATTGAAGATTTTTACACTAATAATCCCGGTCAATCCTTCGCGAATATCTTCACCCTGGAAGTTGTCCTGATTATCCTTTAATACGCCCAGCCGGCGTGCATGATCGTTAATCAACCTGGTCAAGGCGCTTTTAAAAGCTAATTCATGTGTTCCTCCTTCCTTTGTGCGGATATTATTGGCATAAGAAAAAATAGCCTCACTGTAACCGGTATTGAACTGTAGGGATGTTTCCACCCGGCAGTTATCCAGCACTTTTTCCAGGTGAATTGGCTTTTTAGGATAAACTTCCTTATTTTTATTCAAAAAGGATACAAAGGAGCTTATACCGCCATCATATATAAATGTCTCTTCCCTGATTTCCTTCAACCGTCGGTCTTCAATAACAATCTTTATTCCTTTATTTAAAAATGCCATTTCCCGAAGTCTCTGGGTTAGGATTTGAAAATCAAAATTTATATCCTCAAAAATTTCCGGATCCGGATAAAAAGTAATCACTGTTCCCGTTTTAGCAGATTTACCTTTACTTTGTAAAGGTGTAACAGGAACCCCTCTTTCGTAGCGCTGGGTAAATTTTTCTCCATCCCTGCTCACTACAACCTCCAGCCAGGCTGACAGGGCATTGACAACCGAAACCCCTACCCCATGAAGTCCGCCTGCTACTTTATAACCGTCTCCTCCAAATTTTCCTCCTGCATGCAGGATGGTCAACACTACTTCAAGGGCAGATTTTTTTTGCTGAGGATGTTCTTTTACGGGTATTCCCCGCCCATTATCTTTAACAGTAACACTGTTATCGTTATTAATAATAACCTTTATATTGTCGCAGTAGCCGGCCATTGCCTCGTCAATACTGTTATCAACCACTTCAAAAACAAGATGATGCAAACCCTGGCTGCCTGTAGAGCCAATATACATACTGGGCCGTTTTCTTACCGCTTCCAGACCCTCTAGTACCTGAATTTGTTGTGCATCATAAACACCGGTATTTTTTTCGTTCATCTTCTTCATCTCCAAAACCATTATCCAACTTTATACATTATTATTCCCAATTTTTTTCAATCCTCTTTTGTAATGTCAGGGGTGAAATAGAGGAATAATAGATTTTTTTCCTGGTAATGACAAAAGAGTTTGCTGTTTTTTCTTCTTTTTGATTATTATTATCGCGATAATTACTCTCCAAAAACTGTGTATTAACCTGGTTATTCTTGATTTCCAAATTGAATATACCGATTAGTTCTTCTAAGGATACAACGCGTGAATTACCAATATGAAGAAACAATTTTTTTCCTCCTTTTAAAGAAATCATTTTCTGTCAAAAATATCCCGGGAAGTAAAATCTGCATTAAGAAATCTAATTTCCGTAATAATAGTGGAGCAGGCTTTCATATTAAACTCTCTTATTATTTTGTCCTTGAGCATTGTTAAATGGTATAGCCAGTTACTGTCATTTACTTCAACAATCAGCTTTTTTTTATGAATAGTAAGAGGCCTTGTATACTGTGCAATCTTTACTCCCACTATTTTTTCCCAAATTGAAAGATGTTCTCTGGCCTCTAATTGTTCTTTTAAACCATACTTCACTAAAAGACTGTCAATAGAAGATCCGATCGTTTCCATATTATTTAATCTCCGTTATTGAACCATTATTTACATGAAAAAATGAATGGCGGGATGATCTCTCAAAAATAGGATCTAGATATTTTTCTTTTTTGGTTATGGACAAAAAGATCTGTTCTGCCTTTGCTAACAGAGCAAAACACTGCTCTCTTCTTTTCTCATCAAGCTCCGAAAAAATATCATCCAGTATAAAGAGGGGTTTTTCCTCTTGTTGGTCGTAATATTGAATTTGTGCCGCTTTCAAGGCAATAACAGCGCTTCTTTGCTGCCCGTGTGAAGCAAAACGTTTAGCATCGCATCCATCGATTAAAAAGGATAAATCATCCCGATGTGGACCTACAATGGAGAACCCTCTTATGTATTCTTCATCCTCTTTTGCGGCTATTTCAATACTAAAAAGCTGTTCAATTTCACTAAGATCCCCTGCCAATATATCTTTTTGCATAAAACTTTTATAGGATATTTTTAACTGCTGTTCGTTTTCAAAAAGCAAGCCAAAATTTCGGCTTGCAAGCTCGCTCCAGATGGAGATATGATATGCCCTTTTATGTAAGATACGGCTACCAAAATAAATTATCTGCGCATTCCATGCTTTTATTAAGTTTTTCAGAGCCTCTCTGGATATTTTTTTTTCTTTTAATGCACGGTTTTTTTGATTAATGACCCGATTATAACGGCTTAAATATTCACCATACAGCGGTGCTATCTGGCTTATCTCACGATCCAAAAATCGTCTTCTTTCATCCGGACCTCTTCTGATAAGTTCCAAATCCTCAGGAACAAAAAATACAACAGGGCACCGGCCCGCCAGGAAATTGCTCCTATCCTTTCTACCATTTACTTTGAAAATTTTTCTTTTTTTTTCTATCTCATAACCTACTTCAATTTTGTAGCTACGCTGCTGCAGAGAGATTGTACCTTGGAGATAATAATAGGGGGTACCCCGGCAGACCAGATCAATCTCCTTAAAACCCCTGAACGGACGGCCAAAACATAAATTGTAAATAGACTCCAAAAAATTGCTTTTTCCCTGACCATTCGCTCCTTGAATTATGTTTATACCCGGCGACAGCTGAAGATCCTGCTTTTTATAATTGCGGTAGTTATTAAGATATATACTGCTAATATACACCAGGTAGCCTCCAAGCCGCGTTTATAGATCTTTTTTATCTACCTTTATCGGTAATACCAAATAGCGATAATCAAGTATACCATTTTCCATGGTTTCCTGATAGTCAAAGATACAGGGTCCATAAGCACCATTAAAATTTATTTCCACATATTCATCATCGATAACCTTTAGCGGGTCTAAAAAATAGCGAGCATTTAACATAATCTCCGGCAGATCATCACCTTCCTTGTTGCTTATGAGCAGCTTTTCATTCATTCTTCCTACTTCTGAGCCGGAATATATTTCAAGTGTATCTTCAGTAATTTGTAGCGAAATCATATGATTGTATCCCCCGGCCAGCAGGGAGGCCCTGGCAATAGCTTTTTCTAAAAGGCGCGTATTTATTTTTATTTTCGTTGCGCATGTGGGAGGGAAGATACTGCTTAAATTTGGAAATCTGTTTTCCAGTAGCCTGCTATATATGATAAATTGTTTGTAGTAAAAAATGATATCGTTATCTGTGTAAGTAAATTCAACTGTATCCTGGCCATCATCTATTATTCTCATAATTTCATTTAAGGATTTTCCCGGTACAAGTATACGAAGGGGTTGGAGGTCTTTATTTTTAAGGGTAGTTTTTAAATATGCCAGGCGGTATGTATCTGATGCTATAAAAAAAACATTATTCTCTTCATCAATTTCAAATAAGACTCCCTTAAAAGATGGCTTACCCTCATCTTGCGATACAGCGAAGGTAACTTTTTTAAGCATGTTTTTAAATTCTTGAGCGGAGTAGTCTATCTTTTTTCTGTCTGAGTTCTTTTCAAAACCAACCAGAGGAAAATCTTCGGGATTCATCCCGTAAAGAATAAAATTAGCCTGTCCACTAATTATTTCTGTTCGTAAGTCATCCTCACTTATTTTTATTTCTATATTTTCATCAGGAGACTGTTTTAATATCTCAATGAATTCTACAGGTAAGACGACTTCACCTTCCTTAAAGACCTGTATATTGTTGGAAATTGCTTTAATACTCATCTCCAGGTTATTTCCGACCATGGTTAGTTCTTCTTCTTTTACATTGATGAGTATTCCTTTTAATGCTGATATGGTTGATTTAAGCGGAATACTCTTCTGCACAGTATTTAGATTTTCAAGAAGAACATTTTTATCTGCTAAAATATGCATTTGTTTCTCCTTAATTATTCAGATTATGATTAATATATTTATATAATATAATAACAGTTTTAGTAATAGAGATTGTGGATATGTGAATAAAATATTCATAGTAATGTAAGCGGCGAGGTTTTTTATTAATTTTTTTTGTGGATATTTAATAAAAAGATATTCACATCATCAACAGAAAAAAAAATATATGTATAAAATAATTTCTTTATCAACAAAAAAAGGAGCTTTCAACATCTTATTTTATAACTTGTCCACAGTAATTGCAATTAATAATTAAAGAGTATGTCTTTTATTTCTTTTATGTTTCTCTGCAGAGCCTCATCTTTTAGAATAGCAGATGAAATTTTTCTATGAGCATGAATAACTGTTGTGTGATCCTTACCTCCAAATTCTTCTCCAATCTTTGGAAGGGAGCTTTCTGTAAGTTCGCGGATGAGATACATGGCAATTTGCCTTGGTAAAGAAACATTTTGTGTTCTTTTTTTAGATTTAATATCCTGTAAAGATATATTAAAAAATGATGCCGTTGTAGAGATAATTTGATCAACATCAACATTTTTTTGTTTCTGGGAGAGAAAATCTTTTAATGCCTCTTCTGCAAGTTTTAGCGTAATTTCCTTGTCTTCAAGCGAGGCAAAGGCGATGATACGTGTTAGTGCCCCTTCTAATTCCCTAATATTATTTTCATTTTTTTGTGCAATGAACATAAGAACATCATCGGGGATGAAGATGCCCTCGAGAAAGCTTTTTTTGCGTAAAATAGCCACTCTTGTTTCAAGATCAGGTGGTTGTATATCGGTGATTAAACCCCATTCAAAACGTGAGCGAAGGCGATCTTCAAGGGTTGGTATTTCTTTTGGAGGCCGGTCACTGGAGATTACTATTTGTTTATTGTTTTCATGAAGTGCGTTAAACGTATGAAAAAATTCTTCTTGAGTTTGCTCTTTGCCGGCAAGAAATTGAATATCGTCAATTAATAAAATATCAATATTACGGTATTTATTGCGAAATTCCTCAGTCTTATTGTCCCTAATAGCATTAATAAATTGGTTTGTGAATTTTTCTGAGGAAAGATAGTCTACCTTATCACTGGTATTGCGTGAGATGACAAAATGGCCGATAGCATGCATAAGATGGGTTTTGCCAAGTCCAACACCGCCATAAATAAATAAAGGGTTGTATGCCCTGGAAGGTGTTTCAGCTACCGCAAGGGATGCTGCATGAGCCAGGCGGTTACTGCCGCCGATCACAAAACTATCGAACGTATACTTGGGGTTCAACCACTTGCAGATACCCGCATAAATATTTTTCATGTTTGTTGAAGCAGCTTCTTTTAAAGGTGCCGGGGTTTCAGAATTATTCACGGGTTTATAATTAGAAAGAGGTTGTGTAAAACCGACGTTTTGGGGAGTAACAAATTGTATATGATATTTGAAATTTGTTATACCGTATAAGATTTTAGATAATGTATTGTAATAATGATTTTGAAGCCATTTTTTAGTAAAGTCGTTGGGGACTTCAATAATTATCGTATCTTTTTTTATCGATAACGGTGTAGTTGATTTTAGCCAGGTTTCAAAGCTAGGTTTGCTGAGGATGTTCTCCATTTCAGAGAGGACCAGGTGCCAGACTTGAGATAAGCTTTCTTCCATTATTAAAAACCTCCAATAATTATCCACATATACCGTAAAGTTTTCCACAATAACTGTGGAAAACTGGTTTTAGAAGATATATTTAACACTTTTTCTGGCTTTATAATATCAGAATAATTTAGACACTGCAATAAATAATATTGGTCTTTAGCAGCCTGTCCTTTACAAAAAATTGCTGAGAACTGGAAATTACTCTTTTAAACTTAGGCTTAAAGATTATCTCAGATAGCGTTCCTCTCAAATGTTGCATGTTCTTAAAATATAAGTTATAATGAATGCCAGAGTTTTACTGAATAATAGATATATCGTTTGTAAAGCGAGGTATTGTTTATGAAAAGGACATATCAGCCAAAAGTAAGAAAACGCAACAAAAATCATGGCTTTAGAAAAAGAATGAGAACTATTGCCGGGCGCAAAGTTTTAAAGAGAAGAAGAAGAAAGGATAGAAAACAACTATCTGCTTGAAAAGTGATGGATAATTATAAAATAAGGGATAAATCTTTTAGAAAAAGTGAAAAACTCCGTAAGAACTACCAGTTCCAAAGGGTATACAGAAATGGTAGATCAATAGCTACGAAGAATACAGTTTTGTTTATCAGGAGAAATGACAAGGAATATAATAGATTGGGTGTATCCGTTAGCAAAAAAGTAGGTAAAAGCGTTGTCAGACATCGTTTGAAAAGATTGTATATTGAAGCATTCCGTAACTTAAAAGTTAATATTGCAGGAAATGGATTTGATCTGGTTATTATAGGTAGAAAAGGTGCAGGGAGTATGGGATATAAAGAGCTTTATAATGAAATGAAAAGATTATTGTACTGGGGAAAATTATTGAAATGATGTTAAAGATGATTGTATTAAAACTTATTGTACTATATCAACGTTTTATTTCGCCACTATTAGCTCCAAGGTGTCGCTTTTATCCATCCTGTTCTCAGTATTGTTTTGATGCGGTTGAGCAGTATGGTATAATAAAGGGGTTATTTTTAGGTATAAAAAGGGTCTTACGCTGTCATCCTTTCAATGAGGGAGGATATGATCCCGTACCACCCCCAACAAAAGGTTAGACAAATCAATTAAGGAGGTCGCTGGATGCAGGTTTTGACCGAATATGTAAATATAGTACTTACTTTTTTTTATAATTTTACCGGGAATTACGGACTGGCAATTATTTTACTTACAGCACTGGTAAACATTATAACTTTTCCCTTAACCAGAAAACAAATACAATCTTCAAAAAAATTGCAGGAGATTCAACCGGAATTAAAGAAGATTCAAGAAAAATATAAGCACGATAAAGAAAAATATAACCAGGCTACCATGGAATACATGAGGGATAAAAAAATTAATCCTCTGGGCGGTTGTCTCCCCTTGATAATTCAATTTCCAATAATAATTGCTGTATTTGCATTGCTTCGGGAACCTGAATTAATTCAAAATGCTATAGAAAATTTCAATCCTTATTTTTTAGGGCTTAATTTAATGAATTCCCCAAATGATGTTAAGGAAATATATGGCTTTTTTAATCCTTATTATATTTTACCTGTCCTGGCTGCGGGCGCCACTTTTTTTCATCAAAAGCTCGTTTTAACCGATCCAAAGCAAAAAATGATGCTTTATATATTTCCTGTAATGATTTTGGTGTTTAGTATTGGTTTCCCTTCAGGTTTGGTGTTATATTGGCTAACAAACTCCGTATTTTCCGTTGGGAATCATTATCTGATGCCAGGTGCTGAAAGAAAGAAAAAAGGTGATCTAAATAAAAATAATGAGCGTTCTAAAATTAATAATAATGAAGTTAATATAAAGAATAATATCAGAGCAACAGATAAAAAAGAAAAAGAATCAAAAGTGGTTCAGACAGGGAGCCCCAAAGTCAAAAAGAAAAAATCCAAGAAAAAAAAGAAGGGGGCTAAATAATAGTGAAAACTTTAGAAGTAACTGCTAAAACCATTGAAGAAGCTTTGGAAGAAGGAATCAAAGAATTAGGTGTGAAAAAAAATAATGTTAGAGTGGAAATAATAAACGAACCATCACAGGGGTTATTGAAGTTTCTTAGTTCAAAAAATGCCAAAATCAAGTTAACAGTGCTTAAAGAACCTGAAGAATATGTAAAAGAAATTTTGGAAAATATTTTGCATATTATAAAGCTTAATGGAAAAGTTATAGTTGAACGCGAAAGTGAAGAGGAATTGTTTTTTAATATCAGTGGAAAAGAATTGGGGCTTTTAATAGGAAAGCGTGGAAGTACGCTTAATGCATTGCAGTATCTTATGAATGTAATATTACACAGACAGTTTGCATTAGCAGAAAGCAGAGTAATTATTGATATAGAGAATTATCGCGAAAAAAGAAAGGTTACACTTGAGCAGCTGGCAAAAAATTTGGCTTCAAAGGTAATGAGAACGAAAAAGGAAGTTGTTCTCGAACCGATGACGCCACAGGAAAGACGTATTATTCATATTGCCTTAAAAAATAACAAGAATGTAGTTACTTATAGTTACGGAGATGACCCTCATCGTAAAGTTATTATTTCGCCTCGATGATGTTAATTTTAACCGGGGTCGCATAGTCCACTTTTTGGGCGATGCGGCTTTTTTTATATGAGAATTCTTTAGAAATATTAAAAATAACAACGGCAATTAAGGGACGGTGTTAAGATGGATATCGATACAATTGCAGCAATTTCGACCCCTCCCGGAGAAGGGGGAATTGGCATAATCCGTTTAAGCGGTAATGAGTCTTTGGCTATCGGTATGCAGATATTTGTTCCTTCGGCTTTAAATAAGAATAAGGATAGCAAAAAAGAAGAATTTAGACCGCTTACAAGGAGGCTTTATCACGGGTTTATAATTGATGAAGAAAGACGAAAGGTAGACGAAGTACTTTTTTGCTATATGAAGGCTCCTAATACTTATACCAGGGAAGATATTGTAGAAATAAACGCTCATGGGGGGATTGTTTGCCTTAAAAATATCTTAAATATTGTTTTGGAAAAGGGAGCTCGGCTTGCTGAACCGGGAGAATTTACAAAAAGGGCTTATTATAACGGAAGAATTGATTTGGTGCAGGCCGAAAGCGTGCTTTCTCTTATCCGGGCTAAAACTGAAAAAGGCTTAAAGGCAGCCATGAGCGGTTTACAAGGTTATTTATCCGGGGAAGTCCGGGAAATGCGCGATGACCTGGCCAGTATTCTTTCAGAAATTGAGGTGAATGTTGATTTTAGCTATGAAGATCTGGATCTTGAAAGTGGCTCTTTTTATGATATTTACCAAAGGCTGGTTAATTTAAATGAAAAAATGCTGAAACTGTTGCAGAAGAGAAAGCAAGGTAAAATATTGCAGGATGGTTTGAAAACCGTTATTTTAGGTAAACCGAATGTTGGAAAATCTTCACTTTATAATTATTTTTTAAAGGAAGAGAGAGCTATAGTAACAGAAATTCCCGGCACTACAAGGGACCTGCTTATTGATTATGTTAATTTAAAAGGTGTACCCTTGAAAATTATTGATACTGCCGGCTTCCGCAAAGAAGGGGATCTGGTTGAAAAAAAGGGGATGGATTTTTCGGAAAAGGCCATAGAGGAAGCCGATTTGCTTTTATTTATGCTTGACGCTTCCAGTGGCATTACAGAAGAAGATCAATGGGTTTATAGTAAACTTAATGCAAAGAATGGGCAAAAAATATTTATACTGCTTAATAAAATAGATCTTTTAAAAAAAATATCCGGAAGTGAAATAAATAATATTTTCGAATGCGATAAAGTGGTTGAAATATCTTTATTAAATGGCAAGGGTCTTGAAGAACTGGAGAATGCGATTATTGAGGTGTTTTTTGCAGGAGATATCTACGGTGGGGAAGGTGCTCTTGTTCTTGAAGTCAGGCAGGAAGAACTAATTAGAAAGGCTGCTGCTCATATTCATGAGGCTATAAAAGCCCTGGACAGCGGGTTTCCCTTAGATATAATCAGTATAGATCTGCGCGGCTCTCTTGAGAGACTGAATGAGGTTATTGGTGAAAACGTTGGTGAGGATATTTTGGATTTAATTTTTAGCAGATTCTGTATAGGGAAATAGTATAAATATGAATATGTTATTGATTAATGATATTATACAAGAATTTAGTAAATCAGGTATTCCTTTGGATGAGCAGGCGGCTGCATTGTTTATGAAATACTACCAGCTTCTGGTCCAGGAGAATAATAAGTATAATTTGACGCGCATTATTTCTCCAGAAAATGTTCTGGAAGAACATTTTCTAGATCCTCTTATAGGTTTTCGGCTAGCGGCAAACAGAACAGGGGAAAGGTTATTGGACCTTGGCAGCGGGGCAGGTTTTCCCGGTATACCTTTGAAAATATTTTTGCCGGATTTAAAACTGACAATTGTCGATGCTTCGCAAAAGAAAATTAATTTTTTGCACCTTCTTATCAGAGAAATAGGGCTTAATGATATTACTCTAATGCATATCAGGGCAGAGGATTTGGGAAGGGGCAAAGAAAGAGAAAGATATCCTTGGGTTGCTGCCCGTGGGCTTGCACCTCTAACTGTTGCTGCAGAGCTGGCCCTGCCTTTAGTGAAGGAGGGTGGTTATTTTTGGGCCTTTAAAGGGCCGAACGCTTTGGATGAATTACAGAAAGCGGAAGAAATTATTAGGCGTTGCGGAGGAAATCTTATTGATAAGATTTACTACCGATTGCCAAAATCCAATAAGGAGCGTGTGATATTGATTTTTAGAAAATCAATGAAGTCTGAAAGGATATTCCCGCGGAAGGCAGGAATTCCGAAAAAAAGACCGCTGGAAAAAAAATAATTCTTTACCAGGCAGGAATAATTTCCCTCTTGTCGAATAATTACATTAATTAATATTATTTATGATAATGAATTTATAAACATCGAAAATGGGGTGTGTTTATGAATGAAAATTGGAGTAAAAAGATAGGGTTTTCCAATAAAGAGGGGACAAGCAAAGAAGAAGTAAGACTTATAAAAATAGATAAAATTAAAGTTAATCCTTATCAACCAAGAAAAACAATTGAGGAAATTAAATTACAGGAACTTGCACAATCAATAAAAACTTATGGACTGCTACAGCCTATTATAGTTACTGGGAATGAAAGTGAATACCAGATAGTAGCCGGGGAGCGCAGATTTCTGGCCTGTCAATCTTTGGGATGGAGTGAAATACCTGCATTATTGCGTGATTATAATGACAGCTCTGTTGCTGCGGTTGCGCTTATAGAAAATTTACAAAGAGAAAATTTAAATTTTATAGAAGAAGCGTATGGATATAAAAGATTGATTGAGGAATTTAAGCTGACACAGGAGGTCCTAGCTCAAAGATTAGGGAAGAGCCAATCCACCATCGCTAATAAATTGCGTTTGTTAAGACTTCCGGATAATATTAAAAGTCTCCTGCAGGAAGAAAAACTCACCGAAAGGCATGCACGGGCTTTATTAAAACTTGATTCAGCCAAGAAACAACAGGCAGCTGTTGAAATAATAATCAATATGGATTTAAATGTTAAAGAAGCCGAGGAACTGGTACAGCAATTAAATAAGGGGCCCAGGGAGGCGGAGGATTCTAAAAAGCATCAAAGGAGGGTTATAATAAGGGATTTAAGAATATTTTTAAACACAGTAAGACAGGCTGTGAGCATTATTCGAAAAGCTGGTTTGGAGCCGCTGGTGGAAGAAAATGATATGAAGGATTACTGGGAAATACGTATAAGGTTGCCCAAAAAAAGTAAAGATAAGGAATATGCCGTAAAATAGTAAAAAAATGTTATATTATGCATATATTTATTACATAATAACTAAAAATGCCGGATTAGATCCGGCATTTTTAGTTATACCCATTTGTTTTCTTTGAAGGAACTAAATTCATTTCCTCGAATATATAAATATAGTAAATTCATATAAAGACGTGCTAACTATTATTGTTTGTTATTAGAGGTGAAATGATGAGTGCTATGATTATTGCTGTTACTAATCAAAAAGGAGGGGTAGGCAAAACAACCACCGCCGTAAATTTGAGTGCTTGTTTGGCAAACCTGGGGAAGAACCTTCTATTAATTGATATTGATCCACAGGGCAATGCCACAAGCGGGGTTGGGCTCGATAAAAAGAAAATAAAAACCTGTATATATGATGCTTTAATTAACGATCTTCCTGTTGAAAAGGTCCTATATAGCTGTAGTATAGACAATCTTTCTGTTATTCCGGCTACTATACAGCTGGCAGGAGCTGAAATTGAACTTGTTCCAACTCTTTCACGGGAGGTAAGATTAAAAAGTATCCTCAAAACTATAAGAGATAAATTTGATTATATTATCATTGATTGTCCTCCATCGTTAGGTCTGCTAACGGTTAATTCTTTAACTGCAGCTGACTGCGTGCTGGTTCCGATTCAGTGCGAATATTATGCACTGGAAGGACTTGGACAGCTTGTGAATACAATAAACTTGGTCAAAAAGCACCTGAATAGCCGATTAAGGATAGGAGGGGTTTTATTGACCATGTTTGATACCAGGACAAATCTTTCAAGCCAGGTGGCAGAAGAAGTAAAAAAATATTTTGGAGAGATTGTGTTTAAAACAGTCATTCCTCGAAATGTCCGGCTTAGTGAGGCGCCAAGTTATGGAAAATCAATTATAGATTATGACCCCCGCAGCAAAGGAGCAGAAGTATATAAAAAATTAGCCGAGGAGGTTTTATTCTTATGAACAGGCAACGACTTGGAAAGGGACTTGAAGCTTTAATACCTAAGGATGAGACTGCTGGAGTTAAGGATAATATAAATGAAATACCTGTGGAAAAAATAAAACCAAACCCATTACAGCCCAGGAATGAATTTAAGATTGAAAAGTTAGAAGAACTCGCTGATACTATTAGAACTTATGGCGTTATTCAACCAATAATAGTGCAGAAAAGGAAGGATGATTTTATTCTTGTGGCCGGGGAGAGAAGGTTCAGGGCCGCAAAAATTGCTGGTTTAGAAACGATACCTGCGCTGATAAAGGATTATGATAAAAATCAGCTGATGGAAATAACACTTGTCGAAAATCTGCAAAGAGAAGACTTGAATCCTATCGAGGAAGCCGCAGCTTATAAAAGGCTGGTCGAGGAATTTTCCTTAAGCCAGGAAGAAATAGGTAGGAAATTAGGAAAAAGCCGTTCTGCGATAGCAAATGCACTCCGATTGCTTTCCCTATGCGATGAGGTAAAAAACTACCTTGTGCAAGGAGAGCTATCGGCTGGCCAGGCAAGACCGCTGCTAGCATTAGAAAATGATGAGGAGCAAATTAATTATGCTGTTAAAATTATCAAAAATAATATGTCTGCCCGGCAAGTAGAGGATTTGATTAAAGAATATAAGAAAAAAAATAAAAAACAGATTAATGATGAAGATAAGGGTCTGCAGATAAAAGAAAAAGAAAAAGAAAAAAAGCTTAAGGAATTCTTTATAAAAGATCTTGAGGATAGCTTAAGAAAGGCATATGGAACAAAAGTAAGCATTAAAAATGGTGCCGGTGAAGGCAGGGTAACTCTTTTTTATTATGGTGATGAGGACCTGGAGCGCTTAATTTCGTTACTGCTTGACAAAGAAAGAGAGTAAAAAATATATTTTGCAGGCAAATTTCAGGTTAGCATTTTCAAGATCATGATTAGTTTAAATAATATTTATTCGTTATGTTTCACGTGAAACATTTGACAAAAGAAGAAAGCCCAAGAGGGGCAATATATTGTATAATTTTATCAGTAAGGAATTGCCGTTAATTTAAAGGTAGAGCTTTTTTAAAATATATTAATAATAATATAATAAAGAGAATAATAAGAAATAAACTAAGAGAATAATAATAAGTAGATAGAAAAGACTAAGTAGATAGAAAAGACATTGAACATTAAAATTTATTGTTTATAGCCCAATTAGAAGCGGCTAAAAATATACCCCAACCAATAAACCGTGCAAGCGGCAATACGACGCCGAGGCGGGTGCTTTGAAGAACCATAAGTTCCATAAACCCCCCGACGTTTACAATCCCGGTGATAAATAAGTTGCCTACGGGGGGAATTCTTTTTTTTACAGCAGCCCCTGGTAAAAGACTTCCTTTGCCGACTTCAAGATGACCTACCATATGTTTTTGCCCCAAACATGCATCAACTGCCAAAATTGCAGGGGATGTATAATTATTCTCTATATATTCCTTGATCTCCTTGATATTAAGGGCATGCACGGGTTTATCCAAAGTTCCATAGACCGGAATACCGTCAAGCTGAAGATCGGCGAGCATGCTGCCTACAAGAGGGCCGAGAGAATCTCCTGTTGAGCGGTCGCTTCCTATGCAAAGTATAATCAGTTGAGAGTATTTATTTCTAAGTTCTTCTAAGAATGAGAATAAAATAGCTGCAAAACTATTCAATGAACCAGTTTCCTTAGGATCAATGGATACTAAAGAGTTATTAGAAGGAATGGCAAGTTTATTTGAGCTTGAAGCGCACATCTTTGAATAATCTTTCCTTTCAAGCTTGATCATGACTCTTTCAGTATGACCAAAAATTAGGGAAATATGTGTATAGTAAGAAGGATTTTTTCATCTAAGAAGAGAATACTAGGCATTATTATTGTAGAAAATATAAATTGTGTAATGTTTGCAGAATATTCCGCCTAATAGATTGGGGTTGGGGGTTTAAAACAAAAGCGTTTTTACCCGAATTTATAGAGGAGTGAAAAATATGTTTGTAGTTCTAATGGGACCGCCTGGAGCTGGAAAGGGGACTCAAGCGGAAAAATTATGCAAGGAATTCGGCTTAATCCATATTGCTACGGGAGATATTTTTCGTAATGCAGTAAAAGAAGGTACAGAAATGGGTATAAAAGCAAAAGCATACATGGATAAAGGCGAGCTTGTTCCGGATGAGATCGTGTTGGGTATAGTAAAAGAAAGATTATCAAAGGCAGACTGTGCTGCGGGTGTTATACTTGATGGATTCCCGCGCACGATTGAACAGGCAGAAGCTTTGGACGAAGTCCTGGAAGATTTGAAGATGAAAATAAACATGGTCATTATTATTGATATAAAAGAAGATGAAATAATTTCCAGGCTGACTGGAAGAAGAGTTTGCAGTAATTGCGGCGCAACCTATCATATAAAATTTAATCCACCAAAAGTCCGGAATATTTGCGATCATTGCAGTGGAGAATTGCAGCAAAGAAGTGATGATACAATTGAAACGGTAAAAGAAAGGATTAATATATATAATAGACAGATACCTCCGCTGCTTGATTATTACGTTCAAAAAGGATTGTTTCAAAAAGCAAATGGTTCAAATCTTATAGAGCGCGTTTTTGAAGAAATTGATTCCTATTTGCAGAAAAAGGTGTATACAGAATAAGTGATAATTTAATAACAAAATGCGTTGTCAAAGGTTCGGGAAGGCCTTAAATAGAATTATTAAGGAGAAGAACTATGATGTATAAAGTAGGACAAATAGTAAAGATGAGAAAGGGCCATCCTTGTGGTGGGGATTTATGGCGTATAATCAGAATAGGTATGGATTTTCGCATAAAATGCGTAAAATGTGGCAGAAGTGTTCTCTTGCCAAGGCAAAGGTTTGAGCGTAAAGTAAAGGAGGTAGTCCAGGAACCTGAAGATAATATGGGGGGTAATTAAATCATGGGATTTAAATGTGGATTGGTAGGTTTGCCTAACGTTGGCAAATCTACTCTTTTTACAGCTCTATCAAACCTGCCGGTTGAAAGGGCAAAATATCCATTCTCAACTGTAGAACCTAATAAAGGGGTTATTCCAGTAAGGGATGAACGTCTTTATAAAGTTGCTGAGCTGGCCGGATTAGAAAAGATTACCCCGGCAACATTAACAATTGTGGACATTGCGGGGTTGATTAAAGGCGCGGGCAAAGGTGAAGGCCTGGGCAACCGATTTTTAGCCCATATCAGGGAGATGGACCTCCTCCTGCATGTTATCAGGGGCTTTAAGGCAACGGATGTCCCCCACCTGCCAGGGGAGCCTGATCCGCAGCGGGACATTGAAATCATAAACATAGAATTAATACTGGCAGATATTGCATTTCTTGAAAAAAGGCTGGAAAAGGCTTTACGTAACGCTAAAAGCAATTCTCCAGAAGTACAGTTGGAAAAAAACCTGGTAGAAAAAATATATACACATCTTAATAGCGGGAAAGCCGTTCGCTCCCTCCTTCTTTCCGCTGAGGAGAAAGCTATTGCTGAGGGATGGGAGCTATTAACGATGAAACCGGAGATCTACGTTGTCAATTTAGACGAAAATGAGCTTGCCGGAAAGGAACCTGAAACTGTGTGTTTGATCCGAAAAATAGCAAAACAAACACAAACACCGGTGATCGGCATCTGCGCTTCTCTAGAGGAGGAGCTGGCGGAAATGGAAGAAGATGAAAGAAAAGTATTTATGGACGAGTTTGGCCTTCCTGAGACCGGACTGGATCGCTTAATTAAATTAGGTTACGATTATTTGGGTCTCATTACCTTTTTTACCATTAAAGGCAAGGAAGCCAGGGCTTGGGCAGTAGAAAGAGGAGTTAACGCCCGCAAAGCAGCCGGTAAAATACATAGCGATATGGAAAGGGGGTTCATAGCGGCAGAGGTTATCGGGTGGGAAGAACTGCTAAACGCAGGTTCACTGACCACAGCGAAAGAAAAAGGTATTGTAAGGCTGGAAGGCAGGGATTATACTATAAAAGATGGCGAAGTTATTTTATTTCGTTTTAAAGTATAGCCATCAATAACCTGTAGAGCTATATTTCGGTTAAGGAAAGGCAGTCTAATCAGATGCTGGATAACGATACGAAAAAAATCATAAAAATAGTATCCGTGGTGGCTCTATTAATCGGGTTTTTCGTGTTTGTGTATCATATTTCCTGGGTAATAGAGCTGACCTTGATCAGTATACTGATCGTATATATTCTTTCGCCTATTGCCGAATATCTAAAAAGGCGTTTGAAATTTTCACATTTCCTGGCTGTAGCTGCTTCTTTTTTACTATTTCTTCTTTCAATTATCATTCTAATCAGTTTAATTGTTCCTGTTGTTCAGAATGAGATCCAGGGTATTTTAAAAGATCTGCCGCATTATATCAGGCAAATTCATTTGATTGCTGAAGATCTTTCCGAATATTTGATGGACTATGAACTTAGTGCGGAATTTACTGAATTAATTCCGGATCTTTCCTCTAATTTAAGATCTGTATTGGAAAATGTTGCGAATATTAGCATTTCCGTGGTTGGCAGTATAGTAGATATGTTTATGATTGCTTTCATTGTATTATTCTTGCTCTATGATTTTCAAAATATCCGTAACTCCATCTTAAGGTATATGCCTGTAAAGTATAAGCAATATGCTCTTGATATCCTCCAGATAATTGACCAAAATTTTGGAGGATATATCCGGGGAAATATTTTACGCTGTACTATCGTAGGTTTGGCAACGGGTATAGCATTATCTATTGCCGGGATGCCTTACGCCCTGTTGCTGGGTATTATAGCGGGAGTACTTAATGTTATATTGTATATCGGCCCTTATATTGCGGCCGTGCCTGCAATACTAATTAGTGTATCCCCTCATACTCCCTCAACGGCGGTCACAATAATAATTTATCTTTTGGTCCAGGCGATTGATGGTACTGTACTGGCCCCTTTGCTGTTGGGAAGGTTTGTAAAGCTTAAACCTATAACCGTGATCATCAGCCTTTTAATCGGAGGGGAGCTGGCAGGTTTTATGGGGGTTCTTTTGTCCATTCCGTTGGCTGGAATAATCAAAAGCCTGATAGAGTATTTCAGCAAAGGAGGGAAAAATATCCGAATTAATGATTAATGGCTAATCCTTGCGTTAAACATTTCGGTATGGTAATATATTTCAAGTGTTATCCCTGCTTCCTTTAAGAAGAAGGAGGCCGCTAAGACCGAAGGGAGGTGAAAAAATGCCACTGTATGAAGTTATGTATATTGTTCAACCCGAATTGGAAGGAGATTTGCTCGAAGAATCCGTTAATCGGGTAACGGATGTTATTCAAAAAGAGGGTGGTGAGATTGTTTCCTCAAAAAGGCTTGGGAAAAAACGATTGGCCTATGAAATTAATGATTTCAGGGAAGGATCCTATTTTCTAATCCATACCCGGTGCGGAAAAGAACTGGTCCCGGCTCTGGATCATTTTTTTAAGGTTAACGAAGGCTATTTACGTTATATAGTAATCCGGCTAAACGAGGAAAAGGTTTCCCCAAAACAACAAAGTGAGGATAATGTCGTTTCTCAAGAGGAAAACGGAGAGGTTCAAGCTCAATAGCTATCCCAATAAAGATAATCCGGGGTTCTTAGGAGGAGAGCAATGCTAAATAAGGTTATTTTAATCGGCCGGCTTGTAAGGGATCCTGAGTTAAGATATACACCGGCGGAAGGAGTTGCCGTAACTAATTTTACGCTGGCGGTTGACCGTCCCTTCACAAACCAGAGGGGAGAACGGGAAACGGATTTTATCAAAATTGTGGCCTGGAGGAAACTGGCTGAAACCTGTGCAAATAACCTTTCCAAAGGAAGGCTTGTGGCTGTGGATGGGCATCTGCAGATACGCTCTTATGAAGACAGGGAAGGGATTAAACGTATAGCAGCTGATGTAGTTGCCCGGGATGTTCGTTTCCTGGATTCGCGAAAAGACAGCTATAGCGATTCAGATAACAGTTTCGATGCGTTTAGCAATGAAGGCCTGGATGTAAAAGATGAAGATGTGCCATTTTAATATAAATGGTTTATATACCTTCAACTTACTGGCAACATTCTAACCCGGCCTGGTTTTATGTTTTTAATAAGAAGAAAGGAGGCCGTGCTGTCCTGCACCCGGGCTGCTGTTATCGACCCTTAAGCAGGGCTATATAAATATGCGCAAAGAAAAACGTAAGGGTAGAAAAAGGATCTGTAGCTTTTGTGTTGATAAGATAGACTATATTGATTATAAACAAAGTGATAGATTGCGACGCTTTATCACAGAACGGGGGAAAATTTTACCTCGCCGCATTTCAGGGAATTGCGCCAAACATCAGCGTCAATTGACTACGGCTATAAAAAGGGCCAGGCAGATGGCTTTACTGCCGTATACCTCCGAGTAAAGCATTGCGGCGGCTCTGGATAGAAAAGACAGAGTTGCCGCTTTTTGTTTACTAAAGGAGTTAGTAAATTTGAAGATACTGCCATAGGGATTAAGAGCAGGAGTTTTTATTTAGATAGCGAATCCTTTTTATAAAACGGATGGTGGCAAACCTTGTTTTTAAATATCGTTTAATAATTGGGCAATAATCTTCCGGCCTTGATAAAACGAAGGGAGCTGAAAAAGTGAAAGTTATCTTAAGAAAGGATATAGCTAATCTGGGAAAGGCGGGGGATATAAAAGAAGTGGCTTCCGGCTATGGCAGGAATTATCTGATACCCAAAGGATTAGCTTTTGAGGCAACTCCGGGAAGAATTAAGGACATTAAAATGCATAAAGAAAACATTGACAAAAAAAACGTCCGGGAAATAAATGACGCTAAAGAGCTTGCCGGCAAAATAGCTGGAAAGATATTTACTATTAAGGCGAAAGCTGGTGAAGAGGGCCGTTTGTTTGGTTCAGTAACCCCGGCAGATATTGCCAAAGTAATTTCTGACGAAGGAATAAAAATCGATAAAAGAAAAATTATTCTTGAAGAACATATCAAGTCACTTGGCAATTTTACTGTACAGGTTAAATTTCATCCTGAGGTAGCTGCTGCTATAAATATAAATGTCGAAGCGTCAGATTAAGCGGTTAAATATTATGGGAGAAGAGGTTACAGGAAAGGAGACCGCAGGCAGATGCACTGATGCGGAAATCCTGCCTATTGTGTGATGAACTATATACAGAAAAAATCTTACAAGTTTGTTTCCGATAGTGAAAGTCTCAAAAAAAGAATTAATGCCTTTTATGATCTATTAAATAATATTTATGGCCCCGATAAGCTCGTTCTAAAGGCAACGAAGCTGGATGCACTATCATTTATGCGTTCAAAAAAATTAGGGAAGAAAGTGCTCGGTCTTCAAAAAATAATCTTTGAGAACCCAACGCTGGATAAGATTCCGGATCTTGGGACAATTCCCTCTATTCTCGACGATCTGGAAGAAGAGGCTGCAGATATTCTAGCGCGCCGTACACTAATGGAATCAATGGAACAGAAAATTAATTTTAAGCTCCAGCAGCGGCATGAGGATTATATCAAGGATGTAAAAAAACAACTTATAAAAGAGGAAGCCGGACCTGAGAATCCGCAAACATTGAAAAAGTATGCCCTGCTGGAAAAGATGCATTCCGTTAGTCTGTCCCGTTCTGCAATGGAATTTTTAAGGCCTGCCTCCCTGGATGAAATCATCGGCCAGAAACGAGGAATAAGGTCTTTGATGTCAAAAATTGCATCTCCTTTTCCCCAGCATATTCTCATTTACGGGCCGCCGGGCGTAGGGAAAACAGCGGCTGCGCGGCTGGCGCTGGAGGCAGCTAAAAGAATGCCCCATACTCCATTTGGTGAAGATGCGCCTTTTGTAGAGGTTGACGCTACCACGTTACGCTGGGATCCGAGGGAAACAACTAATCCACTGCTCGGATCTGTCCACGACCCTATCTACCAGGGAGCCCGCAGAGAACTAAGCGAAGGTGGCATCCCGGAACCCAAACCCGGTCTTGTTACAGAAGCACATACGGGAGTGCTGTTTATTGATGAAATCGGAGAGATGGACATTCATTTACAGAGCAAGCTTCTTAAAGTGCTGGAAGACAAAAAAGTGTATTTTGATTCCTCTTATTATGATCCAGCCGATTCGCAGGTGCCAAAGTATATAAAAAAATATTTTGAGGAGGGAGCACCTGCAGATTTTCTCCTTATCGGTGCCACCACCAGGGCCCCGATGGATATATCCCCTGCCTTGAGATCCAGGTGCAGCGCTGTTTATTTTGAACCGCTTTCTCCCGCCGATATTAAAAAAATAGTCGATAACGCTGCAGTAAAGCTGGGAGTGCATTTGACCCCTGAGGCCAGGGAGATAATATCATGCTATACAAGCGAGGGCAGGGGAGCTATTAACCTTTTGGCTGATGCTTACGGTCTGGTGTTATATATTTCTGCTGAAGAAAATCCTGAAGATTATCAGGAAAAGAAAATAATAATTGATGGGGAAAAAATTAAAGAGGTTGTTCAAAGTAATCGTCTGGTTCCTCTAAGCCTGCCGAGAGAAACAGCAGAACCACTGGTAGGAAAAATATATGGTCTGGCTGCTGCCGGGTTTTTGGGTACAATTTTGGAGATTGAGGCAGTATCGTTTCCCGCTTCTGTGCCGGGAAAGGGCAGAATTCGCTTTAATGAAGCAGCGGGTACTATGGCAAGAGACTCTGTTTTTAATGCAACTTCGGTTTTAAGAAAAATCAGCGGTTTGGATGTAAGCGAGTACGATCTGCATATTAATGTAGTCGGCGGAGCAAATATTGAAGGCCCATCTGCCGGAACAGCTCTTTTTTTAGCTCTTTACAGCTCTTTAAAAAAGATTCCTTTACGCCAGGATATCGCTGTAAGCGGCGAACTATCCCTCCAGGGCAATATAAAGCCTGTTGGAGGGCTGGTGGAAAAACTTTACGGTGCCCGAATTGCGGGTATTAAAGAAGTATTTTTACCTAAAGAAAATTTATGCGAGCTGCCTACTTCACTTCAGGAAATAAAAATAAATTATGTAGACAGTGTTGAAGAGATTATTCCACTTGTTCTTGCCGAGGAGAATTAGAGATGAACGAGACTGCCCAGCGTTTACCTCCGCAGAATATAGAGGCGGAACAGTCTGTACTGGGATCCATGCTTATAGATAAAGATGCCCTTTTTGAAGTTGCCGAGACACTCTCTGCCGAAGATTTTTACCGGGAAGTTCACCAGAAAATATTTGAATCAATTATGGCACTTTCCGACAAAGGAGAGCCTGTAGATCTGGTAACGGTTTGTGAAGAGTTGCAAAGCCGGGATTTATTGGATAAAGTTGGAGGTGCCGCGTATCTGGCGTCTCTGGCTAATATGACCCCTACAGCGGCGCATGCTGGCCATTACGCAGGCATTGTAAGGGAAAAGTCCGTCCTCCGCCGTTTGATACGCACATCTACTGAAATTATCGGCAAATGCTATGGTTACGTCGAGAATATTGAGGAGTTTTTAGATGAAGCAGAAAGGGTAATCTTCGAAGTTGCCAGAAGCAAGGACAATAAAAATTTTATTCATCTCAAGGATGCATTGGAATTAACATTTGAGCGTCTGGAAAGGCTTTATGAGAGAAAAAGCGGTGTTACCGGCCTGTCGACAGGATTTTTGGATTTAGATAATATTACTTCCGGATTGCAGGATTCCGATCTTATTATTATTGCTGCCCGGCCCAGCATGGGGAAAACGACACTTGCATTGAATATAGCACATCATATTGTTATTCATGAAAAAAAACCCGTGGCTTTTTTTAGTCTGGAGATGTCGCGTGAACAATTGGCCCAAAGGCTTCTCTGTGCATATGCAGAAATAGATTCGCAGAAATTGCGCCGTGGCTTTCTTTCCTCGGAAGAGTGGCCGCGCTTAACCCAGGCGGTTGGTCCGCTTTCCGAAGCACCATTATATATTGACGATACAGCAGCTATTTCTGTAATTGAGATGCGGGCTAAGTCCCGCAGGTTAAAAATGGAAAAGGGCCTTTCTGCAATTTTTGTAGATTATCTGCAATTGATGCGGGGGCACGAAAAAGCAGAAAACAGGCAGCAGGAGATATCCAACATTTCACGCTCGCTGAAAGCGCTTGCCAAGGAACTGAACTGCCCGGTGGTAGCCTTATCCCAGCTAAGCAGGGCGGTGGAACAGCGTCCTGATAAACGTCCAATTTTAAGCGATTTACTGGAATCGGGCGGCATCGAGGCAAACGCGGACCTGGTTGCTTTTATTTACAGGGATGACTACTATCATCCTGAAACAGAGAATAAACATGTAACAGAAATTGCTATTGCCAAGCAGAGAAATGGCCCGGTCGGGAAAATCGAGCTTTACTTTAGAGATCATTTAAATAAATTTGTCAGCGTTTCTTATCAGGGGAAATAGGGGCGGCAAAAGTCTATATAGCAAGAAAATGCGATAAGATAAAGATCAGCAGTTGGTGGGGATATTTTTCCTTCGCTATTTTTTTCTTGCCTGAGTACGTTCATACTATCATTATCCAGAATATTGTGGATAATTTGATTTAACATTATAGCTTGGATATGCATATACTGAAGCAGTAATAAAGGTATCCGGCATAAAACGACAAGACGTGGTTATATATCAAAAAAAGGATTTTCCAGCGAAAGCAATTTAAGAAAATTATATTTATTTTTTTTAATAAATTAGCAGGATTTTCCCTCCCGAACACGAAAATATAATAAATTATTAAGAGATCTTAACAAACTTAATAATTTATAACATTCTTTTACGGCGTTAATCGTTTGATTTGTGTCGTTAGGGGGGATTTTATGGAATTTTCGGCTCAAGGACAAAAGAAGTATACCGGGCATCCAGCCGCTCCCTGGTATGCTTACGTTTTATTCCTGTTTTTCAGTATTGTTCCACTACTGGGCGCTTTGCATTATTATATTCAACAGACGGGATATTTCTATGCTGTGTATGTCGATGGTGAAGAGATAGGGCTGTTGGAAGAAGAGGAAAAACTGGAGGAAATGCTAACTGCGCTGCAGAAAGAAGCTGAACTGTATTATAAAAGATCTGTAGTGCCGGTAGAGTCTGTTACTACAGAAGAAGTGTTCCGGCCACAGGAAAAACAGAACGAGGAAAAAGTATTTTCTCATTTGCGCTATATGTTGAGCTATAAGGTGGATTCCAGGATGATAACTGTAAATGGGAAGGATATTTTTCCGGTTGCTGCAGATGAAGATGTAGAAAAGGTTATTGAACTGGTTCAGGGTGCCTATATAACTAATGACGCAAAAGTATCTTTACAGAAAGTTCAAATGGAAGAAAAGATTTCCTCCAGGGAATATTATGCCTATCCCGAGGAGCTCTACGATGTTGAGACGGTTGCTGCTTTCCTTCTGAGGGGAACGGACAGGAAAAAGATCTACCTTGTTTCCAGGGGTGATTCCCTCTGGGAAATTGCCAGTGATCACAATCTTTCCGTGGATGACCTTAAAGACGCTAATCCCCAGATAGACGGTGATTTAATCAGGGAAGGGGATGAGATTAGCCTGATCGTTCCGGAACCGATGGTTAATGTTATTACTGTGGAACGTATGGTACAGGAAGAGAATATTCCCTTTAAAACGGAATATATCTATGACAGTAATATGTGGAGGACGCAAACAAATGTGGTTGAAGAAGGGGTTTTTGGCCGCAAGGAAGTGTTATACCAGATAACCCGGGAAAACGGTGTGGAGATAGAACGGCAGATAATTAGCGAATCTGTGGTTAAGGAACCGGAAAGCCGCCTGGTTGCCAGTGGAACAGCCAATATTCCCTCTAAAGGCACAGGAAGTTTTATCTGGCCGGTCGACGGCGGAGGGAAGATCTCCTCCAGTTATGGATGGCGAAGCGGGGGATTCCATGCAGGTTTAGACATTGCTGCACCGACGGGTACGGCTGTTCTGGCTTCCGATAGCGGGGTGGTTGTATCTTCCGGCTGGGAGAGCGGTTTCGGAAATTCAATAGTAATTTATCACGGGCACTACTACACCCGTTATGCGCATAACTCCCGTAACCTGGTAAAGAACGGACAGGCGGTTAATAAAGGGCAAGTTATTGCAAATGTTGGCTCAACCGGAAGAAGCACAGGGCCCCACCTTCATTTTGAAATACGCACAGGAGGCATGTACGGATCGACTGTGAACCCGTTAAATTTCTTCAGCCCTTAAGCGGGAAAAAATATAAAAACGTGGTTGTTTTTAGCTTATTTAACGCTTAGCTGTAAAGGCTGTTTCTTTTTAGGAGAAACGGCCTTTTTGTTACAAAAAGTTAAACGAGTGAATCATCCTGTATTTTCGCCTGGTATTATTTAATAAAGTTGACCCCCTCTTTATAATATCTTGAATAACGTGGTCCTGGTGACCGCGATTTTTTTTTGCAGCAGGAGATTAAATTGGAATAAACGAATTAATAAGCACTGGGGGGAAACAAATGAACGGAAAAATACTTATTGTTGATGATGAAAAGCCGATTGCAGATATTTTGAAATATAATCTGGAAGAAGAAGGCTTTCAAGTACTGGTAGCCTATGATGGAGAGCAGGCGCTGCGCCTGGCTTTCCAGGAACAGCCGGATATTATTTTGCTTGATATTATGCTTCCTCTTATCGATGGATTCAGTGTATGCAAAAAAATACGTCAAAAAATGAACGTCCCGATTATTATGCTAACAGCCAAGGAGACCGAAGTTGATAAGGTTCTGGGGCTGGAGCTCGGTGCGGATGATTATGTTACCAAACCATTTAGCGTCAGGGAGCTTATTGCAAGGATTAAAGCTACGCTCCGGCGTGTAAAAATGCAGACCAATCCGCCGAAAATTCTAAGGTGCGGCGAATTAACACTGGATCTTGGGAAAATGGAGTGTAAAAAAGGAGAAAAACAGATCGAGCTTACATACAGGGAGTTTACAGTACTGGCCTTTTTGCTGAAAAATGCCGGCTATGTTTTTAGCAGGGGAAAGCTTTTGGATGAAGTATGGGGCTATGATTTTATTGGTGATGTAAGGACCGTAGATGTTACTGTGAGACGCCTCAGGGAAAAAATTGAGGATGATCCCGGAAATCCGGCTTATTTATGTACTAAAAGGGGTGCCGGCTATTTTTTAAGGAGGCCCGATTAATGCGATCAGGCATGCAGGGGAAAATAGTAATTCTATATTCCCTGTTAATTTTGTTCGCCATGCAGTTGAGCGGCGTATATCTTGTTAAATCCCTTGAGGATTATTATCTGCGTAATTATGCAAGCAGCCAGATCGCGCAGGGGGAGCTCCTGGGCAGTTTTATACGCCGCTATCTGGTTGAAGAGGAGCAGCAGGGCGAACTTATCTCCACGCTGATAGCTGAATTTGGCGGGAGCATGCAGGGGACCGAGACTATGGTTCTCGATCGTCACGGACGTTTGCTGGGTGGGCCGGAGCAGAGATCTTTTTCTTTGCTGGGAGAGCGCGTGATTCAAGATGATATCCTTCTAGCCCTTAGTGGAAATAGAGTTGAGGCAGTCCGCGCTGATCCGGAAACCGGAAAGCGGTATTATTTAATTGCTCTGCCCATTAAAAGTACGTCGTCGGTGGTCGGCGTTGTTATTTTGAGGGGCTCTTTGGAGCATATTTACCTTACCTTGAGAGAAATAAAGCTTATGCTAATTACCGGCTGGTTAGTTGTGCTCGGTATAGCCGTGGTAATCGGTTTTTTACTGGCCAGGACAATAACTTCTCCGATCAGGGAGGTAACATCAAGGGCAGCCGCCATGGCAGGGGGCGATTTTTCCCAGCTAATTGAGGTGCGTTCACAGGATGAAATTGGTGAACTGGGGAAAATGTTCAACTTTTTAACGATCAGGCTCCAGGATACATTGAAAGAAATCTCTACGGAGAAAAACAAGGTTGAAGCGATCTTAAATTATATGACCGATGGTATTGTAGCCTTAAACAGGGAAGGTAAGGCAATTCACCTGAACCCTGCAGCAAGGCAGCTTTTAAAGCGATCGGGCAACCGGGTGGAGCTGGGATTGCCGGGGGAGGAAATCCTTGGCAACTTAATAAATCCCGAAGAGTTGCCCCAGCTTCTCCAGCAGACCAGCCCCTCAATTAAAGAAGTGCAGATGGGAGATGAAGAGGGAAAAACGTTGCAAGTATACTTTGCACCCTTTAAAGAGGACGGTAATCCCCAGGGGATGCTGGTTGTCCTGCATGATGTTACCAGGGAAAGAATCCTTTCCCGCCTGCAACAGGAATTTGTAGCCAATGTTTCTCATGAATTAAGAACGCCGTTAACAACCATTAAAAATTATGTAGAAACGCTTCTGAACGGCGCACAGGATGATCCGGGAGTGCGCTTGCGTTTTCTGGAGGTTGTTGATAAAGAAACAGACCGTATGGTTAAACTGGTAAAAGATCTGCTGGTTCTCTCTCAAATGGATTATCATGAAACAAACTGGTTGAGGGAAAAGTCCGACGTGATCTCGCTGATAGCTGAGGTATTGGCTCAAGTAGAGCTGGAGTGCCGATCCAAGGGTATTGACCTGCACGATTATTTGCCAAGGAGAAAGGTTATGGTATTGCTAAACAAGGATAAAATTCGCCAGGTGCTGCTTAATCTTATTGACAATGCGATCAAATATACTCCGGAAGGCGGAGAGATCAAAGTAAGCATTTTAACTAAATACAATTTTGTATGGGTAACGGTGAAAGATACGGGAATAGGAATCCCCGGAAAAGAAGTGGATAGAGTTTTTGAGAGGTTTTTCCGGGTGGATAAAACCAGATCAAGAGATTCAGGCGGAACCGGGTTGGGTTTGCCCATAGCCAAGCAAATCGTTGAAGCACATGGCGGTTCCATATATTTGAAAAGTGAATTGGAAAAGGGGACTGAGGTTACATTCAGCCTTCCGCTGCTGGAGGCCTAAGGGGTGGTGCGCTTTGTTTGAAAAAATTAAAAGTGCAATGCTTTTGTTTCTGATTATTTCAAGTATGTTTTTAACGTACAGGCTTTGGTTTGGCCAGCCTCCCCTGGAGGAAGAATCGATGCCCCACTATGAGGAGGCCTTTTTTACCGCACCGCCTGCGTCCTCCGGGATTATCAAGCCTGCACAGATTATTTTCTATGATAATGACCGCAGCATACATCTTTACCGTCGTGGCAGCAGGGGGTTTGAACGGCTGTGGAGCAAGAGTTTAAATATTATAAAAGAAAATGTTGAGCTTAATAATGCAAAAAATATCAGTAAAAGTGATCTTGAGGGTTTAACGGCGACATTTTCATCCAGGCTTGTTTATAATTTTGAACCGTCCATGCCACTGATATTTATGACAGGTACATCTGTTTTTGAGGATATAACCTTCGAAAGAGCTGTGTTCCTTTGGGATGAGGAGTTGATATATGTTATTTTTGTTGGGGAGGAAAATTTTCTTTTACCCCTGGGCCGAACTGAAGATTTGCAGAGGGTTTTGTTACCTGTGTTAGATAATACCCATAAGTTATTGCCACCAGTAATTGAACTGGCTTTACCCCGTGATGAGGATAATGAAGGTGGCGTAAAGAATGAAGCAGGTGAGGTAAATGAAAAGGAAGCGGATGATGTTGGAATAGCCCCGGGGAATGGCGGAGATATAAAAGATAGTGATGAACAACAATTGAGCTGGGAAATAGAAACCAGGGGGGAAATATACGTCCCTGAAGGAGATATTCAGGCCGCTGAAGTCAGGTTGAAAGAAGAAGAGATTGATCATGAACAACTTGTAAGGGCCTTTTTTATTGATTTGTCACTGGCGAGGCTTATTGAAGAGCGGGACGGGGCTCTATATTATACTGACGGGGAAAAGGGGCTCCGCATTTATCCATCAGGTTTAGTGGAGTTTGCTTTTCCAAGGCTGGAAAGGAATCTGGGCAATATTTCTTATAGCCATGCGCTGCAAAAGGGTGCCGAGAGTATAAGCCTGTACGGGGGATGGCCTTCTGATACTTATTTAGAAGAGGTTGAAAATAGAGGGAGAAGCTACAGGCTATTGTGGGGGACAATTTACGATGGATTGGCCTTCAAAGGTGAGCAAACAGGTTGCGAAATGGAGATAAATGATCAGGGGGTATCATTTTACCGGAGAAATATTTGTCTTGCCGGGGAAGATATTTCGGGAAAAATGCCTTTTCGTCCCTACGATGAGGTACTATACCGGATATTATCCCTCAACGAACAGTTTTTTAAAGAAAACGCCCCCGTTCTGCTGGCATTGGAACCTGTTTATTATATACCTCCCGTGGCGGGGAAAGTTGAAAAAGCCATACCTGCATGGTCGGTACATTTTCAAGGAATGGAGAAAAAATACCTTCACTGGGTCACTCTGGATCCGTTGTGATTTATAATAGCCCTTTGAAAATGCATTTATTTCTCGAATGGTTGCAGGCTCAATGGCAATCTGCAGATAGAAGTTGAAGGGATTTGTGAGGTGATATTGTGGATCTATCCAAGGCTAAAACAGTACTAATTATTACATTTTTGTTTCTCAACTTTTTCTTGTTGTATCAGATATTGGAGGATGAGGGTAGAGGGAGATTGGGTTCCTTTGGCCGAAACGAAGAATTATCACGTCTTGAGATAGCTCTTCAAGAAGTAAACCTTTCCCTGGATGTTCCACTGCCAAAAGGTGGCATGCAGGTTGCTCACCTGGTTGTAGAACCATTTCAGTTTCAAGTTGAGGATATTGTTGATGAATTGTGGAAGTTGTTCGGGGAATGGAATAATGCAGATATCCCTGTTGTTGCCGAAGAGGCTTTCAGCGAAGCGGAAGATGAGAAGAGGGATTTTACGGAATATACCTTTGGGGAATACGAAATGATAGTACGTAAGGAAGGATCAATATCAATTAAAACAACGGGGAAAATTAATCCCCATTATAACAATGATAATAATAGTATGGAAAAAATATTGCAATCGGCACAGAAAGGTATTGAAGGTATTTCCTTTATGAGCAGTTTTATTTATGATTATTCACAGATGAGCCAGAAAGGCCCTGTGTTGAATTTCAGGCAGGAATATGACGGGTTTCCGCTCTATGCAGGGTATTTTCAGCTTTTTATGCACGGGCTAAAGCCGGAGGGGTGTTATCTATATTGTCTTGAACCTGTTGGTTTTGCCGAACAAAAACGGGAAGTTATACCCCCCACGACAGCGCTATTGCGTTTAATAGAAGCTTATAAAGGAGGAACTCAGGAAACAAGTATAATTGATTTTTCACTGGGCTACTACAGTCAGGAATACGATGCTGAACGATGGGAAATTCCTCCCGTATGGAGGATTCGCCTTGATAATGGCGAAGTATATTATATCAATGCTTTCACGGGCAATTTAGAAAGGTAGCTATTTTCTAAATCCGGGAATTATCGGCAGTATAAAAGATCATTGCCAGAAGCAGATACTTAAGGAGGCACAATTTAGTGGAATACCTTCTATTAAAAGGCAAACAGCAAATTAATGGCACAATACAGATTAACGGTGCAAAAAATGCTGCAGTGGCTATATTGCCGGCGGCATTGCTTACCCGGGGGACTGTAGAGGTTGATAATTTGCCAAAAATCACTGATATTGATAAAATAATTCAAATATTGCAATCCCTTGGTGCTGTTGTAACCTCTACCGGAAAACGCTCTGTAAGCATTGATTCCTCGAGGGTAAATAGCTTTTGCCCGCCCCCATCGATTGTTAATAAGTTTCGTGCTTCCTACTATTTCATGGGTTCATTGCTGGGCCGTTTTAGCCAGGTAGAGATCCCCCTGCCCGGGGGCTGTAATTTGGGCCCGCGCCCTATCGATCAACATGTTAAGGGTTTCACGGCTCTGGGAGCAGAGGTTGAACTAAAGCATGGTATAGTGAAAATTAAGGCCAGAAGATTAATGGGTACGCATATATATCTAGATGTAGTTAGCGTTGGAGCCACGATCAATATCATGCTGGCTGCTGCCCGTGCTGAAGGGAAGACGGTAATAGAAAATGCTGCCAGGGAACCCGAGATTGTAGATGTGGCCAACTTCCTAAATGCCATGGGAGCACAGGTTGTTGGTGCAGGTACCGATGTAATAAAAATTCAAGGGGTGCCGGAACTTGGGCAGGCAGAGCACAGTGTAATCCCCGATCGTATCGAGGCAGGAACTTTTATGATAGCTGCCGCTGCGACACGGGGAGAGGCGCTTGTAGCAGATGTAATACCCAAACATCTCGATTCGATCATTGCCAAATTAAAGGAAGTGGGTAATGACGTTGAAGTGGGGCCGGACTGGGTGCGGGTTAAAGGAAACAGCAGGTTATCTCCGGCGGATGTTAAAACCTTTCCCTATCCCGGTTTTCCAACGGATCTGCAGGCCCCTATGATAGTGCTGTTAACTCAGGCCGGCGGCACCAGTTTTGTAACTGAAAATGTATTTGAGGAGCGTTTTAATCATTTATGTGAACTAAGGAAGATGGGTGCAAAGATTAAGCTTGGTGGCAGGACGGCAATAATTGAGGGGGGGCATGAATTAAGCGGTGCTCCAGTAAAAGCTTTAGATTTAAGAGGAGGAGCGGCCTTTATTATCGCCGGTCTAATTTCTAAAGGGGAGACTCGTCTTGAGGGCGTAGAGCATATTGACAGGGGATACGAAAAAATAGAGGAACGCTTTAAGTTGCTTGGGGTAAATATTGAGCGCAGAATACAACAAAAGTAGAAAAAATATTTCCCAGGCAATATTTTGTTGCATTTTGGCATAGTATGTTAAGCACTTATGGTGATGAAAATGGAACTCTGGCTTATTCGCCATGGCGTTACAAATGCCAACCTGGAGGGCAGAATACAGGGAAGGCTGGATTTTTCCTTAAGCCTGTTAGGCAAAAAAGAAGCATCCTTGCTTGCTTATCGGTTAAGAAACCAGCCTTTTTATGCTTTTTTTAGCAGCAATCTACTACGTGCTAAAGAAACATCGCAAATTATCGCTACTCAAATACGAACCCCGATCCCTGTTTATTCTCCTTTGCTGCAAGAATATGACTGGGGGATTATACAAGGGCTTACCAGAAAAGAAATCGGTGAAAGACATCCTTTGCTATTAAGTCAGCTTGAGCGGGATTTTCACCATACAAAGGTTCCTGGAGCGGAAGGGATGTTGAGCCTTTTCAGGCGGGTGAGAAGTTTTTACCTGTTTTTGTCTGCTTTTGAAAAAAGAAATTCAAAATCCTTGCCGATAATCGTTGTAAGCCATGGCCGCTTTTTACAGGCTTTTACTCTATATTTTTTGGGTTATGATCCAGGAAAAAATTGGCCCTTTTCTTTTAGTCCTGCTTCCCTTACAATTCTTGAAGAAGATTTTAAAAGGAAAAAGCGCATACGGTTGTTTAATGATACCTGTCATCTGCGAGGTAAAGAAAGTTTAGGCGCTGAATAGGATATATTAGGTAAAAAGCTTGCGAATAATCTTATTTTCATAATTAGGGGCGGTGTACTGATGATGAGTTTTTATGACGATTTTAATGAAGAGTCTAGAAGACGCTCTCCCTTGAGGAGAACTGTTATTGTCGCAGGGGTTATTTTGGCGCTGTTTTTGGCTGTATTTTTTTTAAATTCTTTTATGAAAAATCTGCGGGCGGAAGAAAATAATGAGAATCCACTTGCTCCCTTGCCTGGAGAAGAAAACCGGGAGAACGAAGGCGGCACTTTTCCGGATACCGCGCAGTATCATTTAGCTGTGGTTGATGCTGTAGAAAAGGCGACTCCTTCTGTGGTAGGGATAAGCAATTATGGGATTGTATTTGATTTTTGGGGACAAAGCAGCCTTCAGGAGAGGGCAACCGGATCAGGGGTTATTATCGGCAGTGACGGGTATATTGTTACGAACTATCATGTTATTGAAAATGCAGAGGAGCTGGTTGTTACCCTTGGCTCTGGAGAGGAATTCACCGCAACGATCATCGGGGCGGACCCTCCGACAGATTTGGCCGTGATCAAAATTGATAAAACAGGGCTTCCAGCCGCAGAATTTGCTAATTCAGAAAAATTGCGTGCCGGTGAACCGGCTATTGCCATCGGTAACCCGCTGGGGCTGGATTTCCAGCAGTCCGTAACCCTGGGAGTGGTCAGCGCCCGTGAGCGTTCTATCACTATCCAGGGGCAAAAATTTACCTTTATCCAGACAGATGCTGCGATTAATGATGGCAATAGCGGCGGTGCGCTGGTAAATATCAACGGCAAGTTAATCGGGATTAATACGGCTAAAATTAAAATAACCGGTGTTGAAGGAATGGGGTTTGCAATTCCAAGTAATACAGTGAGGGAGATAGCGGAAGATCTCATAGAAAATGGGAGGGTGATCAGGCCCTGGATCGGTATCACTACAAGAAATTTAACGCGCCTGGAAGCCAGGCAGCTGGGACTTGATGTTGATTACGGCGTAATAGTAATGGAAAAAGTAGCGGGAAGCCCTGCTGAAAAGGCGGGGCTGGAGCCGATGGATATTATTGTTGCCCTTGAGGGGGATAGGGTTACCAATACTTCAGAACTGCAGCAATTGATTTACCAGTATAACGTTGGTCAAAAAGTAACATTAACCGTATACAGGGAAAAAAGTCAATTAGAACTGGAAGTAACGCTGGATAAAATGCCCTGATCTCGGCTTGTAGTTCTAAAATTTATTGCCATCAACAGTTCAAAGGCGAAAGAGTTAAGGTTTGGGGACATATCTCCTTATCAGAGGATGTCCCCATTGTTGTCTTTAATGAGCGCATCAACATATAAGGATGCTGCAATAAACCGATTTTTTTATCGGGCTGCGGGTCTTATGGGCGTATGTCCGGGGGGATTTTTTTAATGTCAGTCATATTTATTTTTATTGATGGCCTCGGGCTGGGGCCAAAAGATGAAAGCAACCCCTTTTTTGTAAACAACACACCGTTTATTACCAAAATACTGGAAGGGAGTTCCCTTACCAGGGAGGCTGCCGAAAAAGAATTTGGCCAGGCTTCGCTATTGGGCCTGGATGCTACCCTGGGAGTTGAAGGGCTTCCCCAGAGCGCAACAGGCCAGACAACTCTTTTTACCGGAGTTAATGCTGCAAAATATCTGGGTCGCCATTTGCGCGCTTTTCCAAATCGCAGCTTGAAAAAAATCCTTTTCGAGAAAGGGATGTTTCGACAGTTACATGCCAGATCGTTAAAAGGAACATTTGCAAATTCCTATCGCCCGGAATTTTTTCATAAATTGATTTCTGGGGATAAAAGACATTTTTCATGTTCGACCCTAATAAATTATTATGCCGGTTTACAATTCCGCAATTTTGATGATCTTAACAACGGCAATGCAGTAAATATGGATATTACAAACCATTTCTTAAGAGAAAGAGGTTATGATGTTCCGCTTGTTTCACCACAAGAGGCCGGCAAAAGGCTGGTTAAGATTTCACGGGGCTATGACCTTACTTTGTATGAGTATTTTGCGTCGGATATTGCCGGCCACACCGCCGATTTTGCCAAAGCTGCGGAAGTGGTGAACAAACTGGATACGTTTTTGGGCTCTGTTGTGGAAAGTATTGATCCGGAAAAAGAACTTGTTTTAGTAACCAGCGATCATGGCAACCTGGAAAACCTGAATGTTAAAATACATACTATCAATCCTGTGCCCGTTTTGGCGGTAGGGAAAGATCACCGGAAGTTGTTTAAACTGCTGAAATCCAGGCAGGATATCAGTGGTATCCTCCCTTCTATGCTGGAGGTGCTCAGCGAAGAACCATATAAAATGCGGCCTAGGGAATAATCTGAAAAGATCATTTTAGAAAATGGGGTGTTAGCCGATTAATATTCAAATAATCGCCGTGGGAAAAATAAAGGAGCATTTCTATCAAAGAGGTATTGAGCATTATTTGATCAGGTTGAAACCTTATGCGCGGATTAGCGTCATTGAGCTGCAGGAGGGGAAGTCGGGGGGGAAAGACAGCTCTCCGTCTGCAGCCCTCCTTGAAGAAGCAGAAGGAATTGAGAAATATATCAGAAACGACGCTTATTCAATAGTGCTGGATGCGGATGGTAAGAAAATGCGTTCTGAAGAATTGGCCTATTACCTTGAAAGATTGATGATTGAAGGAAAAAGCAAGCTTGACTTTATTATTGGTGGGCCGGACGGGCTGGCTTACAGCATAAAAAAAAGAGGAGACCTCTGTCTCTCGCTTTCCGATCTTACCTTTCCCCATCGCCTGGCCAGGTTAATTTTACTGGAACAGCTTTACCGCTGTTTTAAAATAATAAGAGGTGAACCGTATCATAAGTGAAGGATAAAAAAATAACTCGATCCAATTACTCCTCCTTACAACCCTCTTGCTGTATAAAAGCACATAGTTCAGAAAACAACTCTTGACATATCTTGTATAATTAAGGTAAGGATATGATTATATAGGTTTTTAGGTGAATGGAAATGAACATAAATAACATTCAAAATATATTAACATGGGAACATCAATTTGGCCTTTTGGCAATACCCCTTCTTCCTTTTCAATTAGATAGCTTTATAATGCTTAATGGAAGCTATGGCAACTTTTGCTTGAAAACAATTGCTACTACCGAAATAAGTTCAAAGGATTGTCACTCTCTCGCGTGGTCAAGTAATACCAAGAACTTTGTGGTAATTAGTCAAGAAAAAGTAATAGTATACAATTGGTTAAAAAATAAAGCTGAAAGGATAAATGTTAATGACGTAAAGGAAAACTTTGATAAGTTTTACGATTATCTAGTTAATAATAGTTATAAAACTGATAAAGACATAGTTCCGTTTGTTATAAGCATTTTTAATCAATTTAGAAACATAACAGAAGAAAAAACAAATCCTACAGAAGCTTTAAATCTTCTATTTGTTCTTTTAGCTGGACTTAAAGATAATATACATGAAATTGATTTTAACAAGTGGGGATTAGATAGTATAAAAATACCGAACAACTTTGAACATTATATTAATTTATTAAAGAACGGGGTTTCTAATATAACTCCAAACTTAGATACCATTATAAGACATTCATCTGGAATACTTTTTCAAGAAGCTCAAAAAGAAGCTTCATTTTTTAATAGGCAAATGAATATTTTTGGTGGTATGTCAGACAAAATTGTTACAAGGAAAGAGCCATATTCCAGCACTCATTATACGCCACCTTTTTTAGCACGTACTATAGTAGAAAATTCATTAAAAAAAATAGATTTAAGCAAGCCTATGATTAAAATACTTGATCCAGCTTGCGGCTCTTCTGAATTTTTGATAGAAGCATTAAAACAGTTAAATAAATTGGGTTATCCAGGCAAAGTTAAAATTATTGGTATGGATTCATCCAAATCAGCAATAAGCATATCTCGATTTCTGCTAAACTATGAAAAGCGAAGTATATGGAAAGATAAGTTAATATTTGATTTAAAGCTTGTTGAAGATTCATTAACTGAAGATTGGGGCGATGATAATGATTTAATCTTTATGAATCCCCCATTTGTTTCGTGGGATCATATGGATAAAAAATCAAGAGATAATACTAAATATAGTTTAAATATGGATATTGCAAAACCGAATCAAGCAAGTGCCTTTTTTTATAAATCAATTTTGTCAATTACTTCTTACGGGGCAATCGGTTGTATAGTTCCTTCAACATTACTTACTACCTATAATTATGCAAAGCTAAGAAAAAAAGCATTAGACTTAATAGATATATATTTAATTGGAAAGCTTGGTAATTTTGTTTTTGAAAATGCGTTAACTGATGTGAGTTTTATTATAGCAAAAAAACCTAAAAATGATAATAACGTTCCCTTCCTACTTTGGACTAAAAATGAAAGAGGAATATCTAATAAAGCACTTCGTGATTTAAGAAAAATGTTTTATAGTGGAACAACCTTAATTGACAAAAAAAATTATAGTGTGAATAAGCCTATCGTTTTTCCCTTAGCCAATCATAAATGGAAACCATTATCTATTAAAGAAGATCGTATATTAAAATCCATTAATAGATTTCTTATTGAAAAAAAGCTTATAAAAATAAAAGATATTTTTAATGTCCGTTTAGGAATTAGAACAGGTAATAATACTATTTTTAAAATATCAAAGGATTTTTTTGTTGAATTACCTGAAAATGAAAAAAATCTTTTTAAAGTAGCTATTGATAATAATTCAATTAATAATAATAGACTTCAAAAAAATAGTTATATATGGTATCCATATGATGCAAATGGGATAATCATTAAAACTGAGGACGAATTAATTAAATTTGCCCCATTTTTTTATGAAAATGTGCTTAAACCATCCAAAGATCTTTTATTAAAAAGAACTGGAGTTAATCATTCAAATTGGTGGCTTTTAAGTAGACACAGAACATGGTTAAGAAAAAATACACAAAAAATTGTATCAACAGAATTTGGGAATTCTTCGTCTTTTGCGTTTGATGAAAAAGGAGAATTTTTAATAGAAAGAGGATATGCTTGGTTGCCCAAAAAAAATATTTACATAAGGGGTTTCCATTATTTTTATTTTGCTATTTTTGCAAGTTCCTTATTTGATATGCTGCTGTCAATTTATTGCAAACAATTAGCAGGAGGAAAATGGTATGATTTTGGTAAAAGATATGTAGATGAAATACCTATACCAAATATATATTCAGAAGAAATATATAATACTGAAGCATTTAACCAATTAATTGATATTAGTGAAGATTTTATTAACGATTATATTAATATTAAAGAAGGCTTTGATAATATATTAATTAAATATTTTTATCCTTTCGCGGGAGATTATAATGATTTCTAAAGATTTCACCAATAAAATGAATAAATCTATTAAAAGTTTTTTACCCGATGATACTACGCTGTATTTTCAAATAATTGGAAATAAAGTTATAAGCTTTGGTTCCCCCTCTTCAAAAGCAATTAATAATTACAAAAATGAAAAAAAAGAAGTAAACGTTGTAAAATGGATTAAAGATTTTTGGTTATATGTTGAATTTAATTTGTTTAATACTGATTTTATATATTTTTCATTATCAGTTTTTAAAGGAAAAAGCACAGATAAAAAAACTCAATTATTTAGGGCGGAATGGGATAATTACCAAGATAATAATAAGCACCCCCAACCTCATTGGCATGTTTACCCTTATAATTTAAAAGACAGTTCTTTCAAAGATTTTGCAGAAATTATTTTAGAAGAAAACCAAAATGATTTTATGGAATTTTTAAATATGGAAAGTTCTGACTATATAGATATAAAAAAAATACATTTTGCTATGAATGGAATGTGGGGCAAAAACGAAAGTCATATTCATAGCTTTGTGACCGATGACACCTTTATCATTAATTGGTTTTTTGGATTAATCGGTCATATTAAAGAACAATTGGAATACATAAGTTAATTTTAAAGATTAGACAAGCACAAAACTATTAAGGAGGTATTATTTGCCACCTTTTTTAGTTTTATTAGTTATTCATTTCTTATACGACAATATACGTACGGAGAACCGTATCACAAGTGACGGAAAAAATTTCCCTCTTTTACGTTTAAGTTTATCAGTGAGACTATCAAAATAAAAGAAAAAATATTTCTACAAAAGTTTTAGAAAGTTGTATTGAGAAGCCGGCAGCTTGAATATTATTTGAATAAGCTCAGAAATAATATCCTGGATGGAACAGGGATGAAAGGCTCATAGACATTATGGGGGCTTTGGCAGGTCTAATTATATTTGCCCCGCTTTTACTTTTAATTTACATTCTAATAAGAGCGACTGATTCCGGTCCTGTGCTATTTAAGCAAAAGCGATTGGGCAAAAGCGGTAATACATTTAATATATACAAATTTAGAACCATGGTGCCAAATGCGGAAGAATTGCTTGGAAATGATCCAACACTGTACCAAGAATATAAGCAAAACAATTATACGTTACCGCTTCACAAAGACCCACGAATCAGTAAAATAGGGATTTTGTTAAGAAAAACAAGTCTTGATGAATTACCTCAATTTATCAATGTTTTATTGGGGGATATGAGCCTCGTTGGTCCCCGGCCGATTATTGAAGAAGAAGCAGAACACTATGGAGATAAGAAAAATCAATTCTTTAGTGTGAAGCCCGGAATGACCGGTTATTGGCAGATATCGGGAAGAGATCAGGTGGGCTATCCCCAAAGAGTAAAAATGGAATTGGATTATATTACGAAGCAAAGTATATGGTTTGATATAAAGATAATATTTAATACAATTATTTGCCTGATCATGCAAAAGAATATCGTCGGGAGGGATTGCTTTATTCGAAAACAGTAAGAATATTAAGAATATACGGGAAATACCAATAGCTTATTTCAGGTTGCTTTGGATCTGGATGGCCTTAAGTTCCTTTGTCTTCATCGAGCCATCACCCCATGATATTTTATTTGTCTTTTTGTTTGCTGTTGCAATTATTTATTCGTATGTATCTTATCGTTATTATACGTTGTTTCCCTTTTTTTTCTTGGGGATGTTTGTAAGTTCCAATTTATTATCACTTTTTTTTTCCTTTAAACATTGGGACAGGGCAATATGGTTTTTTGGGGTGACCTTATATTTGCTATTGAGTTGGATTTTTCTGGTCGGACTTTTACAAAATTATGGTGAGTAATATTTCGAGATAAAGCCACATGTGTGCTGAAAAAGAGCCATTTTGTGCATCAAATAGAGCCATTTTGGTCATGGCGAGATCCACCTCCGATATAATGACTTTATGCACTGCATAGTGTAAATCAACTATCAGGAGGTTGATCAAATGATCAAGTATCGAGAAATCCTTCGGCTTTACAGCCAAGGTGTGAGTCAGCGCGGCATTGCTTCAAGCTGTCAATGCTCACGGAACACAGTCAGTAAAGTGCTTGAACGGGCAGAAGGGCAAGGTATAGCATGGCCTTTCGAGAAAGACATGACGGATGCAGATCTTCAAGGACTTCTTTTCCCGGAGAAAAGCATCCAGTCAAACCGAAAATTACCGGATTGTGCATACATTCACAGGGAAATGGCCAAAAGTGGCGTCACTTTAAGTTTATTGTGGCATGAGTACTGTGAACAATGCCGACTGAACGGCGATATTCCCCTGATGTACAGCCAATTCTGCCGGTATTACCGCGAGTATGCCAACACTACCAAAGCCACTATGCGCATCAAACGCAAGCCCGGGGAAATGATGGAGGTGGACTGGGCCGGTAAAACAGCCTTTATCACTGATAATGTGACCGGTGAGCCCATTCCAGCATATATCTTTGTCGCTGTTCTCTCCTGCAGCCAGTACGCTTATGTGGAAGCTTTCCTGACCATGAACATGGAAAGCTGGATCAATGCCCATGTTAACACCTTCAACTACTTTGGCGGTGTTACAAGGATCCTAGTGCCGGATAATCTGAAAACCAGTGTGGACAAGGTCTCCCGCCCCGATCCTAAGATCAACAAGACCTATCACGAGATGGCCGAGCATTACGGCACTGCTGTTATCCCTGCCCGGGTGAGACACCCCAAGGATAAACCTAACGCTGAAGGAGCGGTAGGAATCATTTCCACCTGGATCATTGCTTCTTTAAGGCACCAGCAGTTCTTTTCCCTACGGGAACTGAACAGCGCCATTCTAGAAAAACTGGCCGAATTCAACGAGAAACCGTTTCAGAAGAAGCTGGGAAGCAGGAAGAGCGCTTTTTGGGAAGAGGAAAAAGCTTTCCTGTTGCCTCTGCCTGCCTCCCCATACGAACTGGCCGCCTGGCCAACGGCATCCGTACAGTATGATTATCACATAATCGTGGACAAAAATCATTATTCGGTGCCCTACGAGTACATCCGCCATCAGGTGGATGTACGCCTGACCAGTAAAACCGTTGAGGTCTTTTACCATAACCACCGCATCGCTTCGCATGTCCGGGTTCGGAATCAAGAAGGCCAGGTAATCACGGTCTTGGATCATATGCCGGAAAAGCATCAGAAGTACCTTTTGCTAAGTGGCGACTCTTTCCGGGAATGGGCTTCTTCTGTGGGGCCTCATGCCGTGATTGTGGTTAATGCCATACTTACTGCCCATAAAGTCGAAAAGCAGGGCTATCGGGCCTGCACGTCACTGATGAAACTGGCTGACAAGTATTCGCTGCCACGGCTGGAGGATGCCTGCCAGCGGGCGCTGAGCTACACGCCCAGTCCCAGTTTCAAAACTATCCAGACGATTTTAAAGACCGGACAGGATAAAGCGCCGGCAGTCAATCGTCCGGTGACCAAGCCCGATTCCGAGACCCACGGTTTTGTCCGGGGTGCCGACTACTATGGAGGCAAAAACCATGATTAATGCCACTACCGTTAACAAACTGCACGAGATGCGACTTTCTGCCATGGCTGAAGCTTTCCAGCGCCAGTTAACAGAAGCAAAATACCAGGAGCTGTCCTTTGAAGAAAGGGTAGGGATCATGGTGGATAGTGAATGGACCAGACGTAAGAGCAACAGGCTGATGCGGCTCATTAAAAAAGCGGAATTCCGTTATCCCCATGCCAGTATTGAAGACATTGAATACCATGCCGATCGCAAACTAGATAAGACCCAGATTATCCGGTTAGCAAGCTGTACCTACATTGCAGAAAAGCGTAACATCATCATCATGGGTGCTTCCGGCAACGGCAAGTCTTACATTGCCTGTGCTTTTGGTATGGAAGCCTGTCGTCATTACTACACCGTCAAGTATATCCGTTTGCCGGACCTCTTGGATGAACTGGCAGTGGCCCGCGGTGAAGGTATATACAAGAAGGTGATGAAGTATTACAAGAAAGTTAGTCTTTTAGTCTTGGATGAATGGCTCTTAACCCCATTAAATGATACTCAGGCAATGGATTTATTGGAAATTGTGGAAACCAGACATCAGAATGCATCGACCATTTTCTGTACTCAGTTCGCCCCCGGAGGCTGGCATGAAAAGATTGGGGAAGAAACATTGGCGGATGCAATTCTGGATCGGATTGTACATGATTCCTATACTATTTTGATTGACGGGAAGGTTTCCATGCGGGAACGCAATGGCATCAAGCCTATTTAATCAAGGGTAACATCTTGAAGCGGGCTTAAGCCTTCTAAAAATGAGGTCTCTATGCCAGGCAGTATGGGTTGTGGATATGCCGCGGGTATGGATTTATGGATAACCCTCCAGGGGCAGGGTTACCCACAAGCTCCACACCCGCTTGGACAACACTGCGTGTTGCCCACATACCCACAGCCCCTGCTGCTGCAAACGATTTTTATTTTCAAAGATCAAAGCAAAAACCTTAAATCAGCTTTTGAATAGCGGTGAAGTGGAACACTTTTTTCATGACAAAAGCATACTTTCCCTAAATTCTATGATAGAAGGCTTTGATCAACTGGCCCTAATAAATGCAATGAGTGGCTCTATTTCATGCAAGCAGTGGCTCTGAAAAATCACAAAGCCGGTTCAGTTTAATCGCAATAAACAATGTGCCGAGTACATTGTTCTCAGCATCCATATAAGGGTTGGAAATTGATTGTTGTACGCTTATTTGAGCAGCCAAATGAATTACATATTGAGGTTTTTCTATTTCAAATACTTTTACCAATTGAGGTGAACAAATATTTACTTTATAAAAGAATGCTTTGGGATTAACAATAGAGCCGGTTTTTAGATTATCCACATTTATCACCTTGTATCCCTGATTTAAAAGCAATTCCACGGTGTGGGAACCGATAAACCCGGAACCCCCGGTTACCAGTATTTTCACCCTTCTTTTTCCCCTTCATATATAATCTTTGATTAAACTTCCTCTATAAATAATTATGAATATAAGTAATCTTTTATTCTTGGCATCAGAGGATTAAGCCTCTTGCATAATCATTGGCAACAAAAGAGTAATGAATAATACCGTCCTATTTTTATGGTTTTCTAAATAAAAATAAAAATAGTGGCTTGGCCTTAAACACAATGTTGATGAAAGAAGGAATAAAAATGTACCTTGGTGATGCATTTAAGAGGGTGTTGGTACTATCTCCCCACGCTGATGATGATGTGATCGGCTGTGGAGGTTTGATGAAAAAGATCATTAATAACGGCGGAGAGGTATATGTTGTTATTACAGCTATTGGTGATATCGATTTCTATCATCTAGGGAGGGTGGTAAGCAAGGAGGAACGAAAGGCGGAACTGGCAAAATCATTAACATATCTGGGTGTTACACAATATTTTACGTTATTTGATAATTACGAATCTCTGATGGATACTATGCCCATCCGCAATGTTATAACTTCGTTTGAGAAAATCATTGGCAGACTAAAACCCTCAACTGTTCTTTTACCTTATCCCTCATTTCATCAAGATCATAAAATTGTATTCAACGCTGGTTTTGCCGCTGTTAGGCCCTCGCCTTATAATCACGATTATCTGCGCCTGGTGGCAGGCTATGAGTACCCTTTTGTTTTTTGGAGCAATGAATCGATTAATGCCGGTAATTTATACATTGATATTACGGCGGAATTAGAAGACAAATTAAGGGCTTTTAAATATCATCAATCCCAAGTGCGTGAGGGAAAACATTTATTATCATCGGAGGCAGTCGGTTTGTGGGCCGAGAAGCGCGGGTTGGAATGCGGTGCAGATTATGCGGAGATGTTTTACATCTTAAGGATGCTGGTCAAATAGTGAACGTGTTCATATCAAGTATGATGCTTCTTTTGCAAAGAAATCCGTATTACCGTCATGTGCTTATCCTGACAAGCGGCACAGCTTTCAGCCAGCTATTACTTGTCCTGGCTTCACCCCTTTTGACCAGGATATATACTCCCGGGGATTTTGGGCTTCTTTCTGTTTATATCTCCATTATTGAAATATTCGCATTGCTGTCTTCCCTGAAATATGAATACGCTGTTCCCCTGGCCAGGGATGAAGCCGGCGCGGCAAATTTATTGGCCTTGTGCTTTGGTATTTTACTGTCGGTATGTTTTTTTGCTACGCTGTGCTTATGGTTTACTCATTCTTTCCTTTTTCATCTCCTCAAGGTGCCCGGACTTGAAGAATACTTCTGGTTGTTTCCTGTGAGCCTTTTTGGTATGGGATCTTTGAAAATATTACATTACTGGGCTATGCGCACCAAAAAATTTGTACCCATAGCCAGAGCAAAGATAAGGCAGAGTATGGGCATGATCGGAATACAGATTGTGACAGGTTTTCTGGGCCAGGGGACCTTTGGGCTGGTATTGGGAGATGCGCTCGGCAGGCTTGGCGGGAGTGGGAAACTGACATACGATTTTATAAAAGAGAATTTAGATGTTTTAAAAACGAATGTAAGTCCCCCGGGAATTCGTCAAGTGGCCTTTCGCTATAAAAAATTCCCCTTAATTCTAACCGGTTCTTCATTGATCAACGAGTTTGCCGTACATCTTCCTGTTGTTTTACTGACCCTGGCCTATGGTCCGCAAGTAGTAGGTCTTTTTGTGCTCGTCCAAAGAATAACCGGACTTCCTTTGACACTTATTGGAGAATCCATCAATGATGTGTTTATGGCTGAAGCATCCAGTCTCCTGAAGGATAACCCCGGGAGAATTTCCAAACTTTACTGGGATACTTTCAAGCATTTACTTTTACTATCCATACCATTCTTTTTAATGGTGGCCTTTATTGCACCGTGGGTATTTATGTTTGTTTTCGGCCAGCAATGGACTGAAGCCGGAGCGTACCTGCGTATTCTTACCCCAATGTATTTATTGCAATTTGTATCAATACCTGTTTCGGCGACACTGCTGGTTTTTGAAAGGCAGATACTACAATTCCTCAGGGATAGCCACAATTAAGTAATCCGGGCATGGAATAAAAGTTTGGGAAATTAAAACAGAGTGAATAACCTCTTTCCTTCAGCTCTTTAACAGCATGCATATTCATGATTTCAAAGATACCTTGCCTTCGGTAATCATGTTCCACTGCTGCATCGCAGGGTTGAGCGGCATTAAACGTATTATTTCCCACAACCAGCCTGCAAAGAATAAAAGGCCTGATTCCAACCATTTTGTTGGTATTTTCATCATAAGCCCCAAATACCAGAGGCTTATCACTATATGGATTTTTAAAATATTTCCATTCTAACCATTGCAAATCTTTTTTTTTAAGTTGTTTTCCATTATAGCCAAAAAACGATGCGCTTCTTCTTTATTACTTAGGCTTAACTGTTTAACTAAAACCATATTCGTCGCCGCCTTCTTTAGATTCTAGACTGAACCATTTTCCATAATTGACAATTTAGGTTTTCATTGCATTTTAATTTAATATACTTATATGCACCGAACATATTATTATAGACCAGTAACCGTATTCTTTACTAAAGGCATTACCCCTGATAGGGACGCTTTTCGCTTTTTAATCATGCTTTTTTACTGAAAATCATTATTAGTGAGTGGTACATGGATAAATTGTTAAATATCCGTTAAGACATTTGCAGACATTTTGTCCTACCCAAAGGATGTAAATTTCCAGTTAATCTGTTAGAGGTATAAGGTATTTGTTGACTTATATCATAATAATTTTTTACACTTGTGGCAAAATATAACAAATACTTTAACCTTTTATTGTTATAATAAGTAAACCAGGCAATTCGGTAAATCAGGGTGGACAAGTACCTCACAAAGATTCCCAATATATTTAAGCTACAGGGAAAGAGGGATTATCTGATGCAGGAAGGTTCAATATTGGAACTCGATCTAGTGGAAAAGGATTTCAAGGTGGAAAAAAAAGCCGGGGCTGTTTCGCGACTCCTGCTGTTTCTGCCCAAACTTATCCTTACAACTCTTATAGTATGTTTAATTATGTTCCTGGCCAATTTAGTTTATTGCCTGGTCCGGTATTGTTTAACGGGAGAAATTCTTTATTTTCTTCCTGAAGCAAGTCAGGTGCTATATTTTGCCAGAAGCAGTACAGGCCTTTTAGCGATGGGGACTGTGTTGGCAATTACACTATCTGTTTTTGTTCTTTACGTCAGCTTCCAAAAAAAGAATAAAATAATAATCGATAAACAGGTAAACAATGCGGAAGATTCAATGTTTCAAACCATGATCGAAATTGTGGAGGGTGAAACACCTGCGCAGGTTGTTACCCTGCCGGTAGAAAAGAAAGCACCAAAGAAAATATACGGTAGATATTGTGAACAGGAAGATACAAAAAAAGAAGAGAAATTTCGTAAAAAAAATAAACCCGACAATAAGCACAGGGGTTCTGATCCTGATTACAATCCTGAACAGCGAGGGAATGTTGTCATCTTCAAACAAAAGCATCCACCGTTTCTTCGGGGAGCGTACAGGCCGGTTACCTCAAGGGTGAACATTAATGCCGATAGTATTAAGCGCAGTGCACAAAAACAAAATGGCAAATGAAACCTTGTAAGGCGGTGTTTTCATTGAGATTACGCAGTATAGTTAAATTCTTAATTATTTGTTGGGCTGCGGTCATAGTCGGTGGGATGAATAGCAATTCAACAAATATTATCAGGGAAGTATATGTTGAGACCAGGCCCATTATTACCGAGGCCGGATTTATCATCGGGAACAATATATTGCCTTATCATATATTAAGATGGGAATTGAAACTGCCTGACGTACGGATTGGGTATAACCTTCAGCCGGCATTCACCTCACCCAAACTTGTATGCATTTCCTTGTTAACATCCATTTTTTCGCGGGATTATCCTGGCAATACTCCCGCCAGGGCTCCTCCTGAACCAAGGGGGCCGTTGTGACGAGGGCCAATTTAATTTAGAGAGCTTTTTTAAGTATCAGGAAGCGAAAAATTTAATATCTCCTTTTTTTAATGATGATAAAATGCTGCTGGATGGGCAAGTTTTTGTCCGGTATAGCAGGTATTTGAAGATGCACAGGAGACCAAGGCATAACCTTCAAGAGAAGCCCGAATTATTAACGGGACCTGCCCCTGTCCGGGGCGAACAAGGAATACTGCCAAAGGGGACCTGGCATATATCCAAAAAAAAAGAAAACATGTTACATTTTTGTCTCGAAGGGAAGAATGTTGTTTTTCAACTAATTACTTTGATAATAGCAGGAAGTTTTTGGTTGAGTGGTAAAATATATTGAGTGATAATTATAAAAGGGGGTAATTAACAAAAGTATTAACCAGTTCTTACAAATAGTAGCTTTATTAAAGTGAGATATTTATGAAACCCTGAAAACAAGCCAGGTAGAAAGTAGCAGCAGGTGAGGTTGATATAAGGCAGCCGCATCTGCTGCTTTTATTTTAAAATAAGATAGATGATAGACTTTTATGATAGACTTTTTTGTTTATAGTTTATAACAAATTATATAATAAAATTTTTTTAACAGGAAAATTAAAATGAACGGCGAATTCTAAAAGGAGGATTGGGTGAAAAGTATTTTGGCTGTCATTGTTACAGTCGCCAGGCATGCACAGGAGGTAATGTTTTGCGGGGTTGTCATACACAAAAGCATTACTTCAAATCTAATTTATTAAGGAGGGTTTCAGTTAATGTATACAAAAGCGTTTATTCCATACCGTGGCTATTACAGTTCACCGTTTGCACGCTGGCAGGGCAGTCTGCAGAATGAAAATGCCATTGAGCTGGGAGCAGTCACGGCGAAGAGGTGGCTTGCCTCAAAGAATTTTGACCCCAAAATGATTGATTACGTTGTTTTTGGAAAAACGATTGGTCAGTTGCACAGCTTTTATGCTTCTACCTGGGCAGGCGCTATGCTGGGGGCTGAAAGGGTCCCTGCATTACACATTTCCCAGGCTTGTTCTACATCTACCACATGCCTTAATTATGCGGCGATGAGCGTGGAGGTAGGCAGCTTCGATCTGGCTTTTTGCCTGATGACGGACCGCTGCTCTAACGCACCGCATACGATCTGGCCCAATCCTTTAGGGCCTGGCGGTGAGGTAATCTCTGAAAACTGGATGATGGATAATTTTAATGCTGATCCCTGGGTGGGGCTACCCATGATCAAGACCGCTGAAAACGCTGCTGCCTCAGTTGAGGGAATTACCAAGGAGCTCTGTGATGAGATTGCCCTGCGGCGCTATGAGCAGTACCAGGATTCCCTTGCAAATGATCGTGAATTCCAGAAACGTTATATGTTCCCTGTAGAGTATAAGATCAGCAAAAAGAAAAAATCTACCCTGGAAGCTGATGAGGGTATTACACCAAGAACGAAGGAAGGTCTCGCTGCCCTTAAATCTTTTATTCCCGGCGGTGTGCACAGCTCCGGTGTCCAGACTCATCCTGCCGATGGCAACTGCGGTTTTATTGTTACAACCCGGGAAAAGGCACAGGAATTGAGTGCAGACAAAAACGTGGAAATCCAGATTATCTCCTACGGTTTTACGCGAGTGGATAAAGGCTTTATGGCTGCTGCGCCAGTTCCTGCAGCGGAGAGCGCTTTGAAGAATGCGGGGCTTGCCCTTAAGGACATAAAAGCGATTAAAACGCATAACCCCTTTGCTGCCAACGATGCATACATGTCCAAAAAAATGGGCTTAGATCCCATGACCTTTAACAACTATGGGAGTTCCATGATTTTTGGTCATCCTCAGGGCCCCACTGCAGGCCGCTGTATTGCTGAGCTGATCGAGGAACTGGTAATATTGGGCGGCGGTTATGGGCTTTTTACAGGATGTGCTGCAGGGGATACAGGTGCTGCATTAATTGTTAAGGTAACCGGCTAATCATATCATTCGCTTTATGGGAATAAACTGTCTGGTTTCTTAAACGGTTCACCTTTTTATTGTAAAGGATGCTTCCCAGAAACGAAGCATCCTTTTACAATAAAAACTAACTGATCGCTAAAATATAATGAAAGAATGCAAAAAGACTCCTTTAACAGCTGTATTATTGAGAATATTCAGAGTGATAATAAAGGGGCAGCAAACAATGAGATATTCTGAAACAGGATACAATTTGGAAATTGATTTATCCCTGGGTACTGTTGAGAAAGTGGAAACCGACCCTGGTTTAACCGGACTGCATCTGGGAGGACAGGGGACTGCGGCAAAGATTCTCTGGGATAGGGTTCCTCCTGAGGTTGAACCCTTTTCTGACGATAATTTGCTTATATTCAGCAGCGGCCTTTTAAATTCTACACTTGTTCCCGGTGCCACCCGCACTGTTGTGAATACCTTTTCTCCCCAGACAAACCTGCTTGCTCATTCATTAATGGGAGGATATTTCGGTACAGAACTAAAACATGCCGGTTATGACAAAATAGTGATCCGCGGCAAGGCTCCCGGTCTGGTTTATTTGTGGATAAACAATGATAAAATTGAGATACGTGATGCGTCTCACCTCCAGGGTAAAGGTGCACAAGAAACTGCGGCACTCATAAAAGAGGAGTTAAAGGAACCAGGAGCCCAGGTAGCTGCTATCGGCCTGGCCGGTGAAAACAGGGTCTATATGGCCAGCATAGAGCATTATAACTCTAGCGCCTCCCGAGGGCCAGGCCCGATTATGGGAGATAAAAGATTAAAAGCGATAGCCGTTCGGGGAACAAAGGATATCAATATTGCCCACCCGGCCGATCTCTTTAAAATATGTTCCAGCCTGATAAAGGAAATTTATGAGAATCCAAGATGTGGTGATACTATGGCGCACGAGGATGATGATAGTTTCCATCACGATAATTTTGCCTGGGGTAATGCCCGTAAGCGGATAAAGGGTTACTGGAATAAAGAAATTGAAAAGGAGTGGAAAGCGCTTACCGAGAGCGTACTGTCCCGGAGGACAAGCTGCTATAATTGCCCGAAGGATTGTCACCTAACAATTTCGTTCCCCGGAAGGCCAAGTTACTTCTTAAAATGCTTTGGGAAAGACACCTATCATATGGCGGCTTATAAAGAGTTAAACTTTAGTTATGACATCCTTGGCGTTACCCAGGAGTATGGATTGGACTCATACTCAACCCCGCAGGTTCTGGCTTTTGCTGTTGAACTCTACGAAGCCGGGATTCTAACCGATAAAGATCTGCCGCGTTTTCCTGCTGACTCTGGGGATAGATTTTTTTATTTGTTGGAAAAAATTGTTCGGCGGGAGGGGATTGGAGATGTATTGGCCAATGGTGTATATTGGGCAGCCCGCCAGATTGGCAAGGGCGCAGAAGAATACGACCACAATACCATAAAAAAATTTGAGCAGGTGCCTATCAAGCTGGGGAAATTGAATCCCCCTTATTTTCTTATGCTGGCTACCGGTGAGAAGATGACAATTACCCAGATCGAAGGATCCTTTCCTCAGGACCCGCTTCCCTCCAGGAAAGAGAGGGAAGAGTTTGTAAAAGAATGGGTAGCACTTCCTAATGATAAAATTAAGCAAATATTTCTGGAGTGGGAAAAACGACACGAAATATCTATCGAAGCATCTTGCCTTATTTGTGATTGGAATGAGATAATGCATTATATTGATGACTCTACCGGGATATGCGCCTACCTTTCGTCGTTTGACGGCCAATACGGCGGGAAGCCGCCATATCACATACATAATATACCACATTTAATCTCGCTTGCGGCCGGCATAGAGCTTGATAAAGACGGGCTATGGGAGATAGCCAGCAGAAACCGTAACCTGGTCAGGGCCATAAATGTGAGAAGGGGCTTGAGGAGAAAAGACGAACGTCCCCCAGAAGATCATTGGAAAGTAAGGGATCATGAATTTGAACAAAAACTTCTTGATGCGTATTACAAATTTAAGGGTTGGACGATGGATGGAATTCCTTCTAAAGAGACGTTGGAAGGGCTTGGCCTGGATTACGTAGGTGAAGATTTCATTCAGAGGGGGATCCTGACGGTCAGCGGGGGTACTTTATCCTAAGAAGAGGTAGCATTATATGGAAAAATGATGGAAAGGGGTGGGTTGCCTGATCTGCCGGGTTTTTTGGGGTGAAGGCGATACAGGTGATATTTGAAAAATTAGAAGTAGGAGCTTTTGCGTCAAACTGTTACATTGTAGGTTGTCCACAGACAAAAGAGGGGATTGTAATTGACCCGGGGGGCGAAGGGAAATATATAATTAAACGCATTAATGAGCTGGGCCTGGATATTAAATATATCATTAATACACATGCTCATATAGATCACATCGGAGCAAATGAAGAAGTAAAGGATGCATTTAAAGCTCCTGTACTGGTTCACGAAGCTGAGGCCTCTATGTACCACAGCCCTCAGGCAAGCCTTGCACTCTTCATGGGCAAAAGTATGCTTAGCCCCCCCGACCGGACCTTAACAGAGGGCGATATGCTGGAAGTAGGTACACTACAAATTAAAATTATCGAGACCCCGGGACACACCGCCGGAGGCATTACCCTCGATATTAATGGTACCCTGTTTACCGGGGATACTCTTTTCAACTTTTCAATCGGGCGCACTGACCTGCCGGGCGGCTCCTACCGCCAGATTATCCAGAGTATAAAAAACAAAATAATGTCCTATCCTGATGAAACCAAAGTGTTCCCCGGGCATGGGCCGGCGACAACCGTTGGGGAAGAACGGCGTTTTAATCCTTTTCTGTCCTAAACGTATACGGGGGATCAATTGAATAATTATTTGTTGGAGGTAGTTTATTTTTTTAAGGCAATTTGGTATAATTGCAGATGTGTACAACGCCCTGTACTATTCAGTTGATTGGAAGAGGTGGCTGCCGTGATAACTAATCCTGAAAGATTTATAATAGTATCGGCTGCAGCGGAAGCGAGTTATTCTCTTACAGCATTTGACGCTGCTTTGCTTAAAGCTGGTATAGGAAATGTTAACCTTGTAAGGATCAGCAGTATTTTACCGCCGGGATGTTTTGAGGAAGAAAATGGTATTATTTTTCCTCCCGGGGCTTTTGTCCCAACGGCATACGGGTCCATTTGCAGCGAAATTAAAGGGGAGCTGATCGCGGCTGCTGTTGGCATTGGTTTTTCAAAAGATACCTTTGGTGTTATTATGGAATATTCAGGAAAATGCAGCGCTGAGGAAGCAAGGGCCAATGTTGAGTCTATGATTAAGGAGGCATTTTCCAATCGCAGTGAAGAGCTAAAGGGCATGAAGATCAAGAGCGTGGAGCACAGGGTTGAAAAGGCCGGTGCCGTTCTGGCTGCTGTGGCACTCTGGTAATGAAATTTTGCTAATGAAATATGAGGGTACTATCTTGGGGTAATTGGTTGATTGTTTTATCTCCGGGTTTAAGAATCAATTCTAACAGCGAGGTTGGTGACGGGTTAAAAGATGGAATTGTGGTATACCGAGAAACAGACTCCTGATTTAGGTTTTTCCTGTAAAGTTAAAGAAACATTATACCGGGCCAGAACGGATTATCAGGAAATAGCAGTAATTGACACTTATCAGTTTGGTAGAATGCTTGTCCTGGATGGTATGATTCAAACCACGGTTTCCGATAACTTTGTCTACCATGAAATGATTGCCCATATCCCTATGAGGACCCATCCTCATCCTTATAATGTACTAGTTATTGGAGGAGGGGACGGAGGGGTTGTACGTGAAATATTAAAGTACCCTGATGTGGGAAAGGTCACACTGGTAGAAATAGATGACCATGTTGTCCAGGCTGCCAAACGCTTTTTACCGGAAATCAGTTCTTCACTGGAAGATCCCAGAGTAGATCTGCAGGTTGCCGATGGGGTAGAATATGTTCGTTCTCTTGATAATTCATGTGATATCATCATAGTTGATTCAACCGAACCGGTGGGCCCGGCGGTCGGACTCTTTGGTTCTCCTTTTTATGAAGGGGTATATCGGGCATTAAAAGATGACGGCATCCTGGTTGCACAGACTGAGTCGCCCTTTTTTAATGCTGATTTAATCAGAACAGTGTTTCGTCGCATAAATGCAGTTTTCCCACATACGTACCTTTATCTTGCCTCTGTCCCCACTTATCCGAGCGGCCTCTGGAGTTTTACCCTCGGGTCAAAAAATTACAATCCTTTGCAGCCTGCCGGCAGCTATGTTCCCAAAGGCACTAAATATTATAATGCGGAGATTCATGTCAGTTCATTTTCCCTTCCTCATTTTGTAAGAGATTTATTAATAGATTAATATAGATTAACTAATAAGATAAAAAGAAGGGATTTATTTAATAATGTCTTTTACATATCCTCCCATGGAAAGGGCCGGCATTTTTATGTCCTCCGGCGATGAACTGGAAAAGGCCAGAGGGATTATATTGGGCGCCCCGCTGGACGATACAAGCTCATTCAGGCCGGGTAGCCGTTTTGCCCCATTATCCATCAGAATGGTATCCAGTGCGCTGGAAGAGTATAGTATTAACCTGCGCCGGGATTTGCGTGATATTTCCTTTTTTGATGCCGGTGATTTGATTCTGCCTCCCGGTAATACTAATACTTCACTTGATACTATTGCCAGGGGAGTATCAGCTTTTATTGATAAAGGAAAGATGCCTTTTATTTTAGGAGGAGAGCATACTGTAACTCTTGGTGCTGTGCAGGGATGTTTAAGCAATTATCAGGAACTTACCGTTATTTTTATCGACGCCCATGCTGATATGCGTCCCTCCTACGGGGGGGTTACACAATCACATGCTTCTGTCGCCTATCTATTGCAGCAGTTAAAAGGGGTTACCATCTATCAATTCGGGGTGCGTTCCGCCGACAGGGAGGAGATGGCTCTTATCGACGGAGGAAAAGTGTTCCTGTTTCGGGTGATGGAGCCATTAAAACAAATATTGCCGAAACTAAAGGGTTCTCCACTATATATTTCAATCGACATGGATGTTGTTGATCCTGCTTTTGCCCCAGGGGTTGCCGCGCCTGAGCCCGGAGGCATATCTTCCGGGGAGCTACTCAAAATTTTTCCTTTACTGGAAGCCGTAAAGGAGCAGATAATTGCTTTAGATCTGGTTGAAATATCTCCACCTTATGATTACTCCCAGGTGACAGCCCTCCTGGGTGCAAAGATTATACGTGAAGCCCTGCTTACTTTTATATAAACATTTTATTTATTATTAAGAAGGAGTTGAAGGGGATGGCTACCAAGTATATTTTTGTTACGGGAGGTGTTGTATCTTCACTTGGAAAAGGTATAACAGCAGCCTCTTTGGGGTGCCTTTTAAAAAGCCGCGGGTTCAGTGTGACTATCCAGAAATTAGACCCCTACATTAATGTTGACCCGGGTACAATGAGCCCTTTTCAACATGGGGAGGTTTTTGTGACCGATGATGGAGCGGAAACTGACCTTGATCTGGGTCATTATGAAAGGTTTATAGATTCTAATTTAACGCAGAACAATAACGTAACGACAGGAAAAATATACTGGTCGGTAATTAACAAGGAGCGTTCAGGGGAATATCTGGGGGGAACCGTGCAGGTTATCCCTCATATAACTAATGAAATAAAGGCAAATATTAAGCGAGCTGCTGAAGATCCCCGGGTTGACGTAGTTATTACGGAGATAGGCGGTACGGTGGGGGATATTGAAAGCCTTCCTTTTTTGGAAACCATACGACAGATGAAAACAGACCTGGGAAAGGAAAATGTCTGCTATATACATGTTACTCTGATTCCCTTTATCGAAGCTGCCGGGGAGCTTAAAACGAAACCTACCCAGCACAGTGTAAAAGAGCTGCGCAGCATAGGCATTCAGCCCGATATAATTGTCTGCCGCACGGAACATTCTCTTACAAATGATATTAAGGACAAAATTGCTCTTTTCTGTGATATTCAATCGCGGGAGGTGATCCAGAACAAAAGTGCCTCCAATATCTACCGTGTTCCCTTAATTCTTAAGCAGGAAGGGCTGGATAAGATTGTTCTGGAAAAACTGGGGTTGCCCTTGCGGGAAGCAAATTTAAAAGAATGGGAGGAATTGGTGGAGAAGATTGATAACCTCCAGGAAAAGGTTACCGTTGCTCTGGTAGGGAAATATACCGCTTTAAGGGATGCATATCTCAGTGTGGTTGAGGCGCTTGATCATGCGGGTATTTATTATGATACTGAGGTGGAGATACGCTGGATAGAGGCAGAAAAATTAGAAAACATTTCCTCGCAAGAGAAAGAAGATCTTTTTCAAAATACTCAAGGCATTATTATTCCCGGAGGATTCGGAAATCGGGGTATAGAAGGCATAATTCAAGCGGTACGCTTTGCCCGTGAAAGCGGAATTCCATTTTTAGGACTTTGCCTGGGCTTGCATTGTTCAGTCATAGAAGCGGCAAGAAATTTATGCGGCATGAAAGGTGCCCATTCCACAGAATTTGATCCCCTGACGCCTTATCCTGTGATTGATTTATTACCGGGGCAAAAAAAGGATTCTGCCAGGGGTGGTACTATGAGACTGGGTCTTTATCCCTGCAAACTTTTGCATCCCAGCAAGGCAAGCGAGGCCTATAAACAAGAGATAATTTATGAAAGGCATCGCCACCGCTATGAGTTGAATAACCTCTACAGAGACGAGCTTCAAAATGCCGGGTTTATCTTCAGCGGTATTTCCCCGGACAATAGGCTGGTGGAAATCATTGAGTTAAGGGACCATCCGTGGTTTGTTGCTTCCCAGTTTCACCCCGAATTTAAATCTCGGCCTAACAGGCCTCACCCGCTTTTCAAAGAATTTGTAAGAATGTCCCTTCGCCAAAAACAAGGGTAAGGAATGAATTGCGAGCCTTAACACCTTATTATTCTATAATCCAGCAGGAATGATTTACAAATAGTAGAAATAAGATATTATAAAACATATTACTAACAGCCGCGAAGAAAAAGATCTTTTTTCGGGCAGTTGCTCTTAGTAGGCCGGAAGAAGCCTTTTAAAGGAATTTTTTTTGCCGGAAAGGAGATATTATGTTTAAAGAACTGCTCGAGGATTTTTTCTATATATTATCTAATTTTAAAAAAAGGATGCCGCACTTAATTCAAAATAGGAATATATGGCATGGCCTTGTTGTTTACCAGGCCGTTAACCTGCTTTTATCGCTTGCAGCCGTTAATTATGCAGGCTTTAAGTGGGAAGAAGTAATCCTGATCTTGCCTAAGGGGGTCAATTCTGCTGTTGCCCCGGAATTAACTGCAAGTATATTCAGTATTATACCCTCAACCACCCTGTTGATAAATTTGACTTTTGGGCCGCTTTGTTTTTTACTGATGGCGGCGGTATTTAATCTTGCCGCGGAATTATTTGGCGGGTCAAATGGTCTTTCCGGATTGGGGGCTGTTTTGGGTTACGGACACGCCCCATTTTTATTTGCTGCGATTGGGTTGATATTAACCCGCAACAGTGGTCCTTATGTTACAGGTTTACTTTTACTGCTTATTTTCTTATGGTCTTTGGGGCTTAAAATAGCTGGGTTGAAGGAGGTATACGGTTTTTCGTGGGGTCTGGCCGTGCTGGTATACCTTATGCCGGCTATATGCTTTTTGGTAGCACTTGCCATTTTTTTGCTTCTGGCAATTGTCTTCTTAATCCCGCTCATAATGCAGTCAATAAATGTTTCTTCTTTTCTTATGTATTATATTTAGTAATGTTCAAAGTGCGGCACTTTATCATTTAAGAAAGGGGAAGTAGGATGAAGCTTGTAACGTTGAGAGATGTCCTGGGTAAAGCTGAAAAAGGCGGCTATGCGGTGGGTGCTTTTAATGCCAACAATATGGAGATTGTGCAGGCTATTATTGAATCTGCCGTGGAGGAGCGTTCCCCGGTGATAATTCAAGCCAGCCAGGGTGCAATAAAATATGCCGGGCTGGATTTTATTGTTGCCATGGTTATGGCGGCTGCTGAGTCTGCAGATGTCCCCGTTGTGTTGCATCTGGATCACGGTACTGATTTTGGCCAGGTTATGCGCTGCATCCGTAAAGGGTTTAGTTCAGTAATGATTGACGGTTCCAGGTTGCCCCTGGAGGAAAACATTTCTATCACCAGGCAGGTACTTGAAGTTGCCAGGGCGGTAGGTGTTTCCGTAGAGGCTGAACTTGGAAAAATTGGGGGAACCGAGGATGATATTTCCGTCAATGAACGGGATGCCCTTTTTACCGATCCTGAGGAGGCAAAGACCTTTGTAGAAGAAACCGGAGTAGATGCCCTCGCTGTAGCCATCGGAACCGCGCACGGGGTTTATAAGGGGGAACCCAAGCTGGATTTTCCGCGTTTGAAAATGATTAAAGAGCTTACGAATGTTCCTGTTGTACTACACGGTTCATCGGGGGTTCCTGATGACGCTATTCGGCAGGCGGTGGAACTGGGGATCAGCAAAATAAATATAGATACGGATATCCGGCAGGCGTTTGTAGGGAGGGCTGTTGCCTACATGAAGGAAAACCCCGATAATATAGACCCCCGTAAGTTGCTTGCGCCGGCAAAGGAGGACGCCAAAAAAATAATCAGAGAAAAAATGCGTCTTTTTGGCAGCTCCGGAAAAGCTTAAGCATATTTCTTAATGTGGAGAGGGAAAGATAATGCAAATATATCTCGATTCGGCAAACCCTGAGGAAATTGAGGAGGCTCTTTCCTGGGGTGTGATCAGTGGTGTTACCACAAACCCTTCATTAATGGCGAAAGAGACAGGGAGATCTGCACCGCTGGTACAGAGAATTTGCAGGATCATCGGGGGGAAAAAACCGGTAAGCGTTGAAGTTTTAAATACAGTTGCAGAAGATATGGTTAAAGAAGCCAGGAGAATTACCCTTCTCGCCGCCAATATCGTGATCAAAATCCCGATGGGTATCGAAGGTCTCAAAACCGTTTATCAGTTAAGCCAGGGTGTGGAAAGAGTAAAGTGCAACGTAACGCTTATTTTTTCTGTGAATCAGGCTATTCTTGCCGCACGTGCGGGCGCGGCATATGTGAGCCCTTTTATCGGCCGGCTGGATGATATCGGCTGGAATGGTGCCGGTCTTGTGAGAGAGATGGCAGATGTTTTTAAGAAACATAACATTAATACAGCCATTATCGCAGCCAGTATCCGCCATCCCCGCCATATCCATGAGGCAGCTATGGCGGGAGCACATATAGCTACTGTTCCTTTTTCTGTTTTAAAACAAATGGTCAGCCATCCGCTTACAGATCTTGGTGTGGAACGTTTTTTGCGGGATTGGGCGCAAAACCGGACGGATGAAATGTTTTAACTTACAGAAATTACTGAAAACCGGTTAAAAAGGGGGAATTATTTTATGGAACGGGAGCTGGCTTTGGAATTTGTTAGGGTAACAGAAGCAGCAGCCCTGGCTACAGGCAGGCTTATGGGACGCGGGGACAAAAATGCAGCTGACGATGCAGCCGTTAAGGCTATGCGCATGGCTTTTGATACAGTGTATGTTGACGGAGTGGTAGTTATCGGAGAGGGCGAGATGGATGAGGCTCCTATGCTTTATATCGGTGAAAAAGTTGGAGCGGGTACTCCTCCGCAGGTTGATATTGCGGTCGATCCCCTGGAGGGCACTAACCTTGTGGCAAAAGGTCTTCCCAATGCCCTGGCAGTGCTGGCCGCAGCTCCGCGAAACTGCCTGCTTCATGCACCGGATATGTATATGAATAAAATTGCCGTAGGCCCCAGGGCGGCAGGCTGTATTAACCTCGATGCAACTGTGGAGGAGAATATTAAGCAGGTAGCGAAAAGATTAAATAAACGTGTAGAGGATATTGTTGCGATTATCCTTGACCGGCCACGGCATGAGGCCATTATCAGGGAACTGCGCTGCCTGGGAACCCGGGTTAAGCTTATCTCTGACGGTGACGTCTCCGCGGCGATAGCAACTGCTTTTGAAAGGACGGGCGTGGATATATTGTTTGGTATCGGCGGCGCCCCTGAGGGGGTGCTGGCTGCAGCAGCATTAAAGTGCCTGGGGGGCGAGATCCAGGGAAGGCTTGTTCCAGAGAACGATGAGGAGAGAAATAGAATCATCGGTATGGGTTTGAAAGACCCGGAACAATTACTCCTTATGGATGATTTAGTAAAAGAAGATGACGTTATCTTTGCAGCGAGTGGCATTACGGATGGAGATTTTCTTCAGGGTGTGCGATACGCCGGGAATATTGCTACAACGCATTCAGTTGTGATGAGAAGCATGACCGGGACGGTGCGATTCATTGAAGCTGTCCACCGCCTGGATCTCAAACCGCATTATATTGCAAGAAGTTTAGCAAACCGAAGAGATTAAATCAACGAAAAAACGTATAAATATTCCCTTGTTGCTCTATTATGTTTAACAGTGGGAGGTGCTAGCCTGGTGTCGCAGGAGTAATAGGTTGGCAGAAACCGGGTATAATATTGAATATATGGTTAATTTTCTTGCTCGATACAGTATTGATTGTCGTTGCCGGTTACGCAATTAGCGAAAAATGCCGAAAAGATTTCAACAGGGTTGGGATTAAGCAGCGCCTGGGCGGGACTTTTCTTCTTATCATTCTCCACCTCCTTACCCGAACTGGTTGTTACAAGCAGAGCTGCCTTAATTAATGCTCCTGATCTCGCCGGAAAAAATTTACGGAAGCAACCTCTTTAATATCACCCTTATTGCCCTGATTGATCTTTTACAGGGCAGGGGTCCGCTTAAAGCCCAGCGCAAGAGAAGCCTTATTGTAACTGCCCTTCTCAGTATCACTAATCCTGGGTTCATCTAACGATTGTGGCATTATTTAGTTTTGTTTATCCCCTGCGGAAGGATTATTTCCGCATGGGCATGTCTTCATATTTAATTATTTTCAGCTATTTAGTTACTATGATCTTCCTTTTTTATAATTAATTTCTTATAGCTTAAGAAAGAGAGAATAGATTATGCACTTTAATGAACTGGAAACCATGAACTTGGAGGACTTGCACCGCATAGCCAGGGAAAGGGATCTTAAGGGAACGGCGGGCATGAAAAAAAAGGATTTAATATTTTTAATCCTCAAAAGTGAGTCGGAGGCGGAGGGGCTGATCTTCACCCAGGGTATTCTTGAGATAATGCCTGATGGCTACGGATTCTTACGCCGGGTAAATTATCTTCCTCACGAAGATGATATCTATATCTCTGCTTCTCAGATCAGGAGATTCAGCCTGCGTACAGGGGATCTTATAACTGGAAGGGTACGCCCTCCAAAAGAAAACGAACGCTATTTTGCACTCCTTCATGTAGAAGCGGTTAATAACAAGGCTCCGGATAAGGCTGCTGAACGTCCTTTTTTCTCAGAGCTTATACCGGTCCATCCTTCGGAGCAACTGGTGCTGGAGCGGGATCCAGAAGATTATGCTACCCGTGTTATTGATCTGCTTATTCCGGTTGGTAAAGGGCAGCGCGGTTTAATAGTGTCTCCTCCCAAGGCCGGGAAAACCATTTTATTGAAAAAGATAGCCAACAGCTTAACGGAAAACTACCCTTCATTGGAACTGATTGTGCTGCTTATCGATGAAAGACCGGAAGAGGTTACCGATATGCGCAGATCGGTAAAGGGTGATGTGCTCAGCTCTACTTTTGACGAGAAACCCGAAAATCACATCCGGTTGGCGGAACTGGTTTTTGAGAGAGCGCAGCGCCTGGTGGAAGAAGGTACAGATGTTGTAATCCTACTCGACAGTATTACCCGGCTTACCAGGGCCTATAATCTGGTGATTCCACCCAGTGGCAGAACGCTCTCCGGTGGAATTGATCCTGCTGCTTTTTACAAACCCAAACGCTTCTTTGGTGCTGCCCGTAATATTGAGGAGGGGGGAAGCCTGACTATTCTGGCCACGGCGTTGATAGAGACGGGGAGCCGCATGGATGACGTTATCTACGAAGAGTTCAAAGGAACAGGAAATATGGAGCTGCACCTTGATCGCAAGCTTGCTGAACGCAGGTATTTTCCAGCTATTGATATTCCACGTTCCGGTACCAGGCGAGAAGAACTGTTACTGGATAACCATACGTTAGAGTTAATGTGGGCTCTGCGCAGAACTATGAATTCTACAACTTCCTCAGAATTCATAGAAGCCCTTATCGGACGGCTGAAAAGAACCGAAAACAATGCCTCTTTTCTGGCCAATCTCCATAATTTGTAGGAAAAAGCGATAACAAGCACAAAATCCTCCAATTATATCCATTATTTACGCATATTTAGTATTCTAATAGTATAAAATAACTATTATTGATTACTAGATGCTTATTCTACAAGGAGTGGCTATTGATTTGTGTGCAATAAAAGAATTTTTTTTCGGTTGTTCTAGCCTTGTAAAGAAAGCTTTTAGATTGATGCCGATACCTGTTCCAGGATTGAGATTAGCGGTTATCTGCGTGGTCTTGACTCTGGTTTTCCCACCTTTACAGGCAGCGGCGGCAAATGCCTTTGCAGGGTCTTTCGAGCCGCTGTATCTAAAGCAGCTTGAATCTTACAACCGCGAGGTGGCGCTGTTTCGTGAGCAGGAGGAAAGGCTGAAACAAGAGGAAAAATTACGGCAGGCTCTGCGATTCCATGTTGTCCGGCGGGGGGAAACCCTGAGTACGATTGCCGATTTGTACAGAGTTGATGTTGAATCTCTCGCTTACTGGAACGAGTTGGCTAACCCGAACCTGATTTTTCCGGAGCAGGTTCTCGATATTCTCACCATCGAAGGAACGCTGTATCGCGTTAAAAAGGGTGATAGCATAGAAGCCGTTGCCCGCCGCTTTAACGTAGAACCCGGGGTTATCGCTTCCTTTAACCTTCTGGATGATCCCAGGGTTTTAACTAAAGATAAAAAACTGGTTATTCCGGGAGGGGTGGTCCCCATGGAAGAAAGAAGAAGGCTGCAGGCTACGATCCTGGCTTCACGCGGTGTGAGGGAATACCCTGTGGAGCATATGCCAGTTTTTCAATGGCCTGTTAGTGGAGAAATATCTTCTCTTTACGGGCCGCGCAATGGTTCTTTTCATTATGGACTGGATATTGCTGCTCCACAGGGGGCCCGTGTTAGAGCAGCGGCAGCCGGGGTTGTAGATTTTACAGGGACAAAAAACGGGTATGGTTTAATGCTCACGATTAATCACGGAAACGGGTGGAAAAGTCTCTATGCGCATAATTCCACCTTACTGGCTGGTACTGGTGAAAGAGTAATTCAAGGCCAGCCGGTTGGGCTGATTGGGGCTACGGGAAATGCTACCGGTCCCCACCTGCACCTGGAGATAATTTATCATAACAAAAAACTCGATCCGTTGCTGTATTTACCTTAACTATAAAAGGGCGGCACTGGTTGTGGCCCTTTGCTGCAGTCGCCCCCGGAACCTTACCCCGGCTCCGGCTCAGGGCTTTGGAACTACCCCGGCCAACTTTTTTTTCATATCCGCACTCAGAAAAATAATCGGTGGGAAATGGCGCCTTTTGAGAACCAACGTCGGCTTTTGGGTATTGCCAAAAGTCTTATTTTTTGTTATGATATAATTCGTCCTAAAAAGATAGGAGCTTACAGATAGAATGTTTCCTGATTGAGGAAAGAGGTGAATCTCGATGAAAAAGGACTTACATCCTCCTTATGAAAAAACGACTATTACCTGCGCATGTGGTTCAGTTTACGAAGTGGGCTCTACAAAGAAAAATATGAAAGTGGAGATCTGCTCTAACTGCCATCCTTTTTTTACAGGTAAACAAAAGTTTGTGGATACAGGTGGCCGTGTAGAGAGGTTTAAACGTAAATACGGCAGGGAATAAAGAAGGCTATGTTTTGTTATTATACGCAGGGCTTTTCATAAGCCCTGCTTTTTTCAAACTCGGTTTTTTAGAAAGCAGGTGTCCCTGATGTCAGAAGAAAAAATACTCATCGGCGGGCAAGCGGTGATTGAAGGGGTTATGATGCGCAACAAATCCAAAGTCGCTGTTGCGGTCAGACAGGGAGAAGGTAATATTGTTGTTCATAATAAAGAATACCGCTCTCCTGGTGAACGCTATCCATTTTTAAAGTTTCCGCTTTTGCGGGGCGTTGTTGTATTTATAGATTCTCTAATTCTGGGAGTACAAACCCTTTCCCTCTCCGCAGAGCAGGCGCTGGATGAAGAGGAAGAGGGATTAAAGGGTTGGGAATTACCCTTAACGGTAATTGTATCACTGCTTGCGGCTATCGGACTTTTTATCCTTTTACCCACTGTTTTAATGAGGTTTTTAAAGCAAGGGGCGGGGCCGCCGCTTTTATTGAACCTGGGCGAAGGAGCTCTGCGCCTGCTGATTTTCCTCGGTTATATCTATCTTATCTCGCGCTGGAAAGAAATCGGCCGCGTTTTTGAGTACCATGGTGCTGAACATAAGGCAATAGCCTGCTATGAGGCCGGGGAACCCCTTACCGTAGAAAATGCCCGTAAGTTTACCACGCTTCATCCGCGCTGCGGGACCAGTTTTTTACTGGTTGTTATGGTAACCAGTATTCTGCTCTTTTCATTTTTTGGCTGGCCGGGGTTGTGGCAGAGAATTCTTATCAGAATCTTGTTATTGCCCCTGGTTGCCGGTATTTCTTATGAAGGAATTAAACTTGCGACCAGGATAGATAATAAAATAACCAGGATTATTACCCAACCGGGATTGTGGTTGCAGCTGTTAACTACGAAAAATCCGGCCGATGATCAACTGGAAGTTGCCCTTTCTTCCCTTCAGGCTGTTTTACCGGCTGACCGAAAGTTGCAGTAATGCAGTCGTATGAAATAATTGGAGGTTGTTTATAAATATGTGGGAAAAGTTAAAAGCGCTGGAGGAACATTTTAATTCTTTAGAAGAAAAACTAAGCGATCCTGAAACCATTAAAGATCTGCCGCAATGGCAAAAATATACCCGGGAACATGCAGAGCTTCTCGAAATAATTGAGAACTATCGACGTATACAAAATATAGAAAAAGAACTGCGGGAAGCCAGAGAAATGTTACAGGGAAAGGAAAAGCTGGACGGGGAAATGCTTCTTTATTTGAAAGAGGAGATAACCAAGCTTTCCGGGGAAAAAGAGCTGTTGGAAGAGCGGCTAAAATTACTCCTGCTGCCCAAAGATCCCAACGATGAAAAAGATGTAATTATAGAGCTTCGCGCGGGCACCGGCGGGGATGAAGCTGCGCTTTTTACAGCTGACCTGTTGCGGATGTATCTGCGTTTTGCTGAAAAAAAACAATGGGAGACAGAGTTTTTAAGCAGCCATCCGACAGATATCGGAGGGTTTAAAGAAATATCCCTATCCATTAAAGGACGGGGCGCATACAGCTGGCTGAAATTTGAAAAAGGAGTACATCGTGTTCAGCGAATACCCACTACGGAATCGGGGGGCCGCATTCATACCTCTGCAGCAACCGTTGCAGTTTTACCTGAAGCCGATGAAGTGGAATTTGAGATCAATCCCCAGGAGTTAAGGATTGATACTTTTTGTGCTACAGGGCACGGCGGGCAGAGTGTAAATACCACGCAATCGGCTGTACGCATCACACACCTGCCGACAAACACTATTGTTACCTGCCAGGATGAAAAATCACAATTAAAAAATAGGGATAAAGCGATGAGGGTGCTCCGCGCACGCCTGTTGGATAAGATGATCTCCGAACAGCAGGAAGAACAGGCACAGGAAAGACGCAGCCAGGTTGGGACCGGTGACCGCAGCGAAAGAATCCGTACTTATAACTTTCCCCAGAACAGGGTAACAGATCATCGCATTGGTCTTTCTTTGCATAAGCTGGACCAGGTGCTTGAAGGAGAGCTGGAAGCAATTATTGAGGCGCTTATTGCACATGATCGGGCGGAGCGGCTGAAGAAAGAAAGCAATTGAACACCGTAAAGGGTTTCAGGTAATATTATGGGGGGTAATATTATGACCGTTATCAAGCAGGCCATCATGGAGGCCGCTTCTTTTTTATCTCGCAAAGGGCTGGAATCTCCCCGCGTTGAAGCGGAGTTGTTACTGGCCTTCCTGCTGCAGCGGGAAAGGCTGTATCTATATCTGCACGGAGAAGAAGAGCTGACTGCAAAGTTAGCAGAAGATTACCTGGATACTGTACAGCGGCGGGGTGCAGGGGAGCCGCTGGCTTATATTACCGGGATAAAAGAGTTTATGGGCCTTAATTTTCGCGTGGGCAAGGGAGTGCTTATTCCGCGCCCTGAGACTGAACATCTTGTCGAGGGGGTAATAAACTGGTTTAATAGGTCCCGGCTGCAGCTAAAAAATGATGAGCCCTGCTGCATACTCGATCTGGGTACCGGCTGTGGTAATATTGCCCTCTCACTTGTTTATTTTTTACCCGGGGTTATGGCCGTTGGGGTAGATATTTCAAAAAAAGCCCTTAAAATGGCTCTTTTAAATGCCACAGAGCTTGGTCTCCGGGATCGTGTTAAATTTTTAAACGGTGATTACTGGCAGGCACTATCCGGGGAAAAACAAAAGTTTCATGCGATTGTATCCAATCCCCCTTATATTCCTGTAAAAATGCTCGCATCTCTTTCCCGGGAAGTACAGCAGGAACCGCTTATTGCCCTTGATGGGGGGACTGATGGCCTGGAAGCTTACAGGAAAATATTTAGCCGGGTCCGGGAGTATCTGAACCCCTCCGGCCTGTTAGCCCTTGAGGTTGGTGCAGGGCAGGCCGGTTCAGTTCTAGAGATGGGACGTAAAGCGGGTTTCTTTAAGAAAAATGATGTCATTAAAGACTATGCCGGCGTGGAAAGAGTTGTCCTGTTAGCTTAGGTTTCTCCCTGTTGAGGTAATGGTAAGCTTGCCATGTTTGACACCTTTTACACTGATCAGGCGTTCAGCAAACTGCCTTACTTTGCCGGATGTTCCTTTTACTGCCAGTACTTCCAGGCAGTTGTGATGATCGAGATGCAAGTGCATGGTTGATAAAATCAGTTGATAATAATTATGCTGCAGTTCCAGCAGCAAGTCACTTAAGCCCCGTACATGGTGGTTGTAAATCAGCGTTATTGTCCCCGCAACCTCTTCCTCATCATTATCCCATTCGAGCTCTACGAGCTGGTTACGTATCAGATCGCGTATTGCTTCCGAACGGTTATTGCAACCCTTTTGAACGATCAATTTATCAAATTGTTCGAGCAGGTCTTCACTGATTGATACCCCAAAACGAATAAGTTCGGCCATTTTTTCCTCCAGGGAATTGCTTTGATAGCTAATAAAGATCAGGTAATATATTAGTTCAATTATAACACACTTTAAAATTTAATCGAAGTAATTTATCCCCAGAATGTCTAAAATATTACAATTTGGCTCATACTAATAATGAACAGTAATTGAGCAGATGATTTTTGGCGCGGGAGGAACGGACTTATGTATAATTATAATAAAGTCAAGCTCAGTGGGGTCAATACTTATAATCTTCCAACCCTAAGCTGGGAAGAGATGAAAAAGTTGTTTCAGGAGCTGGAGCAAGGAAACAAAGAGGTAAGGGAAGGGTTGATTAATTGTAATTTAAAATTGGTCCTCAGTGTTCTTAAAAAATTTTCAAATCGCGGAGAAAATATGGACGACCTATTTCAGATCGGTTGCATCGGCTTAATGAAGGCAGTGGATAATTTTAAACTGGAGTACAATGTTAATTTTTCTACCTATGCAGTTCCGATGATACTGGGGGAAATAAGGCGTTACCTGAGGGATAATAATTATGTCCACATGAGCCGTTCTTTAAAAATAAACGCTCAGAGAATTCAAAATGCCAGAGAGCTGTACCTTCAGAAAAATCAAAAAGAGCCAACGTTGTCCGAGCTGGCAGCAGAGGTGGGTATTTCGCCGGAAGAGATTACTCTGGCCTACAATGCCAATTTGGAGCCGCTTTCCTTTTTTGAACCGGTTTATAACGATAGCACGGACCCTTTACATATCATCGATCTCCTTAAAGATGTCGAAAACGGTGAAGAACGCATGCTGGAAACAGTAGCTTTAAAGGAAGCGTTGGAAAAGCTCGAGCCCCGGGAGAGATATATACTTATCGCCCGTTTTTTTCAGGGAAAAACTCAGATGGAAGTAGCCCGGAGGGTTGGAATATCACAAGCACAGATTTCCAGGATTGAAAAAGCCGCTTTAAGATTTATACGCCGGCATTACAGGGAGCAGACGGGTGCTCTTCAAGAAAAAATATAAAGCGCATTCCGCTAAATGAACAGGCGGGAGAGTGAGAAGATGAAAGGTTATTATTTCATAATTTTCAAAAAGCAGCCGGGATTTTATCTTCGGAGGTTATTGCGGTTTGTTATTATCATCCTAATTTCTTGGGTGATTATCAATAGCAACTATCATTTATTTGATTTTCCCGCCGGCAGGGCAAGCGAAAAGATGGAAGAGGTTTGTGCGGAAGATATTATCCGGCTTCATGTAAAGGCTAACAGCAATAGCCCGGAAGACCAGGCGCTGAAGAACTATCTGGCAAAGACTATCGTCAGTATGTACAAACCTTTGTGGAGTAAATGCAGCTGTATTGAGGAACTGCACTCTTTGCTTCTTAAGGAAAGCAAAACAATAGAAACAGCAGCAACCGAAATATTGCAGAAAAAGGGCTGTTCACACGCTGTTAAGGTATCATTTGGGAAAGATATATTTCCGGCACGTTTTTATGAAGGGAAAATTTACCCTCCCGGCGAATACGAAGCGTTAAAGATGATTATCGGAGAAGGTAATGGCGAGAACTGGTGGTGTGTGCTTTTCCCGCCGCTTTGTTTTAACCTGTTGCCTTCCCCTTCTTTAGATGCAACGGATAAAAGCGAAACGTTCACGGATTACAGGAATACTTATGATAGGAAAGATAATCAAAGCTGTGGATCCGGTGGGATAAGCGGGGATAAATACACCGGGCGAGAAAAAGCGGAATTGATCGGAGTAAAAGAAAATAGAAAAATTAAATTAAGATCGTGGTTGTGGGATACTTTTTTTAAAAAAGAATAATGGTAATGACTATCAATTAGTAACCCCGGGAGGACCGTTATTGATGATAAGGCGGGCCTCTTTCTATTATATTTTGGGAGGATTATGTATTTATTATTTTCAGGCCTGTGCTCCTTAAAAAAAAGGAAAAGCAGAATGCAGCGAGAATTCATTAATTATAAAACAAAATAATGCTTTCAATCCGGGGGTTGACGCAGATGAGCTGGTTTGTAGCAATTGGTTTGTTCGGCGGCCTTGGCTTGTTCCTCTTTGGAATTCAGATGATGGCTTCAGGGATGCAGAAAATGGCCGGGGACAGGCTCAGGCATATCCTGGAGATATTCACGGGAAAGCCGATTATAGGGGTTTTTACGGGGTTGATTGTAACCGTTCTTGTGCAGAGCAGCAGTACAACTACGGTTATGCTGGTAGGTTTTGTTAATGCCGGGTTGATGAACCTTTCCCAGGCCCTGGGGGTTATTATGGGGGCCAATATCGGCACAACCATTACCGCTCAAATAATATCCTTTAAGCTGGAATATTTAGCGCTGCCATTCATCGGAGTTGGGGCGCTTTTTAATTTTTTTGGCCGCCGCAGATTATACCGCTATTTAGGGCAAACTATCCTGGGGTTTGGCCTTTTATTTTTGGGTATGATGACAATGTCTGAAGCCATGCACCCGCTCCGGGAAAACCCATTTTTTATCGATCTCCTGGTGAGATTTGGCGAACGGCCGCTATTGGGGATTTTGATTTCAGCCCTGTTTACGGCCGTAATTCAAAGCAGCAGTGCGGTGACAGGTATAATTATCGCCCTCAGCCTGCAGGGTTTGATTTCCCTTCAATCGGCTATCCCCTTGATTTTAGGGACTAATATCGGGACATGTATCACGGCGGTTTTAGCCTCTATAGGGGCATCTCTGCCGGCCAGGAAAACTGCGTATGCGCATGTTCTTTTTAATACTATAGGCGTTATTTTAATGTTAATCTTTTTAAAACCCTTTACCTTTCTCGTATTAGAGTCTGCCGATACCATAGCCCGGCAGGTTGCCAACGCACATACCTTGTTTAATGTTCTTAATACAATTGTCCTCTTTCCATTTTTTAAATATTTTATTCGTCTGATAAATATTATAGTCCCTGGCGAAGATAGTGCGGTAGATCTCGGTTCAAAGTATCTTGATAAAAGAATGCTCAAAGCACCTGCAGTCGCAATTAATTCGAGCAAACAGGAGCTGTTGAGGATGGCCAATATGGCGCGAGAGGTGGTAGCAGACTCAATAGATGCTTTTTGCAGGGGGAGCTGGAAAAAGATACCGCATATTTTACAGGCGGAGGCTCTTATCGATGGGCTGGAGAAAGAGATAAATGTTTATTTGCAGGAGCTGTCCCAGCATTCCCTGACCAGGCAGCAGACGACCAGCGTTTCGGGGATAATGAGCGCTGCAAACGACCTGGAGCGTATAGCTGATCACGGATGTAATATTGCCCACCTTGCCGAGCTCGCGGCAGATGGCAAATTTCAGATAACTCCCAAAGCCAGGGAGGAGGTTTTTAGCCTTTTTGAAAAAGTAGATGATATGTTGGGAAAAGCGATCGAAGCTCTGGCCGATGAAAATGTTCACCTTGCCAGAGAAGTTATTCAAAAAGATGATATTGTTGATGAACTGGAACGGATCCTGAGAAAGAATCATATTGACCGGGTTAACCGCAAGGAGTGTGTCCCCGCTGTCGGGGTGATTTATCTCGATGTTCTCAGCAATCTTGAAAGGATTGCAGATCATTGTGTCAACCTGGGCCAGGTAGTATCAGGCGATTTCTAGCTATACTATTAACAGCAGCAGGCAAATGGATATTGTCCTGGCGCCGGTAAACGATCTTAATAAAAGTGGTGGGAATTTTGAAGAAAAAAATATCGGAGATGGAAAGCCAATTTAAACAATACCGCCTTACTCCACAGAGAAGGTTGGTGCTGGAGGTATTCCTGGAGAACAGGGAAAAACATTTGAGCGCCGAAGAGGTTTACCAGCTCAGCAGGCAGAGGGAAGAAATAGGGCTGGCCACAATATACCGTACACTTGATTTGTTGGAGGAACTGGGCTTTTTAAGCAAAATCAATTTTGGGGACGGCCGCAGCCGCTATGAACTTATGCAGGACGGCTTAAATGACGAAACTCATAACCACCACCACCTGATTTGCTTATATTGCGGACGCATCCAGGAGGTGGAGGAAGATCTGCTCCATCAACTTGAGGAGATAGTTGAAAAAAAACATCATTTCTCTGTTATAAACCACAACCTGCAGTTTTATGGATACTGCAACCGGTGCAAAAACGACCGCAAAGATCTTAAAGAAAATGGATAATAATATCTTTGTATCCTTTTCGCTCAAAGATCGGATTACACGCTCCTGCCTGTATTGCAGAGACATCTTCCTTATCCGCAGTTTAGCTGCCTCGGGAATTCTACCCCCGGAGTAATCTGCGGGATTATTCCGACGTTTACTTGCACTTCCTGCCGCCTGTATTTCATATGTTTTTAAGCATTGCATAGATTTCCTGATAGATCTTTTTTAACGGAATGGCCTTTTCCCGCGCAATAAGTAGACAATCCTCATATTCGGGTGCTATATTAAAATAATTCTGGGGGGAGCCGGCGATTTTTACTCTGACATTGCCCCAGGGAGTTTCAACTATCTTTTGTATCCGGGGCAGCATGACCTTTTCGGCACTCCGGCGCCTGTACCCCAGTGTGCTGGTCTCGCGCAGCAGTATTTGCCCCAGTTCATGGGATTTATGGGGGGCTGCCAAAACAGTTATTTTTACTGCAGGCCTGTTTTTTTTCATCTGTACGGGGGTAAAATAAACATCCAGGGCTCCGGATGAAAAAAGGCGATCCAGGACATAATCGTATATTTCCGGGTTGAGATCATCTATATTGGCTTCAAGAATTTCCAGGGGTTCGGTTAGAAATTCTTCTTCTGTGTCCTTCTGATAATCTGTTTCTATTTTCCCCGTGCCGGGATAGGACGTGCCCATCATGGCCCGGATAATATTGGGATAGTCAAATTCCTTTGAACCAGCCCCATAACCGATTTTTTCAACGATCATTGGAGGTATTGGGGTAAAGCTGCGGCAAATTGTGCCCAGTATGGCTGCCCCAGTAGGCGTTACTGTCTCCCCTTCCAGTGGCAAACCGTAACATGGGATGCGGTTGATTTTTATTATCTCCATTGTGGCGGGTGCGGGTAAAGGTATTTTCCCATGGCCTGCTACTGTCCAACCACTGCCTAAAGGGAGATATGAAGCATAAATCGGGCCAATCCCCAGCATCTCCAGGGCGATAGTGGTGCCCAGAACATCGATAATGGAATCCACCGCGCCTATTTCATGAAAATGAACCTTTTCTTCGCTTATCCCATGTACCCTTGCCTCTGCGCGGGCAAGAGTATGAAAAATTGCAAGGCTTTGCTCTTTTATCTTATCCGGCAGCGTTGAAGAATTAATTATTGCTTTAATTTGAGGGAGGTGCCTCGGCGGCTGTTGTTCAATAATTTTTACCTGTAACCGCAGAGCCGCCAGCCCTTTTTTCCGGGTTTTGAAGGTTTTAATGTCATAACCACCTAAGGGGAGCATTGAGAGCTTCTCCTTGATCTTTTCCAGGGAAGCCCCGCAATCAAGCAAAGAAGCCAAAATCATGTCGCCTGCAGCTCCTGCAGAGCAGTCAAAATACATAACGGGTCCAGACATATTACACCTTTCGCTTTATTATTTAAAATCATTATATCAAAAAAGAAAAGAGTATGGTAATATTTTTAAGAACCTAATTTATTGCCGTTTTCATGGAGGTGTTGTATTGGCCTGGCCGATCATTAAAGGAACAGCTGTCTTGAAAGCCTTAAATGACGAAGATGAAGGAAAGGCATTGCTCTATGCGGCTGAAATCCTCAAAAAGGGGGGGCTGGTTGCTTTTCCTACGGAGACTGTATATGGCCTGGGCGGTGATGCTTTAAATCCCGGTGCGGTTCAAAATATTTATCAGGTAAAACAGCGGCCTCCTGATAATCCTTTAATCATCCACATTGCAGGAATGGACCAGGCTGCCCGGCTGGTGGAAGAGATTCCTCCGGAGGCTTTTCTCCTGGCGGAAAATTTCTGGCCTGGCCCCCTGACAATGGTACTGCCTAAAAAGAACCTGGTTCCCGACATTACAACTGCAGGGCTTTCTTCCGCTGCTATACGTGTTCCTGCGCATCCTTTGGCCAGAAAACTTATTCGTGTTGCTGCAATTCCGCTGGCTGCCCCGAGCGCCAATCTTTCGGGTCGTCCCAGCCCCACCACCGCAGGACATGTTCTGGAAGATCTGGCCGGGCGAATTGAAGCCGTGCTCGATGGCGGCAGCTGTTCTGTTGGCGTGGAATCGACGGTGATCAGTTTGCTTTCCAACCCGCCAGCCTTGCTCCGCCCGGGGGGTATCACCCTGGAGATGCTGGAAGATGTTTTGAAGCGGGAAGTACTTGATCTGACTGTCGAGAGAAAAGGAGAAGTAATTAAAGGGGCACCACCATCTCCCGGAATGAAATACAGGCATTATGCCCCGCGGGCGCCACTTTACCTCGTTGTAGGCGACTATCCGGCACAGCGAAAGCAGCTCATTGCTTTAACGGAGAGTTTTTTAATGCAGGGCCGTAAAGTGGCGCTGCTTCTCTCCCGGGAATCGGCGGGGCTCTGTCCGGCCACGGTTCTTAGGGTGCTTGGTTCCAGGGAGAAGCCCGAGCAAATAGCAAAGCGGCTTTTTGCTATCCTTCGGGAAATGGATTTTTTAGAAATTGATGTGATCGTAGTTGAAGGATTTGATGAGCAAGGTATGGGCAGAGCGGTGATGAATCGCCTGCGGAAGGCCGCCGCTGAAATTATTAAAACTAGCGGTATAGATAGTACATGGTAAAGGCGGTGATAAAGTGGAGAAAAATATAAAAATACTTTTTGTCTGCACCGGTAATACTTGCCGCAGTGTAATGGCTCAGGGTCTTTTTCAGAAAATGTGGGATAATATTGCGGATAAAAAGATTAACGTAGAGGCTTGTTCTGCCGGGATAAGTGCCCTTAGCGGCATTGGCGCCAGTCCTGATGCGCTGGAAATACTCCGCGAGGAAGATGTGGATTTAAGTGGACACCTCTCCAGACAGCTTGATCCCGATATGGTTCATAAAGCGAGTTATATATATACGATGACCAAAGATCAGAAAAATTTTTTACTGGCCGGCTTTCCTGAGGAGGCCGCTAAAATATTTTTATTACATGAGGTCCTGGGGGAGGACGAGAAAAAGGATATCCCCGATCCCATCGGTAAGGGGATAGAGCATTACCGTGCGGCTGCGGGGGATATTAAGAAGGCGCTGGCTATTATTATAGGAAGTTTATTGAGTATACAAGGCGGAGGACAAACCCGGGAATAATAATTAATCGCTGCAGGAAAAAAATAATAAAAGGCGAATTTTACTTAAGAAAAGGAGATAGGATCTTGAAAGTCGCTCTGGCAAGTGATCATGCGGGATTTTTGTTAAAGGAGTATATTAAGTCGTTTTTGAACGAAAATGAGATCACATATCAGGATTTCGGCACCCGTGATGAAACGCCGGTTGATTATCCTGACCTTGCTTATATGGCCGCGAGGGCGGTACAAATAGGAGATTGCGAAAAAGGGATTATTATTTGCGGTACCGGCATCGGTGTTGCAATAACAGCCAACAAACTAAAAGGGATTCGGGCTGCTCCCTGCTGCGACACTTTTTCAGCGCGTTGCGCCAGGGCGCATAATGATGCTAATATTCTAACCCTGGGAGCAAGGGTTATCGATCAGGAAATTGCTCTGGAGATTGTGGATATTTTTTTAAAGACAGCGTTCGAGGGAGGAAGGCATCATCGCAGGATTGAAAAAATTAGTCAATACGAGGATAATAGCCATGAATGATTAATTGCGGGAAGGGGGCGAGCCTGATTCTCGGCGAATCAGGCATGATATGGTTTTTGAAGGAGGAAGTAATATAGAATTATTATCCATTGTTGATCCCCAGATAGCCAGGGCTATCGAGGCCGAAAAAAGACGTCAGCAGGAGAAGATAGAACTTATTGCTTCGGAGAATTATGCCGGAAAAGCAGTGCTGGAAGCACAGGGATCTGTACTTACCAATAAATATGCTGAAGGATATCCCGGCCGCCGCTATTATGGCGGGTGTGAGTATGTCGATATCGTTGAGGAACTGGCGAGGGAAAGAGCAGCTGAACTCTTTAAAGCGGAACATGTCAATGTGCAGCCTCATTCGGGGGCTTCAGCTAATATGGCTGTCCATTTTGCTGTTTTAGAAACAGGGGATACGGCTCTGGGTATGGACCTGGCGCATGGTGGGCATTTAACACACGGGAGTCCCGTAAATATTTCTGGAAAGTATTATAATTTTTACGGTTATGGTGTAGACCCCCGTACGGGTTATATTGATATGGATGAAGTTAAAAAACTGGCATTAAAAGTTTCCCCGCGTCTGATTATTGCCGGCGCCAGTGCCTATCCGCGCATAATTGATTTTGCCGCTTTTGAGGCAATTGCGCGGGAGGTTGATGCTTATCTGATGGTGGATATGGCCCATATTGCCGGTCTTGTTGCAGCCGGCTTGCATCCCAATCCTGTACCTCATGCCGAATTTGTTACCAGTACCACACATAAGACTCTGAGGGGTGCGCGGGGCGGCCTTATACTCTGCCGCAAGAAATATGCCCATATTATTGACAAAGCTGTATTCCCCGGCATTCAGGGCGGGCCTCTCATGCATGCTATTGCTGCGAAAGCTGTTGCTTTTAAGGAGGCGATGGGAGAGGATTTTGTACGCTATCAGGAACAGGTTATCCTGAATGCACGGGCGCTCGCTGAAACACTTCTGGAGATGGATTTTAATCTTATATCTGGGGGAACGGATAACCACCTTCTGCTGGTGGATTTAAGAAATAAAAATATAAGCGGGAAAGATGCGGAAACCTTGTTGGATGAAGTTGGGATTACCGTAAATAAAAACGCTATTCCGGATGATCCGGAAAGCCCTTTCGTGACCAGCGGTATCAGGATCGGTACCCCCGCGGTTACCTCGCGGGGCATGCAGGAAGCTGAAATGAAAGCTATTGCCGGGTATATTTTGCGTACCCTTGAAGGGCGGGATAACCCTATAATCATGGCTCAGGTTAAACGCAAAGTTAAAGAGCTGTGTGCCGCTTTTCCTTTATATGATCTAAAGGACTGAAAGGAGTTTTATTTTGAGACCTTCCTGGGACAGTTATTTTATGGAGATAGCTACGGTTGTTTCACAGCGCTCTACCTGTTTGCGCCGTAAGGTGGGAGCGGTTATTGTAAAAAATAAGCGACTTTTAACAACCGGTTATAACGGTGCACCCTCCGGACTGGAGCACTGCCTGGAAAAAGGTTGTTTGCGGCAGGAGAGAAATGTACCCTCCGGAGAGCGGCATGAGCTCTGCCGGGGGCTTCATGCGGAGCAGAACGCGATTATTCAGGGCGCGCTGCATGGTGTTTCAATTCAGGGGGCCGATCTATACTGCACTCATTATCCGTGTTCTTTATGCGCTAAAATGCTGGTCAATGCAGGAGTAAGAAGAATCGTTTTAAAGGAAATTTATCCTGATGAGCTTGCCCGGCAATTATTAGAAGAGGCGGGAATTAAAGTGGAAATTTATCATGAGGTTAAGGGAGACAGTTAAGTGGCAGGGCCTCTTCCCACATGGAAAAAAGGACTGGGAATTTCCCTGGCGCTGAGCGTTGCCGCTTCACTCTTTATATTTGTCTATTATTTCGAAGAAGAAACCCTGGAAAGCCTGTTGCTCGTCCGCGCAGGGTATCTTTTATTAGCCGTTTTGATGATTATTCTGCTCTGCGTCATCGAGGGGCTGAGAATAAAATTACTGGTATCGAGCCTGGGCGGGGATAAAGATATAAAACTTTTCGATGCGGTGCAGATTTATTTGATGACCTTTTTTTTTGCTTCCGTCACACCTTTTCATGCAGGTGAATGGCCTGCCCATATTTACGGTTTGAGCAGAAAAGGACTTTCTTTGGGTGAATCATCTGCTGTTACTTTGACACGTTCTTTTCTTACAAAACTGGTCCTGACCATTTCAGCCGTGGCGTTGCTTGTTTTTTTTCGCGGCAGGCTGGTAACTAATTTTTTAAACCAGATTTTTATTTATGCTGTATTCGTATCCATCTGCACGGTTTTGCTTCTGCTTTTTTTCTTATGGAAACCTGCGGTTTTAAACTTACTTCTCCAAAAGGTTGTCAGCTATTCCTGGGGAAGATATTTTTTTCTCGGTACCCTACGGGGGAAGAAAATATATGCTTTTCTCATGCATGAGCTTCAAGAATATCTGTATGCTACACGATCAATAAATCGTTTTAAAGCCGTTGATCTGATGCTGATCATTATCTTAACTGTAGCTTACTGGTTTTGTTTTTTTAGCATAGCTCCTGTGCTTTTGCTTGGTTTAAATAAACCGGTCCCCTTTTTTTTATCCCTGATTTGGCTGGCGGTAATACAGATGATTATCATTTATGTTCCTGTCCCCGGGGGGAGTGGTGTTGCCGAGTTTGGCCTGGCGAGCCTTTTTATGCTTTTTGTTCCGTCATCCGTACTGGGAATATTTGTTATGTCTTGGAGATTCTTTACATATTATGTATTGCTTTTTCTGGGAGGCCTTGTATCCCTGGGCAATTTCAGGGTATAACCCCGAAAGATTTGGCAATAACCCGAATTTGAAGATTTTTTAAATTTTATAATAGAAAAGGTTTTTATTTAATGTTGTAGAATATGTTGTTGGAGAATAACAGGGAAATTAGTAGAATTGTTTTTCATGTTTTAATATTTTAATTATAGCTTAAATATTATATTACCCGATCAAAGCGGGGGTGAAGATATCACTTAAGACGATCGGGTTTAAAGTATTTACTTGGGGCAGCTTATACCTTAGTTATTACAATACATAATAAGTATAATATAAATTATAAATTACATCTGGAGGTGTTAGGGAAAGGGTTTTTAAGATTTTTTTAAGAGAAAAGATAAATAAGGAGGGTGGTGAAGCTTTTGACGATTAAACTGGTGGAATCTATTAGGGAAGCTGAAAACCAGGCCAATATTACGGTGCGTGAAGCACAGCAAAAAGCCCGGCAGAGGCTGAAGGATACAGAAGAACAGGCAGCACAAATACTCAAAACAGCCGTAGCAGAAGCCGAGTTCCAGGCAAAGGAATTGCTAAACAGGGCAGAAACAGAAGCACGGCAGGAAGCAGCATTTTTTTTGGAGGACTACCAAAAGGAAATTGACCAAATGAGGTCCGGAACAAGAGCCAGGTTGCCGGCAGTTGTAACAAGGATTATGGAGAGGGTTGTGAATACTCATGCCGATAGTTGATATTAAAAAATTAATTCTCCTCTCTCACCAGCAGGAAAAGGATACGGTGATTAATATCCTCAGGGATATTGGGGCAGTTGAACTGGTTGATATAAAGGAGACCGGAATATGGGAGGAGTTGGAATCCTTACTGGTACCTGAGCAGCCGGCAACTGCAGTAACATATTTAGAATCGCGATTAGGTGAGGTCCGCTATTGCCTGGATTTTATGCAGAGGCATTTTCCGCTGAAAAAGAACTTTGTTCAACAATTTACAGGGGCAAAAATTAACCTGACACCCGCAGAGTATAGTGAATTTATTTCCCGCGGTAAAGAAGAAATTCAGACAGTCTACAATACATGCCGGGCAATAGATGAGAAGTTGAACGGTTTGCGTAACGAGGAGACCAGGTGCCATAATTTAATGCAGGCTCTGGCGCCCTGGGTTGACTTTAACCTGCCGCTGGAAAAAGTTGAAGATACACTGCGATTACGATTGCAGCTTTTTACTGTACCGGCTGATGAACTATCTTCTTTTAAGCAATCTTTAACCGATAAGGCTCCTGATCACTATCTGGAAGTTATCTTTTCTGAAAAGGAACTGTCGCATCTATTTATTATATTTTTCAAAGATGAAGCTGAAAAGATACAGGAGCTATTTAAAAAATCCGGGGCAACAGGGGTTTCCTTCCCGGAGATAAAAGGCACAGCGGCTCAGGCTGTTGGTACGCTAGAGAAAGATCTGGAAAAAATCGGCCAGAAAAGAAAAGAGCTATTAAAAACAATAGAGGAGCTGCTTGCTTACCGGCAACATTTAATGGCTTATTCCGATTTTCTCGAAAACGAACGGGATAAAAATGAAGCTATAAGCAAATTTGCCCGTACAGAATCTGCCTTCCTACTCGAAGGGTGGATTCCTGCGCCAGCAGTATCCGACCTGGAAAAACTACTTACCGAAAAAACGGAAACTACCGTTCTCATTATCCATGATCCTGATCCTGAAGAAAAAGTGCCGGTATTACTCCGGAACAGCGGTGCGGCAGATGCCTTTGAAGTTGTTACCAGGCTTTACAGTACCCCGAGTCGCCGGGATATTGACCCCACGCCGCTTATAGCACCGTTTTTTTTCGTTTTTTTCGGTATTTGTTTAACTGATGCCGGATATGGCGTTATTCTGTCGCTTTTAGCCCTTTTCATTATGCGTAAGCTAAAGCTGGGGGGTATGGGTAAACAGTTAATCAAATTACTTTTTTTAGGTGGTATTTCCTCGTTTATATTTGGGGTGTTAATGGGCGGCTGGTTTGGAGACTTGATCAAACTCAGGCCTTTATGGTTTAACCCTCTAGATGATCCCATGAGGATGCTTATATTCAGTTTTATCCTGGGGTTTATTCAGATTTTTTTTGGGATGGGAGTGCGTGCTTATCAGGAAATTAAGGCGGGCAGGGTTTTAGATGCTGTTTTTGATCAGGGGTTATGGTTTGTTTTCTTGATCGGGCTTGTATCGCTGGCTTTGCCTCAATTCAGCGCAGCCGGCAAATGGCTGGCAGTTGGCGGTGCACTGGGCCTAATTCTAACCCAGGGGCGGAGTCAGAAAGGGTTAATAAAAAAATTCTTTAGCGGATTGCTGAGCCTTTATGATGTTACGGGATATCTCAGCGATGTGCTTTCATATTCCCGTTTGCTCGCTCTGGGCCTGGCAACCGGTGTTATTGCAACAGCTATTAATACGATGAGCGGCCTTCTGGCCGGAAGTGTTCCCGGAGTAATAATTATGGTCTTTTTCTTGATCGGAGGACATTTTTTTAATCTTATGATTGGATCGCTGGGTGCTTATGTTCACACCAGCCGCTTACAGTATATTGAGTTTTTTGGCAAGTTTTTTGAGGGTGGAGGCAAACCATTTCAACCATTTTGCAATACAACAAAATTTGTTGATATAGAAGAAGGGGAGGCATAAAAGTTATGACAGGAATAGTATTAGCAATATTGGGGGCTGCTCTGGCGGTAGTACTGTCGGGGATAGGTTCCGCGTTTGGAGTTGGACTGGTCGGTCAAAGCGCAGCCGGCGTGATTACCGAAGACCCTGATAAATTTGGGCAAACGCTTTTACTACAGGCTCTTCCCGGTACCCAGGGGATTTACGGGTTGCTTACCGGGTTTATTATCATGCAGCGCATAGGTATTATCGGAGGAAATCTTCTCCCTCTTACTCCCGAACAAGGGTATTCCATTTTAATGGCTTCTTTGCCGATTGCTATAGTGGGGTTGCTTTCAGCTATTTATCAGGGCAGGGCGGCTGCTGCCGGTATCGGGATAGTGGCCAGGCGTCCGGAAGAATTGGGAAAAGCGATTATCTTTGCCGTTATGGTGGAAACTTACGCTGTTTTGGCCTTGTTAGCTTCAATCATGATGCTTTTCGGAATAGCAGTGTAGATAAGATGATCAGGATGTTCCACCCAGAAGGGAGTGTTAGGTATGAAAGAGGGAGCGGAGAGGATCTGCCGGCGCATAGAGGATGATGCCAGGGCAAAGGCCGAAAATATTTTAGCAGAAGCTGCAAAAAATGCAGATATCATTCTTTCTGAAGCCGAAAAAGAGGCTGAAAAACGGCGGGAGCAGATCCTGGGACGCGCTCAAAAAGAGGCTGAAGAGCAAAAACGGCGTATTTTGGGGATTGCCCGGCTTGATGCGCGTAAACAAATGCTGGCGGCTAAACAGGAGCTGATTAAAGAAGCATTGCAGCAAGCACTGGAGGCGCTTTTGAATCTTGATGAGCAAGATTATTTTGCTGTATTAAAAAAGATGCTCTTGGCTTCGATTAAAACAGGGGAAGAGGTTGTTATTCTCTCTCCGCGCGATAAGGCCAGAATTCCGAAAAGTTTTTGGGAAGAGATTCAAGAGGAGCTGGCTGCCGCAGGACGCAAAAACAAGCTTTTAATAAGTAAAGAGACTTTCGAAATCTCCGGAGGTTTTATTCTTCAGTCCGATGGGGTAGAAATTAACAATTCCTTTGATTCACTCTTGGAAATGTACAGGGATGAGCTGGAAATGGAAGCGGCAGCGATTCTCTTTCAAGAAGAATGAGCTTCAACATGAGGGAGGGAAGGAGGCAAGAAAAAATGCCTGCAAATGAGACAATATATGCCTATGCAGTAGGCCGTATCCGTGCTTTAGAGACCCGCCTCTTGGACAAAGGCAAGCTCGAGAGAATGGTAGAAGCTGTTTCCGGAGAGGAAGCTCTAAAAGTGCTTTCGGAAACTGATTATGCTGGCTTAGTAGCTGAGCTTACGAGTATATTTGATTTTGAAAATATTTTGCAGGATGAAGTAAAAAATGTTTTTACTCTGATGCAAAAAATGAGTCCCCGGCCCTACCTGACCGATTTAATGAGTTTGAAGTACGATATTCACAACCTGAAGGTTTTATTAAAAGCAAAATATCTTGAGGGGGCAAACGATAATATTCTGTTTCCGGTTGGGACGATGCAGCTTGATAAACTACGAACTATGGTGGAGGAAGAAGATTTCCGGGACTTGCCTGTAGCTCTTCGCGATACTGTGGAACAAATTCTGGAGGAATTTATTGTATCCCGTGATCCTCAAATTATCGATCTTTTCCTGGATCAAACCCTTTATTTTATGTTAATTACAGCAGCCCGGGAGGCGCGTGCTGCTGTTTTAGAAGGCTTATTTATCCGTGAAGTTGACCTGGCAAATATTAAAACTTTCTTGCGTGTTAAGCGCATTGGGCGAAATAAGGAATTCTATAAAAGAGCATTTCTTCCACAGGGTAGCCTTCCTTTGGATTTATTTATAAGCTTGCTGGAGGAGCCACTAGAAATACTGGTGAACCGTCTGGCAATGAGTGAATATGCTGTCGTGGTTGGTGAAGGAGTGCAGGAGTGGCAGGAAAAGGGAACCTTTACACGTCTGGAAAAATTATCAGATGATTTTATTCTGGAATACCTCCAGCAGGGGAAAAGAACACCCTTTGGCCTCGAGCCCCTCGTTGGTTATATTTATGCTAAAGAAATTGAAATTAAAAATATCCGGATGATATTGGTCGGAAAGATTAACGGGCTGCCCATCGAAGCTATCAGGGAGAGATTGCGTAATGTCTATATTTAAAATTGCTGTTATCGGGGACAAAGATTCTATCCTTGGGTTTAAAACCCTGGGTGTAACGACGTTTTCTGTAAATGACGCGGGTTCTGCACTATCAGTATTAAAAAAGGTGGCTAAAGAAGATTATGCTGTTCTTTTTATAACTGAAGAGATAGCCCGGCAATTAGAAGAACCTCTGGCGGAGCTTAATAAACGTTTCTTACCGGCAGTTGTCCCCATCCCCAACAATAAGGGGACCCTGGGTATCGGAATGGCTAAAGTAAAAGAAAACGTAGAGAAAGCAATAGGTGCTGATATCTTATTCAGGAAAGAGGGTTGATAACTTGGGAGGCGGTAGAATAATCAAAGTTTCCGGTCCGCTGGTAATTGCTGAAAATATGGCGGATGCCCGGATGTATGATATGGTGAGGGTAAGCGATGAAGGGCTGCTGGGCGAGATCATTGAGATACGGGGGGATAGAGCTTCTATCCAGGTATATGAGGAGACCGGTGGGCTGGGTCCGGGTGCACCTGTGTATAATACCGGTGCTCCGCTGAGTGTGGAGCTGGGACCTGGATTGATTGAGGCAATTTTTGATGGCGTGCAGCGTCCTTTGGACGTTATCTGGCAAAAGGCAGGCGATTACATTACCAGAGGGATAGAAGCCGTAGCCCTGAACAGAGAAAGAAAATGGGATTTTACTCCGCGCGTTAAGGAAGGGGACCAGGTTCTGGCCGGCGATATCCTCGGGACAGTGCAGGAAACCTCGTTAGTGGAGCACCGTATTATGGTACCCCCTGCTGTTCCCTCCGGCAAAGTGGTAAAAATATTTAGCGGGGAATATACCGTTACCGATGTCATTGCCACTTTGGAAACGCCAACTGGAGTTGTTGATATTACGATGATGCAAGAGTGGCCGGTCCGAAAGGGCCGTCCTTATAAAGAAAAATTGGGTCCCCATATCCCGTTAATCACCGGTCAGCGTATTCTTGATACGTTTTTCCCTGTTGCCAAAGGGGGTACTGCCTGTATCCCCGGTCCATTCGGCAGCGGTAAAACGGTCACACAACATCAGCTGGCCAAATGGGCGGATGCTGAGATAGTGGTCTATATTGGCTGCGGAGAGCGCGGCAATGAGATGACCGATGTGCTGATGGAGTTTCCAGAGTTAAAAGATCCGAAAACCGGTGAGCCTTTAATGAAACGGACAGTGCTCATTGCCAATACCTCCAATATGCCCGTGGCGGCAAGGGAAGCTTCTGTCTATACCGGTATAACAATTGCTGAATATTTCCGGGATATGGGTTATTCTGTAGCCTTAATGGCTGATTCTACTTCCCGCTGGGCTGAAGCCTTAAGAGAGATCTCCGGGCGTCTGGAAGAAATGCCCGGTGAGGAAGGTTATCCGGCTTATCTTGGTTCACGGGTTGCTGAATTTTACGAACGGGCAGGGAAAACTATCAATCTGGGCAGCAATAATATCGAAGGGGCGCTTACTGTGGTAGGTGCTGTTTCTCCACCCGGAGGAGACCTGTCAGAACCGGTTACACAGGCAACCCTGCGTATTGTAAAGGTTTTCTGGAGTCTGGACGCTTCGCTTGCTTACCGTCGTCACTTTCCGGCGATCAACTGGCTTTCAAGCTATTCGTTGTATCAGGCGGACATTGACCCTTATCTCCGTAAAACCCTGGGCGACAGGTGGATCGAGATGAGGCGCGAAGGAATGAGGATTTTGCAGGAAGAAGCCGAACTTGAAGAAATCGTAAGGCTGGTTGGTGTTGACGCGCTCTCAGCAACCGAGAGGCTTACACTGGAGACGGCCAAATCGATCAGGGAAGACTATTTGCACCAGAACTCATTTCATGAAGTGGATACCTATACCTCTATGCAGAAACAGTATCGCATGCTGGAGTTGATCTTGAGCTTTCATCATCAGGCGCTAAAAGTAATTGAAAAAGGCGAACTGGATCTGGATTTGGAAAAACTTTTTGCTCTGCCGGTGCGGGAACGGATCGCCCGTGCAAAGTATGTTGAGGAAGAGAACCTCGGTGAACTGGATGATATTGAAAAAGAAATTAAAGAGCAAATAGCAGAATTTAGCGGGGAAGGAGGGGATGCCGATGCTTAAGGAATATAAAACCGTTGCTGAAATAGCAGGGCCTCTGATGCTGGTGGAGAATGTTGAAGGTGTTACCTACCAGGAATTAACGGAAATAGAGTTGCCTGGTGGAGAAATACGGCGCGGCCAGGTTCTGGAAGTAAACGGGGATAAGGCGCTTGTTCAGGTTTTCGAAGGTTCAAGCGGAATCAATATTCGCGGGACCAGGGTGCGTTTTCTTGGTAAGGGTATAGAGCTTCCCGTTTCTATTGATATTTTGGGCCGTGTTTTTGACGGCATGGGAAGCCCCCGGGATAAAGGGCCCAGGATTATTCCCGATAAAAGACTCGATATTAACGGATATCCAATAAACCCCTATGCCCGGGATTACCCATCCGAGTTTATCCAAACCGGGGTATCCGCTATTGATGGGATGAATACCATGGTCAGGGGACAAAAGCTTCCCATTTTTTCCGGTTCCGGCCTTCCTCACTCCAGGCTGGCGGCACAAATCGCCCGTCAGGCTAAGGTCCTGGGCTCCGAGGGTAAGTTTGCTGTAGTTTTTGCAGCGATGGGGATCACCTTTGAAGAAGCCGAATTCTTCATCAGCGATTTTCGCCGTACAGGAGCTATTGAGCGCACCGTTCTTTTCATAAATCTGGCGGATGACCCTGCCATTGAACGTATTTCTACGCCCCGCATGGCGCTTACGGCGGCTGAATACCTGGCTTTTGAGCAGGATATGCATGTACTGGTTATTCTGACGGATATAACGAATTATGCGGAGGCGCTGAGGGAAATTTCTGCGGCAAGAAAAGAAGTGCCGGGTCGGAGAGGCTATCCCGGTTATCTTTATACCGACCTTTCCAGCATCTATGAAAGAGCAGGGCGTATTAAGGGCCGTAAGGGTTCTATCACCCAGCTGCCTATCTTAACAATGCCTGAAGATGATAAGACACACCCCATTCCCGACCTTTCCGGTTATATTACAGAGGGACAGATTATTGTCAGCCGCGACCTGTACCGTAAAGGGATTTATCCTCCGATCGATGTTTTGCCTTCACTTTCCAGGCTGAAAGATAAGGGGATCGGGCCGGATAAAACACGTGAGGATCATGCCGATACAATGAACCAGCTTTATGCCGCTTATGCCAGGGGGAAAGAAGCCAAGGAGCTTGCAGCAATCTTGGGAGAGGCTGCTCTGACCGAAGCTGATAAAAAATTCTCCAGGTTTGCCGATGAGTTTGAGTTCCGTTATATTACTCAAGGAGAAGAAGAAGACCGCACAATAGAAGAAACGCTCAACCTCGGATGGGAATTACTTTCTCTCCTGCCTCGTGCTGAGCTGAAACGGGTAAGTGATGCTTTTATTAAGAAGTATCTGCCGGCACAGAAGGAGGACTGAAGTATGGAAATTCGGGTAAATCCTACGCGGATGGAGCTAAATCGCCTAAAAAAGCGGTTACAAATGGCCTTGAGGGGGCACAAGCTGCTTAAGGATAAAAGGGATGAGCTTATTCGACAGTTTCTACTAAGAGTTAGGAAAAACAAAGAACTGCGGGAACAAATAGAAAAGGAGCTGACGGAGGCTTTTGCCAAATTTCTTTTAGCCCGTGCCGTTATGTCTACCGAGTCCCTGGAAGAGGCTCTGATGTATCCTACTGCGAGGATGAACCTCAAAGTGGAGAAACAAAATATCATGAGTGTTTATGCACCGCGCTTCCTGTGGGAAGAAGAACATGCCGGATCGGATGAGGAGGGCAGTATTTACCCTTATGGTTTTGCAGGCACTTCAGCAGAGCTGGATACCTCAATTGATACCTTGTCAGGGATCATGCCCAAATTGCTGGAGCTGGCCGAACTGGAAAAGTCTGTCCAGATTTTAGCAGATGAAATTGAAAAAACCAGGCGCAGGGTCAATGCCCTGGAGTATGTTCTTATTCCACAGATGCAGGAAACCATTCGTTATATTACGATGAAATTAGATGAAAATGAGCGCGGTTCTTTGACCAGATTGATGAAGGTAAAAGACATAGTTAGGGCTAAAGTATAAAAGATATCTTTATGATGCTGTATACTAAAGTAAAAGACGGGGATATTCCCTGTCTTTTCTATTTAAAGTTCCACCATTTGGGGCAAAGTAAACCGTATTAATGACTTTTGAATATCTGGTTTTACGCATGATTCAGGATAGAAGAGGTGCCCGCAGTTCTGCAGGGAGGGATTTTTTGATGATCTCCCCTGTCTGATAAAAAAACGTTCTTTCGGTTTCATCAAGTTCGAACGGAATAATGCTTTCCACCCCGTTTTTGCCGAGAATACAGGGCACGCTGAGGTATATATCCGAAATTCCATAAATATCATCGATATAAGTGGATACGGTCAAAACCGAGTGTTCATCGCGCAGAATGCTTTCTGTGATCCTGCGCACGGCCAGGGCGATAGCATAGTATGTAGCGCCTTTTCCTTCAATAATTTCATAGGCAGCCTCGCGTACCTTCTGGGAGATCTCTTCTCTGTTGTGGGAGGAACAAGTTCTTGTGCAGATTTCACAAAAGCGCTCCAGTGGAACGCCGCCGATATTCGCTGTGCTCCAAAGAGGAAATTCTGAATCCCCGTGTTCACCGATAACATATCCGTGAACATTTCGCGGGTCTATACCGCAACGTACGCTGAGCAGGTGCCTGAATCGGGACGTGTCCAGGACGGTTCCAGAGCCGATAACCTTTGCGTGCGGGAGGTCAGAATTTTTCCAGGCCACAAATGACATTATATCTACCGGATTAGCAACAATAAGTAATATTGCACTGGTATTGTATTCCATAATCCTGTATATTATTTCACTCATGATTGCGGTATTGGTTTCTACCAGGTCCAGTCTGGTTTCTCCGGGCCTTTGTGGGGCTCCCGCGGTAATGATAATAATATCCGCTTCCTGACAGTCCTTGAAATCGCCAGCATAGATATTTATCGGCTGAATAAAGGAAGCGCTATGGTTCAGATCCATCGCTTCCCCCCGTGCTTTCTCTTCAATTTTATCAATGAGGACAATTTCCTGTGCTGTTCCACCGATCATCAGCGCATAAGCGGTAGTTGATCCTACAAAACCGGCCCCGATAATTACAATTTTTGCCAAGCATAACATCCTCCCCAAAGCATATTTCTTACAGTCAGCCTCTGCTTTAGATATTTCCGCGAAGGAATATTTTTATACAGGCTTACTTAAAAGAGTTATTATCTAGCTCATTTTTTTATATATAAATGAATATAATATATGGAAAAACTTAGGGGGACACCTTTATGAAAGGTCTTAGTTTAATTCTAACGGAGTTATCTCAAAAATTGCTGGGTGAAAAGTGTGATTTTAATTCGGAAGAAAACTCTCACAGGGAAGAATTTCGCGCAAAAAATGCGGATCTTATTGAAAGGGCGAAGCAGGACTGGTATGCTGCTGTATCATTATTTAACAATATCGAAGATCCCGGGTTGATCGACCATGCAATATACAATTTAAACGCTGCAGAACGCAGATATGTATTCTTGCTAGAGGAAGCACGGCAGGAAAGGAAGCTCAACCTATTAAAAGAGGAGGAAGTGCCGGGGGATGTTTAACTTTGACTTAAATTATATTATTGCCTTTTTTTTCGGGGTGCTGGTATTGTATATCCTTGCAAAACTCCTGTATGTACCGATGAAGATTATTTTAAGGTTTTTAGGTAATACAGTAATAGGAGGGCTCTTACTGGCCTTGTTCAATATTGTTGGGTCCTTTTGGGGCCTGCAGATTGGCTTAAATGTAATCACAGCGGTTATTATCGGGTTAATGGGCATCCCCGGGATAATCCTGCTCCTTATCCTCCAGCGCATTACTCTGTAATAAACCGATTTTATTGGGTTTTTGCTACCGGCTGTTACAGCTTCTTCCAGCTCTATTTGGCTGGTTTTTTATTGTAAAGGCCTAATTTAAGCTACGTTTCAATTTAATTGACAGGATACTGCGATAATGGCATAATGATATCTAATAACGGAAGAAAATAACGGTTTTAATCGGGTGTTATAATGAAGCTTGTATTTCCCCTGTTAATCGTAATTATATTTTTATTATGGCCGAAATTGAACCGTTTGCGCCCCTTTATTCTTTTACTAACCGGTGCTTCTTTATTACTTCTTGGGTATGCCTTCACTTCGATGCTGCTGCTTTTTTCTCCCCTCTTTTATCTTGGAGCGGCTATACTGTTCATTTCGCTTGTTTATAGAGGTATTACCGGATGAAATGAAAGGAGAATACTGCTTTTATGGGAACAGAAAAAAAATACAACCCGGATGAACTGCTGGATGAACTCAAAAGTAAATACCCGCATAAGTTTGAGGCAGAAGATGAAATCTTTAGTAAAATTCATGCCGGTGATCGAATCTTTATTGGAACCGGGTGCGGGGAACCCCAGTACCTTGTCCAGGCGCTGATAAATTATGTTGAATCAAACCCCAAAGCTTTTTTTGATACAGAGATTATCCATGTTTGGACTCTGGGTGTCGCTCCTTATACTGAAAAAAAATTTAAACACAACTTCCGGCATAATTCTTTCTTTATCGCAAAAAACACAAGGGAAGCGGTTAACCAGGGGCTGGCAGATTACACGCCAATTTTTCTCTCCAATGTTCCCGATTTGTTTCGCCGGCGGCTGGTTCCAATTGACGTAGCGCTTTTTCAAACCTCCTTACCTGATAATCATGGTTATTTAAGCCTGGGAATAAGCGTTGATATTACAAAAGTTGCGGTGGAGAATTCCTCCCTGGTTATTGCCCAGGTAAATCCGCAGATGCCAAGAGTTCACGGGGATACTTTTATTAATATCAAAGATGTGGATTACATCGTTCCCCATGATGAGCCTTTGCTGGAATATGAAATATTAACTAAAAGCGATGTGATACAAAAAATTGGAAAATATGTGGCTCAAATAGTAGAAGATGGGGATACCATTCAAGTCGGTTATGGGGCGCTGCCCAATTCAATCCTTAATAATCTGAAAGGCAAAAAGCATCTCGGCATACACAGTGAGCTGCTAAATGACGGTATGGTTGATCTCATCAAAGAAGGAGTTGTTGATAACTCGCAAAAAACGATTGACCGTGGTAAAACTGTAGCTGCCTTTTGTATGGGAAACAGAGAAACGTATGAGTATCTCCATGATAACCCCGGTATTGAATTCCGGGCCATAGATTACACAAACAACCCAATTATTATTGCCAAGAATAAAAATATGGTTGCTATAAACAGCGCACTGGAGATTGATCTCACAGGCCAGTCCACCGCTGAATCGCTGGGAAAAGTTTTTTTTAGCGGCATTGGAGGTCAGGCTGATTTTATGCGCGGGGCGGTCCTGTCGCAGGGGGGGAAAAGTGTACTGGCTTTGCCGTCTACGAGCGAAGACGGGAATATCTCTAGAATTGTGCCTTCCCTGAGGGAAGGGGCAGGAGTTACTTTGACCCGCGGCGATACCCATTATGTCATTACAGAATACGGCATTGCATACCTGCATGGAAAGAATGTCAGAGAGCGGGCGATGTCCTTAATAGCCATAGCCCATCCGAAATTTCAACCCTGGCTTATCGAGGAGGCGAAAAAGCTATCCCTCATCTATCAAGATCAGGCTTTTATTTCGGGAAAAGGAGGGGAATATCCGGAGGAGTATGAAACGGTGAGAACAACAAAAACGGGGATCAATTTTCTACTGAGGCCGGTTAAAATAAGTGATGAACCCCTGTTAAAGGATTTCTTTTATTCGCTTTCCGATACATCCATGTATAACAGGTTTATTTCAAGGCGCTTGCATATGCCTCACGAAATGCTGCAGGACTATTTTGTGGTGATTGATTATACAAAAGGAATGGAAATTTTGGCTGTAATTGAAGAAAACGGGGTAGAAGAGATCATCGGGGTGGGGCAGTACGGTATAAATGAGGGCAAGCTTACTGCAGAAGCTGCCCTGGTAATCAGGGATGATTACCAGGATAAGGGAATAGGAACCGAGCTTCTTGCCTACCTGACCTATTTGGCAAAGAGAAATGGCCTGCTTGGGTTTACGGCGGAAGTGCTGCCGGATAATAAACCCGCGTTGCATTTGCTGGAAAAAATCGGCTTTGAAACTGAAAAACGGTTTAACGCCGGAGTATATTTATTTACTATGGCTTTTCGGGATAAATAAACAAGAAGAAATATGGAATACCTCCTCTCCATTATTTTTAGGGCATATTGTTCATTTGCCTTCATAAAAATAATAGTGAAAAAGAAATGCCGGGCACAGCCTCAGGCATGAGAGGAGGAGGGGTTTTGCGAGAAAACAGGCAAAAGAAGGCTGTCATCTGCGGTGTTTTGGTTCTGTTGATTATAGTTGTTTGCTGGACCGGTTATCGTGCGCTGACGGAATCAGAAAGGACTAAGCCTGAAGCAGAATTTCATACAGAAACTGAATTTGATTATAATACGCAAGATGAAATTAGTGCAGATGAACAATCGGCTGCAGGCGAACAAGGCCGGGAAGGTGAGCTGATAATTCAGTATCTGGGGCATTCCTGCTTTTTTTTGGAGACCGGAGGATTCAGTGTTTTAATCGATCCTTATTCTCCGCAGGTCGGTTATGGGACACTGCAAAAAGAGGCGGATCTGGTAACAATAAGCCATGAGCACATGGACCATAATTATGCGGAAGCAGCCCCCGCGGCTGAGATTATCAGGGGTTTAACCCCCGACGGCCTAGGATGGGAAACAGTTTCATATAAAGAAGGAGATATCAGCATTACCGGTATTCCCACCTATCATGACGAAGCTTCCGGCAAGTTGAGAGGGAGAAATACAGTATTCGTCTATGATATTGCCGGTATAAGACTGGCCCACCTGGGGGATCTCGGTCATCTTCTCCATGAAGGGGATGTCGAAAAGATTGCCCCTGTGGATATTTTATTTATACCGGTGGGAGGGCATTATACAATAGATGCCCTTGAAGCGCGGCAGGTAGTTGAACAGCTGGCACCTTTGGTGGTTGTACCAATGCATTATGGGACAAGAGCTACCAGGAACTGGCCTATTTCCAACTGCGATTCTTTCCTGGAAGGCGAGGGGGTTGTAGAGAAAAAAGGGAATAAACCGCTGGTAATAACTAAAAATACCTTGCCGCAAACAACGGAAATATGGATCCTTGATCCTGCCGAAATAAAGATTGAATAAAAGCAAACCTTATCCAGCAGGTGGGAAAAGGGGGTAACGTCTCATTTGTCCGTAATAAGGGTTATTCTTAAAACTATTGTATTCTTTACCGTGGCTGTGTTTTTGCTCTCAACGGGTTGTTTCCAGCCCACCGGGCCGGTTGCGGAAATCCTACCGGAGGAAAAGGAACAGGAAACACCGCAGGAAAAGAACCCATCCGGAAAGATAAATGCGGGTACTATATTTTGCAACTGAAGATGAGGATAAACTCGCCAGGGAAGATAGAATTATTGAGGCGATTGAAGGAGATATCAGCAAACTTATACTCGAGGAGCTGATTAAGGGTCCGCATAGCCCGGCACTGAACAGGACAGTGCCCGCAGGTGTTAAAGTGCTTGGGGTATCGGTAAACGGCGGTATCGCTTCAATAGATTTTTCAGAGGAGATCAGATCCGGGCACTGGGGAGGTTCAACAGGAGAAATATTGACCGTATACAGCATCGTCAATACATTAGCAGAACTTCCTGAGATTGAGATGGCCAGGTTTCTAATCGAAGGTGAAGAAATAGAAACGCTTGCAGGGCATCTGGACCTTTCCGAACCTGTATATCCCGATGAAGGGCTAATAAAGAACTAAGGCTGATTGACCCTAAAAAGCTCATTTCCCATCAAAAACGACGGCTGAAAGAATCCGTCTTTTTTCTATTATTGTACAATAAATTAGAACTACAATAGCGCTGCCATCTCCCAGATGATCATCCCCGGAAGAAGAGCGTAATCCTCTGTTGGCAGGTAGCCGGGTGCGGATGCATCGTACAAAATATTTGCCGAAGGAGGGAACTCTTCATCACCTTCCCAGAGAACAAACCCAACCGGAACCCTGGGGAAGGGACGCAGGATCATACAAAGATCGCCATAGGAAGCGCTTATTCCCCCTAAAGAAGCGGCGATTTCTTGAAACCGTTGCGGCTGTTCGCCGAAATACTTCAAGAAAGGCTTTATTGTTCTTTTCTGGTAGGGGCTGGTATATATCGCTCCCCCTGGAAGCTCTTTAAAGGTAATCCATTCATTTTTGAGAGATTCACCGGCGGCGGTAGTGAGATAATGAAGAAAAAGAATCCGCAGCTGTATAGACACCTCCTTACCGTCATGCATCGGGCTGATTTCACCGGTGCTGTGTTTAACCAGATATTTTCTGTTTAAATAAGGGACAATGTAGCTATCCTGTTCTCTATTAAAGAGAACGCCGCTGTTCATGGATACCTGCCGGGGATCGGCCGAGGAAAGCTTATTAACGGCTATCTCCAAAGCGACACCAAGATTGTATTTTTCTTTTTCTGATAAGTTTTTTTTAATCAAGATGCAACCTCCTGTTTTTTATGCGCTGCAAAATCCCGGGGGAAGCATTCCCCGGGTGCAATTTGATCATTTTTTTATAGCAGAAGAGGCTATAAAGGCATTCCCTGTACATCTGCATCCTATAACAGAAACCCCGGTAGAACCCCAGTTTTTCTTCCTTGGTGACATGGGTTAAACCTTTAAGTTCCGGATAAGTCACTTTTTCCTGTGCAAGCTTTGCATATTTGGTCAGCAGTATCTCTACCCCAAAGCGTGACCAGGACAAATCAGGCAGTATCTCCACAAATCCCCTGCTCAAAGCGCGCTGGCCGTTAAGGATGGAAAAGTAATGCTGGGCGAGGTTGACTTTTGTTTTGTTTCCGTCCCGGAAAGTGCCGATTGTCATAGCGGCCGGCTCAGTTTCGCATAAGGGAGATAATAATTTTTCGATATGTTCGTGCTTTAAATGTAACAAATCTGCATCGAGGAAGATATAGTAAGCTGCATCAGGGGCCGCCTCCAGACCCGCCTGCAGGGCCGCACCCTTGCCCATGTTTTGTTCAAACCTGATTATTTTTACGGGGAAGGCCGCTGCCTTTTGAGACGTCCTGTCTTTTGAGCCATCGTCAATTACGATTGTCTCATTAACCAATGAACAGGATGTTATTACCTCCAAAACCGGGGCAATGCGTGCTTCCTCATTGTAAGCGGGAACCAGGGCAACAGTTTTATTACTCCTCAATTGTAATATCTCCTTTAAGCAGCACAAAATCATGCTCTACTGATTATACCTGAAATACCCCATAACTATATTTTCCTATTATTCTTTCTACATTAAGGGAGAATTTCCTTTAACAGCGGGGTTATTCTTTTTATGCATGGGGCAAATAAAAAATTGCTATGGAAACGTATCTTTTTACAGCTTTTATTAAAGCATCTGTAACACTCCGGGAGCCCCATGTATATATTATAATGAGCTTTATTAAAAGCAGTATTGAAAGGAGGGAAACAAAGTGACACACGGGTTAGATGTTAAAAAAAGGTTGCTCAAGGTTGAACGGGTAGTCGGTGAAACTACAGTAAGGAGGACTATTGAAGCGGATGTTGAGCTGCCTTTTAAAGTAATTAAAATATTTGATATAATTGCGGACGTAAACGATGTAGAAACAGAAGTAAGCAATGGTACGGTAGAGATCAGCGGTAACATTGAAAAAGAAATTTTTGTAGTAGACAAGGGAGATCTCGTTCGTACAGTAGAGGAGGAAGTACCTTTTCGGGTAATGGTAGATGTTGAGGGAGCAGAACGTGATATGAACGTTCACGTTGATATAAAAGTAATCTCTGTAGAAGCCAAATTTATAGAATCTCAAACTGTACGCCAGACAATCGTGTTGGAAATATTTGTTAAAGTGACGGAAACAAAACAGATCGAAGTAGTGGTTGATGTCAGCGATCACGATATCGATGTTGATAAAGAACTCCTAAAAGTTGACAGCGTCGTTGGTGAAGACACGGTCAGGAGGACTATTTCACCAACTGTAACATTACCCATCACGGCCAGGAAGGTATTTCGTATTAAACCTTCAGTGCGCAATGTGACAGCTGAAATACGCACCGATACGGTAATTTTACGGGGTATAATCCATAAGCAGATTTTCTTTGTCGACGAGGGTGAACTGGTGCGCCATGCATCTGAGGATGTTCCCTTTTCGCTAACAGTGGATATACCGGGGGCAGACTCGGGGATGGATGTGCAATTCAGGGTAAAAGTATTCCTGGATGATTTTGAGCTCATCGATCCTCCCAGCAAGGAACTGCGCCAAATGCTGATTATTGAAGCTTTTGTCAAGGTGACGGAAACGGTCCAGATAGAAGTGGTTACCGATGTTCATGGCAGGAATATCTCTGTTGTGAAGAAACTTCTCAAAGTCGACAGCGTTGTCGTCGATGTTCTCCAGAAGGAGACAGTGCGGGCGGTTGTAAAACTGCCTGTCCAGGCGATAAAGATCTTCGATATCCTGGGAGAGATTGTTGAACTTAAGGCGGAAGCCCGTTTTGATGAGATACTGGTAAAGGGAGTGCTGCATAAACAGATCTTTTTCGTCGATCCCGGCGATCTGGTCCGCCATACCAGAGAAGATGTGCCCTTCCGTTTTATTAAAAAAGCCAAAGGTGCCCGTCCCGGTATGGATGTGCAGGTGCGTGCCCGCATTATCGGCGATATAAGACATAGAATTATTGATGATCGGGGTAAAAAATTAGAACAAACAGCTATAATTGAAATTTTTGCCAAGGTAACCCGCACTGTTCAGCTGGAAGTAGTAGTGGATGTTAAAAGAGAAAGGACGATCATTACTCCGCCGCCAAAGCCGCGTAAACCTGGCCGCGATCGCGACCATGATCACGATCGCGATCATGACAAAAAGCACGACCATGATCGCGACCACAAGCGTGATCACGACCGCTGGTAATTAAGAAGGATACATTATAGGCTTTATTTCGGATTTCCTTAGACCCCTGTAACAATACAGGGGTTGATTGTATATATTATAGTGAGCTTTTATTAAAAAAGCTATCTTGAAAGGAGGGAAGAACATTGTCCAAGGACTTAGTAATCGATCGACGGCTGCTCAAAGTTGAACGCGTTATCGGTGATGCCAAAGAAAGGGAAGCAATAGAGTCGGAGATAGCGTTGCCATTTAAAATCGAAAAAGTGTTTGATGTTATCGCGAATGTCATCGACATTGAGACAGAGGTTCGAGAAGGAGGCGTAGTAGTCACCGGTAATATTGATAAGCAGCTCTTTGTCGTTGATAAGGGGGACCTTGTACGCCATGTGCCGGAAATTATTCCTTTCCGGGTATTTGTAGATGTTCCTGGGACCCAATCCGGGATGAGCGCCCAGGTACAGGTAAGAGTACTGACTGTAGAAACCGACTTGCAAGACAGGGAAACTGTTCGACAAACCGTCATCCTGGAGATATTTGTTAAGGTAACGGTTACAGAACAAATCGAAGTGGTTACCGACGTTCGCAATGATAAGATAGTTGTGAAAAAGGAACTGCTAAAAGTAGACAGTGTGGTTGGAGAGGATACGATAAGCGAAACTATTACCAGGACAGTTACGCTCCCCATTACAGCCAAGAAAATCTTTCGCATTCTTCCTACGGTACGCGATGTTACCGCTGAAGTTAAGGAAGATACCGTTATTGTGCGCGGTGTAATCCATAAGCAGATTTTCCTTGTTGATGAGGGCGACCTGGTACGCCATGCTGCTGAGGATATTCCCTTTACGAAAACTGTGGATATCCCTGGTGCTAGGCCGGGTTTTGAGGTACAGGTCAATGTAAAGGTGTTCCTGGATGATTTTGAGCTGGTTGATCCGCCCAGCAGGGAGCTGCGCCAGACCCTGATTATTGAGGCTTTTGTCAAGGTAACGGAAACGCTGCAGATCGAAGTAGTGGTAGAAGTAGAAGGAGAAGGCATTAAAGTAGTAAAAAAACTTCTCAAGGTCGAGAGCGTAGTAGTAGATGTCCTGCAGCGAGAAACGTTGCGTTCGACTGTAAAGCTGCCGGTAGAGGCAATTAAAATTTTTGAAATACTCGGGGAGATAGTAGACCTGGAGACGGAGGTCCGCCAGGACCAGGTTGTGGTCCGCGGGACACTGCATAAGCAGATCTTTTTCGTCGACAAAACAAACCTGCTGCGTCATACACGGGAAGATGTGCCATTCCGTTTTGTGAAGAAAGCGCCTGGAGCCCGACCGGGGATGAATGTCCAGATACGTGCCCGGATTATTGGCGATATCATGCACAGGTTAATCGGAGAAAATGGTTATAAGCTGGAACAGACCGCTGTGATTGAGATCTTTATTAAAGTAACTCGCACCGTACAGCTGGAAATAGTGGTGGATGTCGACAGAGATAAACGACCGCCAAAGCCGGAGCCGAAGCCGGAGCCGCCCAAACCGCCGAAAAAGCCGGAGCGTCAGGTGAAGAGATATATAGTTAAAAAAGGCGATACACTCTTTCTGATTGCCAAGCGTTTTGGTGTAGCGTTGAACGATCTGATAGCGGCCAACCCGCAGATCAAGAACCCGGACTTGATATTCCCGGGAGATGTAGTTTTTATTCCTGATTCGCATAAGCCACCCAGACCTGGCAGAAGGTATATAGTGCAGAAAGGCGATACACTCTTTCTGATTGCCAAGCGTTTTGGTGTAGCGCTGAACGATCTGATAGCAGCCAACCCGCAGATCAAGAACCCGGACTTGATATTCCCGGGAGATGTAGTTTTTATTCCTGATTCGCACAAGCCACCCAGACCTGGCAGAAGGTATATAGTGCAGAAAGGCGATACACTCTTTCTGATTGCCAAGCGTTTTGGGGTAGCGTTGAACGATCTGATAGCGGCCAACCCGCAGATCAAGAACCCGGACTTGATATTCCCGGGAGATGTAGTTTTTATTCCAAAAGGCGATCGTAAAGATCAACGTGAAGACCGTCGTAAAGATCAACGTGAAGACCGTCGTGAGGATCGCCGTGAAGACCGCCGTGACGATCGTCGCGAAGATCATCGCGACGACGATCGTGATTGGTAGAAAAGCGTATATAGGTACTTAAACTACGGTTGACCAAATCGTTAAAAAAAAAGAGCCAGCAAAAGGTGGCGCATCTAAGGGATTAAATCCCTTGAGAAATTCGGCATAGTCGGTATATATCGGCTATGCCGTTTTTTCTTGAGGTTTTGGAATTTCGCTCCAATACAGTTAAAAATCACTTCAATGTGCTGTTGCCTGTGACCGTCGACCTTTTCTGCCTTGTGGACAATGATTTTCTCAATAAACTGCCGTATAATCTCTGTATCCAATTCCTTGATGTCTGTATACTTTCTCACCAGTGACAGAAAGTGTTCGGCATTGAGGGATTTTTCTTTTGTGTTGTCTTCAATAAACCTGTCCACGTTGGTAAGGGAGCTCTTCAGCTTATCCATTCTCACTTCAGCCTTGGGAATGCGTTCCCGCAAGATTTTTTGTTCTGCGGTAGAGAGTGTCCACCGCATCATTGATTGCAATAAACCGAACATTGTGATTGGGGAAGGTATGCTCCATGAGAAAGCCTGTTTGCAGATAATCCCTGCCGAGGCGGCTCATGTCTTTGACAATCAGGGTCTCCACCTGTTCACTTTCAATCAGATCCATGATCTCATTCCACGAAGGTCGATTGAAGTTTGTTCCGCTGAACCCGTCATCGAACAGAAAACGAATATTGTCAAAGCCCTTTTCTTCTGCATACTTGGTGAGAATCAACCGCTGATTCTGGATGCTGTTGCTTTCGCCTTCCCTGTCATCCTCCTGGCTCAGTCTGCCGTAAAGTATGGTGTGTTTTCCGTTGTTTGCCATCGTATAAAAATCCTCCTTCTTGTTGTGGCAAACTGAATACGGTAACCCAAGCATACCGCAACAGGTTCCACAAGTCTACTGAAATCAAGTTTTTTTAAGCGCTTTTTCGAGGTCGTTTTCAATCACCGAGAGCATCTTTTTTGTGGGGGTAGAGGCACTTTTTACGGGAAACACAGAGTGCACCCGGAACACTCTGTCCTCCACCACCATATCCCGTTCAATGGTGTGGGAGGATTCGTCTGTGTAAACAAAGCTGTCTGTAAAGGTGCGGTGAGAGGTACCCTCGCTGTCGCTTTGCCAAATGATATCGGCGGTTTCGTAAGCGCCGAGGATATTGGTTTTCAGATAATGCTGTGCTGCTAAATGCTCATTTGTCATATCGCATCTCCTTTACATCTTCATTTCAAAATCGTGTCCGCTGTGGTCATCTTCCCTGCCGGGTCTGTGCTTGAATTCCGTTGTTTGAGTTCTTCTAAGCTCAAATTCACGTTCCATCATCTCCTTTAAATAGCGGTTGTCATGGAGCTTGATATCCCGGCAGGACATGGTGTTCGGGCAGGTGTAGGTAATATATTTTCTGCTCTCTGTCCATTTTACCGCGTAGTCCGCCCCGAGCGAGCTGTGGCGGGCGTATAGCCCGACGCTCTGCTCGCCTCACCCAACGGGTGAGAAATCGCAGCCGAAGCGCTCACATTTCATCGGAAACAAGGACAAATACGAGGTCGTCCGCAACAGCGGCTCAATTTGCGGTTTTATTCGAATTAGGTGGAGTTATGCCACTCCGCCGTCAATCTCGCCACACAGGGGCGGACAGGGGGCAACGGTAGCGATATTGCGCAGTCCTGTGACGGTGCTGACGGCAAAGACGGCAAGTTCTGGGGGCTTGATTGTGCCGTCATATCGTCATTGCCGTCATAGCGGAGAGTAAATTCCCGCCGCTCAAAAGTCCTGTTCTCCGAATAATGAATACCGTTTTTACCCAGATGTTCCATGTGCTTGATGATTCTCTTTTTCAGAATTGCGGGGCTACAATCCAGATTCAAGTTTTCTATCAGCTCGGTTGCCGTCCCGGTGAAGCTGCCTGCCGATTTTATAAAATCACAGAGAAGAAAAATTTCATCCGGTATAATCAGCTGCTTCATTTCAATCGGTTCCAGCAGCTCCCATACAAAGCTCTCTTTGTTAAACTCCAAAAACAATTCCCGTCCCTCGATATCTCTACCGGTGCAGATGAGCGTTGCGGTATTTTCCGTTCGCTTGTCTTTTTGCAGTACAAAGTTTGTATCAGCACCACCAGCAATACCGCTGGTGCCCGAAATCATATTGAGCGGATCAGCATCGCCTGTTTTTCTAAGATGATGTACGAGCAGGATAGCAAGATGGTGACGGTCCGAAATTTGCTTCAGTGCGCTGATGTCATCATAATCGCAGGCATAGAGATTCACATTTGCAGAAACGGTTTTGCGAACCTTTTGCAGGGTGTCAATCACAATCAGTCCCGTGCCGGGGTGCTCTTGGATAAAACTCTCAATCTGATTTTCCAGACCACAGCCAATGGCATCGCTCATAATGGCAAAGTGAAGTGTCGCCGGTGCTTCATCGGTAATTTCAAACAGTCTGCTTTGGATACGGGCGAAGCTGTCCTCTAAGCAGAGATACAACACCTCACTTTTCAGCGTTTCGAATTCCCAATGCACGAAAGCGGTCACCACCTGTTTAGATAAAGAAAGCCGCTCGGACAAGGAAATGTCCCAGCGGCTTTGTGAGTTTGTATCGGAGTACCCCGGTTTTGCCGAGGCTACTGTGAAAATAAAATATGAGTTGCTGCCGAAGAAAAATGGCAAGGTGGATATGGGTACGCTTAAGGATATTCATGATTGGAATCTACGGGAAACAGATGAGCTTTTGGAAATCATGCATCAGGATGGTGAGGGCGTCAGTCTGATGCCATACTATTTGTTTGAGTATTTGGATGGGATGCTCTATTTTGAGTTTACCGAGATGCTGAAAAACGCACAGTTCATTAAGCGATGCAAACTGTGCAGCCGCTATTTTGTGTTGACTGATAAGCGTAAGCGGGATTTCTGCGACCGGCCTTACAAAGGAAATCGTACCTGTAAACAGGTTGGATCAAAGCTGTTTTATGATCAGGGCATGCAGGGAAACGATTATTTGCTGGCTTTCCTGACTGAGTACAACAAGGTGTACTCTCGTCGTTACCGTGCGGACGGTAAACTGCCGGAAGAGTATAGCGGCAAAGACATGTCCTCGGAGGAGTATGCCCGGTGGGTAAAGCTGGCGCGGCAGGCTCGGAGCGATTATCTTGACGGGAAAATTACGGGCGAAGAAATGCTGGAGAAAATTAAGGTCGAATAATAGTTTATTAAAATTTGCAAGGAAATTATTTGGGATTCATATTCACTAAACAACTAAATACTACATAAAACTACAATATAGATTGCTTTTATGCCTTGTATGGCGTATCATTATCGCATGATTAGTCATATGCCTTTGAAAGAAAGCGAGGTGCTTGCCGTGCCAGAAAACAACATTCAATACAGATGGATATCCCTGCAAGAGGTCTGCGATTATCTTGGCGTGAAGCGCCATACCATTATGCGATGGATTGAGCAGCGCGGTATGCCCGCATCCAAGGTGGGAAAGCTCTGGCGTTTCAAAACTGCCGACATTGACGAATGGGTTAAAAAAGGCGGAGCCTCCGATGAGCGGGAGGTTATCAAATGAACGGACTTAAATCTTTCAATGCCCGCAGGCTTTCTGTTGCCGGATTTTCATTTCTCTTTGCCTATATTCTGTCCTTCCAGTTTGAGGGACAGGTGCTGTATAGCCTGTTGGATCTGCGTGGAACAGACGCCGGCCATTACATACTGACTGCAATTATCGCGCATTTCGTGGGGCTTTTTACCTGCGGCCTGTTTGTCAAGTCACAGGCGGCTGCCAAAAGCATGATGCTCGGCGGCATGGGCTTATGCTTAGCCGCCACTGTCCCCTTCTTTTTTCCTCTCCCCGCTCTATGGATGGGCGGACTGATTGTCAGCGGATACTTTAGCGGCTGCGCGGTGGCGGCATGGGGATTTTTTCTCAGGGCCTATACTCCCAAGAACGAGCGCATTAAATCCTGTGCCGACGTCCTGATTTATTCCAATTTGCTGATGATTGCAGTCAACGTGGTGGCCATGAACAGGTCAACCTTTATCGGGCTTGGTCTCTCTGTGCTTTGTCTTGTAATCGGTATGGTCTTCATTTGGATGCTGCCGTTGGAGCAGGAGAATGAGCAGAACAAAACATTTAAAAATAAGACGCATGGCGGCATTAAAAACCAGCTAATATTGCTGTGTCTTTTTGTCTTTATCATTACAATTAATTCCGGACTGATGTATCAGGTCATCAACCCCGCTTTTGAGCATCTGACAGGGCTGGTGAGTTGGTATTGGGCAGTGCCTTATATCGTGGCGCTTGCTATTATGCGCAACCTGCCTATGAAAGCAAAGCGTTCCAGAATTTTGTATATCGGAATGGCAATGATTATGGGAGCGTTCATCAGCTTTATGCTGCTGGGACGAAGCGCTTCCGACTATCTGATTGTGGATACGCTGATGCTCGGCGCCTGCGGTATTTTCGACCTGTTTTGGTGGAGCATCCTTGGAGAAATGCTGGATTATAGCGATAACCCGGCACAAACCTTTGGCATCGGTCTTTCCGCCAATGTATTCGGCGTCCTTTGCGGAGGCGTCCTGGGGATGGCTGTGACATCCATGGGGCTTCCCGGTGCGGAGGTGGCGGTGATTGCCCTGACGGTGGTGTGCGTTACATTGGTTATGCTGCCGCCCCTCAACCATCAGCTTGTTCTATTGCTGAAAAGCCATGCTTACCTTGCCGCTTATGACAATATGAGCCAGTCACAGCAAACGGATATTGTACGGCAGGTCAAAACCCTTGATCCGCTGACTGTCCGGGAGCAGGAGGTATTGCAGCTCATCCTTTCCGGCAAATCCAACCGTGAGATTGCCGGGGCTTTGTTCATCAGTGAGAATACCGTTAAAACACACGCAAGAAGTATTTTTTCAAAATACGATGTTTCAAGCCGTGCGGAGCTCATCAGCACCCTGCTGAAAAACCAAACGGTTGGATGATACATAAAACTGCATAAATACTGGGTTTAACCGGCCTCTCACCCAAAAGGGTGAGGGGCTTTTTTCTGTAAATTCATCCTTTCGAACGATGCTTTTTGAGACATCCTTCCCTAAAATGAATACTGGAGGAGGGTTGGTGCAAATGAAATTAATCCGCAAACGACGCAATGGATATGCCTTATTGTTCGCAGCCAGTATTTGTTTGGCGGTGTGGCTCGGTGCAACATTTATGTTAGAAGTGGTTTTCGCCTTTGGAGCTATCAGCCTTATTTCTCTCCTGTTATTGGTGAGGCAGAGCCGTCTGCTCTATGACGCAACACTCATTTGGGATAATCGCATCCTTGCAGTGCCATCTGCTCTCATCTCCATGCCGGGCCGCCAAATGAAAAAAGACACCGAGGAAACCGTAGTATCTACCTTTGGTATCCTCATCGGCAGTGAAATTTACCGGTGGGGTCTCGACGGGGTACATGGCGTGCGGCTGCACACCGCCCATATTGATCAGGAACGGATGTACCTGACCTTTGGCGACGCGGCCCAGACCATGCGGGTAGAGTTGCTGCACGGAATGACTCAAAAGCAGGCGCTACTGGATGCCGCTCAAAAGCTGGTTCATGAAACTGGCGTAATGGCAGACATCACCGGATGGTAACACAAGAAGCAAAATATAAACATTGGAGGTAATGCAATGAAAAAGTATGTGTCTTTATTTCTGGCGCTTATTATGATTTTCACCCTTGCCAGCTGCGGCGGTAGAACAGATGAAAACACCACGGTATCCCTTCCCGCAGTAGCCACAGAACGTGCCGCCGTGGAACAGGCGGGCGCGATAGCGACACAGCAGTACATCATCGCCCGGCTCAAAACTGAGGCGCTGATTGAGTATGACATTGAAAACGGCAGTATAGACGAGCTGAAAGCTATGACTGACGACACGCTTGAGGCATGGCGGCTCTGTGAGCTGGCCAGCGTCCAAGCAGCGGAATTGGCAGATTATGCTCAGAGCCTGCGCAGCTCCGCGTCTACGCAGGCGGCAACCATGTCCTATACATCATCAAAAACCGCGATGATTGGTTTGTTTACTACGGTGGCCTACGCTGCCGAGGAAAACGCCGCTGTAAAATGGGCAAAGGAGCTGACCGAAAAATACGACTCCTACCCCGCGGGGCAAAAGGTCAAGCAACTGGCCGAGAATCTGGGTACAGACGCGAAAAAGGCTTACGCCCAACTTAAAATGGCGCAAAACATTCTGGAGGGCGAAGCCTATTCTGCCGAAGGCGATACGATGCAGAGCTTCGAAAACGCGGCCATGGCGACTAAAACCGTCTGCAAGACCGGACTCTACATCGGCGGCGTGGTGGCTGGCGGCGGCGTGGCCAACGGCATTTTGGAAGCTGGCGGCATGATTATCGGCGGCGTTGATACCATTGTGGACATCGCCTCCACAGGCAGCACCATCATCTGCGGCGAGAACAGCAAAATCACCATGGCGGCGAATGACTTCAAGGATTTTATGGGCCCCATTTCCTCCGCAGCCGGAGGCGTAAACGTGCTGACCGGCGGGATAAAATTTGCCGGCGACGCGGCGGATAAGATTGGCAGTATCGACAAGCTGTCCTATATCGGCGAGAGCCTGCTTGATCTTGTCCGTGACGGCAAGATAATGGGTGGGCTCATCACCGTGGGCGAGAACGGCGAGACCACCGTCACCATGACCGAGATCGATGTGGAGGGCAAGACCCCGGAGGAGATCGAGAAAGAGCTTGAAAATGCCGGCCTCTCTCTGCCGCAGGACGAGGAGGCAAAAACCGCCGCGGAGCTGGCGGAGGAATTGGAGGAGGAATACTATTACACGGAAGAAGAGCTGAATGAGGTCATAGAAAGCCTGCGCAATCTGCTCTACGATATGTTCCTGAATCCCGAGGAGGAACCCTCGGAAACGCCGCCCACCCAGGAGCCGCCCGAAGAATCTGCCGTTCCCCCGGTGGTAAGCGGCGGGCTTTCCATAGATGAAGTTGTGGGGTCATACCATGTGGCGCTGATTGGAACTGATACTGAGGGCACATGGCTTCTCGCAAAAAAAGGTGATAGCCAGATAGTAGATGAAACCGGTGATATGGTCTACGATTATGATCCCAAAACAGGTATCGCTACCTCGTCATATGAGAATGAAGCAGGCAAAGGGACGACGGAGCTAATATTCACCGCTGAGGATGGCAAAATCAGTCTGTCCGGTTCTTGGAGATATTCGAATGAAGTAAACGATGAAACAACTATCTTTAATTACAAAGGAACCAAAACAGACTGACGGCAACCCATTTCGCCAGGAAGAAGGAGGATATATCATGAAAAAAGCATTGAATATTATCTTACCATTGGTGCTGATATTCTCCCTCGCCGCCTGCGGCGGGGGCGGGGGCGGCAAAGCGCCGACCGAAAGCACATCGTCTGCGGAATCCGGCAAGGCCGCCGAGGATACGGAGTTGTCGCGGCTGAAGGAGTTGTATGACGGCGAATGGATCAACGAAGATCCCTATGACGGCCCGTTTACCATGGAGGTACTCAGCACAACCAGCATCAAGATGACATATGAAGCCTCGGGCGAACTCATCTGCGATTTGTTCTATTCTTCGGGGGAGCTTACCAGCATCAGCGTCAGCATGAGCGGGAACAGCCTTGGCAAATACAGCATTGATACGCAGAGCGGAATATTGACATTCAGACCCAATGACACTGATGTTTTTACCTACACAAAAGAATGACAGATAGTCAGAAATAAAAATGATAAATACGGAGGTTTTCTTATGAAAAAAATATTGATTATTATGTTGTCACTGACGTTAGTATTGTCGCTCGCCGGCTGCGGTGGAGGTGGAGACGGCGAGACTTCTTCGGCAAGTCCTGCCCCTGCTGAATCGGAAAGCACCCCTTCCCGTGAAGTGGAAGCGGATGAATTCAAGTATTACGGCATCGGTGAAGCGGCCGAGGCAAACGGGCTTTCCATCACCATTGACGGAGCGGAGCCTTTCGATTATACAGGTATGCTTTCAAGACCGAAGGACGGTTTTGAATATGTGAAGGTCTGGTTTACGTTTACAAACGCATCCAACGAACCGGTGGAATCCCCCGACAAGAAGGATCTCTACATTGTCTATGAGGAAGGCCCCACTGGGGATGACAGCGACATGACCTCGGAGGAAAATTCACAGGTGCTGCCGGATGTGGCCGACAGGAACCAGCGGTATATGGAGGATGAGATAGAGCTTGCCCCCAGCGAATCCGTCAGCGGCTGGATGGTCTATCAGAGGCAGACCGATAAAAGCGAGGTCACCATGCACTATTACTCCGGCTATGTCAACGTCGCGCCGGATTTGAGGTTCAGCTTTGCGGTTGAGTAAGCCGACAGAAAGGAGCTTTGCGCAATGAAACGAAAAATATTATCTATTCTGCTTGTAGCCGTCATGCTGCTGTCCGCTATAACAGGTCTTGCAGGATGTGGAGAAAGTGGTTTTGCCTCAACCAAAATTGCTTCGGACAAAGGAGCAGAAATCGGGAATCTGAAAAAGGATGGCTGGATAGTATCGGTTCCTGCTGGAGCTTTTGACGGGGATGTAAGTGTCATCGTGGCGAAAGCCTCCGAGAGAGAAGACGCCTTGATCACCACGCCCATCGATATCAGCGTTGAGGGCATGGAGCAGGTGCGCCTGAACCAGCCGGTGAAAATCACCATGAAGCTTGATAAGAAAAACATCCCCGATGCCGAGAGCTTTGACCGAACGGTCATGGCATATTGGAACGGCAGCGAATGGGAGCCGATTATCCCCGACCCTGTTCGCCTGTCCGAGGGGTATTTGGAATTTGAAACATGGCATTTCTCATCATACAGTGGCAAGTTGATGAACAGAGAAGAACAAATCAAGCTTTACGCTCACAAAATGGCGATGGATTCTGTCAGCAACGAAGTGAAAGATCCAACTTATATCGAAAAGATAAAAGCAGTGTGCAATGATTATTTTGATGGAGTTGGGCTTTATGCCGGTGAAACACGAGAAATTATTATTGACCGTGCTTTGGAGATGAACATTATTACGACAACGCAAGAGCTTGCTGCAAAAGGTGATATAGAGGCATTAACCTATGAATGTGGAAAGATTCTTGCCGAAGCCACAATTGATATGGTTCAGGAAAATCCTCTCGTTAAGGAGAGCCTAATGGAGGGCTTAGGCAAATTAGGCACACTCACCGAAGGCGCAGAGGCTCTTTATAACGGGGATTATAAAACAGCTGTGGTGGAGTTCACCGATTTAGGCGTTACCCTGTTTGGCGGTGCTGCTGGCGGCGCAGTGACTGCGATTAAATCCATAGGGGATTTAAGCAAGGCAGCGGTAGAGCAAGGTATTATGGCGTGGAAAGATTATGAGATGGAATGTGCTTACAAGTCGTATGCAGGGCTTGCAAAGGAAGGCGCTTACGGATATACGCTTAACTCCGGCGACTGGGAAACGCTTAAAATCCAGATGCGTGGGTATTACAACCGCCTTTTAAGCGAAAAGAAGGAAGCCTGGCGCAGACTTCACGGAAAAGACAGCCTGACCAATGCTGAAATCAAAATGCTGGAAGACTATGTGGAAGCCGATCTAAAGGAACAATTCGATAAAAGGCTGGCAAATGAGAAGCTGATTGAAGCCAAGGCTACGGAATATGAGAAGATCATTGGGAGCTTTAAGGATGCTAACCTGCTCAACCGCCTTGAAAACGGATATAAATATGACATGACTATTGAGCAGAGGTTGAAGTCGCTATTTACCATTCGACAAGTCATTTTGAAAATGGTAGGCGGGGAAATATCCGTTTTCGGAAGTGAAAAAAACCGTGAAGATAATTTGAGTATGGCAATAGCCATGTGGCTGGGCTACGGTAAGGACAGAACCAAATTTTATGGCTGGATGCGGGAGCAGGGTTATCTGAAAAAGGCGGGAGCGGTGACTGAGGGGTATTGGCTGCTTGTCAGAAGCTTTGATAACAAGTATGAAACAAGCGCAGCTGACGATTCCTATTCAGAATCATGGAGTGGTGGCAGCGGAAGCTACACATATCGATGCAAAACAACATTTGATTACAGTTACTCCGATAGCACCCACGATAATTGCAAGGGCGAATTTGTTGAGAATATAGGAACCGCAAGCAGCCCAAATGGACGGTATTCGGGAGGAGAGCCGGTTACCTTGGATTTGAGTATCAAGGCAAACACATCAAGCAACATTTGCTTCCATCTTGGGGCGTCTTTGGGAGCCGCTATTACGCCTATCAACCATGACGATCCCTTTGTCTCATACGGTACGGACACATCTCTTTATGATATTACTGAAAAGCACACAAAATCATATATCTGGACCGAAAAAAACGATACCAACACCGGCTACACGGGTATGCGAGTCACGGTTGGCGGCACGATGCCCGCAGGGTCAGCCGATGGCGATAAGGTATATATTGTGGTCGGGTTTACCGGTGGTAATCAAATAATTGCAACAGCTTATGAGTATGAATGGCATACCAAATAATAGCCCGCGAAAACGAATACTTCTGCGGATTTCATCCGTGCTGATGTTACTTGCCGCCCTGCCCATGCTGCTGTGGTGCCTGGGTCTTATTGACAATGCGGCACTGGACTACACCTACGCCGGAGCGGGTTGCTTCGCGGCTGGAATAGCGTACATCTTTTCTATGGTGACGGCCATCGCGGGCCTGGCCTTCGCAGAGCGGCTCCACCGACATCGCTGGTGCCGGACGCTTGGCTATATCCAACTGGCGGCGGGAGTGTTGCTGGTATATTCGCTTCGCTCCTATGCCACGATCACGTTACCGCCGCTTTTCCTATCGACCGTCCTGTATTTTGTCGGCGTGGGCTGGCGCGAAAAGCGGGATTGCGAACAACAATGAAAGGAGCGTTGAGATGGCAAAGAAGAAAAAGAGCAAAAACATCCCCCTGCCCATCCTCATCCTGATTTATGCTGTGCTGCTGTTTGCCATGTATTTGAGCCTATCTACGCTGGCTCTGGCGATATGGGGCGACAGCGTAATGGGTACGGTGGACAGCTATGACAGCCGTCGGGACGATACGACCGCACAGGAAAATCGCTCCCGGACCATTTCCAAGGGCTATTGGTTTGTGGTAAGTGGCAAGGAGTATCGGGGCTATGTGATGTACCAAAGCGACGAGGCGTGGCCAAGCCTTACCGAGGGCGAAACGCGCTCCGAGCGCATCCGCTATCTTGACCTTTTCCCCTACGTCAACAAGCCCGCCGCACTGTGCGAATTTAGCGAGATGAGCGAGGTGGCGATCATTTATCACATCCTCGCCCCTATCGGTTATCTGCTTTTGCTGCTACTTGTCATCCGCACAGCCAGACGCGGGAAAAAGAAGAAAACAGCGGCGAGGAAACCCGCCGGAAAATCCGCGACGAGCCGGGAACCTCAAATAATCGAAGCAAGGAGTGATACGGATATGTTTTGTCCTAACTGCGGAAACAAGTTGCCGGACGGCGCTGAATTTTGCATCGGCTGCGGCAAGGCGGTGAATTTGAGAACGCCGGAGCCGATGGAGGTAAGCCAAGCGGCATCTTCCACTCCCCCACAAGACGGCGCGGGGCTGGTCGGCTTTTCCGACAAGTGTAATTCGCCGGAGATACTGGCCGCCGCACAGAAAAACAAGAAATCCTCTATTGGCTGTATGTGGATATTGGTTTTCGTGCCACTCATCGGCTTTCCCGTCGCCGGTCTGTTGGTGGACGATTTCCCGTTTGGAGAATCCCTTGTCATCGGTGTTGGCATTGCTCTTGTCATGCTGGTCGTTAATCTGCTGGCGTTGCGAAAGACCAAGCTGCCCATGTGGGAGGGCGTGGTCGTCAATAAGTACAGCAAGGAGAAAAGCGAGCATAGGGGCGGCGAGGACGACAACTGGCGAACCTATACGGAATATAACACGATCATCAACACCGACGCGGGCAAAAAAAAGACCATCGTGGAAAAGGACAGTGGGCGGCATATGTACGACTATCTTTCCGTTGGCGACAGGGTGCGGTTTCATCCAAGATTCGGTACATACGAGAAATACGATAAATCCAAAGACCGCATCATCTACTGCAACGTCTGCTCCATGATGAACCCCATACAAAATGACCGCTGCAAGCGATGTAATAATCTGTTATTCAAATAAGAAATAAGGAGGCTTTTCGTAATGGATAAATTTATTACCATGCTGGAGGCGGCGGAGTTTGCCGCCACACTCTGCGGAAGTTGGAGCTTTGCCACTTCCAATGATAGATACGACGTAAAAGGCTTGCTGGCGCTTGCCGAGACAAGTGACAGTGAAAACCCCATCGATGAGGACAGCTTTTATGTGGTTTCGCCCGCCGGAGCCATCGGTTTATGCGAGGACGGCGAGGATATCGACTGGCTGTTTCTGACCAGCTCCAGTGAAGATGAGGATTTACCCTCTACCTATCAGGTCGACCCGCAAATAAATTTCTGCCCCCAATGCGGCTCCGGTGTTGTTTCCGGCGCTCGCTTTTGCGGAAAGTGCGGAAATAGACTATGAGACATCTTTGAATAATACAGAGGGATTCTAAAAATGTAGTACAATAGTTAAGACGAACAGGCAGCTGTTTTACCTGCTGTCTGTTCGTCTTTTATATCATTCTTTTTTCCGTATTCACTCAAAAACTTATTTGTTATCGTAAATCCCTAAGTTGCGCCATCAAATGCGGCTCTTTTTTTACTGCAAAATTCCATAATATTCTACATTATAGCATTGCAGCTTTTTAATTCTATATAATACATACCTTTCATTTTTTATTGGTTGTATCCTCGTGAAAGGTTTAAAAGGGAGAAGAAGGCCATATATACAGTTTGTGTATAAGATGTAATTTAATTATACTTAATTACATGGATTACCAAAAATGTAAGAAAGGAGAATTTTGATTTATGGTATTAAAGAAACGCCTGCTTATCACTACCACTTTAGTGTTGTTGCTTGTGCTCTCCATGTTCTCTACCGCCGCGGCCTGCAAAACGGTGGACTGGACCGTAAAAGTAAACGGAGAAAAAATTCCTGTAAAGCTTGTTACGAAAGATGGGGAAAACCTCTACCGGGTAGAAATTCCTTTGGAAAATGGGAAGTTGAACCGAAAGATTATAATTTACTACAGGATTAACCTGCGTACGGGGGAGATAACACCAGTTCCGGCACCTCCGGAAGAAGAACCTGCTCCCGAACCGATACCGGATCCTCCTTCGCCACCGGTACCGGAACCTGATCCGCCTGAGCCGCCGGCTCCAGAGCCTGAGCCTGAACCTGAACCGGACCCTCCCGAATCGCCGGATCCGGAAGAGTCAATATTGACCGCCGATGAGCAGCAGATGCTCAACCTGGTTAACCAGGAAAGAAGACAAAGGGGACTGAATGAACTGAGGATTCACGAAGGTCTGGTTAAATTAGCCCGCTTAAAGAGCAAAGATATGATCAACCTGGGCTATTTTGCCCACCAGTCTCCCACCTATGGCTCACCGTTTGATATGATGAGAAATGCCGGGATTGCGTATACATATGCCGGTGAGAACCTCGCCGGTGCGCCCACAGTAGCGCGTGCCCATACGTCACTGATGAATAGCCCGGGACACCGCGCGAACATTTTGAATCCGAATTACACCCATGTTGGTATTGGAATTGTGAACGGCGGCAACTATGGAAAGATGTTTACGCAGATGTTTATTAAAGAACGGTGAACTACTTTAAAGGATGCTTCTCATATCAAAAAATGATTCTTATCTCAGTTAAAGTAAGAAAAAAGTATAGCTGGCTAGCCCCCAAAAAGCTTATTTTGATGAAACAACTCGCAGCATTGAGAAGTTATGCGTATGAATGAGAATAAGAAAGTTCATCTTCTTGAAAATAGCTTTTTGGGGTTGAGCCAGAGCTGGTTTTTGATGTTCCGGTTAAGCGGTTGCAGTTCATAAATATGCAAAGAAGCTGGCAGGAGTCAAGCGCACGATCACTTTTCCCGCGGCATGCAGATAATTTCTTTAACTACTGTATCAAAGAAATTGTTGGAATGGGCAGGGACAATAACGCAGGCTGTATCGGCACCTTTCCCGCTGCCGGCAACAGATATTATCTCCTGGCCATAAGGGACAAGCCCTGCATCCAGGGCCATGCAAGCGATTTCTACACAAACCTTTACTCCCTGACCGAGCATACGCAGCGATGCAGCAATAATCTCCGCCGGATAGAGCCCTCCGAATTTAAGCCGCAGGGCTCTATCCACTCCTGCCAGCAGATGAGTGGTGGTTAGAACCTGTGCACCCTTTTGCTGGAGCTCTTCTTTAATATCCGGATTTACTTCATTTTCCCCCGGTTTATTAAAACCGGCATGATGTGTTACGCAGACCACCCGGACGCCCCTTTCCAAGAAATTATGTGCGGTCTTACCGCTGTTGGAAGCTATAACGATGTATTCAATTCCTAATTCTGCGGACCTCTTCAACGCCGCCTCCACCGTCATTTCAGTATTAGCAGGGCCTCTTTTATCCCAAAGCAAGTTAAATACCCTCCTTTTAATATGTGTTGTATTTTAGCCATCCCGGAGAATCATTGCTCAGGGATGCGGAGATCAAAAATTTGAAAGTAGGCATTACATTCCCTACTTTCCCATACCATTAATATATGCAATATTATAAGCCAAATCATGGGCGAAATACAATAGACGGCAAATACAATAGCCTATAAAATTTATGCTTTTTAAAATTTCCCCTGATTGAAATTCCCCTTCTTAAAATATATTTAACTGGTAAAAGGAGCAAATTTCTGCAAGGTAAGGTATGGCAAAGAAAAACATCCTAATAATACGTAATAATACGTAAAACAAATTATATTGCATCAGGTGGGTTGCCACCATTTAATAACACCTTATTTGGCCTGTTCTTGCTATTTAAAATCTTTCTTTTTGGCTTTATAATATAGTTATACCTGAACAATTGTTCAGCATTCTGAAAAGCGGGGTGGTTTCAATGACGACCAATAATAACAATGATAGTGAATATTGTTTTGGTTCTATATCGCCTTTTCATAAGGTTCCGACCCTCATCGAAGCTATGCATGAAGAGGAACGCTTGCGCTATCGTAAGCAGGGGATAGAACGCTATAGCGAGGAAATTAAGGAGTGGGAGTATGGTTATTGTGCGGATTGCAAGCAGATAAGGTTCAGTTCAGAGCTTGAAGCAACCCCTGAGGGGATCCGTTGCTCCAAGTGCAAAGGCTATAATTTGGAAGCCCCCGGTTGGACTGTTTGTCCCCATCACAAAGATTCTGTGGTTAAATGCCCACGGGCAGGCAAGAGAATTGTAAAGTCGGATAAGGGAGCCGCATGCCAGGATCATTGCAATTTCCGGTTGACTAAACGATAAACGATGAGTAATTTTTTAGACTACTTAGCCTTCAGAGGGCATGGAGATTTTATCGATATTTGGAGGTTAAAAATATGGAAGAAATTGAATTGACTCAAGAGGAAATTAATGAAATAAACAAAGGTATACCTTTTGTAGACGCTAAGCTTTATTGGAAAGAAGGATATGGCTGGACTTCCCAATACTGGGAAAAATTATACAGAATGGGATGGAGAATGGTTGAATCAGAGGAAGAACCCGGAGTTTTCCTTGCTTTGAATGAAAAGGGAGCTACCATTCTTTCTGCCGATAGCAAGATCTCTTTATTTAAGCTGTTAGTTAACTTTATGGTTGGCGGAGGTTAAGGTCGCAATTTACGTCGTAAAGGAAGAAATCTGCAAGTGGCAAGCATTAAGGCCGGTGTAAGTTTTAACAAACACGACTATGAAGTTTCTGATAACAATTGTTAAGGGGAAAATATGGATTCTGATTGAAAAAGCAGAACAGGTCCTGGCCCAGTTTCTGAACCCTGGGGAGGTGCTACAGGGAGTGAGTTTTACAGATGATCAGATAGTCCGCTATAGCAAGCAAATCATTATTCCCGAGGTGGGTCTTGATGGTCAAAAAAAGATCAGCTCCGGCAGGGTGCTGCTTATCGGTGCGGGGGGGCTGGGTTCTCCAGCGGCTTACTATCTAAATGCTGCAGGAGTTGGAACTATCGGCATTGTTGACGATGACGTTGTGGATTTAACCAATCTGCACAGGCAAATTTTGCATTTCACAAACGACATCGGCAAATCCAAAGTTGTTTCCGCAGAGGAATCGCTGACAGCTTTAAATCCCGATTCCCAGGTCATTGCCTACCGGGAAAGGCTGACGGTATCTAATGCCATGGAAATTATTCAAGACTATGATGTTGTTGTTGATTGTGCTGATAACTTCGGTACCAAGTTTTTGCTTAACGATGCTTGCATTATGGCTGGAAAGCCACTTATTTTTGGCGCAGTGCTTAGATTTATCGGTCAGGTTCTGACTATATTGCCAGGGGAGGGGCCGTGTTATCGCTGTCTTTTCCGTATGCCGCCGCCATCCGGTATCGCACCGACCAGCGCGCAGGCGGGTTTATTGGGTGTTCTGCCGGGGACGATTGGATTGATTCAGGCTACTGAGGTTTTAAAGTATTTTTTAGGTTTGGGAGACCTGTTGGTAGGGAAGATGCTGACTTATAACCTTCTGACTTTGGAATTTAGCAAGATTAAGATAAGGAAGGATCCGGACTGCCCTGTTTGCGGGATCAACCCGACGATTTCTAAACTGGCAGACTGTGAACAACAAATTAGCGATTTCCTGCCAAATCAATAATAACGATTACATGTATGGATTTCGATTATTGGAGAGGGGTGATACAGTAATAGAATTTGCTTTGAATAAAAAAAATCTTTGAAGAGGAGGAAAAAAGTGTACCTACCAGATTTTGATTATTTTACTCCGGACAGTGTAGAAGAGGCATGCCAGTTATTGTCTAAGTATGGTTCAAAAGCCATAGCGATCGCTGGCGGTACCGATATTGTTGTAAAAATGAAAAAAGAAGTACTGGCACCGGAAATCCTTGTTGCCATAGGGCAGTTGTCTCAGTTGAAAAAAATTGAGTACGTGCCTGGTAAAGGTGTTGTTATCGGTTCCGGGGTCACCCATAACGAAGTACAGAATTCAAAAATATTGCAGGAAAAATACTTGTCCGTATCTGAAGCGGCTCATCAGATGGCGAACAATCAAGTGCGCAACCTTGGCACCATTGGGGGAAATATCAGCAACGCCGTGCCCTCCGCTGATATGCCGCCGATTCTTATCGCCCTTGACACAACTGTGAAAATTGTGGGGTCAAAGGGAGAGCGGACTCTGCCTCTGGAAGATGTCTTTAAGGGGCCTAACCAAACCGTTTTGGAGCATGACGAGCTCATCACCGAGTTTGTTATCCCCGATGGCAGTTTTACCGGCAGTAATTACATCAAATTCGGCTTACGTGCCTCAGGCGCATTGGCCGTAGTTGGTGTGGCAGCCTCAGTTCAAGTAGAGGGCGATGTTATTAAAGATGTAAGAATCGTACTTGGAGCTGTTTCACCCGTTCCTGTTAGGGCGAAAGAAGCCGAAAATTTCCTAAAAGGCAAGCAAGCCAGCGAAGAACTATTTGAAGAAGCCGGGGTTATCGCTTCGGGAGAATGCCGGCCCATTTCAGATATTCGTGCGTCGGCCGAATACCGCAGAGATATGGTGCGCGTCTTTACCAGGCGGGCATTGAACAAAGCTGTTAATGAAGGTCACGTCTAAGAAAGGAGTGGTGAAAATGGCTGAATTTGTTGTTGATAAGGATGGTATTAAGCGCTTTCTGGTCTCAATAACAGTAAACGGCAATAAATATACAAAAATGGTTAAAGCAAATAGTTTGCTCGTAAACTTCTTGCGGGAGGATCTTGATCTTATCGGCACAAAAAGAGCGTGCGAACAGGGTGACTGTGGCGCTTGCACCGTGCTGTTGGATGGGAAACCGGTCAATTCATGCATGGTTCTCACCGTTAGTGTGGACGGACGGGAAGTAACAACCGTTGAGGGTCTTGCTTCAAACGCAAAACTTGATATCCTCCAGGAAAAATTCATAGAACACTCGGCACCGCAATGTGGATTTTGCGCTCCGGGTATCCTTATGTCGGCAAAAGCGTTGCTGATGAAAAACCCCAACCCGACCGAATTTGAAGTGCGCGAGGCTATTGCGGGTAATCTGTGCCGTTGTACGGGTTATGTCCATTATGTCGAGGCAATTCTGGATGCAGCTGCCGCGAGCCAGGAAAGGAAGGATGGGTAAAATGGCTAAAGAATTCTCGTATTTAAACATGAATAAAGAGTATTCGTATGTCGGGAAAAGCCTTAAAAGAACCGATATACTGGATAAAGTGACCGGTCGCGGTAAGTTTACTGCGGATCTCAAGTTTTCCAATATGCTTTATGGGAAACTTATTCGCAGTACCGAGGCCCATGCACGCATTGTTAAGATTGATACTTCCGAAGCAGAAAAGTTACCCGGCGTGAAGGCCATTATTACCGCCAAGGATGTGCCTTCTATTAAATACGGCCTCAGCCCCGCACGTTACGATGAAAACATTTTTTGCATCGACAAAGTCAAATATTATGGAGATAAAATTGGCGCAGTCTGCGCGATAGATGAAGAAACTCTCTATAAAGCTCTGAAGCTGATCAAAGTAGAATACGAAGTACTGCCGGCGGTGTTTACTCCTGCCGAAGCGGCCAAAGAAGACGCGCCGCAAATCTGTGAAGAATACCCGGGGAATATCAACACTGAGATTCACCTGGAGTTCGGGGATGTTGAGAAAGCCAAGGAAGAGGCTTATTATGTGCGCACCGACCGCCTGCAAGGCCAGCGTACTTTGCACGGATTTATCGAGCCTCATTGCTCAATCGCCTACTGGGAAGGCAAAAGAGTAACCATTCATTCCGCGCATCAGTCGGCTCACTACCTGCAACATCACATAGCTCGAATACTTGACATGAAGGAAGGCGATGTGCGTGTAGTACTCCCCTATATTGGCGGTGGTTTCGGCGGTAAAATTGATGTCAGCGGTCTGGATATTTCAGCCGTAGTTCTTTCCAAAATCACCGGACAGCCTGTCAAGATGTTCTTTGACCTGGAAGAAGTCTGGTATAACGGCCGGGCCCGTCATGGCATGGATATGAAATATACCACCGGTGTCACAAAAGAAGGCAAAATTCTCTTCGTAGAAAGCGAAACAATCCTGGACGGCGGCGCTTACACCGGTCTGGGCGTAGCTTCGGCTTATTATGCCGGCGCTCTGCTGACTGTGCTGTACGATTTCGACAACTACAGGTTTGACGCATACCGCTACGTGACCAACCTGCCGCCATGCGGCGCACAGAGAGGACACGGACAACCGCACCCGCGCTATGCCTTTGAAAGCCACCTGGATCACATTGCCGAGGATCTGGGTATAGACCCCATTGAAATGCGTCTCATCAACGCCCGTAAAGCCAATACTGTCACGCCAAACGGCTATGAAGTAAAATCGTATTATTTGAAAGAAGCCAATGAACTGGCGCGGGACTCCTCCGGATGGAAAGATAAGAAAGGCAAATTGCCCGTGGGCAGGGGGATCGGCGTTGGCAACGGCGGCTTTGTAACCGGCGCAGGTTTTTGCATGTACCGGACCGACCTGCCGCACTCGGTTGCCATGATCAAAGTATACGATGACGGTACCCATGCGATTGTCTATACGAATGCGGTAGATATAGGCCAGGGCAGCGATACGGTGCTTACCCAGATGGCTGCACAGGCGATGGGCTATCCCTACGAAGATATTACAATCTGTACCAGAGACACCGACCTGTCTACCCTTGACTTTGGCGCCTATGCCAGTCGGCAGACCTTAATGGCCGGCTGGGCGGTGAAGAGAGCGGGAGAAGATGTCAAGAAGAAGATTCTCGCACAGGCGGCTGAAATGCTGAAAGTTAAGGAAGACGGCGGCTACCGTTACGGTAAGTTGACTCCTGAAGAACTTGATTGCGAGGAAGGCATCGTCTATGTGAAACAGGAGCCGGCTGTTAATCTTACTTTTGCTGAGGTGGCCCGTGCTTATTTCGTGAAACATGGTGTACTAATCGGAAGAGGCTACTATCACCCGGGCAGACTGGGCGGTACACATAAGGGAGCGGCAGTTGGCACATCTCCGGCCTATAGCAGTGCGACTCAGGTTGCCGAAGTTGAAGTTGATATGGAAACAGGTTTGACAAAAGTTGTTGGCACGTGGGATGTGCATGACAGCGGCTTCGTAGTGAACCCGCAATTACTGCACGGCCAGGTGCACGGCGCATTTTCTATGGGTATCGGTGAAACCATCTGGGAAAAGGTAGTCTTCGATGATAAAGGAAGAGTTCTCAACGGAAACTTTGCTGAGTATCGGCTGCCGACCGCGCTGGATATGCCGTATGTTGACTCCTTGGTTCTGGATACTTTTGAACCCAATGGGCCGTGGGGCGTAAAAGAAGTCGGGGAAGGTGCGACGACTCCCACACTGGGTTGCGTTGCCAACGCTGTCTACGATGCCATAGGAGTCCGGGTCGCTGAACTGCCCCTTACTCCAGAGAAAATTTGGCGCGGTTTGAAGGAAGCCAGAGAAGCTAAGGAAAAAGAAGGGAAATAGCAAATCAGCTAACGGCTCCTGAGATTTAAGTATTGTTTCACTAATTGTATAGACTATCTGTAAAGACTTTGCTTTTTTTAGAACCTGTTGCCTTCTTATATATGAGGGCAACAGGTTCCAGTTTTCCAGGAAAATTAGATAAAGACGATGGGATTGAGAATATGACAGTAAAAAAGACGGCGATAAATGCCATGTTACTTACACAGCAAAAGAGATAGAGCTGGGAAATTGATTTTTTGATAATTAGGACCGGTGGCTGCCGGCATTTGTCAAGGTGCAAAACCAGAATACCCGCATTGACACAGGATACCCGGATCTGCTATGATGAGAAAAAGTTTGCTAGAGATAGATAGGGGGGCGTAGTTTTTTGGATGAGCGATTTATTGGCGAAGGGATAACATTTGATGATGTACTGCTGGTACCGTCTCGATCTAAAGTTTTACCCCGTGATGTGGATATAAGTACCAGGCTTACCTCCCAGATAAAGCTTAATATTCCCATTATGAGCGCCGGTATGGACACGGTCACGGAGATGCGCATGGCGATTGCCGTGGCAAGAGAGGGCGGAATAGGTGTTATACACCGCAATATGAGCATTGAACGCCAGGCGGAAGAAGTAGACAGGGTGAAACGGTCGGAGCATGGTGTTATCACAAATCCCTTTCACCTTTCACCGATGCATACCATTAACGATGCGGCGGCATTGATGGAACGTTATCGAATATCAGGTGTTCCAATTACAGTAGAAGGGAAACTGGTGGGTATATTAACCAACCGCGACCTGCGCTTTGAAAAAGATTTCAGCCGCTTAATCAAAGACGTCATGACCAAGGATAGGCTGATAACTGCTCCTGAAGGTACGACTCTGGACGAAGCGCAAGGAATTCTTGCCCGGTATAAGATCGAAAAATTGCCGATTGTAGATGAAAATTATATGCTCAAAGGGCTGATTACGATTAAAGACATAGAGAAAACCATTGCTTATCCGCGCGCAGCCAAAGATATTAAAGGGAGGTTGCTGGTGGCGGCTGCAGTTGGCGTTGCAAAGGATACCCTGCCCAGGGTTGCCGCCCTGCTGGAGGCGGGCGTGGATGCCCTGGTAGTTGACACCGCACATGGGCATGCGGAGCTGGTTCTTCAGACTGTAAATACAATTAAACGGGATTATCCTGATGCAATGGTTGTCGCTGGTAATATTGCCACTGCCGAAGCGGCCCGCGATCTTATCCATGCCGGCGCCGATGCTCTTAAAGTAGGTGTGGGACCCGGTTCAATCTGTACGACCAGGGTAATCGCCGGGATAGGTGTTCCCCAGATTACTGCAGTTAGCGAAGTTTCCCGGGTGGCCCACAGCCGCCGGATTCCGGTAATTGCCGATGGGGGGATTAAATATTCGGGGGATATTACCAAAGCTCTGGCTGCAGGGGCTGATGTGGTTATGATCGGCAGCCTTTTTGCCGGAACGGAGGAAAGCCCGGGAGAAACGGAAATTTTCCAGGGCCGCAGCTATAAGGTTTACAGGGGGATGGGCTCTATCGGCGCCATGAAAGAAGGGAGCAGGGACAGATATTTTCAGGAGGATGAGCAAAAATTGGTTGCTGAAGGAATCGAAGGCCGGGTGCCCTACCGCGGTACTGTAGCCGATATGGTTTTTCAAATGGTCGGAGGCCTGCGCGCCGGTATGGGATATTGTGGAGTGCGCAATATTGAGGAGCTGCAGACCAAAACCAAATTTACCCGCATAACCAATGCCGGTTTAATTGAAGGCCACCCTCATGATGTGCAGATCACCAAAGAGGCCCCGAATTATACTTTGCGATAACCTTCGGAGACAAAATTTAGACGGCCGGCATAAGATAGATTAGCTTTTTGTACTGGTTGGTGATAATATTGCATAGGATGCAGAGATGCTTGCTTTGTAACCAGCAAAAAAATGCCGGAATTAATATTTTGATGTCCTTTATTTGCCTCGATTGTGAAAGGGAAATAGTAGCTACTTCACCTTTTGATTTACAATACCTGGTCTTTTTGGAGAAAATTAAAAAGCTCTGGAAGGAGCCGGATTTTATTGAAGATCAGCAGGAAAATCCCTCAGAGAAAAACAGGCCAGGTGCATGTTCCCCTTTACTCAGCAGTAAAAAAATACCTCAGTGAAGAAAGAATTTCGCTGCATGTTCCCCTGCACGGCAGGGGGCCCGGAGCCCCGGATCTTACCGGTAAAGGCTTTAGATCCTCAATGCGGCTGGATTTAACCGAGCTCGATCCTCTTGATGATCTGCATCTGCCCCGGGGAGCTCTAAAAAAAGCCCAGAAGCTCGCTGCGCAGCTCTTCAAGGCAGAGGAAACCTTTTTCCTTGTCAACGGCGTAACCGGCGGGATCCTTGCGCTTATTTTAGCTTTTTGCCGCCCGGGGGATAAAGTATTGTTGAGCCGTATAGCACATAAGGCGGTGCTGCATGGCATTGCGCTTTCCGGCGCCCGGCCCATATATCTGCCCGTTGAAAAGGACAGTACTACCGGTTTTCCTTTAAATGTCTCCCTGGATGTTGTTGAAAGGGCGCTGGCCGGGCACCCCGATGCCAGGCTCTTGTTGCTTACCTCCCCTTCATACTGGGGAGTAACTGCGGATTTGCAGGCGATCAAGAAAGCAGCTGCAAATTACGGCGTGCTTTTTGCAGTAGATGAGGCACACGGCGGACATCTTCCCTTTTACAGGGAAAAATTACCCCACAGCGCTGCAGCCGGAGCGGATATCTGGCTGCACAGCGCTCATAAGTCGCTGGGAGCCCTTACGCCGGGGGCATTACTGCATCTGAGCAGTAATATAAATCCTTCCGGGATAAAATTTTGGCTGGGTGCGTTGCAGACAAGCAGTCCTTCTTATCCGGTGATGATCTCCCTGGATCTGATCAGAAGGCAGATGGCCTTAAGGGGGGAAAGCCTGTTCAGCGCTGCCTGGAGGTGGGCCCGCAATTTGCGCCGTGATCTAGAGGAAAACGGGTTTTTTATTCTATCGCCCCGGATGACGGAAAAGAAAGGATTCAGCCTTGATCCCTGCCGCGTTACACTGCTGTTGCCCGGCGGGGGGGGTAAGCGTTTGGCAGAGAGGCTGGCCCGGAAATATCATATTCAGGTAGAAATGTATGCAGATGGTTATCTGTTGGCTATCATCGGGCCGGCTCAGCTTGCTTTATCCCCTGATGCTGTATCCAGAGGATTTGTTTTGGCCAGGGATGATCTCCGTTTAAACACCGCTAACCGGGGGAAGATATGCAGTTTTTCGCCTTCACTGTTCCGGTGCCCGGTAAAAAGATCTTCCGCGAAGGGGAAGGGAATAACAGACTGTGAGTTTTCTCCGCTTTTATTGTCCCCGCGTGAAGCGCTTGCTGCTCCTTCTTCCGCAATTCCTCTTGAGGATTCCTCAGGAAAAGTGTGCGCCGAAATGGTTGTGCTTTCACCTCCTGGAATACCTCTTTTGGTCCCTGGCGAAACTATCGAGGAGGATACCCTGTCCTATCTCTTGCGGATAAGGGATGGGCAATCCATCTTTCAGGGTGCGGCCGATCCTGCCCTTAACACAGTTAAAGTTGTTTCAGAGCAGGTTAATATGATAAAATAAAGTAATAAACAGAAAGGTAAACTAAGGGGCCATGCCTGGGATGTTAAAGCATGATAATAATGGTCTTTTTATTAGTATAGAAGGGCCGGATGGAGCCGGTAAGACAACACAGGCCAGGCTGTTGAAAACAAGGCTGGAAAACTGTGGCGTAAAAGTATTGTTGACAAGGGAGCCGGGAGGAACCCCCGTTGGGGAGGAGATCAGAAAGCTTCTGCTAAATCCTGAATATTCGGAGATGACCGTTGCCTGCGAGGTTCTGCTTTATAGTGCTGCCAGAGCGCAGCTGGTCAGGCAGTCCATTAACCCTTCTTTGAAAAAAGGTTGGGTTGTCATTAGCGACCGTTATCTAGATTCAAATATTGTGTATCAGGGCTATGGTGGTGGGGAGAGCCCTGGAATTATTGAAAAAATAAACCTGTGGGCCGCTGAAGGCCTTATGCCGGAGATCACTTTTTTACTGGATCTTGATGCTCAAGCTGGTTTGCGACGCCTGCAGGAAGAAGATAAAAGTGGGAAATGGCAGGGCGACCGCGTGGAGCAAAAGGAGCTGGATTATCACCGCAGGGTGCGCCAGGGTTATCTGGAGCTTGCCGGGCGAAGTGCCGGGCGCATCGTCATCATAGGGGCCGGCATAAATTCCGATGCAGTACATGAAGAAATTTGGCAGAGAACAGAACCTTTATTACGCAAAAAAGATCTCCTGTAAGCCAGGGAAAAGGGGTTATAAAGATGGGGTTTGAGGAGATAATTGGCCAGGATTTAATAATCATAGCATTAAGGCGCTCGCTTTCCAACGGGCAGACAACCCATGCCTATCTGTTTTCAGGCCCGGACGGTAGCGGTAAAAAAAGCCTGGCGTTACTTTTTGCCCAGGCTTTGAACTGCAGCAGCGAGCTGGATCCCCCCTGTAACAGCTGTCTTTCTTGCCGAAAAACTCTTAGCGGGAATCATCCAGACTTTTACCAGCTACGTCCCGAGGGGGCATCGATTAAAATCGGGCAACTGCGCGAGTTAAAGGAAAGCCTGTATTATTTTCCCAGGGAAGGGCGAAAAAAGGTCTGCCTTATTCACAGTGCCGATCTTATGACCCTGCCGGCAGCCAATAGCCTTCTGCAAATTCTGGAAGAACCTCCCGCAGATCTGATCTTTATTTTGCTCAGTTCCAGGCCCTGGGCTTTGCTCCCTACTATTATCTCCAGATGCCTGCATTTTGCTTTAAAACCCCTACCGCCGGAGGAGATGGAGCTGTTGCTGAAGCGGCAGAGCTTGTTGGAGCCCCAGGAGAGGGAGATCGTGATTGCCCTGGCGGGGGGTAATCCCGGAAAGGCCCTGGAGCTGTCTTCGAAGGGCGGGTTGAAAAAGGGCCTGGAAGAAACCTTATCGCTATTAAAGAGCCTGAAAGACGAGCCCCTTGAGAATATATTTATTAAAGCGGAGGAGCTCTCCGGAAAAGAAAATTTACAGGAAATAATAAATTTATTTTTAATCATCTATCGCAACAGGCTGTTATTTGAATTGGGCGGCCGCTCGGATATAAAGCTAATAAAGAAAAAACTACAGTATAATAATATAAATGTTGAAGAAAAAGTCTTTTTCCCGGACGGGGGAAATATCAATTATTTGGAGAAGATGTGCCGTCATCTGCTGGATCTTCAGGGAGAACTGCTCAATAATATCAACAAACGCCTTGCTGTTGAAGTATTGCTTTTGCAGATGAGAGGAGCTGTTTGAGATTGCCAAAAGTAGTGGGAGTACGCTTTCGGCGTGCGGGTAAAATATATTATTTTGATCCGGGCAACTTAGAGTTGAAGCAGGGTCAGGATCTAATTGTAGAAACAAGCCGCGGATTGGAGTTTGGAGAAGTAGTGCTGGAGAACAGGGAAGTAAGTGAGGATGAGATAGTAGCTCCTTTAAGAGTTGTGCGGCGGGTGGCTAATGATGAAGATTATAAGCAGCTTGCTGAAAACAGGCAAAAAGAAAAAGAGGCTATCCAAACCTGCCAGGAAAAAATTGAGAAGCATAACTTGCAGATGAAGCTGGTGGATGTAGAATATACTTTTGATCATAATAAAATAATCTTTTATTTTACAGCCGACAGCAGGGTTGATTTCCGGGAACTGGTAAAAGACCTGGCCTCAATTTTCCGTACCCGTATAGAGCTGCGGCAGATCGGTGTCAGGGATGAAGCTAAAATGTTGGGTGGGCTTGGACCCTGTGGAAGAGGATTGTGTTGCGCTACATTTCTTGGGGATTTTGGGCCGGTTTCAATTAAAATGGCAAAGGAGCAAAATCTTTCTTTAAACCCTACAAAAATTTCCGGGATCTGCGGACGCTTGATGTGCTGCCTGCGTTATGAAGCTGAGCACTATGAATGTACGCGCGGGGATTTTCCTTCCGCGGGAGAACTGGTTCTTACCCCTCACGGTGAGGCGAAGGTCATAGGCCAGAATTTAGTCAAAAAAACAGTTCTTGTTGATCTGCTGGAGATTTGCAGGCAGGAGGAATTTCCCATCGAGGAAATTGAAAAGCTGCCTCCTTGTAAAGGCAAATAAGCATGAAAAGTAATGAAAAGAACAAGGACCTGAACAAAGGAACTTTATATTTTTGTGCCACCCCTATCGGCAACTTAAAGGATATTACGCTGAGGGCTCTGGAACATTTAAAAGAGGCGGATTTTATTGCAGTGGAGAGCATTAATCATTCCAGGAAACTCTTGCACCGCTATGGGATCAAGTCTCCTTTAATTTCTTTCAGAGAATCAAACAGGGATAAAAAAAGCGCAGAGATTCTTAAAAAACTAAAAGAAGGTGCAAAAATTATCCTGATTAGTGATGCCGGCATGCCCATTATCTCCGATCCCGGCCGCTATCTGTTAAATATGCTTTTGAAAGAGGGAATACCTTATACTGTTCTGCCCGGGCCATCCGCTGTGCTTACTGCCTTAACTATCTCCGGTTTTCCCGGGGATAGATTTGTTTTCTGGGGTTTTTTAAGCAGGGATAAAACCACAATGAAAAAAGAACTGGAGTCTATTGCCGGGGAGGAAAAAGCGGTTGTCGTCTTTGAAACCCCTCACCGTCTGGTTAAGACCCTTGAAGAAGCGAAAGAAATTTTGCAGGAGAGAGAAATAGCCGTATGCCGTGAACTGACTAAAAAGTTTGAAGAAGTGCGCCGGGGGAGCGCGGCTCAGCTTCTCGACCATTATCTCGATACCCCGCCACGGGGAGAACTTACGCTGGTAATCGCTCCGCAGCGGGGGAAAACAGGAGTAAGGGGAAAGGGAAAAAAAACCAGCAATGAGCTGGAATTGTTAAAAGAAAAATGCAGGCATCTGCTTTTATCGTCTGTCAAAGAGGGCGTCCCGCCCAGTGAAGCCGTGAAAAAAATCGCCCGGGATATCCCTCTGAGTAAAAACGATGTGTATGCTATACTGGTAGAGTTAAAAAGAAAAGGTTTAATAAAACAAAATAAATAATTTCGCATAAACGGTTTTAAGTAATTTGGTATATCTGCATTACCGCTCCATTTTATCAATACACTCCTGGCAGACTATTCTGCCGCTAAACTGTCTTACATGATCAGCGCTGCCGCAAAAGATACATGCCGGTTCGTATTTCTTTAAGACAATCTTTTCTCCGTCCACGTAAATTTCCAGGGCATCCTTAATATTAATTCCCAGAGTGCGCCGCAGCTCGATAGGAATAACAACCCTTCCCAATTCATCCACTTTCCTGACTATTCCTGTTGATTTCAACCCGTTAAGCCCCCTTTTTACAGTTTTCGACATTTCTTTCAAGGGGTATTATACCAGTAATTCCCATGAAAAGCAATACCTTACTTATACAAAAAAGTAAAAAATGTCTAAAAAAGTACCCTTTAGCAACAAAGCACGACAAAGGGGACTGCGACAAAGGGGACGGTTCTCCCTGTCGCATTTTAGGTTGCCGGACCTGTGCGACAAGGGGGACGGTTCTGCGACAAGGGGGACGGTTCTGCCTGTCGCATTTAGGGTTGCCGGACCTGTTCTCCGGCCTTACAACAGTACGCGCCTCACCGCCGGTACAAAGCTGCCAAGGCCGCGGCCGGCTGTAAAGCCTCTTTATGCAGTTGAAAACCATTATTATTCAATAATCATCGAATCATTACTTTCATCCCAACTTACACCCTTTGTAATTTGAAACTCCCGTGGTTCTTTAAACATTTGATAGACAGTAAGCTTTCCTGTATCCAGATCTAATTTATACTTGGTGATATTCTCAGCCATTTTGTTTTCTTCTTTAATGCTGCCTTTGTAAACAGTAATCATACACATTAAAATCATCTCCTAGTATTTATATATTACTAATAAATTACTTTCCGCCTTTATAAAAATTTAAGCAAACACCTCCTATGGGTAACAATAATCTATAAATCATAACACCTCTAACCCGATTTTAAGGGCTAAAATTAGGATTGTCAAATTATATTTAGATAGGATTCATTGGTTTTTCCCGGAAAGTTACTTTAATCCTGTCACCGGGTTGAAGCTCATATCGTAAGGACGGTAGGTGATGATTAACTTCAAAAGAAATGTCTTCGGGGTTCAGCTCGGCAATTTTAAAAAAATCTTCCAGTGTACCTATTCCCTTGTATTCTATTTCATCTCTATCACTTAAGATCTTATCCGGGTTTGCTTTTTCTCCGTTTAGTAAGATGAAAGGTGTTAACAGAATGCGTTCTTCATTAAGATAGACATGATACTTTTCCGGCGGGAAGAAATCCCTGATCCTTACCAACGGGGCTGCACCTGCAGAGGCCTCGACAATTTCGATTTTATCGTTATTGCTAATTGCTGTTTCCAGTGAAGCTTCTTTTCCATTTAGAAGTATGCGGGCATTTTCTCCCGGAGTTCCGGGAAAAATTTTTTCTTCACCATCGATTTTAATTTTTATACCCGGGCCGCGCCGTCCCAGTAATTTTTTTGAATTGAAACCTGCAGCAAGCAGGACGTTTCCTACCTTAAGGTCGGTGTCAATAAGCCGAACTACCTTTCCGTTGACAGTGATGTAAGAGAAACCAAAATAATCCTTTTTCATGGCTGATATGGCGATACCGAACGGGGTGATTGATTCCGGGCCTTTCAGCTTCTTCCCGGAATATTTAATTTGATATATTATTTCCCTGCCGCGGATAACAACATTCTCCTGGGACAGGCCCAGCTGTTCGGCCAGCTTTTCACGCAATAATGGGGTTTGGCTTCCTCCCCCGATGCAGAACAGTGCACGGGTGGGCCCCTTATTTAATTGTTTAATCACAGAGGCAATTTCAGTGGCTATTTTGTTTACCGCAGGTTTTATTGCTTCAATAATTTTTTCAGGAGGTAATTTGTGGTTGTTCCCCAGGATATCGGTGAACGATATATTTGTTTTCTTACCGGAAAGCATTAGTTTAATTTTTTCGGCAGTATTGAAATCCAGGAGATAAGTTTCGGCGATTTTTTCGGTAACTTCATCACCTGCCAGGGGGACCATGGCATAACCTACCACCGAGCCTTTATGAGTTATCGCAATATCTGCAGTTCCCGCCCCAACATCCACCAGGGCAAGGTTGAGCGAACGATATTCTTTGGGTATGGTAACGTTCAGAGCGGCAATAGGTTCAAGGGTAAGGTTGGTGATGGTCATACCCAGGCCTTCTACAACCGATAGAAGGCTATCTATTACTACCCGGGGAAGAAAAGTGGAGAGCACTTCAACCCCCATTTTACTGCCTCTTTGCCCCAATAAATTGGTGATCGGATAATCATCGAGGTAATAGGCAACAGCAGTATACCCTATGCAGTAGTATGCATCATTAGGCTGGATTTCTTCTTGCATAAGTAATTCCTGCGAATTTTCAACTGCTTCCAGCTCCAGTGAGGCGATCTCTTCTTTGCGGATTTTGTGCGCACCTTCAACTTTTCTCTCTGTCAGGTGCCGGCAGGTTTTCAGCGCTCTTCCGGCAGCTGCAAGGGCAACTTTATGCAAAGTAATACCCAGTTTCTTTTCCAGAGCTTTTTTTACCACTCCTGCAGTTTGTATGACTCCCTCAATATTATGAATTTGCCCATCGAGCATGTCCCTTTGAGGGTGATAGGCGATCTCAGTTGCCAAAATATCCAATTTATCCTTTTTGGGGTAACAAACGAGGCCTATAACGCTTCTGGTACCAATATCCATAGCAAATACAAGCTGTTCAGGGTCTATCACAATACTGCTTCGGGCCAATATAATCACCTCTTGCTAATGGGATATTAAAACCAAATTTTAAAAGACTTATCTGTTTCAATCTTTATCATTATTTCAACTTTTGGTTGTATTTTCCTGCATCTGTTTGCCTTAAATAACCCTTTGTGGTATAATTTAAAGTCGAAGAATACAATATCTCGTTGCTGATGGACGGTGTATCATGTCAAAAAATACTTATTATATTACCACTCCGATTTATTATCCCAGTAATAAGCTTCACATAGGAAATTCTTATACCACCGTGGCCGCCGATGCCCTGGCCAGGTTTAAAAGGCTTACCGGCTTTGATGTCTGGTTTCTTACCGGAACGGATGAGCACGGGCAGAAAATACAGCGCAGCGCAGCGGATGCCGGAAAGGAGCCCCAGGTCTTTGTTGATGAAATAGTTGCCTGGATTAAGGATCTCTGGTCGGCTCTTGATATTTCTTACGATGATTTTATAAGGACAACAGAACCGCGCCACAAGCAGGCAGTAGAACAGATTTTCAGCAGGCTCTATCAGCAGGGGGATATCTACAAGGGCAGATATGAAGGCTGGTACTGTACACCTTGTGAATCATTCTGGACAGCCAGGCAGGCAGAGGATGGAAACTGTCCGGATTGCGGCAGGCCTGTTGAAAAGGTTGCTGAAGAAGGGTATTTTTTCCGGATGTCAAAATATGCTCCCCGACTTTTGGAGCATATTAACGCCAACCCGGATTTTATTCAACCCGTGTCGCGAAAAAACGAAATGATCAATAATTTTTTAAAACCGGGGCTGGAAGATCTCTGTGTTTCACGGACCACCTTTGATTGGGGCATTCCGGTGTCTTTTGATAAAAGACACGTTGTCTATGTTTGGTTGGATGCTCTGAGCAATTACATAACCGCCTTGGGTTATGGAAGCGGCGATGACAGCCTATTGCAGAAGTACTGGCCGGCTGATGTCCATCTGATCGGTAAGGATATTGTCCGCTTCCATACCATATACTGGCCGATTTTTTTAATGGCGCTGGGGCTGCCCCTCCCCAGGCAGGTTTTTGGTCATGGCTGGTTAATCCTGAAGGAAGGAAAGATGTCCAAGTCCAAGGGGAATGTTGTCGATCCCATGGTTCTTATTCAGCGCTACGGTTCGGACAGCGTCCGTTATTTCCTGTTAAGGGAGATACCCTTTGGGACTGATGGGGTTTTCAGCAATGAATCTATGCTGCAGCGGATTAATACGGATCTGGCAAATGACCTGGGAAACTTGCTCAGCCGGACAGTAACCATGGTGGAGCGGTTTTTTGGGGGTGTTATACCGGCCCCTGCAGTTGAGGGTAATGCTTATCCCAGTGACAGGGAGCTTCGCGAAACGGCTTTAAGCACTCCTTCAAAAATGGTTAAACTTATGGATAATCTCCAGCTGAGCGGCGCCCTGGAAACCCTCTGGGCGCTGGTCCGACGCTCCAATAAATATATTGATGAAAATACACCCTGGGCACTTGCTAAAAAAGAGGAAGAAAAAGAGCGTTTGGGAACTGTGCTCTATAACCTTTGCGAGTCCCTGCGTTTTATCGGTGTCCTTCTCCTGCCTTTTATGCCGCGGACCCCGGAGCGAATCTGGTCTCAGCTCGGTATCGGCTCAATGGAAAATTTGCATGTTTGGGAAAGCCTGCAGGAATGGGGGCAGCTAAAACCCGGGGTTAAAGCTCTCCGTACGGAAGATCTCTTTCCCAGGCTGGACCTGGAGCAGGAGTTAAAATTTTTGCTGGAAAGGGAAAGGGTAAGCGATAAAGCGGTTAAAGAAGGAACAAAGGAGAGAGATACAGTGGAAGAAAAGGAAGAAAAAAATGTGGATCTAATTTCTATCGATGAGTTTGCCAGGGTTGATATAAGGGTTGCCGAAATCCTTTCCGCCGAGCCTGTACCCAAGACCGACAAACTGCTTAAGCTTATTTTAAACATTGGGGAAGAAGAAAGGCAGGTTGTGGCGGGTATTGCGCTTCATTACTCTTCCGAGGAACTTATCGGAAAAAAAGTCCTCTTTGTATCCAATTTAAAACCGGTAAAACTGCGCGGTTTGCTCTCCGAGGGGATGATTCTGGCTGCTACGAGCCCCGAAGGTAAGGTTGTTCTTACCACTGTTGACGTCGATATTGCCCCTGGGAGCAAAATTTCATGAGCAGTACTCACCTGAGCAGAGCAAAAGTTTTTCCCTTCCTGGTAGACAGCCACGCGCATCTTGATTTCAATGACTTTGACGGTGACAGGGAAAAAGTTCTGGAGCGGGCTGAAAGCCGCGGTTTAAAATTAATTATCAATATTGGCTGCGATCTGCAATCCTCACAAAAATCAATTCGACTGGCGGAAAAATACCCCATCATCTATACTGCTGTGGGGATTCACCCGCATGAAGCGGCCAAAGTACCTCCGGATTATTTGAAATTACTGCGGGAGATGTCCGTTCACCCTAAAGTTGTTGCTATCGGCGAAATAGGGCTGGACTATTTCCGCAACCGCTCCCCGCGGGACCGGCAGATAGAGGTTTTTCGCAGACAATTGCAGCTTGCCCGTGAAGTGAATCTGCCGGTAGTGCTTCACGATCGCGAAGCGCATGAGGAAATGTTGTCGATTTTGGAAACTGACGGGTTGCCCCCGGCAGGAGGAGTTATGCATTGTTTTTCCGGAGATTTATCGCTGGCGAAAAAATCAATGGAGATGGGTTTATATATTTCCATTGCCGGCCCTGTAACCTATCCAAAAAACAAGGTCTTAGGACAGGTGGCAGCCACTGTACCTGCCGACAGGCTTATAATCGAAACTGATGCCCCTTTCTTGCCGCCAGCCTCTATGCGCGGAAAAAGGAACGAACCGGGTAATGTAGTTTTTACTGCAGAAAAAGTTGCCGCTTTAAGGGGTACTACCGGGGAGAAAATCGGGCGCATCTGTTTGGAGAATACAAAACGTTTATTTTCTATAGAGTAGCAAGAAATGATGTTTATCTTACGGGTAGAAAGAATAAAGTAGGGTATAACGTAGAAATAATACATAATGACGTTTGTTTTTATCTCGGGGCATACGCAAAATAGCGTGTGCTTTATATTTTTTTAAGAAAATGCAGGGCATAGCCTCCTTGAAATAAAAACTTTGAAATAATGAAAACATGTCTTAATAAGCCCTTCCGGCCGGTAAACCTTACTGTGGCTATTCTAAAAGTGCGAGCATAAAATTAACATCTATTGTTTATACTAATGAATGTTTGTGAATATTGACAGATAAAAGAGAAAGAAAAAAGAAAAAAAGAGAGGTAACTTCTGGAGGGGGTTTATATGGTAGAGAGCGACATGGTAGAGAGTGATACTGTACCTATATGCAGCGAGAGGAGTAACAATTGGAAACACGGTAAGGAAAGAGAGAACAGGAAGGAAGGGAAAGCGCGCAGCCGGCTCTATGCAAACAACTCAAAAAAAATAGCAGCATCCGTTATCGCCGCTGCAGTGCTGATTACGGTTTTTTTTATGCAATACTGTAAGTCAGAGGTAGCAATTGACGAAGAGGATAATTCCCTGTTATTAACGCAGAAGGAAACGGTATCAGAAGCCCCGGATATACCCGGAGAGCCTGCTGAAAGGTTAAAGATTGCATGTGCATTGGTAGAGAAACATAAAACAAGGGAAACTCTGCCTTTCACGACGGTAAGGGTAAATAACCCTGATCTGGATTCTGGTGTTGTGCGGGTGATTGAGGAAGGAGCAGAGGGAATAATAGAACATGTTGTTGAGGTAAAAAAGAAAGACGGCCGGGAAATATCGAGGAAGGTTGTCTCGAGCGAAATTATTAAACCGCCCGTTAACCGCGTGCTGGAATACGGCGAAAAAAATACCATTTCACGTGGAGGCAGGAACTATCAGTATGCAAAAGTACTCTATGTGAACGCTACCGCGTATTGCCCGGGTACTCCCGGTTCCGGCTGTCCTATTGACGAGAGGGGAGCAGCACATTGTACAGGTTTTTATAATGATGGCTTTACTTTTACAGGGAAAAGGGCTGTTGCCGGAGATGGTAGTATAACAAATCCGCATATTATTGCCGTCGACCCCGCTGTTATTCCCCTGAAGTCCATGGTTTACCTGGAAGGTTACGGGTTTGCAGTAGCCGAGGATACGGGTAGTGCGATAAATAGAAATAGCATTGATTTACTGTTTGATCAACATGATGATGCGCGCAGGTTTGGTAGAAAAGAATTAAAAGTATACCTGCTTGCGGATTTAGAATAACGGCTTTTGATTCTTTTTAATTGACAAGCTAATTTGAATATGGTAGAGTACGCATGTGAGTCCCAACCTCACAGATTTAATATTAGGAGGTATGTTATTAATTATGTTGGGTAGAGTTAAGTGGTTTAATAAAGAAAAAGGCTACGGGTTCATTGAACGAGAGGATGGGGATGATGTCTTCGTCCACTACTCTGCCATTCAAGAAGACGGTTTTAAAAGCCTGAACGAAGGGCAAGAAGTAGAATTTGAGATTGTGGAGGGGAGCAGGGGCCCTCAGGCGGCAAATGTAGTAAAGGTTTAATCTGTGAGGTATGGTGGGATAACAGTTTTAAAATTGCTATTTAAGTAATACCTAACCTCGAAAATAGAGAAGAGGGGCATATCATGTCCCTCTTTTTCTATATAGGTCCCGGTTAGGTGCCGGGAATGTATGTCCAGTTCAAGCTTATTAATTTTGATAGGCTGTGTGCATCATTTGCAGATAATTAATCATCTGGGAAGGATTTATTTGCTTTTTAGGGAATATTATAACACTACAGCTAAAAGTAAGATCAGTTATGAAGAATAGGATTGGAAAGGGGAAAAGATTCATGCAGATTAATACGCGGGGCAAAAACATGGAGATCACTCCGGCGCTGCAGGAGTACGTGGAAAAAAGGCTGAGCAAGCTTGAAAAATATCTGGGGACCGACAATGTAGGTATTGATGCCCAGGTCACTCTGAGTGTAGCCAGGGAGAATCATATTGTAGAAGTAACAATTTCAATCGGCGGACTGCTCTTGAGAGGAGAAGAGGCGACACAGGATATGTACGCTTCTATTGATCTGGTGGTTGATAAAATAGAGCGTCAGATTCATAAATATAAAACCAGAATCAACCGGAAGCTGAGGCAGAAGGGATTTAAAGAGCTAAACGAGCAATTCATAAACAATAAGCGAAAGGAAGAGGAAGAAACTGAGCCCCGGATTGTCAGAACAAAGCGTTTTACCATAAAACCGATGCCTGAAGAGGAGGCCATTTTACAAATGAATCTCCTCGGTCACGATTTTTTTGTTTTTACCAATGCCGAAACCGAAGAAATAAACGTGCTCTATAAAAGAAAAGACGGTAATTACGGATTGATTGAGCCTAAAGGATAAACTGCCGCGGCTTTGCGGGATCTTTGACCTGGAAGGGATAAAATACAATGTGTTCATCTATACATAAGAATGCTCATGCCGGATATTCAGGCAAAGAGGGGGTTGTCGTTCGGGCTCTTTCCGGTTTTCCGGGTTTCCCCGGTCAATTGTTTTACTTTAGTGGTTGCACACCGGCGATTGCCGGTGTTTCACTTCCTTTAGAGTATGCGGAGGAGGACGTGAAATAATGAATGATACGGTGAATGTCGTTCTTTTTGAAGGAGGCAGCCCGGCTGGTGAAATAGAAAAGATGCTTGTAAATGTCCGTCATGCTGTGCTGCTGGACAATATCGCCAAGATGAAGCAGATAAAAGAGATCGGTGCGCTTTATCTTCTAACAAACTATCCCCTGCTGGCTGAAGAGGCTGAAGCCCTGGGGGTTAAAGTAATAAAAAGTGGGAGCGGTGATAATTTTCATTTTGGCAAAGTGCTTTCGGGGCTAATAAACAGGGAGAAATTGCGAAATGTTCTTTATATGGGCGGGGCGAGCATTCCCCTGGTAACGGCAGGTGAGCTGCAGGAGATCTGCCGGCATTTATTGAATTCCGGGGCTGCTATCTATTCAAATAATGCCCAGTCGGCCGATATTATTGCCTTTACGCCGGGGGAGCTTATTAATAAGATAGATCCGCCCGGCATGGATAATATTCTTGCTGTAGCTCTGAGGGATGGAACGGGTGTTGTGCATAAGCTCTTTAAAAATAGTGCCGGGCTGATCTTTGATCTTGATACCCCCGCCGATTTGCTGATTTTGGCCGGGAGCCCCTTCGCCGGCCCCCGGGCACGCAAGGTGCTGGACAGCCTGGATCTCGATCTCTCGCGCCTGGAAAGGGCGAAAGAAGTTCTCGGGGGGGATTACGAAGAAGCCCTGCTTTTAGGCCGGGTAGGGGCGCCGGTAATCGCCCACATCAATCAGAACCTGAAACTGCGACTGCGCATTTTTTCTGAAGAAAGAGGGATGAAGGCCCTCGGACGGGAGGAAAAGGGCAGCGCTATCTCCCTGATGGGCTTTTTCCTGGAAGAAGTTGGCTCCGGTAAGTTTATGAGATACCTGGAGAAGGTTGCCCGCTGCGCTTTCCTGGACACCAGAGTGCTCATGATCCATCTTCTTCATCATAGGCTTTCTACCGAAGAGCGTTTTCTTTCCGATCTCGGCCTCTGGCAGGAAATGAAAAACCCCGTTATGAAAGAGTTCACCAGGGCTGCTGTGGAAGCGGAGATCCCTGTTATCTGCGGCGGGCATTCTCTGGTCCTTGGAGGTTTATGGGCGCTGGTCGATGAGATAGGCCCCACGCACAGCTTTGGACAGGTTTACCAACTTTAGCTAGTGTCCTGAAGGAGGTTAATATTAGATGAAGTTTTATCAGTTAAAGCAACTCTCCCCGGAAGAGTACCGGTTGCTGCTGCGCCGTTCGGAGACAGATATTACCAGGCACTTGAATCTTGCCATGGAGGTGATAGACCGTGTGCGGGAGGAAGGTGACGCTGCCGTTTTCGATTATACGGAAAAGTTTGATGGTGTTTCTCTGAAAGAAAAAGGTCTGCGGGTGAGAGAGGAAGAAATAGAAGAGGCATATGGCAAATTGGATGCAAAGACCAGGGATACCCTGGAATACGCTGCTGCCAATATCAAAAAATTTCACCAGGAGCAGCTTCCCTCCGAGATGTGGCTGAAGGAGATCGAAGAAGGATTGCTGGCGGGGGAAAAGACAACTCCTATTGCCGATGTTTGTTTATATGTTCCCAGGGGTAAGGGGAGTTTCCCTTCGGTTATGCTGATGCTGGGGGTGCCTGCGGTTGTAGCGGGGGTGCCGCGCATCGCCGTCTGTACTCCACCCGGCCCTGAAGGGGATGTAGATGCAGCTACCCTTGCTGTAGCCCGTATACTGGGAATTGCAGAAATATACAGAGTCGGGGGGATGCAGGCACTGGCAGCTGTTGCATTCGGTACAAAGAGCATTCCGCGCTGTCATAAGATAATCGGTCCCGGCAACGCTTATGTAAATGCTGCCAAACGGATACTTTACGGGGTACTGGATGTAGGCCTGCCGGCGGGTCCCAGTGAAGCGATTATCCTTGCTGATGAATTTGCGGATGCTAAGACTGTAGCGCTGGATTTATTAATTGAGGCAGAACACGGGGCTGATTCCGCCTCGCTGCTTGTGACCCATTCCCGGGAGCTGGCGGAAAAAGTAGCCCGGGTTATCCCCGGTTATATCGATAAATTGCCTGACGAAAAAGCGGCTTTTGTGCGGAAAGTATTTAATAATTATGGGGGCGTTGTACTAACCGAGGATCTGGAGGATTCGATAAAATTTGTCAACGATTATGCACCCGAGCATCTGGAGGTATTGACTGCCGATCCTTTTTCACTGCTTACCCGGATAAAAAATGCGGGGGAAATATTGCTTGGCCCGTACACACCGATCACATTTTGCAATTTTCTTTTAGGCCCCAACGCCATTTTACCGACAGGTTCATTTGCAAAAACATTTTCCGGGGTATCGGTGCATGATTTTTTAAAACGCTCTTCCTTTGGTTATGTTGCCAGAGAAGGGTTCAAAAGGGTAAAGGAGAAGGCGATCCATTTTGCAGAAGTAGAAGGGTTCTCCGCCCACGCCATGGCGGTCAGGGAAAGAGATTTTTAAATAATAGTCAGGACAATAATATTGTCCAAGGAGGTCTGATTATATATGCAGGTAACGGCCCGGAGGAAAACTGCTGAATCTGAGATTATTGTTAAAGTAGATTTTGGCCCCCGATATGAAAACCCCAAAAAAGGATTGCAGACGCCGATGCCCTTTTTTAACCATATGCTGGAACATATCATTGCTCGCGGGGAGTTTAACCTGGCAGTAAATGTCGGATTAAAGGAGCTGTATCTCACCCACGTTATCTGTGAAGATGTGGGGATTACGCTGGGGAAAGCGATCAAGGAATATGTCGAATCCAGGTTGCAGGATGGCCTGGTCGGATATGGATCGGCCTTTGCTGTTATCGACGAAGCCCTTGCCCAGGCCGTAATCAGCTTTGAGAACAGGGCTTATCTTGATTTTTTCAACCCTGGTGTAAACATTCCGTTGCAGACTGAGAATACGAACTCGGAGGACCTGAAGACATTCTTTGAGGGTTTTGCGCAGGGGGCTCGCTGTACCCTGCATCTTAATATTAACAAGGGAAGCAATGGTCACCACATCTGGGAGGCGCTGTTCAGAGCTTTTGGAGAAGCTCTTTTTCATGCGCTGGAGCTGCGGGAATGGAGAAAGGGTATTACCTCGGGTGTTGCCGGCGCCATTCAAACAGATGTAACAGTAAAATAATCAGCGGCGCTGGATCAGCCCGTTTAAGGTTCGTTGGCCGATTCTGCTGCAGTATCTTAGCTGGAAAGAGGTCAAAAGCTGTGCCGGATTTTAAGGGAAAGATAATTTTTGATATGGACGGAGTTATTACGTCAGAGGAGTGCTACTGGAACACGGCAGCGTTGACCGTATGGGAACTGTTGTACGGGAAACACTACCTGGGGCTTTCCCCGGGGAGGGAGCTTCCGGTTTTCAGTGCCTTTCCGGATGCCCGCGATATCAGCAATATTAGAAGGATTATCTTTCAGCAGGACAAGGTAATTGCCTTCTTTAAGCAGAAAGCTGTTAATTCCAACTGGGATCTGGCCTTTTTATGCTTTGCCGGTCAGCTGATGCTTATCTTAAAAAAGCTTTCCGGCTACGGGTCGGAAATTAAAGATTTTGCTTGCCTGGCGGCGGAGGAGGGCGTTACCCCGGAGCTCCTTCATGTTTTATCTGCATTGCTGTCACTGCCGGAGAAATTCTGGCAACCATCATTTGAATCTCTTCTGGGGGAATGGGCGGGCAATGCCCGCGGGAGTGATTTGCCGGGAAAGCTTGCCGCAGCTTTTTCCGGGGAGTATCGGCAGATTGCACGCAAAACGTTTTCTCCAATTTCTCCCTTATGGGAAGGCGTAAAAGAAATTTTTCAGGAGTGGTACCTGGGGGAGAAAAATTATAAGGAAATATATGCCAGAGAGCCTCGTCTGATGGGCAAAAAAGGACTTATAGAAGATGAAAAGCCTTTGCTGGAGATTAATAAAATAAGGGGTGCCCTGGACAGGCTGCGTAACGAGGGATGGCTCCTGGGGATTGCGACGGGGAGGCCTTTCAGCGAGCTTTATCTCCCTCTGCAAAAGATGGGTATCTGGCATTATTTTGACGCTGATTCCATAGCAACTTATGATGATGTGAGCAAGGCTGAAAAGGGTCTGCGGGGTTGCCTTCCGCAAAGAGTATCTCTGGGTAAGCCCCATCCTTTTTCTTTTCTCAAGTCTTACTGGGGGAAAAGGTACAGCAACAGCCGGATGTTTTCAGCGGATGGCCTGCAGCCGGAGAAAGGAAGATGCTGGATCGTTGGGGATTCTATGGCCGATCTCCTGGCTGCCAGGGAGATGGGCGCCTTTTTCATCGGCGTATTAACCGGACACGGCGGTGCTGACAACAGAGGTTTATTTGTAAAAGAGGGAGCGAAAGCGATACTTGCAGATATGACCGAAATTCCCCGTTTTCTCGAAGCAAACAACGCCGATGTTGGCGTTCTATGACCGGGTGCTTGTATTTTTGCTGTCTTTTTAGTAGAATTATTCTACATCAAACAAGAATATTCCAGGAGTAAATCACTCCAGGAGGGGAAATTATGGGATTATTTGCTAAAATATTCGGTGATCCTCACGTTAGGGAGGCAAAAAAACTCTGGCGTTTTGTTGAAGAAGTAAATTCTTATGAAGAACGCATGAAAAAGCTAAAGGATAGCCAGTTCCCGGGGATGACCGCTCAATTTAAAGAAAAGCTGCAGAACGGGGAGTCCCTGGACGATATTTTATCCGAGGCTTTTGCCCTGGCACGGGAGGCCGCCTGGCGTACCCTTGGGATGAGGCCCTTTGATGTCCAGGTGCTTGGCGGTGTGGTTTTACACCAGGGCCGTATAGCCGAGATGAAAACCGGTGAAGGTAAGACTCTTGCAGCAACGATGCCCGCTTACCTCAATGCGCTTACCGGGCGGGGAGTTCATATCGTGACCGTAAACGATTATCTTGCCAGAAGAGACAGCGAGTGGATGGGGCCGGTTTATAAGTTTCTCGGGCTTAAGGTTGGGCTCATCGTTCACGGTTTGAATTCCAGTGAGCGCAGGGATGCCTATAATGCGGATATTACTTTCGGAACCAACAACGAATTCGGTTTTGATTACCTGCGCGATAATATGGTACTGCATCAGGAACAACTGGTGCAAAGACCACCATACTATGCTATTGTTGACGAAGTGGATAGTATTCTCATCGATGAAGCCAGGACGCCTTTAATTATCTCCGGCGCGGCGGAGAAGCCGACCGAGTATTATGATAAGTTTGCCGCCTATGTTCCCCGCCTGAAGAAGGATACCGATTATACTGTCGACGAAAAAGCACATACCGTAATACTGACGGAAAGCGGGGAGGAGCGGGTTGCAAAATTTTTGGAGAAAGAGCTGCATATCAAGAATATAACCGATGAAGAGAATACAACGCTGCGGCAGGAAATGGAGAACTATCTCCAGCAGGCTTTAAAGGCTCACGCTCTCATGAAAAAGGACAGGGATTATGTTGTAAAAGACGGGGAGGTAGTGATAGTTGACGAGTTTACCGGGCGGCTGATGTTCGGCAGGCGCTACAGCGATGGCCTGCACCAGGCTATTGAAGCAAAAGAGAAGGTCAAGGTCGCCCGTGAAAGCCGTACCCTGGCCTCCATTACATTCCAGAATTACTTTCGTATGTATGAAAAGCTGTCCGGGATGACAGGGACGGCTGTTACGGAAGAGGAAGAGTTCAGGAAAATTTATGGAATGGATGTAGTGATCATCCCTACCAATGAACCGATGATCAGGAAAGATCTCCCGGATTTAATTTATCGCACAGAACAGGGCAAGTTCAAGGCTGTGGTGGAGGAGATTGCAGAGCGGCATGAAAAGGGGCAGCCTGTCCTGGTGGGGACTATTTCTATTGAGAAATCCGAAGAGCTAAGCCGGATGCTCTCTAAAAGAGGTATCCGTCACCATGTGCTTAACGCCAAGTTCCACGAAAGGGAGGCGGAAATTGTTGCCCAGGCCGGGAAAAAGGGAGCGGTAACAATTGCAACGAATATGGCCGGGAGGGGAACTGATATTGTCCTGGGGGGCAATATTGAGCCGGAAATTGAGAAAATACGAGAAGGTGATGAGCTCTCCCCCGCAGAAAAAGAGGAGAAGATAAAACAGCTTACCGCTTTATGGAAAACCCGCCATGACGAGGTTATCAGTCTCGGAGGGCTGCATATTATTGGGACTGAAAGGCATGAATCAAGACGTATAGATAACCAGCTCAGGGGGCGTTCGGGGCGGCAGGGAGACCCCGGTTCCTCATTGTTTTATGTGTCGCTGGAAGATGATTTGATGCGACTTTTTGGTTCGGACAATGTGAAGTCGATCATGGAAAGGCTTGGTATGGAGGAGGACCTCCGCATAGAGCATCCGATGATCAGCAGGGCTATTGAAAATGCCCAGAAAAAGGTTGAAGGCCGGAACTTTGAGATCCGCAAGCATATCCTCGAGTATGACGATGTGCTCAACCAGCAAAGGGAAGTAATCTACAAGCAGCGCCGCCAGGTTCTGGAGGGGGAAAACCTGCGTGATAATATCATGCACATGGTTGAGGAAATTATTGACGCCTCTCTTGCGGTTTATGCAGGGGAAAAGCCTGATGAAGAGGAACGCGATTTAAAAGGCTTATTGCGGTATGCGGAAAAAATCTACCTGCCCGTGGGGAGTTTAATCTATGAAGAGCTAAAAGTCCTTGAGCATGAAGATTTAAGGGAGAAACTTCTCCAAGAGGCTTCCAATTTTTATGACCGCCGGGAAACAGAAATGGGTGCGGAGGTTATGCGTGAGCTGGAGAGGGTAGTCCTTTTGCGCACCGTGGATAGCAAATGGATGGAACATATTGATGCCATGCATGAACTGCGTCAGGGTGTCTGGCTCAGGGCTTTTGGCCAGAGGGACCCTCTCATCGAGTACAGATATGAAGCCTATGAGATGTTCCAGGAAATGATCCATTCAATTCAGGAAGAGGTGGTTCGCCTTCTCTATCATCTTAAAGTAACCCGTGCCCCGGAAAGAGAGCGGGCAGCTATACCAACAGCGAACCTTAAACAAGAGAATGCGGGAGCAATGAATGAAGCAAAAGGAACAGCAAAAGAGACCGCGGCTGTAAAGAAAAAACCTGTTACCGTGAAGAAGGTGGGGAGAAATGATCCCTGCCCCTGTGGCAGCGGCAAGAAATATAAGAAATGCTGTGGAGCGGCCGAAGGACGCTAAATGTATGTTCTAGGAGGGATGCCATGTTAAGCGTATCAAAAGAACGGCAGAAAGAACAAAAAAAAAGGTTTGAAGAATGGGGGAGGTCTCTTTGACCTCGAAAGTAAAAGAAGGAGATTAAAGGAGCTTGAAGAAGCAGCCGGCAAACCGGATTTTTGGAACAACAGTGAAGATGCTCCCGTGATAATGCAGGAGATCGGCCGGTTAAAAGAGAGGCTTGGGACCTATGACCGGTTAGCCGGATTGCTTGAAGAATGGGATGTGCTGCTTCAACTTTGTGAGGAAGACAGCAGCGAGGAAGATGTTCCGGAGCTCCTGCTGGAGGCGGAGAGCCTGGATAAGGAAATAGATGCTATGCTGCAAAAAGAAGAGCTAAGCATGCTTTTTAAGGGGCGCTATCATGACAATAATGCTATTATCGCCCTTCATCCCGGAGCGGGAGGCCTGGAAGCCCAGGATTGGGCAGAAATGCTCCTGCGGATGTATACGCGGTGGTCGGAGAAGAAAGGATATACGTTAGAGATGCTTGATCTCCTGCCCGGCGAGGAGGCGGGCATTAAAAGCGTTACCTTTCTTGTTAAGGGTGATAAAGCTTATGGTTACCTGGAGGCGGAACGGGGGGTTCACCGGCTGGTGCGCATATCTCCTTTTGATACCGGGGGGCGCAGGCATACCTCTTTTGCTTCAGTCGATGTATTACCGGAAGTAGAAGCAGGAAAAGATGTGGATGTGAGTTCCGATGATTTGAGGGTAGATACTTTCCGATCGCACGGTGCAGGCGGGCAGCATGTAAATACAACTGACTCCGCTGTCAGGATAACACATTTGCCTACAGGGCTGGTAGTAACATGCCAAAATGAACGCTCACAGCATAGTAATAGAGAAAGGGCTATGCGCATACTGCTGGCAAAGCTGGCGGATCTGGCGCAAAGGCAGCAGCAAGAGGAACTGCACTCACTTAGAGGAGAGCAAAAAGAGATCGCCTGGGGCAGCCAGATACGCTCCTATGTTTTTCATCCCTATTCCCTGGTCAAGGACCATCGTACAGGGGTAGAGATCGGTAACATCCAGGGTGTAATGGACGGGGATATTGACCCTTTTCTGGAAGCTTACCTGCGTTACAGCTCAGGGCTGTATGTAAAAAGTAAAGAGTAAAGAGAAAAATAGTAAAGAAAAATAGTAAAAACGTCTGCTGCTTTCTGCGATGAAAGGGCGGGGCATAAATAATGTCAAAGAAATTTATCTGGGAATTGCTGGGCGTTATATTGGGAACGCTGCTCATGGCCTTGTCTTATGCGATGTTCCTAACTCCCAACAAACTTGCAGCAGGCGGTATCAGCGGCCTGGGTATCATTCTGTATCATCTTTACCAGTATCCGGTAAGTTTGATTGTTTTCGTGGGCAACGTTCCCCTGTTTATCCTGGCCTGGATTATCCTTGGATGGAAATTTGTTGCCCACAGCCTGATCGGTACAATTCTTTTGCCTTTGATGCTGGAGCTCACGGCTTCTTTGCCGGTGGTTACTAACGATTTGCTTTTAGCCTCTGTTTTTGGAGGTGTAGGGGTAGGCCTTGGGCTTGGTCTCGTTTTCCGTTCACAGGGTTCTACGGGTGGAACGGCGATTGTAGCGCAGCTGATCAATCATTTTACGGGTTTAAGCAGTGGTGAAAGCCTTATCGGTGCGGATATTGCCATTATAGTTGCCGCCGGTTTTATTTTTTCCCCCGAGGTAGCGATGTTTGCAGTCCTATCCCTTTTTGTGAGCAGCAAAGTCATAGATTTTGTTCAAGAAGGTTTTTCTTTTTCCAAAGCGGCGATGATCATCAGCGCAAACAAAAGCGATGCGATAAGCCAAAGAATACTGGAGGAGCTGGGGCGGGGCGCTACTTTTTTGGAAGGCCGCGGCGCTTATTCAGGGGAAAAGAAGGATGTTATTCTCTGTGTAGTGTCCCAAGCCCAGGTGTCCCGTTTAAAAAATATTGTGCGGGAAGTGGACCCGGGAGCTTTTGTGATTGTAAGTAACATTGGGGAGGTTCAGGGGGAAGGTTTTGGCCCAATCCAGTAAAATGTGACCCAAAGGGGGTATAAAATTGCAGGCAATATCGGCGGCCACAGTAGAAGAGTTAAGGTTAAAAGCCAGAAAACTGCGCAAAGATGTCGTTACCATGATTTATGAAGCTGGTTCCGGCCATCCGGGAGGCGCGCTATCTGTTCTGGATATCCTGGTGGTTCTGTACTACAAGGTGATGAATATTGATCCCCAAAATGATAAACATCCCCTTCGCGACAGGTTAGTTTTGAGCAAAGGACATGCATGCCCTGCACTTTATGCTGTTTTAGCAGATAAGGGGTTTTTCCCCTCTGCATATTTGTCCAGCCTGCGTAAGATCGGTTCTCCCCTTCAAGGCCATCCCGATATGCACAAGACTCCGGGGATAGATATATCAACTGGTTCACTGGGACAGGGGCTTTCCGTAGCAAATGGCATGGCACTGGCAGCCAGGCTCAATCAGTTGCAATACCGGACATATGTAATACTGGGGGATGGAGAGAGCCAGGAAGGCCAGGTATGGGAAGCGGCAATGACTTCTGTCCACTACCGGCTGGACAATCTTACTGCTTTTTTGGATTATAATGGTTTGCAGATCGATGGGTGGATTCGCGATATTAAATCTTCCGAGTCCCCGGCCGACAAATGGCGGGCCTTTGGCTGGCATGTAATGGAAGTCGACGGGCATGATTACGCTTCACTGCTTGAAGCAATAGGAAGGGCCCACTCTTATAAAGGCGCTCCGACAATGATTATCGCGCATACTGTAAAAGGAAAAGGGGTATCTTTCATGGAAAATCAAATCGATTGGCACGGCAGGGCTCCGAACAAGGAAGAGTATGCAAAAGCCCTGACCGAGCTGGAACAATGAAATGGAGGGGGATACTTTGAGGGAAGAGATGGCTACCAGGGAAGCATACGGTAAGGCCCTTGTAAAGCTGGGGCGTAACAATTCAAAAGTTGTTGTGCTTGATGCAGATCTGTCCAAATCTACAAAAACCGTTCTTTTTGCCGAAGAATTTCCCCTGCGTTTTTTTGATATGGGGGTTGCTGAGGCTGATATGATGGGAACGGCTGCAGGGCTTGCAGCTTCAGGTTTTATACCCTATGTCAGTACCTTTGGGGTATTTGCAACGGGAAGGGTTTACGACCAGATACGCAGTTCCATTGCCTATACAAAATTAAACGTCAAAATTGCCGCCACTCATACAGGTATTACCGTAGGCGAGGACGGTGCATCTCACCAGTCGATCGAAGATATTGCCCTGATGCGTGTTTTGCCTAATATGACTGTAGTTGTGCCTGCCGATGCGCAACAGACATACCGTGCGGTAGAAGCCGCAGCAAAACATGAAGGCCCGGTTTATCTGCGGCTGGGCAGACCAAAAGTTCCCCCCGTCATCCCGGAAGAGGTGCCTTTTGAGCTGGGCAAGGCGCAGTTGCTCAGGGAAGGGGACGACCTGGTTTTTATAGCTGCGGGGATAACGGTAAGGCTTGCCCTGGAAGCAGCTTCCCTCATGGAGGGTCATGGTATCAGCGCGGCTGTAGTCAATGTACATACTATTAAACCGCTGGATGAAGTTCTTTTACTGCAGCTAGCCCAAAAAACGGGTGCGATCGTTACCGCAGAGGAACACAGTATCATCGGGGGGTTAGGAGGTGCAGTAGCGGAGCTTATTGCTGAAAATAATCCCGTTCCGGTTATGAGGGTTGGGATAAATGATTGCTTTGGAGAATCGGGTTCTCCAAAGGAGCTGCTCCAGAAGTATGGTTTAACAGCGGAAAAAATGGTTGCCGCCGGCAGAGCGGCTCTGGAAAAAAAAGCGCGAGTCTATTGATTCTTTTTTAGGTCTGTTATAGCGATTGCAAGCCCCGGGGGGTTTATCCCGGGGCTTTTAACCGTTCTTCCATAAAAAGGAGCATATACTTGAGGATTAAGAAGAAAAAAAATGTAAATTATAGCATCGAAAAGAGTTTTTTGGCAGGGATTGCAGAACTGCCTGTCGAATATTAAGCTTCAACCATCATTATCTTACATCTTAATGAAAAATATGTGCAATTAATGCAGGAGGTGAAAAGCCCGGCAGTAGATTATTTGATTTAGAACAGCAGATCATTAATAAGCCGGGCGAAAAAATGGCGGTAATTTATTATGACAAAGATGCGGATCTGGCCCATCTCCAGGGAGAAAAGATTGCTATTATGGGATACGGCAGCCAGGGTCATGCCCATGCCCAGAATTTACGGGATAATAACCTTGATGTTGTGGTCGGACTTCGCAAGGGGAGTAAGAGTTGGCCGCGCGCAGAAGAGGATGGGCTGGAAGTCAAAACGGTAGCGGAAGCAGCCAAAGAAGCACAGATTATCATGCTCCTGATGGGGGATAGCGACCAGCCGGCAGTGTTTGAACGGGAAGTGCTGCCCAACCTCCAGGAGGGAGATGCTCTGGCTGTTGCACATGGGTTTAATATTATCTATAACCAGGTAGTACCGCCCTCTTTCGTGGATGTTTTTATGGTGGCGCCGAAGAGCCCGGGGCACCTTGTAAGGCGTATGTTCGAGCAGGGCAACGGGGTTCCGTCCCTGGTAGCAATCCAGCAGGATTTTACGGGTCGTTGTTTGCAGCGGGCGCTGGCTTATGCCAAAGGGCTTGGCAGTACCAGGGCAGGTGTTATTCAGACTACCTTCCAGGAGGAAACTGAAACGGACCTCTTTGGTGAGCAGGCAGTTCTTTGCGGTGGTGTTTCCGCTTTGATCAAGGCCTCCTTTGATACGCTGGTAGAAGCCGGTTACCAGCCGGAGATCGCTTATTTCGAATGCCTTCACGAATTGAAGCTGATTGTTGATCTTATTTATGAAGGCGGTCTGTCCTGGATGCATTATTCTGTAAGCGATGTTGCCGAATACGGCGATCTAACCAGGGGGCCGAGATTAATTGATGCGAGAGTCCGAGAAGAAATGAAAAAAATACTGACGGAAATTCAGGATGGGGCTTTTGCTCAGGAATGTATTACTGAGTTTCATATGAACCGCCCCCGCTTTACCGCTTTAAGAAGAAAAGAAGCCGGCCATCTTATCGAAAAAATAGGTGCTGAACTGCGGGCAATGATGCCCTGGCTAAAAAAATAAGTCCAGGGAATATTTTCCTGTCAAATAATGAAAGGGTTTTTTGATATTTTGTCGAATTAAAAACCAAAGTTAGCATTATCAGCCAAAAGATTATTGTATTTCCTGGAATAACAAGGATTGGGTAAAAAGATGATCGAAATCTATCACCTTTATAAAGAATACGAGCGGGGTGTTGCCGCCCTGAAAGACATTAATCTAATTATCGACCGCGGCGAGTTTGCCTTTGTCGTAGGGGCCAGCGGTGCCGGTAAATCTACCCTGCTAAAGCTTATCATCAGAGAAATTTTACCCAATAAAGGGAGTATCAAAATTTTCGGCAGGGATATTGTTCGTTTAAAAAACAGGGAAATACCCCTGCTCAGGCGTAACATTGGTATGGTTTTCCAGGATTTTCGTCTTTTGCAGGATCGCAATATTTTTGAGAACGTTGCATTTACATTAAGAGTTACCGGGGCCCCGACCAGGGAGATCCGCAAACGGGTACCCCTTGCTCTTGCCCTTGTAGGTCTTAAGGAAAAGGCTTTTAAAAAACCAAATGAGCTCTCCGGGGGTGAGCAACAAAGGGTCTGTGTGGCGCGTGCTATTGTAAACCGCCCTGCTATACTGCTTGCGGACGAGCCTACGGGTAATCTTGACCCAAAGACATCTATGGAGATTATGAATTTACTGCATGATATAAATGTCCGGGGAGCAACGGTTATCGTAGCTACCCATGCCAAAGACATCGTTGATCATTTTCAAAAACGTGTTGTAGTGCTGGAAAATGGCAGTCTGGTGAGCGATCTGGAAAGAGGGGTATATATTAATGCGCGTTAGGAGCCTCTATTATTTTTTGGAAGAGGCGCTGAAAAGCATATTGCGCAATGGATGGATGAGTATAGCCTCAGTCGGAGTGGTTGCAATAACTCTGCTCATTCTGGGCAGTTTTATGATTATTAGTTACAATGTAAACCTTTTTACAGAGGATGTTAAAGAGCAGGTTCAAATTGTTCTGTATATTGATGAAACGGCGAACGAAGAAACGAGGCTGGAGCTGGAGAGGCACCTGGTGTCGCATCCGGATCTGGAAGAGGTGCGCTTTGTATCTAAAGATGAAGCGATGAAACGGCTGAAGCATAAAATGGGTGATCAGGCTTACCTTCTGGAAGGATACGAAGGTGAGGAGGACAACCCCCTGCGAGATTCATATGAGCTGCGCACAACAATTCCGGAAGATGTAACGGCAGTTGCTAAGGAAATTGAAAATTATCCCGGTGTCGGTGATGTTGATTATGGCAGCGGGATTGTTGAGCCGCTCTTTCAGTTTACAGGGTTGATTCGACTGATTGGGCTGGCTTTTATGGTAGGCCTTGCTGTTACGGCTGTCTTCCTTATTGCGCATACTATAAGGCTTACAGTTTATATTCGGCGCAAGGAAATTATGATTATGAAGTACGTTGGAGCTACAGACTGGTTTATTCGCTGGCCTTTTATTTTTGAAGGTTCTTTTTTAGGAATGACAGGTGCGATAATACCTGTGTTAATTATATTCTACGGTTATCAGGCTGCTGTTCTTTGGATTCAGAACAATATTCATTTTATCCCCATGATTCCCCCACAAGAGATAACGGCAGAGATGATCAAATTGCTTCTCCCCCTGGGTGCCGGGCTGGGGGTTCTGGGAAGCATTATCTCCGTCAGACGTTTTTTAAAAGTATAGTAAGTATATAGGAGGTACCCGCTGTGTCTTTCTTGAAATCTCGAAATATTTTAATATTGCTTGTTATAACCGCCTTTGTTTTTTCCAGTATCCTGCCCGGTTATGCCAACACTCTTGAGGATAAAATCTACAAGTCGCAGGGAGAGCTTTCTGTAATAGAGCAAAATCTGCAGAGCAGGGGTAAACAGTTGGAAGAATATCAGAGTGAGGAAAAAAGGATTGCGGGAGAACTGCACAAGCTTGAAAACAGTTTGGCTAACCTGCGGCAGGAAATTAATCAGCTGGAAAAAGACATCGAAGATACTGAAAATAAGATCGAGATTACTGAGAATGAACTTATTGAAGCCCAAAAACAGATCGAATTAAAGGATGAACTCTTAAAAAGGCGCCTGCGCGCTATCTATGAACGGGGAGACAGCGGTTATCTAGAGGTTCTTTTTAATGCCTCTACATTTGCCGAGTTTTTGACAAGGTTAAATGATCTGAAGATCATTGCGGAAAATGATCTTATGCTATTGGAGCAGGCATATCAGGAAAAGTTGGCTGTAGAGGAGAAAAAGCAGCAGTTGGAGGACGAAAAAGCCCGGTTGCTGGGTTTGAAAGTAGAGAGGCTGGAGCGCAGGGAGGAGTTAAACTCCCAGCTTGCTGAAAAGGAAAAATTGATTGAGGAATTGCAGGATAATATCCAGGCTACTGAAAAAGCAATCAGGGAATTGGAGCAAGAAGCTTCTAAAATAGAACAACTGATTAAGCAGCTGCAGGAGGAGATGCGCCGCCAGACAGCGCATCTTGTCCCGTCAGGGAAGCTGCTATGGCCCCTGGCTGAATACGGTACCCACTGGATAACGTCTGGTTACGGTTACCGCACCGATCCGATTACGCGTAAGTCGGGTGCTTTTCACGGTGCTATTGATATAGGGATTCCGCGGACACGCTGGCCGGCATCTTCTAACTATAACGGCAATCCTGTTTATATCAGAGCGGCGGAAAACGGTATCGTGAGCTATGCCGGTATTAACGGGAGCCTTACCTATGGTTACGGGAGGCTGGTTATTATTGATCATGGAATGGGGCCTGACGGAAAAGGGCTTGCCACCGTTTATGCTCACGGCCACACTCTCCTGGTCTCGCCCGGTCAGGAAGTAGCAAAAGGGCAGAATATCGCCATCGTGGGTTCGACCGGTTCCAGTACGGGGCCGCACCTGCATTTTGAGGTAAGAGTAGATGGTGAAAGACAGAATCCGATGAATTTCTTCTAACTTTTCATTAGGGCAGTTTAGATAAAATGGGAGACCCTGCTGAATTCCAGGGCTTTGCCGCTGTAAGGGTCCAGCTTTAACAAAACGCCGTTGAAAACAACTTTTCCAGGTGCAAGATCAGGGCTGGCCGGGAGGCCGTAGATCAGCTTTTGCATTGCTCTTTCGGGGTCCAGGCCCAGCACGGAGTAATAGGGGCCAACCATGCCGGCATCGGTGATATATGCTGCTTTTTGGGGATATATTCTTTCATCGGCAGTTTGAACATGGGTATGGGTTCCGATCACTGCGCTGACCTTGTCTTTCAACAGCCAGCCCATAGCCAGTTTTTCCGAGGTCGCCTCGGCGTGAAAGTCCACGATTATATTGGGTGCTTTCTCCAGGGCATTTTCAACCTCCCTGAGAGCAACAGTAAAGGGACAGTCACAGGGTGAAGGGACAAACACCCGCCCGAGCAAGTTTATTACAGCAACCTGGAAATTTCTGATATTATAGATTCCCATACCTCTGCCGGGAACGCCGGAAGGGAAATTTGCCGGTCTTAAAAGCCTCTTCTCAGAGGAGACGACATTAAATATTTCTTTCTTATTCCAAATATGGTTTCCGGATGTAAGGACGTCTATGCCTGCGTTGAACAACTCGTACATTAATGGAGGGGTAATACCGAAACCACCAGCGATATTCTCCCCATTGGCAATTACCATGTCGATCTTTTGTTCCTCTTTCATTCCAGGCAGAAGCTTTTGAACAGCCTTTCTTCCCGGCCGCCCCACGATATCGCCCAAAAATAGAATCTTCAAGTGATCCACCAGCTTTACAGTTATTTGCAAATGTTTAAGATAACCCCGAGCAACCTCCAACACTGCATTATTAATTCTACATTGTTTATACAATTTCCGCAAATAAAATTGTATGTATAACCGGCAACTGGAAAGAAAATGTGATATTGCCCATATTTGTTTCATTTTACGGTTTGATGCCGCCCGGTTCTCCCCTGTCTTTTTGGGGGTAGTATTTTAAACGAATAAAAGTTATAATTGATAATAAGAATAAGGTGAGGTTTTCTATTAGAAAGACGGTGTATTCATGAAACGACGGGAGCTAGTAATTGTGTTGCTGTGTGTGCTTATTCTGAGCAACATAGCAACATATATTTTTACCCGTTTTTTCTTTTCCTCTCCGGCACTTCAGGTAGAGGTTGCCGGGGAAAGAGACGGGGATGATATCTTATGGGAGGTATGGGATCTTCTCAAGAATAATTATTTTGAGCCTCTGGAAGAAAAAGAACTAATACGCGGAGCGGTCAGAGGGATGCTGCAGTCGCTGGGGGATCCCCATACTGCTTACCTGACTCCCGAGTCCATGGAGGAGCTGTTGATTCATACCACCGGTTCTTTGAGCGGCATCGGCGTAGAGATAGTGGAAGATGAGGGGGATATTCTCATTTTAAGGATTATGAGGGAGTCCCCTGCCGGCAGGTCGGGGTTGCTGGAAGGCGATCGCATCGTGGAAGTAGACGGGAAAAGCATCGCCGGTGCTACCCTGGATGAAGTGGCCCAGCTCTTACGGGGGCTGGCGGGAACTACGGTGGACGTTGCTGTCCGGCGCGCAGGGGAAGAAGAACTTATCTGCTGCACAGTGACGCGGGCCGATATCGAAATGGATACGGTTTTTTCCCGTATGCTGGATCAGAAAATCGGTTATATTCAGATTACCAGCTTTGATCAGGGCACCGGCAGGGATTTTTGTGATTCGCTCAAGCTATTGGAAAAAAAGGGTATTCAAGGGCTTGTGTTGGATCTGCGGGATAATCCGGGAGGTTTGCCGGAAGAGGCTATTGAAATTGCACAGGAGATCGTTCCGTCGGGGGAAATTACGCGGGTGGTTGACCGTGATGGGAACATTCAGGAACAGCATTTTTCCCGGGCAAAGGAAAAAGCGTATGAAATTGTTGTTCTGGTAAATGAACATACGGCAAGTGCCGCAGAGATTATAGCCGCCTCCCTGCAGGACAGGGAAAGTGCGCTTCTGGTAGGCAAGCCTACTTATGGCAAGGCAACCATGCAGTGCTTGCAGTATCTGGAGGATGGAGGAGGCCTGCGTTATACGATTGCCAAATATTTAACTCCCAGCGGGCAAAGCTGGCACGAAAGCGGACTGCAGCCTGATTACGAAGTTGAACTACCCTTAGAATTTTATTTGCAATATTTCTCAATACCACGGGACTTAAAAAAGGGAGACACAGGAGAAAAAGTAATTCTGCTGCAGAGCATGCTGCATTTTTTGGGTTATCCTTTAGAAAAGACGGGTGTGTATGATCTGCAGACGATTAACTATCTCATGGAGTTTCAGAAAGACAGCAGCTTATCAGATACCGGTTCTCTGGATATTTCTACCAGGGAACGGCTGCGTAACATACTTGCTGAAAAAGCAGAAGAGGTTGATGAACAGCTGCTTCTGGCTATAAATATCCTTAAAGGGGAAGATAAAACCGTTTAGCTATTCTCCGCGTCCAGGCATTGAAGGAGGGTAAAATGCAGGTGAATTTCTGGCTGGATATAGTACTCTTAATGCTCAATACCATGGTTCTGGCGGTATGCAATCCTCTATTCTGGCTGATTGTATTTATAGTGTTTATGCAGTACCGGCGCGTGGTTTATATGGAGAAAAAATTATTTGGCCGGCCTATTAATAATGTTTGGGCACAGACCCTTTATTCCGTGTTATATGGGGTGCTGGGAGGTTTTGTAGGCAGTATTCTCCTTTTACTGCTGGGTATTTCACTGGATAGTATCGGGATTGCCTATATCTGGCCCATCGCTATTCTGCTTTTATTCATTAATCCCCGTTACCTCTGTTTTGCTTATGCTGGAGGCATTATCGCTGTTTTATCAATTATTACCAGGGCACTTTTGCCGTCCTGGCCATTTCTGAGCGATGTGGCGCTTCTAGCGGGGCTCACCGAGATTCATCTGCCCAGTTTGCTTGCTCTGGTAGGGGTTTTACATCTAACGGAGTCCTTTCTTATTTATATCAGCGGTCACCGCGGCGCCAGCCCCATCTATCTCAAAGCCCCTTCCGGGGAGGTTGTCGGCGGCTACAGCATGCAGCGTTTCTGGCCCCTTCCCCTGATGGGGCTTTGGACCTATGTTATCGCTGAAACTTCGGAGATTTTTGTCGGCGGTATCCCTATGCCTGACTGGTGGCCCCTTCTTGGAACGGTGATGAACACCGGCGGGGAGCAGGAAGTTATCTATCTCATGCTTCCTCTGGTTGCGGGTCTTGGCTACAGCGATCTCGCCCTTTCCAGTTACCCGCGTAACAAAAGAATAAAAACGGCACGCAATCTGGCGATTTACAGCCTGTTGTTATCATCACTGGCGGTTGCAGCAGCTTTTGTCCCGCCGTTGATTATTGCGGCAGCTCTTGTCGCTCCCCTGGGACATGAATTGCTCATCCTCAAAGGTAATAAAGAAGAATTTTCAGGATCGCCGCTTTTTAAAGCCGATAATGATGGTAGCCTAATAATTATGGCTGTAGTTCCCGGTTCTCCGGCAGGGATGGCCGGCCTGAAAGGCGGTGACAGGTTGATAAAGGTAAACAACTATCGCCTGGGATCTGAAAATGATTTTTGGAATGCTTTACAACTTTACTATAATCGCGTTCTATTAAATATTATCAGAGATGGAAAGAACATTAATATTCCGGTGCAGATCTACCCTCAGCCTATCAGCAGTTTCGGAGTAATTTTTCCTCCCGGCAGATGGAACAGCGTTTATGTGGAGATGAAGCATAGTTCTCTCTGGAAAAAAATACGGAACCGCTTTCTGCCGGGTCGCTCCTGATTTTGCGGTATAATAAATACATCCCTGGTTAAAATAGCATAAGAAAAAGATACTAAGGGATGATCCGATAATGCCAACGTCTGACGATCTGAATATCAAGCTGGATAAAATATTGAACAGTTTGCGCCAAAACCGCTACAAGCTTGAACAATTATTAATTACTATGCAATCACAGCAGCAGACGATCCTGGACGGCCTGCAGCAGATTACGGAAGGGCAGCTTACGGTACAGGGGCTTATCTCCGGAAGCCTCTCCTCTTTTGAAGAGAAAGCAGGCGCAGCGCAGGGAATCCAGGGAGTTTTTTATGGGAATCCCCTTTTAAAAAATGAGATAATGCAAAAAAGGGTGGCGCTGGAGCAAAACCTGCAAAAGTTAAGAGAGATGGGCTATCAACTGCAACAAAAGATTCAGCTCCTTGGAAAATCTGTCCAGGATATCGGCCGCTACGTATCCCCGGAAATAGCGCATGAAGAAAAAAGCATAGAAGAAATTATGGACTATCTGGCAGAAAATAATCACGTGCAAAAAGTGCTGATTGAAAAATAACATTTTCCCTTTTATATCAGAACCCCAGCTATGACAGGAAAGTTGGTTAAAAAATATAGCAAAATGAAACCGGTTAGAATGCTTTGGAGCAGTCTAGCGGGTTTCTTTTTTTAAGCCATACTTACTTTTTTTAAAAATATTTTATAGTGTGGCAGGAATAATTAAGGTGCGTATAGAATAATAAACGTATCACTAAATTTATTATTAGTAACACGCAAATAGAAAAAAGGAGAGCTTGCCTTTTATATTTTTTTATTCATTAAGTAGCATTAATATTATATAAATAACACTATATGCTAGGTTTTAGCTGGCTAAAGCTAAACTGGCTAAAGCTAAATTAGGAAGATAAATTTTTTAACATCCAGGATGTTACCTTAAAAATAATTATTAGTGTTTAATAATTTTCTGGCACGAAGTTAAAATGCAGTTGCGGGGCTGTGCCTTTGTTTTGTGTTTCCTAACCCGGTTAGCGAGTTCGCCTTTCGGATTTTTTCGTATAATAGCCAAAATTTATGAAAGTAAGTGTACGAATGGATGTATCAGATATTTTAAGAGAATGGAATATTAGAACTAAAAACAAGCAAGCTTCCGTTGAATGGTGGAATTCCATGTCTGGAGGTTTTGGTGAACGGCCAATCCCATCTTTTGCAAAGGATGAGTTTTTGCAATTACTTGAAAGGAGGCAGATGCTTAACGAGAATTCGGATGTATTGGATGTGGGCTGCGGCGCTGGAAGATATGCTATTTCCATTGCATCTAAAGCTAAAACCGTAATAGGAATTGATCTATCTCCACTGATGATCGAATCCGCAAATCGCAGGGCCGCAGATTTACGTGTTAAAAATGTAAGGTTCGACATTGCCGACTGGCATGATTTTGATGTTAAAAAACAAGGATTCGAGAAAAAATTTGATCTCGTTTTTGCACACATGACGCCCGCGATTCAAAGCTATGAAACCTTTAAAAAACTCTCTGACTGCAGCCGCGGATGGTGCGTAATGGTAAAGCCGATAAAGCGTACTGAAACAGTGTATAATGAGATTCTTGGTATCATCGGCATTGATAAAAAGTTTCATTTGGGAGACATACTCAATGGGTTTGCATTGCTCTTTATGCAGGGATGTTATCCGATGATTGAATATAGCCGTAAACGTTCTGAGATAAAGCATCCCGTTGAAGATGCGGTTAATATATATATCAGCCGTACCAAGTTAATGCATGATCTTACGGTGGAGCAAGAAAACAAAATTAGGGATTACCTTTACTCTATCGAAGATCATGGCCTGATAAATACCGTAATGGATACAATAACTGCTACATTATATTGGCAAACCCAATAAATTAAAACTTGAAAGGAAGTACACTTATGAAAAAGTACATTTTACCGATTCTGGTCATTGCTTTATCTTTCTGCCTGGCAGTTGGCTGTGGAAACAATACAGCAAACGATTCCCCGGTTACCGAACCCGAACAGCTTGCGGAGGCAACCACTCGTACGATAACCGATATGGTTGGACGTAAAGTTGAGATACCTGCAACTGTAGAAAAGTTTGTTCCTCTTGCCAATACACCGCGTATGATTACATATCTTGGACTGGCAGATAAAGCAGTAGGAATAGGCGGGATGGCTTCTGATAATATCACCCCTGTTACAGCCTATGCTTACGCCAACAAAGACCTGTGGGCAAACCTGCCCATTGTTGGTACGGATGCAGCAGGTGCGACTGATTATTACCCGGAAGAAATCATAAAAGTTAATCCAGATGTAATCTTATGCTCATACGCACCGGAGCTGGCGGATGAAATTCAAACAAAAACAGGTATACCGGTGGTTTCTGTGGCCCTGGGAACATTGTTTGGGGAGGACTACAAGCAAGCACTTCGTATCTTGGCCGATGTTTGTGGGGTTCCGGAAAAAGCTGAAGAAGTTATTGCCTTCATAAACGATTGCCTGCAGGACCTTCAATCCAGAACGGCAGATGTGCCCGACGAAGATAAACCTACTGTTTTGGGAGCGGCCGCAACCTTTAAAGGAGCCCATGGCATAGAGGGTGTTTACGCAAATTACAAATTACTTGAAATACTAAATGCAAATGATGTTACCAGAGGTAGCTCAGATCTGGTAGGTGGTGTGGTGGTCGATAAAGAACAGATTATCAGCTGGAATCCGGAGTACATTTTCTTTGACTTTACCGGCTTAAACCTCGTTAAAGAGGATATTAAGAAAAACCCAGGGTTCTATGCTCAGCTAACAGCGTTTCAAAATGGTAAACTTTACCAGTACCCAAATTCTACATCCTATTATTCAAACGTTGAAATTCCCATTGTAAACAGTTATTATATCGGAAGTATCATTTTCCCGGAGCAGTTCAAGGATATTGTATTTAAAGATAAGGCTAACGAGATCTTCAAGTTTTTCCTTGGGTGCGATGATTATCTCAGTGAACTCGAAGCTTTTGGGGCAAGCTACAGCGCTGTAAATTTTGGTGATAATTGATGGCAAATATTCGTATTACTCAGCTGGAGCTATATAACGCTTTCATTAGACGAAAAAAACAGGTATTTGCGATTTCTGTTATTGCAACTATAGTAATAGCGCTTTTCGCAATCAGTGCCGGTTCTTTGAATATCCCCATTTCTGAAATAATCAAAACGATTATGGGGAAAGGAGAATCACAGTCCCAGGCGGTGATCATGGGCATAAGACTTCCGCGGGTTACGGCGGCTATCCTTGTGGGCGCCGCCCTTGCTGTCTCCGGTGCCGTTATGCAGTGCGTTTTGCAAAACCCTCTGGCATCGGCATCGACACTTGGTGTATCCCAGGGTGCTGCATTCGGCGCGGCGCTGGGTATTATAGTTTTTGGCGGCGGAGTCGTACAATCCTCCTCCGCTGCCACAGCGGTTGCAATTAATAATCCATATATAGTAACCCTGTGCGCTTTTGTATGCGGCTCGATGTCTACCTTCGTAGTGATTGTTCTATCCCAGTTTAAGAAGGATTTGGGCCCCGCAGGGCTTATCTTAGCCGGCGTTGCCTTAAGCTCTTTATTTGCCGGTGGTAGCGCATTGCTACAGTACTTTGCAGATGAAACAAAAATCAGCTCTGTCGTATTCTGGACTTTCGGAAACCTGGGATCGGCAGGCTGGAAGGAGCTTTTAATCCTTACGGTGATATTATTCTCCTCGCTGGTGTATTTTCTGCTAAACCGCTGGAATTATAACGCCATGGAAAGCGGGGCGGATACGGCAAAAAGCCTGGGCGTTAACACGAGAGCGGTTATGATCATTAGTATGGGTATTTGTTCCCTGACAGCGGCGGTAGCGGTATCTTTTGTGGGTATTATAAGCTTTGTCGGTTTAATTGCTCCACATATCATGCGCAGGTTTATCGGTAACGACTACCGCTATCTGATTCCGTGCTCGGCGGCTGCCGGGGCACTGCTCCTCATTCTGGCCGATACCTTTGCCAGACTGATTATTGCGCCGGTTATACTTCCAATCGGAGCTATCACTTCATTTTTAGGCGCGCCGATGTTTCTTTATCTATTGTTTAGGGGGTTGCAGAACAATGGTTAGTATTAACAATATTACTTTTACCTATAACCAGGGTACAAGAAATATTCTGGAGGATATAAGTTTCGATATACAGAAAAATCAATGTATTGCTATTCTGGGGAATAACGGGGCAGGAAAAAGCACTTTAATTAAATGTATTAATCGTATTTGCCCTGCGCAGAAAGGCGTAGTCTTAATTGAAGGTAATAACGTGTATAAAATGACGAGAAACGTGATGGCCCAGAATATTTCATATGTAGCGCAAAATAATAAATCGCTGAACATGACGGTGTTTGATGCGATCCTTTTGGGCCGCAAACCATATATTAAATGGGATGCAACATCAGAAGACAGGCAAATCGTGCGCGATATAATACAGAAAATGCAGTTGGAAGAATTTGCCTTGCGCAATGTAGCGGAGCTTTCAGGCGGAGAGATACAGAAGGTAATGCTTGCCAGGGCGCTTGCACAGGAACCGAAATTATTGCTTCTTGATGAGCCTACTAGCAACCTTGACCTACGAAATCAGCATGAAGTGCTTCGCACAGTCAAAATAATCGCTCAGGAACACAATATCTGCGTGGCTATCGTCATTCACGACCTTAACCTTGCCATCCGTTACTGTGACCGTTTCTTATTTCTCAAAGATTCATACGTCTTTTCCTATGGCGGATTGGAGGTCATGACCCCGGAGAACATCGAGGAAGTATATCAGGTGCACGTGCACATTATAGATTGCATGGGCATCCCGGTTATAGTCCCCTTTCCAGATGAAGAAGTAGCGGTAAATTATACCGTGGGAAAAGTTGAGCGAAAGGCAAATTGAACAGCGAAGCGTTGGGTTCCTTGATGTCTGATGAAGCGGTTATAACCTAACAACAATAGGGCAAGAAAACTTTAAGTTATTAGCGTAGTGCAAGCCCTCAGTCCTGGTACTTTTAGGAAGCTTATATCTTTATATCAGAACCTCAGAAATTCTTAAACTATGATATGATAAAATCTAAGTGGGTGCGGGAGCAAAAAACTGCTTTTAAAGCAAGAAATAGAGGTTGTCTTTATTGTCAAAAGATGGTATGGTATAAATAGTTTATAAATCAATATAATCAAATATAATCAAAAACTTAATTGAATTTATTAACAGGTCCCTTCGGGGTTAATAGGGAAGCCGGTGAAAGTCCGGAGCGGTCCCGCCACTGTAAGGGGGAGCTGTTTTCCTACATCTGGCCACTGACGTGAATGTGTGTTGGGAAGGCGGAAAACAGCGATGAAACCAAGCCAGGAGACCTGCCTGTTGAGAAGAACTACTACCCTACGGGTGATGGGGGAAGGTGGTGTTACTTATGTTAACAGTCCAAGGTCTTCTATGACCCCGGTTAGTAGCCGGGGTTTTATTATTTTTATGGATACATTGTTCCTGATTAGTTTTGCAAATCTTAAATAAGACGATTTTTAGGGGAGGGGAGTATATAGTGATGCTAAACCAAAAAGTCAAGACGGGGTTTCTATTTCTTTTGATTTGCTTCGCCTTTGCTTCTTTTATATTGTTTATGGAAACAGAGGTTCAGGCGAGTGAAAGCGAAACCCTTACTGTTTCGCAGGTTGTTGATGAGACCGTAAGCTATTATGTCTACGAAAAAAATAAGGCCCTTACCGATTGGGAAGAGGTTGTAGCGTTAAAGGAAGCAGATGTTGATTTATCAAGCGGATGGGATTTCCCTGACTGGGAGAAAGAATCTCTGCTGGGGAAAGTGTTGGGATTAGGCGCCGCCGGATTGGACCCGCAGAACTACAACGGAGAAAATCTGGTGTTTAAGCTCTCTGAACAGAAAAGCGACGGCTCGTTTGTGCATGTTCAAGGACCTCTTCAAAATGCACTGGCCGTTATGCTGCTGGAACAGATGAACGCGACTTATGATCATAATATGGCCGTGGAGTATCTTTTGAGCATCCAGGAGAATAACGGAAAATTTGAATCGGTGGATGCCACCGGCATCTTTATAAAGGCGCTGTCTTGCTACAGCGGAGATTCGGATGAAGGAGTACAGAGCGGGATAGCGAAAGCTGTTTCATTTCTGAAAAATGCTCAACTGGAAAACGGGGGGTTTGGAACAGATGAGGCATCCAAAAAACACAATGCTAACAGCACCGCATACGCTTTGTTGGGTCTGCTGGCAGCCGGTGAGGATATTACAGATCCTGGCTGGCAGAAAAACGGCTATACAATAATCGATGCATTGTGTTCACTGCAGAGAGCTGACGGCTCGTTCGCTTACCTGTTGGAAAGCAGCGGAGGAGATGATCTATCAACAAGGCAGGCTTTATGGTCGCTGGCGGTTTTGGTGCAGCAAGGATATGGTGAATATGAAGTAAAAATATCTCCTCAGAATGGCGAAGAGCCGCCTTTACCAGCTGATGGCTCCGTTACTGTAAGGGTAGAGGGGGCTAATGGCAATCTGCTGAACAAAGCAGTTGATTATATTGAAGGGGCTTCAGCCCTGGATATGTTGATTTCAGCAGCCGGAAGCGAGCAGGTTTCCGTAGAAGGCGGGTTCATCAACGCGATTTTTGGAGAAACCGGGAAAAGCTGGGAATGCGACGGGGAGCAGTTGACCACGTATTGGTTGTATTATGTTATAAGGGAGGATGAAATTGAAGAAGATGCCTTCAATTACGGTGCAGACAGTTACCTTGTAAAGCCCGGCGATGAAATTGTTTTTTATATTACGGCTTTTGACAGCAACTATGAGAGTAAAACCTTTTTTCCAAAATTTACCATAAACCCTGCTTCCCCTGCGGAAGGGCAAACGGTTATTCTTTCTATTGAAGCCTGGAAATATGTGTGGGGTGAAGGCCTTAAGGAGCTAACTTTGGAAGAACTCCAATCCCTGGGTCCCTTTACATTATTTATTGATCAAAAGGAATATGCATCGGAAAATGGAATTATCTCCATTCCCGGATTGCCTGTCGGTGAATATGAATACAGGATAGAAAACTATAATGACTGCGGCTACGCTGATGTGGTACCCTGCATGGGTATTATTAAGTTTTATTCTTCTTCCGATCCCGGCAACGGGGGCTCTACTTCTCCCGATAAAATATCTATTTATATTCGCGTGACGGGGAAACAAGAGCAACATTTCTCCGGTTCCGTAGTATTACCTGTCGGTGCAAGCGCCTTAGATGCCCTTAAAAGTACCGAACTTTCTTATAGCACACGTTACGGTGGAAGCTATGTTTATGAGATTGCAGGGGAGCAGGAAGATCTGCATAGTACCGCCGGGTGGAAATATACAGTAAACGGTTATGAACCGGATGTGCCGGCGAATAACTATTTTCTTGACGATGGAGATTCCGTTCACTGGTTCTGGGCCAGCGATGCGGGGGCTGGCGTCGGGGGGCCAACAACGTCTTCTGAGGAAAAAAAGGGAGAGGGTATAAGCGAGAAAATTCCCGTCTTATCGGAAGAAAAACTGTATGAAATAACCTCCGCCTTCCCGGAGCAGCCTGCTTACCTGCATGAAAACCAGAAAAAATTGCCCGTGGAAATTGTTCCAGACCAGGCCGTTGTAATCGGGGGAGATGAACCCATGAGCGCAGAGGAAAAAGAAGTTCTTCAAGAGCAGCTGGAAAACAATATCGTCAACCTCTCTTTCCTGGTGCCGGTCCTTGATGATTTCCTCATTACCGACGATCTGGGTGAAATTATACTGCAGGTAGACGCTGGTTCCCTCCCTGAAGAGGCCGAAATTACCGTGGAGGAAATAGCGGCCGATAATTTACCTGCTGCGCCGAGCCACACCGCTGTATCTCCGGTCTACCGCCTGGGACCGCAGGGAACGGTATTTAAAAAGTCCGTGACTTTCTCTATCCGCATGGCTATCCCCGGGGGTATGGATCCGGCCGGGCTGACAGTTGCCTGGTTGGACGAGGAGAAGGGCCAGTGGTATGCTCTGCCCACCGTAGTGGAGCTTTCCAGCGGTTATATCAGCGCTCCGGTAGAGCACTTCACCCCCTTTGCTGTATTGTCCCGTCAGGAAGAGTTTCAACCTTTCTGCGACATTACCGCAGAAGACTGGGCTTATATCCCGGTACATTACCTGGCTGCAAGGGGAATAGTCCGCGGCGTGGCTGAGGGGCGCTTCCAACCGGACCGCAATGTGACGCGGGCGGAGTTTGCTACCATGCTATCCAATGCCCTGGGGCTGGAAGCCGGCACAGATTTGAAATATTCCTTTGAAGACGTCGATCCGCAGGCCTGGTATGCCGCCCCGGTTAAAGCGGCCGCGGCAGCAGGTATCGTGAAGGGTGTCTCCGCAACGGCTTTTCACCCCAATGATCACATTACCCGTGAACAGATGTCGGTAATGGTTTCGAGGGTCGATTCCTTTCCCGAAACCGGTGAAGGTTTCGCCGTAACCTTTACCGATATGGATACCGTTTCTTCCTGGGCGCGGGAGGGGGTAAAAAAAGCCGCTGCCTGTGAGTTGGTGCAGGGCTTCCCCGACGGGAGTTTCCGGCCGCGGGCAACGCTCACCCGGACGCAGGCTGCCGCGGTGATCTACCGGTTATTGTTACCGTAATCTGGCGGTATTAAGCATAAAGTTTCGAAGATAAAGATCTGTTGTTCTATCTGTTGTTTTGAGGATAAAGCGAGGAGGAAATAATGAGAGACCTGAATCGGACCTTATTCTCTGAGCCTGTTGGATTCTCTGAGCCTGTCGCGATTACCGGGTACATTGCACTTACCGTCATACTGTTTTCCCTGATAGCCTTTGCCGGGGGGTGCGGCACCGCCCCCCCGGAGGCAATCCGGGAAACAAGTGTGGAGGTGAATCTCTGGGTAACCCGGGATTTTGGGAAGGAGAACCTTTTTAACTCCCAATTGGATGTAGCCCCCGGCTGCTCCGTTCTGTCGCTGCTCCAGGAGCATCTGGAAGTGGAAACGGAATATGGCGGCGGGTTTGTCAGCGCTATTAACGGCCTGCAGTCGGGTTATAGCGGCCAGAACGGCGAAAACGGCCGGATGGCGGACTGGTTTTATTACGTTAACGGCATTTTATCGGAGCAGGGGGCGGCCGATTATGTTCCGGCTGCGGGGGATATTATCTGGTGGGATTACCATCCCTGGGGTGGTATCTCGTTTACCCCGGCGGTTGTGGGAGCGTTTCCGCAGCCTTTCACAGGCGGTTACAGGGGTAAAAACCCGGGAACCCTTATCCTGGCCGGCGATGCCTGTGACGGGTTTGCGGAACAGTTCGGTACTTTTTTGGCTGAGAGGGGAACCGAAGAGCTCGAGGTTGACTCCTATCAAGAAGAAAGGGCGGTGAATCGCTCTCAAATGGTCGTGGTTATTGCCCTGTGGGAAGAGCTTTTCCGGAGTTCCTTTTGGGAAGGGGTACAGGAGCACCGCGATCGGACGGGCTGGTTTGCCGAGTTGACCCCCCGCTGTTTTTACCCGCTGGATTTAAACGCTGACCGCCAGGGCGAGGGATATACGGAACGGGTAGGGGCTGTCCTGGCTACGGGATCCGGAATGGGCGATCCCTATCCCCTTTGGCTGGTTACAGCCACGGATCTCGAAGGGCTGTCTGGCGTCGTGGAAGCCCTGATTCAGCGACCCGGGCAGTTTACAAAAATGGTGGGCGCTCTGGTTGTTGACGGTGAAGTAATAGGACTTCCCTAACAATGAAGCAAAGACCAAAAACGGTCCTACTAACAGGGCGCCCTGCGGCAGGCGGCTAGCGGGCGCGGGCAGCCATGGAGGGGAGTATCTGCCGGTTGCCGGTTAGGACGCTGCAGTTCCGAGGTGAGCTACATTTGTCAAGGCTTTTTCAAGCGATCTTATAAATACCGATGTATTCAATGCTTAATAGGAGCTATCTTGAAATCTACTTTATTATGCTACATTATGCTACTGGCTTGTCCAGATCAGCTACTGGCTCGTCCAGGTTGGGAGTCTGTCATGTTTATTTTTCAGATTAAGGATATTTTCTTTCACTCGCTGCACCCGGCGTCGATCCTCATTTATCCGGCAATTATCGTCGCCGGGGCTGTAGCCCTAAATCACCCCTTTTTCTTGCTCGTGCTGTTTATGGCGATCTTTTCGTCTCTGGCTGTTTCGGGTGGATTGGGTGCCTGGTTGAAAAGTGTCCGTTTCTTTTTTGTGCTTATTAGCTTATTTTTTGTCATTAACACCCTGGCCAACCGGATGGGGAGCACTGTTTTGCTTCAGGGGCCGGTGCTGCCGGTTTTAGGCTGTCTTACGGTTACCCTGGAAAACCTCGTCTTTGTTCTGACCATGGGGATCCGACTGCTAATCGTGTTTACGGCGTTTATCTTCTACAACTATACCCTTAATCCGGACCGCGCTCTTTCCTTCTTCGCTCGTTTTTTCCCCCGGTCGGCTCTGCTGGTGGCGCTGACCACGAAATCCATTCCCTATCTTTCGCAAAAGTTGCAAAGTGTGGCGGAAATAGCGCAGTGCCGGGGAGTTAATTTCCATACGGGCAGTCGTCTCACCCGCATAAAAAACCTGCTGCCCCTCATCCGGGTGCTCTTCATCTCTGCGCTGGAAGACAGCTTTAACATCGGTGAAAGTATCCAGGCCAGGGCGTACGGAAGCGGCCCGCGAACAAACTATACCCGGGAGCGGTTCAGGCCGGGGGATTTCCTGGTAACGGCAGCTTCCGTTGCTGCCCTGTTGCTCATAATGCTGAGCTTAATCCGGGGGTGGGGACACTTTTCTTTTTACCCGCGTCTGGGGTCATGGGTGCTCGCCCGGCATCAGGTCTGGACCCTGCTGGGAACCTGGCTGCTTTTAATGATTCCGGCCTTACTGGCCTGGGGGTGGAACAAGTGGAACTTTATCAGGTAAAAAATCTGACCTACTATTATCCGGAAAAAGATGAACCCGCGCTTTATGATATTGAATTGAATATCGGAGAGGGTGAATTCGTCTTTCTTACCGGGCATTCGGGCTGCGGGAAATCATCCCTGTTGCGGGCGCTGGCGGGATTGTTGCCCGCTTATTACGGGGGAGCCATCGCCGGAGAAATCCGTTTCGACGGGCGTTCCCTTGCGAGCTGGAATAAGCGGGAGCTAAACCGCAATATCGGACTGGTTTTCCAGGACCCCGAACAGCAGCTGGTAATGACCTCCGTGGAACAGGAGATCGCCTTTGGCCTGGAAAACCTGGGCCTTGCGCTCCCGGAGATGCGCCGCCGCGTAGCGGAGGTGCTCTCCCTCTTCGATTTAACGGGGTTGAGAAGCAGCTCTACTTTCACCCTTTCCGGGGGGCAGAAACAAAAAGTGGTTCTGGCCTCCATCCTGGCTATGTATCCCCGGGTCCTGCTCCTGGACGAACCCACCTCCCAGCTGGATCCCATAGCTGCCCAGGAGCTGCTCCATTACATCCAGCGACTGAACCTGGAATGGGGTTTGACGATCATCATGGTGGAGCAGAGAACAGATCGCTGTTTCCACCTGGCCGACCGGGTCGTGCTGATGGAGCGGGGCAGGATCATTCAGCAAGGTTCTCCCCGGGATATTGCCGGATGGGCGGATGAACGTTTTCGCTTCTTCATACCCCCCGTTGCCCAGGTTTTTTCCGCCCTGGGGGCAGAAAAGATACCCCTGACCATCAAGGAAGGAAGGAAGTTATTGCGCGAATATAAGCTGAGCCCCGCCGCAGAGGTGGAGAGCACTCTGGCGGCCGCTTGCGGGTGCGCAGGCAAGTTCCCCGCTGCTGCCATTTTTTTGGAGATAAAGAATCTGGAATATGCTTATCAGAAACATCTCCTCTGCCTGGAGGATATTAACCTTTCCTTTTCTTCCGGGGAGATTACCGTTATCCTGGGTGAAAACGGGGCCGGGAAATCCACCCTGTTAAAATTAATTTGCGGCCTGTTAACATCCCGGCATGGAAGGATTTTCCTGGATGGTCAGGATATCACGGGGCTCCCGGCGGAAATGCTGGCCAGCCGTATCGGCTATCTTTCACAGGATCCCAACGATTACCTGTTTCACGATACTGTGCGCGAAGAGATCGCCTACGGGCTGAAAGTTCGGGGGCAAAAGGATTTTGGCCGGGTTGAAGAAACACTGCAGCATTTAGAGATCGCCCATCTCGCTGACAGCCACCCGCGGGACGCAGCGGGCGGGGAGAGACAGCGCATTGCCCTGGGAGCAGTGCTGGTTACCGATCCCCACGTTCTTTTGCTGGACGAGCCAACACGCGGCCTGGATTCTGCGGTGAAAGGGCGTCTGGTAAAATTTTTGCGCACCCTCCGGGATGAAGGCAAGACCCTGGTAGTTGTAACCCATGACGTGGAATTCGCTGTCGAAATTGCCGATAGGGCGGTTATTCTCTCCGGCGGACGGGTGGTGGCCGAAGGTGACTGTAAAGCCGTCCTCTCCAATTCCCTTTATTATGCTTCACAGGTAAACCGGCTTTTCCGCGGCCTGTCCCCGGAGGTGTTGACCGTAGAGGAAGCCATAAAAAAGCTTAAAATCTTAAACTGTTGGAGGTCATAAAAGATGCAGTGGCCATATTTTTCTATCTTTAGCCTGGCTCTGATAATTATGGCCCTTGCCGCCTTCTATTTCTGCTACGAGCGTCGCCGTGTTGCTCCGGCGGAGATCGCCGTTATTGCCACCCTGGCCGCCCTGGCCGGTGCGGGAAGGATCCCTTTTGCCGCCATACCCGGGGCACAGCCCACCACCTTTCTGGTACTGGTCTGCGGCCGTATCTTCGGTTCCGCTGCCGGTTTCATTATCGGTTCTTTGGCTGCTTTTTCCTCTAACTTTTTTCTGGGTCACGGGCCGTGGACCCCCTGGCAGATGCTGGCCTGGGGCTTGGCCGGTGCCTGTGGCGGTCTTTTCTCAAGGGGAAAAGCGCTTTTTCCCCGCTGGACGTTTACGGCTTTAGCCTTTCTGTGGGGTTTTCTATTCGGATGGCTTCTTAACCTTTGGCACTGGTTAACTTTTGTTTATCCGCTTACCTTTCAATCCTTCCTGGCCACCATGCTGACAGGGTTCGCCTTCGACCTTACTCACGCTATCTCCAATGCCCTGTTTATGGTTTTCCTCGGTCCTGAATTGGCCGTTATTTTGCATCGCTTTAAGCGAAGGCTTTCTTTTTACCAGATACCTGCAAAATTAACCGCTAGAAGCAAGCGGAATTTGAAGGAGGAGCTAACAGATGAAAAAAGCCGCTAATATTTTTTTGGCCTTGTTGATGATCCTGGCGCTTGCCCTGCTTTCCGCGCCGGGTGCGGAATCAGCGGCCGGGTTATGCAATAATACAAGCCTGTACCCCCTGCTGTTTTCGACTCCGGAGGTGAAAGCAGCTGCGGCCGCGGCTTTGCCGGACCTCTCCGCTACGGCGCGCCACGTGCGCCGCATAGCCGGCGAGCCCGGATTTTCCGAGCGTTTGGACTGGCCTATCCTTGCCCTGGCAGGCGCCGGGGAAAGTGCGGAGAGCATGATACGTACCCGCGAGGGGCAGGTCAGGCAGGGGCAGCTGTTTGATCCGCAGCGCAGCACCGACTTTCACCGGACTATTATCGGTGCAGTGGCTGCGGGGAAAGATCCGCGAAACTTCGGGGGATATAACCTGATCGCAAAGGTCAAGGAATCACAGCTGCAAAATGGGAAGTTCGGCGATACGATTTCAGGGGAAGGTGAACGCCTGGTCAACGCCCACATCTGGGGGATTCTTTCCCTCTATGCGGCAGGAGAACCAATCCCAAACAGAGGCAAAGCCCTGAGCTGGCTTATTAACAAACAAAACGCCGACGGGGGGTTCAGCGTAGATACCGTTATAAATAATTCCGATGTCGATATGACCGGAATGGCCCTGATGGCTTTCGCCGCGCTGGGGTGTGACAGCGGTCACCCGGCGGTCAGGAAAGCCCTGGCTTATCTGCAGTCCCAGCAGCAGGAAAACGGGGATTTTTCCGCATGGAACAGTAACGGTCCCGAATCCATCGCCCAGGTCATTCACGGCCTGGTAATGCTGGGCATTGATCCCGCCGGGCCCGGGTGGACACGTAAAGAAGGAAACCCGGTATCGGCTCTGCTGCGCTACAGGCGGGGGGATGGATCTTTTGGACGCCGGCCGGGCGGAGAAGCCGATTTTATCTCCACCTATCAGGCTCTTGCCGCCCTGGGGGATCTTAAGCGCGGGGAGAGCATTTATACGCTTTTGCACCGTAAAAATGCGGGGTTTACCGACCTGCTGCCCGGGGATAGCGCCTTTGAGGACGTGAAGGAACTGGTGTCCCGCAAAGTCTTAAGCGGTTATCCGGACGGTACCTTCCGCCCCGATAATCCGGTTCGCAGGGACGAATTTGCCAGAATGATTACAGCGGCCATGGGCCAAGAGCCCCGGTTGCACTTGACAAGCTCCGGGTTTGATGATGTGCCACTGTCGCACTGGGCCTGCCCTTACATTCGCCTGGCCGTTGAAAGCGGGCTGATTGTCGGCAAAGCACCGCGCACCTTTGCCCCCGGGGACAACATCAGCGGCGCCGAGGTTATGACGATCTTGATCCGTGCCCTCGGTGAGGGAAGCCGCGCTCGGGCACGCACCGGTGAACCCTGGTACGGCGGGTTTGTCCGGGTAGCCCGTGAAAAAGGGCTTTTATACCCCGGTTTTGACGCAGCGCGGCCGGCTACGCGCGCGCAGTGTGCGTACAGCCTGGTGCGCCTTTTAGAACAAATCTAACGGCCAGAGATACCGGATATATGGATTATAAGTTTTTAAAAACAGCATTCTAGGAAAATGAGCTTTTTTTGGGGAACAATCATAATTGTTCCTGTTTTTTTGCGACATTTTTAACTGCTATTTCCAATATTGAATGCTTGATGTCGCCGCTTTGCCCGGCAGTTTAGCTGATTATCCTTGACATTAGCGATGCTTGCAATTTCCTTTTCTGTTACATATTAGCATGCGCTACTTTTTAGAAACTGCGGTTTCCGGGTTTGTTCCCCGGGGTATTTTTATGCTATAATATTTAGTTAGCCAGTCTGTTAGATTATGAGGGAGGATTTTGCAGTTTATGCCTGATTTTATGCTTGTTTCCGAGTTTTCTCCGCAGGGCGACCAGCCGCAGGCGATCAAAAAAATAGTTGCCGGGTTAAGAAAAGGTTTTAAACATCAGGTTTTAAAGGGCGTAACCGGCTCGGGCAAGACTTTTACGATGGCCAACATTATAGAACAGATCCAGAAACCGACGCTGGTCATGGCTCCAAATAAAACCCTGGCGGCTCAGCTCTGCAGCGAATTTAAAGAATTCTTTCCACACAATGCTGTGGAGTACTTCATCAGCTATTACGACTATTATCAGCCGGAGGCCTATATACCTCAATCTGATACCTATATAGAAAAGGATTCCTCTATTAACGAGGAGATCGATAAGCTGCGCCACTCCGCTACCAGCGCCCTTTTTGAGCGTCGGGATGTGATCATCGTTGCCAGCGTTTCCTGCATTTACGGACTGGGTTCGCCGTTGGAATACGGAGAACAGGTCCTCTCCCTGAGAACGGGGATGCAAAAGTCGAGGGAGGAGATCCTGCGCAAACTGGTTGCCATTCAATATGAGCGCAATGATTATGATTTTCACAGGGGAACCTTTCGCGTTCGCGGGGATACCCTGGAGATTTTTCCGGCCTCTTTTACCGATGCCGCGATCCGCGTAGAGCTTTTTGGCGATGAAATCGAGCGGTTGCGCGAGATCGATGTGTTAACGGGAGCGGTTCGCGGAGAGCGCCAGCACGTGGCTATCTTTCCGGCTTCCCATTACGTAACGGGGAACGAACGGCTGCAGGAGGCGATTAAAGATATTGAAGAGGAGCTCTCCGAACAACTGCAAAAGCTAAAGGCAGAAGGGAAATTGCTGGAAGCGCAGCGGCTGGAACAGCGAACTGTATATGATCTGGAGATGATGCAGGAGATGGGTTTTTGTTCGGGGATAGAAAACTATTCCCGCCACCTGGACAGGCGTCCCCCCGGGAGCAGGCCATATACGCTGCTCGATTATTTTCCGGAGGATTTCCTCTTCTTTGTGGACGAATCCCATGTGGCCGTTCCGCAAATACACGGTATGTACGGCGGGGATTATTCTCGCAAAAAAACCCTGGTTGAGCACGGGTTTCGCCTGCCGTCTGCCCTGGATAACAGGCCCTTGAAGTTTGACGAATTCAGCGCGCTGGTTGAGCAGGCGGTCTATGTTTCCGCTACTCCCGGTCCTTATGAGCTCGAGGTGAGCTCCCAGGTGGTGGAACAGATTATCAGACCTACGGGGCTGGTTGACCCGCAAATTCTTGTCCGCCCGGTGGAAGGCCAGGTGGAAGACCTCTACGGGGAAATCAAAAAACGCGTCTCCAGGAATGAGCGCGTTCTCGTTACGACGCTGACCAAGCGCATGGCCGAGGACCTCACCGATTATTACCAGGAGATGGGGTTGAAGGTCAACTATATGCATTCGGATATCGATGCCCTGGAGCGGATGGAGATTATCAGGGGCCTAAGAAGCGGTGAATTTGACGTTTTAATAGGTATCAACCTTTTAAGAGAAGGGCTGGATCTCCCGGAAGTATCCCTGGTAGCGATTCTCGATGCGGATAAGGAAGGCTTCCTGCGTTCCGAGCGATCGCTGATCCAAACTACGGGGAGAGCCGCGCGCAATGTCAACGGCCAGGTTATCATGTATGCCAGGGAAATTACGCCCTCTATGCAGCAGGCCATCAGTGAAACGGAGAGGCGCAGGGAGATGCAGCTCTCCTTTAACCGGGAGCACCATATTATCCCCAGAACTATCGTGAAGAGCATCCGGGCCCCGCTTGAGGCCACTAAAGTTAAGGAAGATTCTGCACAGTATTTATCATCCGAAAGGGTTAAGGCCCTGGGGAAAAAAGAACGCGACAAGCTGCGGCGTGAGCTCGAAAAGGAGATGAAGCGGGCTTCCCGCGATCTGGAATTTGAAAGAGCGGCAGAATTAAGGGACATCATCTTCGAACTCCAAAAATAATGGGTGGAGTTGAAACTAAAAATGGATAAAATTGTGATTAAAGGGGCAAGGGAGCATAACCTGAAAGACGTTGATCTGGAGATTCCGCGCGATAAGCTGGTGATTGTTACCGGATTGAGCGGCTCGGGAAAATCCTCCCTGGCATTTGATACCATTTATGCTGAGGGGCAGCGCCGCTATGTTGAATCCCTCTCCGCTTATGCCCGCCAGTTTCTGGGCCAGATGGAAAAACCCGATGTCGATTTTATCGAAGGTCTTTCACCGGCGGTATCGATCGATCAGAAAAGTGCTTCTAAAAACCCCCGTTCTACGGTAGGGACGGTAACGGAGATCTACGATTACCTGCGCCTTTTATATGCACGCATCGGCCACCCGCACTGCCCTAACTGCAAAAGGCCGATTGCCGGACAGACGATCCAGCAGATTGTTGATCAGCTCTTGCTCTTGCCGGAAGGAGCCCGCCTGCAGGTTATCTCTCCATTAATACGCGGCCGAAAGGGAGAGTACAGCGCCCTTTTTGATGAGCTGTGCAAAAAAGGATATGCGCGGATCCGCGTAGACGGAGAAATTCGGGAGCTGGACGGGGAGATCTCCATTGATAAAAATAAAAAACACAATATCGAAGTAATCATCGACCGCATAATTTTGCGTGAAGGTATCGAATCCCGCCTGGCAGACTCGCTGGAGACGGCCCTGGATTTGGGGGATGGGCTGGTAATTATTCAGGAGACAGTATCGGGAGAGGAAAAAATATTCAGCACCAGCTTTGCCTGTATAGAATGCGGATTTAGCTTTGAAGAGCTATCTCCCCGGATGTTTTCTTTTAACAGCCCTTACGGAGCCTGTAAGCAGTGCGGCGGGCTGGGTATAACCATGGAATTTGATCCGGAGTATGTAGTTCCCAATCCGCAGCTCTCCATTGCCGAAGGGGCAATTCATCCCTGGGGCGGCAACCAGGGCTATTACAAACAATTTCTGGAGGCCTTTGCCTGCCATTTTAACCTGGATTTAAACCGGCCTTTTGCGTCATTTAGCGAAGAAGAAAAAGAGCTCATCTTTTACGGTTCCCCGGAAGCAATACCCTTTCGCTATGTGAGTCACTTCCGCGGCAGGGTAAGGCATTACAAGAGGCCTTTCCCCGGTGTTTTCAACCTCCTGGAAAAGCGCTACCGGGAATCGGATAGCGACGAAAGCAGGGCAGAGCTTGCCCGCTATATGAGCAGCAAACCATGTCCGGCCTGTGGAGGCGCCCGGCTGCATGAAGCAAGCCTGGCCGTAACCGTGGGCGGGAAAAATATTGCCGAAGTAACGGGGCTTACCGTTGAGGATGCCCTGAGTTTCTTTTCCTCTCTTACCCTGACGGAAAAAGAAAAACATATCGCCCGCCAGGTGCTCAAGGAGATCTCCGCCCGGCTTGTTTTTCTGCTTGATGTGGGGCTGGGCTATCTTACCCTGGATCGCGGTTCTGCAACACTGTCAGGAGGGGAAGCCCAGCGCATCCGCCTGGCTACTCAGATCGGTTCAGGGCTGACCGGGGTTATTTATATCCTGGACGAACCCAGCATCGGTCTGCATCAAAGGGATAATAACCGTCTGCTGCAGACCCTGATGAGGCTGCGCGATCTTGGAAATACGGTGATCGTGGTGGAGCATGACGAGGATACGATGCGCAGTGCGGATTATATTATCGACATGGGGCCGGGGGCGGGAGAAGAGGGCGGAAATGTCGTGGCTGCCGGTACCCTGGAAGAAATAATGGCTGAGACCTCCTCGTTTACAGGGGATTATCTGGCCGGAAGGCGTATTATACCCCTTCCCCCTGTCAGGAAAGTACCCGATGGGCGCTGGCTGGAAGTAGGAGGAGCTCAGGCTAATAACCTGAAAAATATTGACGTTAAATTCCCGCTGGGACTTTTTACCTGTGTGACCGGCGTTTCCGGCTCCGGTAAGAGCACTCTGGTTAACGAGATACTGGCCAAAGCTCTTTCTGTAAAGCTGCACCGCGCACGGCAGAGGCCGGGTGAGTACCGGGAGATTAAAGGGCTGGAATTTCTGGATAAGGTTGTAAATATTGACCAGTCTCCTATCGGCAGAACGCCGCGTTCCAACCCCGCTACGTATACCGGCGTGTTTGACGTGATCAGGGAACTTTTTTCGCAGACTCCGGAAGCAAAAATGCGCGGCTATAAGCCCGGCCGCTTCAGCTTTAACGTTAAGGGAGGCCGCTGTGAAGCCTGCCGCGGGGACGGCATTTTGCGCATTGAGATGCATTTTTTGCCCGATGTCTATGTCCCCTGCGAGGTTTGTAAGGGGAAACGCTACAACAGGGAAACTCTGGAGGTAACCTATAAAGGTAAAAACATCAGCCAGGTGCTGGAGATGAGCGTACAGGAGGCACTTGAATTTTTTCAGTATTTGCCGCGTATTCAAAGACGCCTGCAGACCCTGGCGGATGTCGGGCTGGGTTATATCCGCCTTGGACAACCTGCAACCACCCTTTCGGGGGGTGAAGCGCAGCGGGTTAAGCTGGCTACCGAGCTTTCCCGGAGAAGCAACGGAAGAACTTTTTATATCCTGGATGAACCGACAACGGGCTTGCATATCCACGATATTAAAAAACTGCTCACTATCCTGGAGCGCCTGACGGAAAACGGGGATACGGTTGTTGTGATTGAACACAATATGGAAGTAATCAAAAGGGCAGACTATATTATCGACCTGGGGCCGGAGGGCGGAGACCGGGGCGGGACCATCGTAGCCGCGGGAGCTCCTGAAGAGGTTGCTCTGGTTGAAAATTCCTATACGGCCGAGTACCTGAAGCGCTATCTTAAACTGCCGGTTTAAGAGGGGGGTTACTTTTTGTGGAAGACAAAAGAGAATTTTTGCTTGAACAAGTTCAGCAGCTTCCGCGCAGTCCCGGGGTTTACCTTTATAAAGACGAGCGGGGCAGGGTAATCTATGTGGGCAAAGCGCTGGACCTCAGGCAGCGTGTTCGCTCTTATTTTCAAAATTCCCCTTCCAATTCTTCATACCGGCTCAAGGCTCTGGTCGGCAATATCGCATCAATTTCTTATATTGTAACGGATTCGGAAGAAGAAGCATTTATGCTGGAGTCCAACCTGATAAAAGAATATTCGCCCCGCTACAACATCCAGTTTAAGGATGACAAGCACTACCCTTACCTGCGCCTGACCACCGAGGAAACATTCCCCAGGCTGGAGGTAGCCCGCAGGGTTGATGCGGGGGAATCGCGCTATTTTGGCCCTTACAGCAATGCGGGGTCGATGCGCGATACGATGAGGTTAATCAAAAAGCTTTTTCCCCTGCGCAGCTGCCGACAGGAGCTGAGGGAGGCGGAGGCGAAAGGCCGCCCCTGCTTGAATTACCAGATAAAACGCTGCCTGGCTCCCTGCCGGGGGAATATAACCTCCCGGGAATATAATCGCGTTGTGGAGCAGGTAACGCTTTTCCTGGAAGGGCGGCAGCTTTATCTTTTGAAAAAAATTGAGCGGGAGATGGCTGCGGCGGCAAATGCCCTGCAGTTTGAAAAGGCCGCCAGGCTGAGGGATCAGCATTTTTCGCTGCAGCGGATCATGGAGCGTCAGAAAGCGGTAACAACCGATTTAAAAGACAGGGATGTAATCGCCCTGGTTGAAATCCCGGGGGGATATACCGTGGGCCTTTTCCGGGTAAGGGAGGGCAAGCTTCTGGGAGCGGAAAACTTTACCCCCAGAGGTACGGAGGAAAAGGAAGCGGAGGAAATTATGAAGGAATTTTTACGCCATTATTATGATAAATCCACCTCTGTTCCCGGAGAGCTGCTTCTTTCCCATATGCCTGCAGATAAGGAGCTAATAACCCAGTGGCTGAAAAAGAAAAGAAATGGAAAAGGAATAAAGATGAAGGTTCCTTTGAGGGGGGAAAAAAAGGCCCTGCTGGAACTGGTTAAAAAAAATGCTTTCCTGCATGCCCGGCATAAACAGGAGGATTTGCAGCAAACAGAGGTAAGCTTAAAAGAGCTGGGAAGATTGCTGGGGCTGGATGCTCCCCCCGTCAGAATTGAAGGTTATGATATATCCCACTTTGCCGGGAAAGATACGGTGGGCTCAATGGTTGTATTCCTTCACGGGCGCGCTGTGAAAGATGAGTACCGGCGTTTTAAGATACGTACCGCTGACCCGGCTGACGATTATGCTGCCCTGGCTGAAGTGCTGCACCGCCGACTACAAAATGAAATACTGCCTCTGCCCTCGTTAATTTTACTCGATGGCGGACGGGGTCAGCTCTCCGCAGGACTTGCTGTCCTGAGGGAGACCGGTTACGGCGATCTTCCGGTTATCGCACTGGCCGAGGAGCATGAGCATATTTTTTTACCGGGGCAGAAAGCCCCGCTCGTCCTGCCCGCCGTAAACCCAGCGCTGAAATTGCTGCAGCGGGTGCGCGATGAAGCGCACCGTTTTGCCATCACTTTCAGCAGGAATTTGGCGGTTAAGCGGAGCCTTTCTTCATTTCTGCAGGGGGTGCCGGGGATCGGTAAAGTAAGAAGAAAGGCCCTGCTGGAACATTTTTCCGATATGGGAACTATGATGAGCGCCTCCCTGGAAGAAATTAAAACAGTCCCAAAGATGAACGGCCCGAGCGCCGAAAGATTGTACAGGGAGCTTCAGAGGAGGAAAAATCAATAAGGAGGCAGCGCTATGGGAGAAAATGAATATATTGAAAAGAAAGAACTGATTATCTCCCTGCCTGGCAGGGAGTTGAAACTCTATGTGGCGGCGGATATCGAAGCCTTAATTACCGATGTAAATGATGAGGATAAAGTTCCCTGCTGGGCTGATGTCTGGCCTGCTTCTTATGGCCTGGCTTACTTCATCTGGGAGACAATTGATTTTTCACCGGGCGAAAGTGTCCTGGAGCTTGGTGCGGGTATGGGCCTTCCGGGGATAGTGTGCGGCCTCAAAGGAGCAAAGCTTACTCTTTCCGATTTTAACCCTACAGCGCTGGGGATGGCCGGAGATAATGCCCGGATAAACGGCCTGGATGCTGAACTTTTGCAGGAGGACTGGCGTAAATTCACCTGTAAGGACAAATTTGACTGTATACTGGCATCGGATATTTTATACGATCCCAAACTCAACCTCTATCTGGGAAGGATCTTCTCCAATAATTTGAAACCCGGGGGTAAAATACTGATTTCCCATCCAGGGCGCAAGGCCACCTATGACTTTCTGGATAAATGGCTTGATAACAATCTTTTTCGGGAGGAAAAACATCTCCGGGAAATAGAACTTCAAGATGCACTTCTTCCCCGCTATAATATTGTTATTCATATTATTAGCTCCCCGCTGCATATTTGTTGACAGGGGGCTTTATACCTTGTAAGCTATTATTAATAGGAAGTTAACCTTCCTAAAGTGGGAAAGGTGAAAAACTATGAAATATAAATTGCTGGCTCTTGATCTTGATGAAACTCTGTTAAATCAAGAGCATAGAATCTCTTCCAGGAATATTGAAGCTATCCGCGCGGTAGTGAACAAAGGCATAATGGTTACCATAGCCACCGGCCGCATGTATCTTTCAGCTTTACCTTATGCCAGGGAACTGGGGATAGATCTGCCTCTGATTACGTATCATGGTGCTCTGATTAAACAGGCCGGCAGTGGCCAAATCTTGAAGCATAGCCCTGTTCCTTTCGAAAAGGCACTGGAGATCCTGCGCAGGGGAGAAGAATACAACTTACACTTGAACCTGTATCTCGATGACAGGCTTTTTGTGAAGGAAGAAAATGATCATACGCGCTACTACCAGCGAAGGGCAGCAATACCCCTGGAAATAGTGGGCGATCTTTCCAGCTTCCTACTGTCCAAAGGGGAGGCGCCAACCAAGCTGACGATAATAATTATGGATGGCCGCATGGATGAGTTCCAGCAGATATTTGAAGAGATATGCAAACCGCAGCTTTTTGTAGTACAATCCAGCTCTTATTTTTTAGAGATAACTCACAGGGATGCAACCAAAGGTCAGGCGCTTGATTTCCTTGCAAAAAAAGAAGGAATACTGCCTGAGGAAATTATCGCTATGGGTGACAGTTATAATGATATTGATATGTTGCAGTATGCGGGGCTGGGGGTGGCGGTGGCCAACGCCCCGCCTGAGGTTCAAAACGCTGCTGATATAACAACCCTCTCCAACATTGAGGATGGAGTTGCTGTTTTTTTAGAGAAACATATTTTAGGGAGGGTATAAAGTGTATGAAATAAAGCTTGTAGCCGACCTGCATGTACATACTATTTCCAGCGGACATGCATTCAGTACAGTTGCAGAGATCATCCAGGCTGCAGCACAAAAAGGTTTGGAAGCCGTTGCCATTACAGATCACGGGCCTGCTATGCCGGGAGGCCCCCACCGTTATCATTTCGGCAACCTTTACGTTCTCCCTGAAAAAGAGCAGAATGTAGAAGTGCTGCGCGGAGTAGAGGCAAATATTATAGACAGGGACGGAACTGTCGATCTGCCGGATAATTATCTGAGGTCGCTTGATATCGTCTGGGCAGGGCTGCATTACCCTTGTCTGACACCTGGTACCAGAAGCAAAAATACCGAGGCGCTGCTTAATGCCCTGGAGAACCCCTACGTTGACGGTATAGTGCATCCAGGAAATCCTGATTTCCCCATTGATGAGGAAGCCGTTGTAAAGGCAGCGCATGAAAAGGGTAAGCTTCTGGAGATTAATAACAGCTCATTCGTTTCCCGCCGGGGCAGTAAAACCAGGTGTTATGAAATAGCAAAACTGATTAGTGTTTACAGTTCTCTAATAGCTGTAAACAGTGATGCGCATATAACAGGGGAAATCGGAAAGAGTGAAAGGGCTTTGGAGATAGTCATCCGTGCGGGGATAAAATCGGAGCAGGTTATTAACGCCGATTTGCAGCGGCTGAAGGGATTCCTGAAAAAAAGAGGAAAAAGACGTTTTAAATTGTAATGAAGGGAGTACTGTTGTGAGAGAAAAAGACCTGCGCGTGAAGGACATTGGGGAATTTTCTCTGATTGAACGGCTGGTGGAGGTGCTGGGGCCAACAGCCAGGGGGGCAGGCCAGGGGGTTATCCGGGGTATAGGCGACGATGCTGCTGTTTTGCAGAATAACCCCGGTACAAGGATCCTGGCCTCCAGCGATATGCTTTTAGAAGGAAGGCATTTTGACCTATCCTATTGCAAGCCGCGGCAGCTTGGCCGGAAGGCGCTCGCCGTTAACCTGAGCGATATCGCTGCCATGGGCGGCCGGCCACGCTGGGCGCTGGTTAACCTTGGACTTCGGCCGGAGTTTAAGGTGAGCCTGGTAGAGGAAATTTATGCGGGCATTGCCGAGCTGGCTGAAGAATACGGCGTTATCATTGTGGGCGGGGATACTTGCTCTTCCGGGCAGCTGATAATTGATATTTGCATACTGGGGGAAGCCTACAGATCAGAAATAGTATACCGCTCTGAGGCCAGGGAACATGATATGATCCTGGTAACGGGCAGCCTGGGAAAGTCCGCAGCGGGTTTGGCCTATCTTCGCGGGAAGATGCAGTTGCAGCTTGACCCGGATGCCGGCGAGGAGCTGTTGAGTGCCCATCTTCAACCGGTGCCCCGGGTTCATGAGGCCTCTCTTTTAATTCGCAGCGGTATGGTAAATGCAATGAACGATATCAGTGACGGCCTGGCTTCGGAACTGCATGAGATTGTTCAGGCCAGCGGCTGCGGTGCACGCATCTGGGCGGAGCGCCTGCCTTTAAGCCCAAGCACGGTGCAAATGGCGGACTGTGCGGGGGTGGATCCCATGGAATGGGCTCTTTATGGAGGGGAAGATTATGAACTCCTCCTAACCATTCCCGGGAGCAAGGGTGCACCGCTGAGAGCGAGGAGGTTGAGCAACAGCCTGAAAAAAGCTACGGGCACATCTCTTAGTTTTATCGGCAGGATTCTTTCCTTTCCCGGAGTAGAGCTGGTTTACCCTGATGGTAAAATAGAACCTCTTGCACAGGGAGGCTATAATCATTTTAAGAGCAGCGCTACATAAACTTGGAAAGCAGGTGCACTAATTGTACAAAGGCAGATTTGTTTTAATAACCGGTTTTTCCGGAGCAGGAAAAAGTGGGGCCCTGCATAGCTTTGAGGATCTTGGGTACTTCTCTATAGATAACCTGCCGCCGGCTTTGATTCCTAAATTTGCCGAACTTTGCACTCAATCCGGAGGTAAAATAAGCCGCGTAGCCCTGGTTTGCGATATTCGGGGTGGGGAGCTTTTCAGTGGCCTATTTGATGCCCTGGACAGACTGGAGGAAATGGGCTTCGATTATGAGGTTCTTTTTCTGGAAGCTGAGGAAAAGGTGTTAATACAACGTTTTAAGGAGACAAGGCGCCTGCATCCGCTGGCTGAGAGGGGAACAATTGTAGAATCCATTCAAGAGGAAAAAATGCTTTTGGGGGATATCAGGGGAAAGGCAGATGTTATAATCGATACTTCCGATCTTTCAACAGCCGAATTAAAAGAAAAAATATACCGGCTTTATGCACCGGAAAAGTGGGAAAAGAATATACTTATAACGGTGATTTCTTTTGGATATAAGTACGGCCTCCCGCTAGATGCCGATCTGGTCTTTGATGTTCGTTTTTTACCAAACCCTCATTACGTCAATTCCCTGAGGCATCTCGACGGAAACCACCAATCCGTTCACGACTATATCTGGAAATGGACGATAACACATAGATTTTTTCAAAAGCTGATCGACATGGCAAAGTTTTTAATCCCCTGTTATATAAAGGAAGGAAAGCCACAGCTGATTATTGCTATAGGTTGCACCGGAGGCAAGCACCGCTCCGTATCGCTTGCAAACGAACTTTCCCGTTTACTTGCCGACAAAAGCTACCGGATTAGTACTGAACACAGGGATATTAATAAAGTATGAATGCCTGACGGTTGAAATCATGCAGGAAAGGTGATAGGCTTGGCAAACCGCTGGTTGGAAAAGTTTGGGGAAGCCGTGAAATGGCTTTACCCTGGCCTTGGTGTTAAGCGCTGGTTATTGCTTACAATGGCAGGTTTATTAATATTGTTATGCGGCCTTTTTTTGTTATGGACCCATGGTTTCATTAACGAAGAAGGAACCAGAGCATTCCTGGAGCTTCTGGAGGGGTTTTCTTTCCACCCCCTCATACTGGTTGCAATGGTGTTCCTGGGGCTTTTTTTATTATTTTGGGGGTTTCAGCAGACGGGGAATGCCATTGCCGGTAACCTTTTACCCCATCACGGCCGGCGCCTTATTGAAAAATTATATAGCAAACGTTATCTTGAAAAAGGCCCGAAGATCCTTGCTATCGGCGGAGGAACAGGGTTATCCGTCTTACTCCGGGGCCTGAAGGAATATACATCAAATATTACCGCTGTGGTAACCGTTACCGATGATGGAGGCAGTTCAGGGCGGCTCAGAGGCGAGATGGGAATATTGCCCCCGGGTGACCTGCGCAATTGTGTGCTTGCCCTGGCTGATACTGAACCGCTCCTGGAGGAGCTTTTTCAACATCGTTTTCAGGAGGGAAATATTCTGGAAGGCCACAGTTTCGGCAATCTTTTCATCGCTGCTATGACCGAGATGATGGGTTTTAAGCGAGCCATCCTGGAATTTAGCAAAGTACTGGCGATAAGGGGGACTGTTTTACCTGTTACCCTGGAGCATATTATTCTTAAAGCCAGGTTTACCGATGGAACGGAGGCGGAGGGAGAGACCAGCATAGTAAAAGAAGGGAAAACAATTGAGCGCCTATCCCTTTCCCCTTCGTCCTGTAAGCCCTTGCCGGAGGTTATTAGTGCGATAAAAGAAGCCGATGCAATTATTCTCGGTCCGGGTAGCCTCTATACAAGCGTTTTGCCCAACCTTTTGGTTCCGGGGATAAAAGATGCTATTAAAGAATCGTCTGCTCTTTGTATTTATGTATGCAACATCATGACTCAAGCAGGTGAGACACAGGGTTTTAGCGCTTCTCGTCACCTGGAAGTATTTCGCGAGCACGGTTGTGAGGAGATAATCGATGCAGTAATCGTCAACAACGATGCCGGCATTCTTCCTGAGGTTGCGGAAAAATACCTGCTCGAAGGCGCTGAACTGGTGGAGTATGATCGGGGGGGGCTCTCGAAATGGGGTATCAGTATAATTCAAGCTCCGCTGCTGGAAAAAGGCGGGGTTGCCCATCATGACGGCCGGAAACTGGCAACACTTATTATAGATAAGTTGATAGAGAGGGAAACGGGGCTGGAGGGGTTCTGGGCATATACCTTTCTCAGTTTAAACGGGAATTATCGCCGCATTAAAAAGGAAATGAATAATTCTTTTCCTAATCCTTTCAACGGCCGGCAAATAAAGCTGCAGCGTTATTTTAACAGCTTTTTTCGCTCCCGTTGATGTTTGTTTATTGGGGTGTTGCAGATGACTTCTTTTGCTCACCAGGTAAAGAACGAGCTTGTTAGAAAACCGCTGGTAAGCCGCTGTTGTGCTGCTGCCGAGCTCAAGGCTTTTTTGGAGCTGGGGGGCAGGTTTGTCTACAATAAGAAAACAGTAAAAATAAACCTGCAAACGCGGTATGCCTCGGTTGCCAGGAGGTTATTTTTACTATATAAATTCTATTATGGTCTTTCGCCGGAAATTATTTCCTTTCGCAAACAACATTTACAAAAAAACAGCACTTTTTTGGTACAAATTTTCGGGAAAAAAAATGTTTTTTTAATCCTCAGGGATTTAGGATTTCTGCCGGCCGATGGTGATATGAAGAACTATCTTTTCCTGCCGCATTTAAACAATCAGATCGGGTTGAGCGCTTCGCGGGAAAAATGCTGCCGTAGAGCTTACCTGCGGGGTGCTTTCCTTGCCGGTGGTTCTATAAACGACCCCAGAACCGGCTATCATCTTGAAATTGTCATACCTTGTGAGGCTTATGCCGGAGCTGTAAAGGAAGTGCTTGCCTCATTTGATCTTGAAGCACGCTATTTTCAAAGAAAAGATGATTTTGTGCTGTACTTAAAAAACGGTGAAGAAATTGGAGAATTTTTTAGGATAATCGCGGCTCCCAACGCTTTGCTGAAATTTGAGAATATCAGGATTGTAAAGGGTGTAAGAAATAAGATCAACCGTTTGATTAATTGTGAAACAGCCAATCTAACCAGGACGGTTGTTGCCTCTCAGGAACAGATTGCTAATATTACGCTTATTGAAGATTCGATTGGCTTAAGCAATATAACCCCTTCATTGGCTCAGGTTGCCCGGCTGCGCCTTCTTTTCCCGGAGGCCACATTGCAAGAGCTGGGGGAGATGGTGGATCCCCCTCTGAGCAAATCGAGTATTAATCACCGCTTGCGCCGGATAAATGATCTTGCCCGGAAAATAAAGCAGGAGAATAATATGCAATAATGGATGCCTATGATAATATTAACCGCAATGTTTCATTTTTTGAACGATATTTCAGGGAAGCAGGGTTTTTACTTGATTTGTAGAATATAGATATAAAAGGGGATTTGTTAATTGTAACCTGAAGAGTAAGGGTGATAACATGGCGATGAACTTTCAAATAAGAATAGAACAGACCCAGAAAGTTATCATGACGTTAGAGTTGCAGCAGGCAATCAAGCTCTTACAGTTATCCACGCTTGAATTGAATGATTATCTGGAAAGAGAAATATCAGAAAATCCGGTGCTTGAGATTCAAGATAAGCAAGAGGATGCCAATGATGATTTTGAAGGGGATAAGGAAAAACCGGAAAATGATTTAAATAAAGACGAGGCTTTTGACTGGGAAGAATATATCAATTATTACGAACCTGATCCCCGCAGCGGTTCTTCTGAAATGGCCCAAAACGAGCCTGAGCACCCTTATACTTATGAACGTGTTGCTTCCAATAATTATAACCTGGAGGAATACCTGACCTTTCAACTGCGCTTGTCTTCAGTTGATAAGAATGATTTCCGCATCGGGGAATACCTCATCGGAAACCTGAACGCCTGTGGTTACCTGCAGGGTGAAGTTGCCGAACATGCGGATTATTTGGGAATAAAAGAAGAAAAGGTTATCCAAATGCTTACCTTGATCCAAGCTTTTGATCCCCCGGGGATAGGGGCAAGGAATTTGGAAGAATGCCTGTTAATTCAGCTAAGAATGCGCGAAGACGTTCCTTTATATGCAGAAACCGTAATCAGGCACTATTTACCCCAGCTGGGCAGGGCAAAGTATCGCGAGATCGCCTGCAAATTGGGTATTTGCATGAAAGATTTGCAAAAAACCGTTGATTTTATCCGCACTCTTAACCCTAAACCCGGAGCCTGCTTTAGCCGGGCTGATGATACCAGCTATATAGAACCGGATATTATTGTTGAAAAAGTTGAAGGCGAATATGTTTTCATGATCAATGATAATATTCCCTCGCTGACGATCAGTCCCTTTTATAAGAATCTGCTGGCCCAGGGGTGCGGGGAACAGGTCAACGATTTTATTAAAAAGCGCCTGGAAAGAGCGCTGTGGTTGATCAAAAGCATAGAACAGAGGCGGCTTACACTTCATAAAGTAACGGAGCAGATTGTCAAAATACAACACGGGTTTTTAGAAAAGGGGATTCGTTACATTAAGCCGCTAACCTTAAAAGAAGTAGCTGAGATGGCAGGGATCCACGAATCTACCGTCAGCCGCGTCACTGCGAATAAGTATATGCAGACCCCGAGGGGCCTTTTCCCCCTAAAATTTTTTTTCTCAGGTGGCATCGAAGATTCATCCGGTGAAGAGCGCTCTGTTTTATGCATAAAATCTTATCTTAAGGAGCTTATAGAAAATGAATCGCCGCTGACTCCCTACAGCGACCAGCAATTGGCCGGTTTAATGTTAAAAAAGGGATTTAAGTTATCCAGGCGGACGATAACAAAATACCGCAAGGAGATGGAAATACCTTCGTCTTTCAAAAGGCGTCGCCTTGAGTAAACATATTATTGAATAAAATATTAAATGGGACAAAAAAAGACCAAAGTGGGTCTTTTTTTGTCCCATTTTTCATAGTATAATAAAAGAAAGGGAAAGGAGCAATGATTTTCCAATGATAATACCAGACGACCATGAAGTCATTACGCTCTTAGCGCCTGAAATTCCCGAAATACTTGTCCGGCGTTATAAAATCATGCGCAAAATCTTTTACTCTGCCCCGCTTGGCCGGCGCAGTCTTGCTGCTTATTTTCAGGTTGGAGAAAGAGTGTTGCGCAAGGAAATAGAAACACTACGTGAACAGGGATTAATAAATGTAAATTCCAAAGGTTTATATTTAACAGAATCCGGAAAATCACTTGTAGCCACTATTACTCCTTCCCTGAAATCTTTTTTGGGGCTGACGTTGCTCGAGGAAAAGTTGTTAAAGTTGTTGAAGGTGAAGCGCGTTATTGTAGTGCCGGGGGATTTGGAACAGGATGAGGTTGTTCTTTTGGAAATGGGCCGTGCTGCCGCCAGGATACTCCGGGAATGCCTTGTTCCCGATATGGTTCTTGCGGTATCCGGCGGTATGTCATGCGCTACTGTGGCCAATATGCTTCCTGAAGCAGGAGCACCGCAGGGAATAATCGTGGTCCCCGCAAGGGGCGGCCTGGGAGAAGTTGTCGATTCACAGGCTAATACTATCGCTGCAAGATTCGCCCAGAAATTAAAAGCAGCTTACAGGTTATTGCACCTTCCGGATTCTCTCAGCCAGGAAGCTCTGCAGGTGCTGCTTCGGGAAAAAAAGGTCAAGGAAATCCTGGATCTGATCAATTCAGCGCACATTCTTCTACACGGTATTGGAACGGCGGAAGAGATGGCCAGGCGCAGAGATGTCTCCCCGGATGAGATGCAGAGGCTGCGGGAAAAGGGCGCTGTTGGTGAGGTTTTCGGCCTTTTTTTTAATGCCAGGGGAGAGATTGTCGACAGAGCTCCCGGCCTGGGTCTTTATCTGGAGAACCTCAGTAAAAAGGCACAACATGTTATCGTAATTGCCGGGGGGAAGCAAAAGGCGGATGCAATCGTTGCAGTAGTCGGTAATCATCAACGGGATCTGCTAGTTTTGGATGAGGGAGCGGCCAGGAAGATTTTAGAAATTCTTGGGGGCGGGGAAGCCAGGGATACTATTGTATCAGTATAGCGGGATAAAATTCCCGTATCATGCTTATATTAAGGAGGCAGAGTTGATGACTGTTAAAGTTGGGATCAATGGTTTTGGGCGCGTGGCGAAGTCTTGTTTGCGAGCTTCTTTTCAACACCCGGATGTAGAAGTTGTTGCAGTTAACAGCGTACGAGATCCCAAGCTGCTGGCACACTTGCTTAAATACGATTCTGTTTATGGGGTCTTTGATGCGGAGGTCGAAGCGCAGGGACAGAGTTTGGTAGTCGATGGACATAGGATTGCTATTCTATCCGAAAGGGAGCCGTCGTATTTAAACTGGAACCAAACCGGAGCCGAAATAGTGCTGGAGGCTACCGGAGCCTTTAAAGAGCGGAGTGCTGCAGCAGCGCACCTGGCCGGTGGGGCAAAAAAAGTAATCATTACAGCGCCCGGCAAAGGGGTTGATTTAACCGTAGTATTAGGTGTCAATGAAAAGGATTATCAGCCGGAAAAACACCATGTTATCTCCAATGCTTCCTGTACTACAAATTGCCTGGGTGTCGTGGTCAAGGCTTTGCATGAGAAGATAGGCATAAGACGCGCTTCAATGACTACCATTCATTCGTATACCAACGACCAGCGTTTGCTGGATATTACCCACAAAGATTTTCGCCGGGCCAGGGCGGCCGGTGTATCGATGATTCCAACCTCGACCGGGGCTGCGCGCAATATTGGGCTGGTTATGCCGGAGCTCGAGGGGAAAATTGATGGTCTGGCCATAAGGGTGCCGACTTTTACAGTATCACTTGTTGACCTTGTTGCTGAATTGGCAACAGACATAACGGAAGAAGATGTTAACAAAGCATTTTTGGATGCAGCACAGGGGGAGATGATGAATTATCTTGGTGTTTCATTTGAGCCTCTTGTTTCGATAGATTATAAGCAGTGTACATATTCAGGTGTGGTTGATGCTCTATCTACCAAGGTTGTAGGCGATAAATTGGTTAAAGTGTTAACCTGGTACGATAACGAATGGGGTTATTCCCAGAGGGTCCTTGATCTGGCTGCTTTTATTGCCGCTCAAGGACTGTAAAATTCTCCCTGGAGGTGCTAATAGGTTTGTCCAAGCTTACCATAAAGGATATTCCTGTGGAGGGAAAGAGGGTTTTTGTTAGGGTCGATTTCAATGTTCCCCTCTCCGATGAAGGCAAGGTGCTTGACGATACCAGAATACGCTCAGCTCTGCCTACGATTCATTATCTCCTGGAGAAAGGTAGCAGGATTATCCTGGCATCACATCTCGGGCGTCCCAAGGGCCGCGTGGTGGAGAAGCTGCGGATGGATCCGGTAGCCCGGCAGCTGTCCCGGCTTCTGGGGCAAGAAGTTCGTAAAAGCGATATGGTTGTTGGAGCTGAAGTTGAAGAGGCTGTAAATGCTTTACCCCCTGGAGGTATTCTTCTGCTGGAAAACGTCAGGTTTGAAAGTGGAGAGGAAAAGAATGATGATAAATTAGCAGTTGCTTTCTCCCGGTTGGGGGATATTTTTGTGAATGATGCCTTTGGCACTGCCCACCGGGCTCATGCTTCCAATAACGGTATAGCACGTTACCTTCCGGCGGTAGCAGGATTACTTATGGAAAGGGAAATTGTATATCTTAGTAAGAGCAAGGAGAACCCACCAACACCCCAGATCGCTATTTTAGGGGGGAAAAAGATAGCGGATAAGATCGGTGTTATTCACAGTTTTATGCAGCAGGTAGATAGTTTGCTCCTTGGAGGGGCGATGGCAAATACATTTCTCAAGGCAAAGGGGGTTTTTATCGGGGATTCTTTCTGTGAAAACGATAAGCTGGCAGAGGCAGAAAAGTTACTGGCAGGGGCCGGGAGCAGCAAAGCAGAGGTAATCTTGCCCATCGATGTAGTTATCACGAAGGAGCTACGTGCAGAAAGCCCTCATAAAATTGTTAAAGTGGAGGAGATTCCGGCCGGGTGGACAGCTGTAGATATCGGCCCGGAAACGGTGGACCTTTTTAAGAAGGTTGTCTCCGGGGCAAAGATGATCCTCTGGAACGGCCCGCTTGGTGCTTATGAATTTGTACCTTTTAACAAAGGTACAAAAATGGTTGCGGAGGCGGTGGCAGAAGCAGATGCCGAATCGCTGGTTGGCGGAGGGGATATTGTAGCTGCCCTGGAAGAACTTGGGATTTCAGATAAAATAACACATATTTCCACCGGAGGAGGCGCTGTTCTGGACTTTTGGGAAGGGAAAGAGCTCCCCGGTCTGGCGGTGTTGCGGGAACAATCCGGTTGAGAGTAAAAGGCCAGGCCTGTAGGAGGCGTTAGTGTTGAGAGAAAAATTAATCGTGGCGAACTGGAAAATGTATAAAACTCCGGCGAAAACAGAGGAATTTATGCAGCGTTTTCCCAAAGAAGTAAAAGGGGTAAGCGGGATTGAAATGGTAATCTGTCCCCCCTTTACTTCGTTGGTAGGGCTTGCCGCTCTTATGAGGGATACCCAGCTAATGCTGGGCGCACAGAATATGCACTGGGAAAGGGAAGGGGCCTATACCGGGGAGATATCCCCGTTGATGCTGAAAGAGATCGGGGTAAAGTATGTAATTATCGGCCATTCGGAAAGGCGCAAATATTTCGGTGAAACCGATGTCATTATCAACAAAAAAACAATTGCAGCTTTAAATAATGGATTGATCCCCATTATTTGTCTTGGAGAAAATCTTGAAGAGCGCAGATCAAAAGAAACAGAAAAGGTACTCAAAAAACAATTATATGGTGCTTTGGATGAAATCGATCTTGGAGAAGAAAAATTGCATAACATAGTACTGGCTTACGAGCCCGTTTGGGCTATTGGAACCGGTACCCCTGCCAGCGGGGACGAAGCTGCTGAGGTCGCCGGTTACCTGCGTTCACTGCTTAATAAAAAATGGGGCGTTTTATCGGAAAATGTGCGTATACTATACGGCGGAAGCGTGAATAAGGGAAATATAACTGAATTTACCGGAAAAGAGGATATAGATGGTGCTCTGGTTGGCGGCAGCAGTTTAAGGGAAAGTAGCTTTGCTGATTTAATTAAAGCTGTGTTTTATGAGAGGAGGGGTTAAAACTTGGCGGGAGGAGAAAACCGTCCTCTGGTGCTGATTATAATGGACGGGTGGGGCTTAACTGATTATGAATACGGTAATGCCGTTTACCTTGCCCGTACCCCCAATTTTGATCAGCTCCTTCACAAATTTCCTTCTGCCCGTTTAGAGTGCAGCGGGGAAGCTGTAGGGCTGCCGGAAAACCAGATGGGAAATTCTGAAGTTGGTCACTTAAACCTTGGGGCTGGAAGAATAGTCCTGCAGGATATGCTGCGCATCAGCAGGGCTATCGAGGATAGAAGCTTTTTTGTCAACGAAGTATTATTGGATGTAATGGAACGGGTAAAAACTAATAATTCCGCCCTTCATCTCATGGGTTTGTTATCTGACGGCGGTGTCCACAGCCACTATACTCATCTTTACGCTCTCTTAAAAATGGCAAAATATAGAGGACTGGATAAAGTCTATGTCCATGCACTTCTGGATGGGCGCGATGTGCCCCCCAAAAGCGCTGCCGGTTATCTGGGAGAGCTTGAAAAGCATATGGCTGTTCTAAATGTGGGTAAGATCGCCAGTATTGCAGGGCGTTATTATACAATGGATCGCGACAGGCACTGGGAACGTACGCAAAGATCTTACCGGGCTTATGTTTACGGCGAAGGGGAGAGCGCGAAAAGCAGCCTTTCGGCATTGCAAGCTGCATATAACAGAGGGGAAACAGACGAATTTGTATCCCCCACTGTTATCTTAAACCAAAATAATAATAGGCCCGCTGCTTTAATTAATAACGGAGACGGGCTGATATTTTTCAATTTTAGGGCTGATCGGGCCAGGCAGATTAGCCGTATCTTTACCGAAGTAGTGTTTGAAGAATTTGATCGGGGTGTCAGCCCTGCCTTTCCTTATTATGTTTGCTTTACCGAGTATGACCGGCAAATAAAAGCGCCGGTTGTATTCCCCCCTGAATACTTGAGCGCTACTTTAGGCGAAATTGTCTCCGCAAATGGGCTCCGGCAGCTCCGGGTTGCGGAAACGGAAAAGTATGCGCATGTAACTTACTTTTTTAACGGCGGCCGGGAAAACCCTTTTACCGGAGAGGACCGGATTCTTGTCCCGTCTCCCCGGGTAGCTACCTATGATCTCAAGCCGGAGATGAGTGCCGGGCAGGTAACCGGGGAAGTACTGGAAGCCCTGGAAAGCGATAAATATTGTTTTATTGTCATGAATTATGCCAATGCGGATATGGTTGGTCATACCGGCAAGCTTAATGAAGCGATTAAAGCGGTGGAAACGGTAGACATGGAGTTAGGTAAGGTAGTTAATAAAGTATTACATAAAGGCGGAATCGCAATTATTACATCCGATCACGGCAATGCGGAGATGATGCTGGCTGAAGACGGGACTCCGCATACAGCGCATACCAATAATGATACTCCTTTTATCCTTGTAGCGGAAAGAGGCACACACCGGCTGCCCCCGCGTGGCAAGCTCGCTGATGTTGCGCCTACTATTTTAAAGCTGCTAGCTCTGCCTGTGCCGCAGGAGATGGACGGAACATCCTTAATATAAAATATCCATTATGGAGGTGTTTTTATGGCTACAATCATTCAAGCTGTGCAGGGCCGTGAGGTGCTGGATTCGAGGGGAAACCCAACTGTGGAAGTGGATGTAATACTCGATTGCGGTGCTATCGGGAGGGCATCGATCCCTTCAGGGGCTTCGACAGGTTCTTTCGAAGCTGTTGAGCTCCGGGATAAGGATAAAAAGCGTTACCTTGGAAAAGGAGTGCTGACTGCAGTCCAAAATGTTAGGGAAAAAATTGCTCCTGCTTTAAAAGGAAAAGATGCCCTGGATCAGGGTGAGATTGACAGGATCCTGATAGAACTTGACGGAACGGATAACAAAGGCAAGCTCGGGGCAAATGCTACCCTGGGAGTATCCCTGGCCAATGCAAGAGCTGCCGCCGATGCGCTTGGGTTGCCGCTCTACCGTTATCTGGGCGGCGTGAACGGCAACCTCATTCCGGTTCCAATGATGAATATCCTTAACGGGGGCAAACATGCAGATAATAATGTAGATGTGCAGGAATTTATGATTTTACCTGTAGGAGCAAGGAATTTCCGCGAATCTTTGCGTATCGGGGTTGAAGTATATCACCATCTCAAAAAAGTGCTGAAAGAGATGGGATTGAGCACAGGAGTGGGTGATGAGGGGGGATTTGCTCCGAACCTCACCTCCAATGAAGACTCCCTGGAGCTGATTGTAAGAGCTATCCAGGAGGCCGGCTATGAGCCGGGGAATGATGTGAAGCTTGCTCTTGATGTTGCTGCAACAGAGCTTTATGAAGACGGCAAATATCACCTCAGGGGGGAAGGCCTGGAAATGACTTCTACCGCCCTCGTCGAATATTACGGCAAGTTACTGAAAAAGTACCCCCTTGTGAGCATAGAAGATGGCCTGGCGGAGGAAGACTGGGCAGGCTGGAAGGAACTTACTGTTGCGCTTGGGGATAAGATGATGCTGGTTGGGGATGACCTTTTTGTTACCAATCCGCTGCGTTTAAAACGGGGAATTGAAGAAAGCATTGCCAATTCCATTCTAATTAAAATGAACCAAATAGGGACTGTTTCGGAAACACTGCATACTATTCAACTGGCTGCACAAAGTGGGTATAGTTGCGTGATTTCCCACCGCTCTGGAGAAACTGAGGATACGGCACTGGCGGATCTTGCCGTAGCTGTTAACGCCGGGTTTATCAAGACAGGTGCTCCTGCACGTACTGATAGAGTGGCAAAGTATAACAGGTTGTTGCGCATTGAAGAGAGTTTGGGGAAAGCTGCCGGTTTTCATGGCAGGGCAGCTTTCTAGTTGGAAAAAATAAAAAAAATGGAATTAAACGGGCTGGAGCAAATATTTATAGTAATGCAAATGTAAATTATTCGCTTGTCAGCCCGTTTTTATTATGTTAAAATAACCATTAATATCATCGCACTATTTAAAAGCCGGGATGTTTTAATAAGTGTAATTACTTTGAAAGAGGGTGTTTTGTTTGCATATGGCTCTGGTTGTTATATATGTTGTGGTATGCCTGTCTTTAATAGCTACAGTGTTGCTTCAGTCAGGGAAAAGTGCCGGCCTTTCCGGTTCAATAGCCGGAGGCGCCCAAACTCTTTTTGGTAAGAAAAAAGGGATGGATGAGCTTTTGGGACGTATCAGCACCGGTCTTGCAGTTGGTTTTATGATTCTGGCTATCGTCCTGACTATCCTGGCAAGTTAACAAGTATAAGGAGGAAGTCTTGTTATAATTAATAGAGAAGAAGATGTGTTGAAGGTTTCTAAATTGCCGCTATATACTTTAACATTAGCAATTAACTCTTATTTTATCCTTCGCAGATCAAACCCACCCGTTTATGAATCCAAGAATTCCGTTAGCCGGACTTCGGCAGCCGGGGGATTATTAAGGAGGACGTATTAATATGGATCTTTTTTCCCTTGCACCGTTAACAGGTGCGGTAGGAATTCTTTTTGGATTTATTCTTTGGTACAGGGTGAGCAAAGTAAACCCTGGCAATAAACGGATGAGGGAGATCGCTGCTGCAATTCATGAAGGTGCCATGGCTTTTTTAAACAGGGAATACCGGACACTTGTCGTTTTTGCGGCAGTCCTTTTTTTTGTTCTTGGTTTTTTGATAGATTTTTATACCGCCATTTGTTTCCTGGTGGGAGCTATTTTTTCCGGTGCTGCCGGTTATGCCGGGATGAATATAGCTACTATTGCCAATGTACGCACAGCGAGTTCTGCCCGGAAAGGGATTGATGAAGCCTTACATATAGCGTTTTCCAGCGGTTCTGTGATGGGGATGATGGTTGCAGGGATCGGGCTTTTGGGCCTTGGCGTTCTCTACCTCATCTTCCGCGAACCGGTTATCATAAACGGCTATGCCCTTGGAGCCAGTTCTATCGCTTTATTTGCCCGCGTCGGCGGGGGTATTTATACGAAAGCTGCCGATGTGGGCGCTGACCTGGTCGGTAAGGTGGAAGCAGGTATTCCAGAGGACGACCCCCGCAATGCCGGGGTTATCGCCGATAATGTCGGTGACAATGTTGGTGATGTGGCCGGTATGGGGGCCGATCTTTTTGAATCTTATGTAGGTTCTATTATTGCTACGATGACGGTAGGTTATCTCTTATTTCAGGCCGACCAGAATGTTGGCTGGATCGTTTTACCGTTACTGGTTTCTTCTGTGGGTATTATCGCCTCTATCATTGGCTTTTTCTTTGTCCGGGCAAAAGAGGGTGTTCGCCTGGGGGCTGCTCTGGAGCGTTCTACTCTGGTTGCTGCCACAATCGTTATTATCGTTTCGTATTATCTTTCCACTGCCTTACTGGGACAAATCGGTCCATTTCTGGCCATTATCGCCGGCCTTCTGGCCGGGGTAGCAATCGGTAAGTTGACCGATTATTATACTTCTTACCATTTTAAGCCGGTCCAGGAATTGGCCAGAGCTTCGCAGACAGGAACCGCGACAACCATAATCAATGGACTTGCCCTGGGAATGGGCAGCACCACCCTGCCCCTGATTACGATTGTTACGGCAATTATTATTGCATACCTGGCCTCCGATATTTATGGTATCGCCATTGCTGCTGTGGGGATGCTCTCTACTGTTGGGAATACGGTATCCGTAGATGCATACGGGCCTGTAGCGGATAATGCAGGCGGTATAGCTGAGATGGCTGAACTGGAGCCCCATGTAAGGGAGGTTACCGATGAGCTTGATGCTGTGGGTAATACTACGGCTGCTATCGGTAAAGGATTTGCCATCGGATCCGCAGCACTTACCGCACTGGCTCTTTTTACCGCGTATACCCAGGCCGCACAGATCAATGTAATTGATATTACCCAGGCTAATGTGATCGCCGGTATCTTTATCGGTGGCACCATAATCTTTTTTACCACATCCCATTCGATGAATGCAGTAGGCAGAGCAGCTTTTGACCTTATCGAGGAGATCAGACGTCAGTTTCGTGAAATACCCGGTTTAATAGAGGGAAAGGCAAAACCAGAGTATGCGCGCTGCGTGGATATCAGCACCGCCGCTGCGCTTAAGGAAATGATTGTCCCCGGCCTTGTTGCTATAATTGTTCCCATTATTGTTGGCTTTATTCCGTTTCTAGGCAAAGAGGCGCTGGGGGGACTCCTGGCAGGAGCACTGGTTACCGGTGTGCTCATGGCTATCTTTATGGCTAACGCGGGCGGGGCATGGGATAATGCTAAAAAATGGATTGAAACAGGCCAATTCGGCGGTAAAGGAAGTGATACCCACAAAGCTGCCGTGGTGGGCGATACTGTAGGAGACCCCTTTAAAGACGCTGCCGGTCCCGCAATCAACATTCTGATTAAATTGATGAGCATTGTGGCCCTGGTTTTTGCGCCCCTGTTTTTCTAAGAGCATAGCAGGAGAAAAAATAAACAGAACACAGGGTAATTGAAGAGAGTAGGCCTGTTACATGTTAGGGCTAACTTTCTTTTATTTTTTACCCCGGCGGGGTATAATAAGGAGGCAACATTTGGAACAAAAAGGAATTAGAGTATAAAAAACCTTAGTTAGCGGAGTAAGAAAAATATGAGTGTGAAAAAAAAGAGGGTTTTACAATACCTTTTTAATCAGGACTATAAACCCGCCACGTTTGAGGGCCTTCAAAAAGCGCTGAATGTTACAGGGGATGAGGATATAAAAGAGCTGTATCGCCTTCTGGAATCTATGGAGAAAGAGGGTTCTCTGGTAAGAACAATGCAGGGAAGGTACACCCCGCTTCGCGGTTTGGGTCTTTATGTGGGAGAGCTGCAGGGCCATTCACAGGGATATGCCTTTTTACTTCCCGATGCTCCCGGGGAACAGGATGTTTTTATTTCAAGGGATAATCTGGGCGGGGCGATGCATAAGGACCGGGTTCTCGTTCGCCTGCTTAATAAATCACATGATGGAAAAAGGCGGGAAGGAGAGGTTATCCGCATTCTCAAGCGCAGCAATCTTAAAATTGTCGCTACCTACCGGGGAAACCGTCGCAGCGGAACAGCGCTCCCGGACGATCGCCGTTATTTTCGTGAAATATTAATTCCCGGGGGAAGCCACAGGGCAAAGCCGGGGGATAAAATAGTTGTTGGCATCACCCGCCGGCCGGATCGCTTTAATCTGCCCGAGGGGGAAATTATTGAAGTAATCGGTCCTGAAGGTGAACCCGGGGTGGACATAACCTCCATCCAGAAAAAGTATGGGCTTCCTTCTGCTTTTCCGGCAAAGGTGCTCAAAGAGGTTGAAAAACTTGACGAGCGGCACATCCTCGAAGCCCTTGAAGAAGAAGGAAGAAAGGATCTGCGCTCATTGTCCGTGATGACGATCGATGATGCTGATGCCAGGGATTTAGATGATGCTATATCTCTCGAAAGAATCGAGCATGGTTACAGGCTGGGAGTACATATTGCCGATGTGAGTTACTATGTTCAAGAGGGCAGCGCTGTGGACAGGGAGGCGGCTAAAAGAGCCACCAGCGTTTACCTGCCCGACAGGGTAATACCAATGTTGCCTCCGGCCCTCTCCAATATGATCTGCAGCTTGAATCCAGGCTCCCCGCGTCTGGCAATCAGTGTGCTAATGGACCTGGACAGCAAGGGAGAGCTTGAAAAATACTCTTTTTTCCCCAGTATTATCTCCAGCGATCGGCGATTTACATATCACGAAGTAAACCAGATCATCGATGGAAATAAAAACTTGAGAGAGCGTCATGAAAGACATCTCCAAACTCTGCTGGATATGGACTTGCTCGCAAAGTTATTGAAGGGAAACAGGATAAGGGGCGGTGCCCTGGATTTTAATTTTCCGGAGGCGAAGATCAGGCTGGATGAGGACGGCCGCCCGCTGGAAATTCAGATCAAAAGAGGCAGCCATGCAGAATCCATTATCGAGGAATTTATGCTTCTTTGCAACCAGGTAATTGCTGCCCATTTCTTTCGCTTAAAAACTCCCTTTGTCTATCGCGTGCATGAACGCCCGGATGGAGATAAGCTTTATATCCTGCGAGACTTTTTAAGTATATTTAATATAAAATTGAAAGGGGATTTAAATAAGATTACCCCCCGGCAGTTTCAAAAAATTATGAAGGAGGTCAAAGGCACCCCCATAGAAAAGGTCGTCAACTATGTCCTGTTGCGTTCTTTGCCGCAGGCCCGTTACAGCGAGGTATCTTCCTTTCATTTTGGCCTTTCCGTGCCCATTTATACGCATTTTACTGCACCTATTCGTCGCTATCCCGATCTGCTGGCACACCGTATTCTGCGCAACAGCATTAACGGGACCCTGGCAAGGGCAAAATCCCGTAAACTTTATGCCCTTCTTCCCCAACTGGCACGGCATTCATCCGAACAGGAGCGCGTTGCCCTTGAAGCGGAAAGGGAGTGTGTGGACCTGAAAAAAATTGAGTTTATGGAAGGAAAGGAAGGCAGTGAGTACGTGGGGACGATCAGCGGGGTAACCTCCTTTGGTTTATTTGTGGAGTTGGAGAATACAGTAGAAGGTCTGGTCCATGTCACAAAGATGGAGGATGATTATTATTATTTTGATGAGAAAAAGTATTCCCTGGTAGGTGAGCGCAGCGGGAAAGTTTATCGTCTTGGGGATTCCGTAAAGGTCCGACTGGAAAAAGTAGATAAAGAAGCAAGAACGGTATACTTTACGATTGCAACGCCAGGGGAGTTTAATATGCCAAAAAATCAACCATAGCCCTTGAAAATGAGGGCAAAAGTGTGTTATAATGAACACAGCGGTAATTCAGATGATACAACTCTGGCTCCTTATTTTAAAAATTACTTTATAGTGTGTTGAATTATCTATAATGTTGAATTAAACTACCTGTAATGATATGTATACAACAGATAGGCGATATAGATACAATAGAAGCCCTACCCTTTTGACTCAATAACGGCGGTAGGGTTAAATTATCGCTGAGGGGGATATCATAATACCGGGGAAAGCTGATTATAAACAAGGAGTTAAAATCCTTGCTCAAAACCGCAAGGCAAGGCACCAGTACTTTATTGAGGAGACCTTTGAAGCGGGGATTGCCCTGCAGGGAACCGAGGTAAAATCAATACGGGGAGGAAGAGCGAACCTTAAGGACAGTTATGCCCGGGTTGAAGACGGGGAGCTTTTCATCTATAATATGCATATCAGCCCGTATGAAGGGGGCAATAGGTTTAACCACGAACCTTTACGCACCCGCAAGCTGCTCGTGCACCGCCGCGAGATCAAAAGGTTGATCGGCTACCTGCATGAAAAGGGCTATACGCTTGTGCCGCTGAGCATCTATCTCAAAAATGGCAGGGTCAAAGTAGAGCTTGCCCTGGCTAAAGGGAAAAGAGCGTATGATAAGCGCCATGCCATTGCGGAAAGGGATGCCAAAAGGGAGATGGAGAGAGGTTTTAAGGAAAGGCAGCTCGGGAAATAGATCCCAAAAATGACTATAGAAGAAAAGTTTATGGGGGTGAAATGGCTTCGACGGGGGCAGAAGAGGCAAAAGAAGCGGGTTCGGGACCATGGCCCGGTAAAAACATGGAACGGCTATAACTGCCAACGATAATTTAGCATTAGCTGCTTAGTATAAAGCAGCTCGTTCACCTTTTCTTGGCCTGCGGGAAAAGAGTGGGCGTCATAGCAGCAGGCTACCCGGGATGAAGAGCTCTCCTGCTTCAGACCGGGGAAACTAAAAGGAGATAGCGGTGTGGCATCCTGTTCCGAGGAGACCAGGCTGCGAAAATAAAAATCGGGACTACACCCGTAGATGCTTTTGTGGCTTGGCCTTCGGACGCGGGTTCGACTCCCGCCACCTCCACCAAATGAAAACAACAATTTTGATACAATACGTAAGCCCTTACAGCAAGGGCTTTTCGTGATTTCAGGGGCAAATCAGGTGACAGAAAAGAAGCGAATTTACCCCTTTGCACACCTTTCTGCCAAAAAGTACGGGGTGCAATTTTATGAAGGGGTGTGCAAACAATTTAGCAGAATTAGATGAGTATTTAAAAGCTCTTTAAACCATCCTAATTTAGCGGTTACATATAAAAAGGGAGTCGGACGTATCCAACTCCCTTAGGTATAAGTCCGCAAACTTATACCCCCATTCCTAAATATATTATACACTTTGGGCACAAAATATTCAATAATTAAATGACAAATCTTCATGTTTTAATAAAATTCCTTAGGTCGTTGATTTTCCTCCCGGTATCAGTATGAACTATCATATGGTAGATATTTGAATTAATTTCTTTTTGCAGATCGTCAAGTCCTTTTTGATACGCGGAAATAAGACCTTGTATTTCTCTTTTGGGAACCTTAATTTTTTTTAAGATGTAACATACCAGGATTAAATAATCAATGATAGACTCAAAATTTACGTATGTAACACCTACCTCATGTGTCAAACAAACTTCCAATGGTCGGGCAATCTCAGTTCTATTAAATCTTGTGTCAAAAACAATATCGTTATGAGCTACCGCATTCCTGAAATCCTTTATTACAAAAATGATATCCTGAACTAATGTTCTATTAGTATCACCAGACAAATCTAATTTCATATACCTGGAAATCTTTTCTCGGGTTGTCTTATTTAAGCAGGAAACAAAAAAGCCAAAATCGCCCAAAGTTAAAATCTCAAATACTGCCCATATTGGGACATCACTGTATTTGCTGCTATTGTAAAAGTGGGTAATAATATTGTTCTTATTGTACTTTCTAAACAATGAATAACGTATACTGCTATGTAGTTGAAGCTTGGCTCGTTGCACATCTTTTTTTCTGGAGGGGGCATTGTGGTAGCCCGGCATAAGTCTATCAAAAATATCATTAAGCAAATTTGATTTTGCTTCTTGCAAGACAATATCAAGTGTTATGTTTTTTAATGCTGTCTCAATAAACATTAAGTGTGGATAACACAAGGCCTTAATATTATTATCATATTTAATAACAGCTATTATTTGCTTAAAATCTGTAAAAGGAATTCTTCTGGTTGGGGTGGAAAAAAACCTGTACCCCTTATAACCATGATAGTAACCGTAATTTACAAGCTGCCGTTTTTGATAGCTCCCCTTAATATTAATGCCGGAATTCCTCAGGTGTTTCATTAGACCATCAATCTTTTTAAAGTTTTTTGTCATAGATCTCATACCATCCTGTATGTATATTTTTTCCGCTCGTTGATGACAACCGGTTATATGTCAGCGATTTTAATGTTTCATTGTGAGATGTTGATGGCCATCATTCCAGCATTGCTGCATCCCGATCTTCGCGCAAAACATATTTTCATTTTATTTGGGGTTAATTTTGAAGTGCTCCAGCAGGATTTTGATGTTTTTACGGATGTCATTTGCGGAAAGATTCACTTCTACATATAAGCCTGACTTCAACTTTACCCCTTCGCGTAAACTTTCCCTGTCCCTGGCAAAGTGGGGCTTGCCCCGGTTGCTAATGAATTTTTCCTCTTGCGGCAGCCTGGCGAAACGGGCTGGATCTTTTTCGTGCAGCTCGTCCAGCACCAGGATGAACAGGTTCCGCCAGGTTTTGATGCCCCTAAAGGCTGTGTTCCCCAGGACGAAACCGTAGGGCCGTTTGAAGGTAAAGTTTTCATCTAGGGTGTGAGGCACGGTCTTGTCCAGTTCTCTAATAATACGGTTTTGTTTCTGCTCATCTCCAGATTCTTTTTGAGCTCTTCTTCCTCCGGTTCTGCTCAGTGATTTTGGTTATCTCCATGAACTGGTCGAGATGATCATTAAATACACTGATAAAAGTGTTCCTTGCTTAAAAGTATATCTTCCGGTAGGGAGAGAAGGGTCTCCTGGAGGTTATTCAGTGTGTCCAAGGATTTCTTTGAGTTTTGGTTGGCATAATGAATCCTTGGATACTATGACCATATCATCAAATGTCTTCAAGAAATATTACCTTCCACAATTGCGATTTCATCATCTGTCAGGTTGTAGAGCATATAGATTAACTGGTCTATTTCATTGTCCCACTGAGTGATGTCTGATTCTGGATTTTGTTTCTTTGCGGAAATAATAATATTTACAATTTCTATTATTGCTTGTTGTTTTGTTAAAGAAATATCTTTAATAGGTAGTAGACCTATTTTATATTTTTTCCATCTATTGGTTCCCATTCCTGAACTTGTAGATATTTGATTAAAATACCAATTTGAAAGCTTTGAATTTAATATTGCTAATAGGTATTTTAAATTATCCCCCGTCATAAAGAATAAGGTTGCTTCAGCATATAATCCATCACTATCAAATGAGAACTTTGGCTTATCTGACAACTCCCCCCAAATAATTTTTTCTTTGCTAAATGCTTCTAGATAAGCACAGTTACGCAAGTTGGTCCAATGCTTACCTTGGTCCTGGCGTTTTTGTAATTGTTTTTGATATTGCTTTAAATAATCATAAATACTAGGATAATCTTTTATAACATCAACAGGTTTTATGCCTTTAAATCCATTATGAGTATTAATAAGCCAGACGTTGGAAAATCTATGCGAGTATCTACTAACATCTCTCCCACGTAAAATTGGTACTATAATTTCATTATTTTTTACATCCTTAGAAATCAAATAATTCTTGGTTTGTTCATCAATTAAAAATGCTTTATTAAATCCTGTTTTTATACCAAAGTTAATTGTGACATTAAAATTTTCTAAAAGAGTGGATCCGCATTCTATTTTACGCATTAAATGTGTAAAGTGTAGTTCGCCAGTATTCCAAGACTGACTGCCAAGACTATTTATAGTATTATGTTTCTTGTGGAAGTAATCTGAAAGTGACTGGTGATTATTTCCGACCGATAAGGCCTTAAGAGAATAATTCCAATCAGAGTTTTGAGTAATAAATATACTTGTTTCTACAATTGCTGATTCAAATAGTTGTGAATCCTCAAAGTTTAACAATTGGAGAGGGTTAGTTTTTTCTACAAAATAATTTCTTAATAATTCACCGTATTTAGTTCTTAACCAAGAGTTAGATGTTATAAATGTGGAAATACCTTTTCTTTTAAGTAGCTGAATAGACTTTTCATAAAACAAACAATAAATATCTCCTGACTTAGAATAGGTTTGATACCCTATGTTTTCTAAATATTTTTTTTCATTATCCCTCATTTTTTGCAAACTTATATAAGGTGGATTTCCGATCACAATGTCAAACCCATTATTTAAGCCAAACATCCATTCCGGGTCGAAAAACGGTGCGGAAGCATTCTGATCGTAGGGATCAAATGCCACCAACTGCTGGACGGTATGTTCACTCCAGCCGTCTTTCATTAGGTGCTGAGCCAACTTTTCTCGGGCAGACTTATCCTGTTTTTGGTACCTCAGTTTGTCGTTCCTTGTTTTGGCGTTAAAATAGCGGTGGCGTATTTGCTTGAGCTTGTTCTTGAGTGTTTCAATCTCAGGGTTATCGTAAGTAAATATTGATATCTGCCCTTCCGGTTTTTCCAGTGGGATAAGCGTGTTTGCTGCCACGAACTTGGTTTCCAGGTTTGGCAGGGACTGTATGCCTAGATTGTCCCGCTCGGGTTGTTTCTGCTGGTCGATTATGAGAGAGATAAAAAAGCGGAGCTTGGCAATCTGCACAGCGATGGGCTGGATGTCCACACCGTAGATGCAGTTTTCTATTAGATAGAGCTTGCGGCCATAGTCCAGTTCGTTGTTGGCAAAGGCTTCTTCAATGTTACGAATTGCTTTATCGCGCAGCACGGTATCTTCAAGTGCTCCCGCTTTTTCGATCTGCCGCTCTTTCCAGAGTTCATTTTGGGGGTCCAGTTTATGGAGAATATGCACCATTTTATGCAGGATACCCATGGGGAAAGCGCCGGAGCCGCAGGCGGGATCGAGGATTTTGCAGCCATCAACAGCCTTGATTAATACTGCAGTTTCTGCTTCATTGAAGGGATTGGGTTTTTCTGTGTAGCTGAGCAGCTCCCGCAAATCCTCATCCCGTTCCGGGTAGCCTGCCTCGTCCAGTTTCTGCATAAGGTAGGCGATGAGGGACTCATCGACCATGTAGTTAACAATCTCGCGGGGGGTGTAAAAGGATCCGGTCTGTTTGCGTGCGGTTGTTTTGGTTTCGGGGTTGTAGCTGGCCAGCAGATTTTCAAATACCTTGCCCAGGAGTTCGGGATCCAGCGCCACTTCCTCTTCGATAGGGGTGTTTTCAGTGACGGTAAATTTGTAGTTGGAGAGGATTGCGAAGAGGCCTTTGGTTGTATATCTTTTATTCCGCGTGCCATAAATGCTGTTCAGGTCAAGCTCAAGTTCCCCACCAAAGAAAAGATAATCGGGAACAACAGCCTGTTTCCTGTTATTGCGGGAAAAGCCGTCCACGTACAGTACTCTGTGGTTTTCATCCTCTTTATCCAGGCAGTCGAATAGCCCACCATTGAGGAAGGGCACACCTTTAAAGAGGTCTAAAACTTCTGCCTGACTAATCTTAAAGAGGCCTTCGTAACGGAGCAGGGTTTTAATGCCGTATTTAGATCTATTTTTTAGAAAACCTTCGTCTTTGGCAAACTTGCGTTCATTCATTTTTTGGTTAAGGATACCAAAGAAAAGGTTTTGCAAAATTGCAAGGTAATAGGAGTGGGATGAATCATCTTTGCAGAACTCCTTGAGGATTTTTTTCAGGGCTGCCGGCTGGAATATTTGATCGGGCACCAGGGATTTTTCCTTGATAAACCAGACAAAAATAATGCGGGTGATGAGGCGGATAAGGTTGGTTGCGTTGCGGATTTCAGCATTCTTTTCCACATCATCGGGAAAGGATACTTTATGCATAGCCCAGAAATACCAATTGGACAGTTCTTTAAAGAAACGTTTATTCAGTTCCTTGGTATCGAGGGTTTTCTGCCAGGCGTTGTGCAACTCCACAAAATTGGTGATTGTATATTTACTCGCGAGCTCAGGAAGGGAGAGGTCGGCCAGGATCTCCAAGTGTGCCCGGTGTGTGTTTTCAATTTGTATATCTTTAATCAAGGTTACTTTTTCCAGCACGTCTTTTTGTTCATCTTTTTTATGCTTGCGGCGGTCAATGGCGGCAAGGGTAAGGGTATTGCCGTGTTTAAACAGGAGCATCGCCGGCATGGGAAATATTTTGTTTACTTCCCTGGTGATCTGGCTTAAGGCAGTGCGGCTATAGGAGTTTTCAGAGAGGCCGATGGTGAAGAAGAGATAGGATTCGATAATTGTGTCATCCACACAAGAAGTATCAAAAATGCTGAGCTGGGAGCGAAGTTCGTCAGCGGAAAGCTGGAATAAGAGATCCACGTATTCCCACTGCTCTACATATGCTTTGTCTTCCCGGAAGCGTGGGCTATGGGCAGCATAAGAATCATAAAAATCAACATAGGTGGGAGTGCTAAGGGGTGCCTGCCTGGATGTATTGTAGCCGAGGGTTTTAAAGAGGCCTAGGGCGCAATCTGTCAGACTGCCGGTTTTGAAAGACTGGAGTGCTGTGGTGATCGCATGTTTAATATCATGGTTTGGCATTTTTCCTTACCTCACAATCAGCCAGGTGATTAATTCAAAACTGTCAAGATTCTGGATCTGTTTATCTTTAGGGACAATCAGGGCGCTGCGGTCGGATAACAATTTCTGCTGGCCACGTTTTTTAAATACATGTGTTATGGCAGTGACAGTTTTTTGCAACAGGGCTGCATACTTGTCCATCTGGCTTCCATTGTTTGTTTCAGCGTTAAAAAGGTCGCAAAGAATCTTGTAAGGGTTTCTGGTTCCCTGGCAAAGCAGGCGGAATATTTCCAGGATCTGTTTTGCATTGGTATAGTTGAAGCGTACTGTACCGTCTTCAAAAATGTAAACCAAAAAATAGGGTTGGAGGGGATTTAATTCCTCGTTCCCGTCAGTATCACCCTTTTGCCGGAGGCAGTAGATAACTCCCGGTTTAATAATTTCTTTTTCGGCTGCAGAAAACCGGTTTGCGTTAGACCTGGGCAGATGGACACAGGTGGGGGAAGGGACGTTTGCATACAGGCCAAAGGGTGTATCATTTAGTTTTTGGCGGTTTTCCCCGATGTAGTTCAAAAGTTCCACGCGAAAATCATCCAGGGTGAAGTCTGTAAGGGAAACATTTTCCTCCATGTCTTCGAGATCCAAGACTTCTTCCTTTAATTTTTTCAGCTGCCTGTTTCTGTATTTTAGGTCCTCAGAAATGAGGTCTTTGAGCTGCTCCGTATTTAGTATGTTGTCTTCACCGGTGGCTGTGACATCTGCTAGGGCCATGCGTGCTTCCACCCGCTCTTTAAGGTTTATATAGTTGTCCAGGTCTTTAGTGGGCCAGAAGTTTACCAGCTGAATGGATTTGTTTTTACTGCCCAGGCGGTCAATACGCCCAAAGCGCTGGATTGTGCGGACGGGGTTCCAGTGTATATCATAATTAATCAAGTAATCGCAGTCCTGCAGGTTTTGTCCTTCACTGATGCAGTCAGTGGCGATGAGGATATCTATTTCCCCTTGTTGGGGGGCAGCGTCAAGCCGTGCCCTGTTCTTGGAAACAGGGGAAAAGTTGGTGAGGATGCTGTCATAATTATTGCCGCCGAAGGTTGCCTTGGTACTTGTCCCCATGACCAAAGCAACATGCAGGCCCAGCTCATCTTTAATCCAGCCTTTAAGGTTATCATAAAGGTAAGCGGCGGTATCGGCAAAGGCGGTAAACAGCAGCACCTTTTTATTGCCTGGGTTGATGGGGTTGGACAGTTTTGCCTTGATTAGTTCTTTTACCTGGTATAACTTAGCGTCTCTTTCCGGGGTAACGGCAGCGGCGTTGTTGTAAAGATCAATAAGGGCAGCTTTGTCGTTACGCAAGTCCTCCAGCCAGAGATCCAGGTTTAAATCGGCCAGGTCAAATTTTAATTTTTTGCCAACCTGCCATTCACCTATTTCTTCATCACTTTCCTCAAGTTCGTAATCATCCGGTTCAGGTGCCTCAACAAAAGTCTCCTGTGTTTTCAGCTTTATTTGCAGGAATTGATTTATTTTTTCTTCCAGGTGTTCTATTTTTTTAATCGTCCGGTCCAGGGAGATCTCAAATGATTCGATGGAACTTTCCAGGCGCTTCAGATAGTTTACCTTCATCATACCAATCAGGAAATGCTCCCGGTCGGCCTGCTTGAAGGCCAGCACATTTGTTTCTGCCAAAGCTTCGTACTTTTGCTGTTTTTCTTCTTTCACATAGGCAGATGGGTTAAATACTGAAAGCTTGTATTTCAGTATTTCCTTGTTGAGGCGGTCGTAGCTGGGAAAGCGGTTCATTAAGTCAATATCCGGATAAACAGAGAGCGGTTTTAATCTTTCAGGGAAGTGTCCAATGGCGTCAAGGTTATAAAAATTTTTGATATGCTTACGGCTGCGTGCGATGGTTAATTCATCCAAAAGTTTAAAAAATGCGGAATCAAGTCTTTCCAGCAAATCCTTTATGCTTTTATTAGGGTTTTTCTTGCGATCTGCCCAGTTAGTAAAATGAGTTTGAGCATTTTTAAGGGTGGCAGCGATGTCTTTGATGCCACATGTTTCAAACAGGGCATTATCTTTACCTTCCGTGATAAAGGCGATCTGATTTCTTAAATCCCGGAGTGTATTGTTTACAGGAGTAGCGGTCAGCATGAGGACCTTGGTTTTTACGCCGGCTTTAATAATCTTTTCCATGAGCCACTTGGCCCGGTTCATTCTAACTGTACCATCAGCTTTATCAGTTTCACGGGGATTCCCTTTAAAGTTATGGGATTCATCAATGACAATAAGGTCGTATGCTCCCCAGTTAAAATTGCTTAGATCGATGCCGTTTGCATCAGACCTGCCGGATGTTCTGGCCATATCTGTGTGATAGAGAACGGTGTAGTTAAATCGGTCCCTGGGAAAGGGGTTTAAGGAGTGCCCCTGGCTGGCCTGGTAGATTGTCCAGTTGCCGGATAGTTTTTTAGGACAGATGACCAGCACACGGGCATTTAAGAGTTCGAAATACTTGATTACGGCAAGAGCCTCGTATGTTTTTCCAAGTCCGACGCTGTCAGCGATGATGCAGCCGTTGTGTTTAAGAATTTTATTGATGGCGCCTTTGACCCCGTCTTTTTGGAAATCATAAAGGGCATTCCAGATTTCACTTTCGAAAAAACCTGTTTGCTCATCCAGCAATCCGCCTCTTGCTTGGTCATCCAGGTAGTGCTCAAAAATGTGGTACAGCGTTTTAAAGTAGATGAATTCAGGTTCGTTTTCAATGTAGAGCTGGGAAAGGTATTTTAAAACTTCATCTTTAACATCCTCTACCAGGCCAGTGTCGTCGTTCCATAGGTCATCAAACCACTGTTTTAAATCTCTGCGATCCCGGTCGCTGTCGATGATAACATTTAATTCTATGTTGTTGTTGTTTCCCATGCCGAGGCCATTTACGGTAAAGTTGGAGCTGCCGACGATTGCTTTTTCCACACCGCTTTCCTGGGCCACATGGTAAAGCTTACCGTGTAAGAAGTTGGGTTTAACCATGGATCTGATTTCCACTTTGTCATTTATCCAGGCGGCGCAGTCCTTGGCTATGGATTTTTGTTGAAGACGATTTTCCATAGGAATGACTAGTTGGTCATCTTCAATTTTAAAACTGCGCAGGTTTTTCTTTTCCGGATCGAGGGATTTGATAAAGGTGGGTTCACCAAATAAGAAGCGGAGATTTTTAATATTATCAAGCTTATCCTTTAACTCATGGTAGGCATAGATGGTAAAATAGGCGGAAACTATTGACAGGTTTGAATTGCTTTTTATCACTTCTCTTAAGAAATTGCCCACAAAACCGTAATTATGATTATCGCGGATAGACGAATTGAGCATTGTGCCATACCTCCCCCAGATGCGTTCTCGCCGATCCAATTCTTTGATTACCCATTCACGTACTTTGTAGAAGCGTGGTTTATACTTAGCCACGGGTTTTCACCCTCTTTTTCCTACTTAACCTTTTTCAGTAATGAAGAGCTGTAAATAAATTGAAGGATTAGGGTGGCTAAAAAGTGGGCTGTATTTTTTTGTATGGATGAAATAGCAATTAGCATAATATAAATATTATAATTCTGTAAAATCTGCCAGAATCCTTCAACAGATATTGTTGTAATTTGTCGAAGGGTGAAATATGTGTAATTTAGAGTCATAGTAATTGATTAAGTGGCAAACAAGATGTTTGGATTGGTATGAAAAGGGTTAATAATGTATAATTATTTTAGCAATATTCTTCGCGGCAAAGAAGGAGTAAGATAGGCGATGCTCTACGCACTGAAACATTTCAACTGAAGACAAGCCAGTGGTGGATGCAGGTGGTCAAAACGTACAACTTGAGCGAAGCGCAGCGGCAAATCCTCACCATGGCCAGCGAGGCCTGGGACCGCAGCGCCCAGGCACGGCGCGTGCTGGAGCATGATGGTCTGACCTTCCTTGGAGGATTTTAATAATGGCACAGCAGCTTGAGATAACGCGTTTGTCGAGTAAAGGTCAATTAGTTATACAAGAAAAACTAAGCTAAGGGAAGAGTTCAAGTGGAAAGCTGGTGAGCGTGTTGCTGTACAATTAAAAGGTAATCAATTAAACTTCGCAAATTATTTTTGAATGATATTTTGAAAAAGGCCGATGAAGACTGGGAAAAAGGCGGTACTGCTCGTTTGTGGCCACAGAAAGAATAGCATATGTGGGAGGTTCGTGGTAGTCAGCGTGTAGCTAAACAAATTGCCTTATTAGACAAGTGGCTCCTGCCGCTTCGTGATAACACATCTTATGTAATCACACAAGGACGCAAGGCAGCCTTGCGTCCTTTCATTGTTTTTACATAAGACGATGTTATCGGACGTCATTCGCCCTTTTTATCAAGCCCCCTGGGGGACAAAATTACATTATTTCGCTGTGAAAGGATTCTTCGTCAAAGGAATCCAATCAGCTGTAATCTTATACAGCGTTTTTTCAGGGATATGTTTTGATGCGCAGTATGCTTTGCCCATTGTGTTGATTCCGGACATTCCCATAAAAATAAGACCGATGCCCAACAGTGTGATTAGTATACGGGGAATTATTCTGTGTTTTCGTTTCATGGCATATCCTTTCAATAGCTCCAAATCATCGCAAACGGCTGTAAGACGAGGCTACCTCTTGAAATAGAGGCGCTGTTCTTCTTCGTACAGGAGCTTTTCTCCGTCCAATTCTCTGAACTTGAAGATCAGGTGAAGCCCCTGTTCACCTAATCTGCCAAGTAGAGTTGATTCCCCCGAATCGGCTATGCTGTCTTTCTCTATGGTTGCATAATAATACCAATCGTATGGGTTCTTATAAGCGGCTTTGCTGTTAGTCACGTCGTATGTGCCTGTAAAGGTAGAATCAATATATCCGTCACCTTGCCGGTAAACGCCGGAAAAGCCATTGTCTGCGTCAAAGGTAAAGGTATACTCCGCACTATCGGAGGATACATAGGCCAGTTCGCCGCTTTGCTCATATCCCGCGTACAGGCTCCATGTGCCGCTGATGACTTCATCAAGCGTTGGCACGGCTTCGGGTGATTCCGCTCTATCCGAAGGTGTGGGAGCAGTGCCTGTATTGTTCCCGTTGCCACTACATCCGCTTATTAACGCTATGCAAACAACGGCTATGAAAAAAGTAATGAGTATTTTCTTCATTCCCATCAGCTGCCTTTCAAATGTTTTGTTTTTATTTCTATAAACTGCTCTACCTCACTGAAATTCTCAAAGGTACAGAATAAAGCGATCTGTTCCGTCCAGCCGCTGCGAAGGAGGATGGTATTGCCTTTCAGCCTGTATTTAACCTTCATGACGCGGTTCCACCGTATAAAAATCTCCTGCCGGGACTGCGCCAACAACCCGGCTCCGGCAACGGCCGGTTTGCCGGAAAGCAGTCCAAGAACGACCGTCAGTGTATTGATGATCCGGTTCTTTTTTGCCTGTTTTGCCTGCGTCCGGCAGCGCGCGCCCTTGTCGTCCAGCACAAACTCGGCCTCGTACTTTCCCCGATAGACCGCCATGATAAAAAGCCAGGTGAAAAGCAACAGGGCGCCGATGAGCCCCAGCCCGTAGAGCGTATATATGCTTTTGCCCGACGCAAGCCCGATGACCAGCGCGACAAGGCCGAAGGGAATGCCGACGGCGATTCCCAGTTGCTTCAAAATCACCGTGTTTTTAAAAACCGGAACGCTGATATACCACTGTATCCTCCCCGGTGTATTTTCCATCTTCATCCTCTTTCCATGACCGGCTTTAATAATAGCCGCCCGTGATGCTGTCCAAGGCACCCATGATGAGCCCTCCGGCGACGATCCAGAATATCAGCATAACGGCGCATAAAATCAGCGAGGCTCTCGCAAAATTCTTCTTGTTCAGATTGGCCAAAGAACTGAAACCCCACACAAACAGCAGGATTATGTTGAGAATGGGCACGCACATCAAAAGAAGCATCCCTATGTACTGTCCGACGCGCAATGGCTCGCTTTCCGGCTGCCCTGAATAGGCCGGGGGTTGCGGCAGCGCATAGGCCTGCTGGTGAGAGGGCGCTGTCTGCGCCGGGGATGTGTAGACCGGGGGGGGCGGGACAGGGCGCATCGGAGCAGGCTTTGCCGACACAGTATAGGCAGGCTGCACAGGCTCGGTTTTTGCACCGCAGTCTCCGCAGAACTTTGCCCCTTCCGGAAGTTTGTTTCCACAGTTTTCACAAAACATGATGTTTCCTCCTTATCCATATTTTTCATTCCGGAGCCGGGATTTTCTCTTAACCTCAAGCACAAGCAACGCAGCACCCAATCCCGTCATGACAGGAGCGGCAAGCCCCGCCGTTTCGCCGTCCTCCGCATTGACATGGGGCCAGAAGGGAAGATAGCGCACCGGTATGGTCTGCCTCATGTGGCTTCCACCTGAGAAAACCCGTGTCACCGAACCGGTATATCGTTCACCATTGACGGAAAACTGGTATTCCAGCTTGTAGCGGCTGGGATTTCTTGTGGAATCATCGTTGTTGATAAACAGCACCTGCTCATAACCGATCACCTGAGCGGTGGCTGTCCTGCCGGCCACCCCAAGGGCCAACTGGCCGATCCCCAACAGAATGAGGATGACCGCAACTGGAATTATCAGCAGGTCTATCAGTTTGTTATTAAGCGGTTGTCGTGGGGACGGGCGCTCAGGGGCCGGTATTGGCTGCGGGGCAGCCCTTTGATCCCCCGTTTTTGCCCCACAGCCGGAACAGAATCCGGCCTGGGCCGGATTCTCAGTTCCGCAATGCCTGCAAAACATGGGCCTCACTCCCTTATCTCTTTACTCCAATAATGCGATGTCACCATCTCACTGGCACTGGCATGAGGCGTAACCCAATTACAAGAGAAGGAGCCTCACATTTCCTGTGTTTCTGTCGTCCAACCGTTTTGCATTCTCAGCGGCGGGCGCTTTGGCGCTGTTTTGAGCGGTTGGGGCCGCTTAAGCCGTCCCCAGCCTGTGCGGCACGGGTACCGCCGTGCCGCAGGAGGCGCAGAATTTAGCCTCAGCTTTTAGTGGCGAACCGCGGTTTTTGCAATATTTGCTCATAAATAAAAACCTCCCTTTTCAAAATATAACATTGCTTCCCCTCTATTTCAGCAGCGGGCATTTACACCGGAAGCAGATGTCGTCGTTGATGTCGCACAATGTCCCGCAGGCGTTGCAGGGAATAAATTTATCGCCGGTCTTGTCATACTTCTCGTAGGAGTTGAGCCCCGCATGATGCCGTATCCGGTCGCCGATCTGATAGTAGTTATACAGGGTATCGCTGTTGCGGGATCTGATGGTGTGCCGTTTTCCCTGGTCGCTCCGTATGATGACAGAGTATTCCAGATAGTCCTCGTAGCGGACATCGTCGTCTCCATATGTATGCCGCTCGGTTTTCTTTTTAATTTTCTTATTCTCCACCGTGCCGTCCCAGGTTTTGCTGCGTTTTCTACCCAGTATCTGAAACAGCGCGATCAGTAAAAACATGCCGCCGATACCAAAGCCGATATAGAGCGATCCGGGATTATCCATTTCCGAACCAACTTCGCCGTATATATAGAAACCGATCACGGCGGCAACAGCAAGAATCATGGAAAATATAGCCGCCCAGCGGTTACTGCTATTGACATATCTGGCAAAGGCCGGGTCGCTGATGCGGGGCGAGAATCCGCGCAGACCCGCAGGCTGCGGCATGCTTGGAGGCGCTTGATTGATCTCACTGCCGCAAGCGGGGCAAAACTTTGAATTTCCCGATAATTGTGTTCCGCAATTTGTGCAAAACATATCTCGTTTCTCCTTCCGTTTTTTATTTCAGGTATCGCTGCCGGATTTCACCTTTGTTTGCGCCTGTCAAGACAGCAAAGTCGGTATAATTCCGGTTTCATAGCGGAATTTTTCGCAGATCTCCGCTATCGTAATTGGATCGATTGCCGGGCGCAGAAGCCGGATATTCTGTGTCCGTGTTTTCGTGCCGTAGGTGAAGGAAATGAAATCATTCCCTATCTCCACGTCCCTGAGCCGGATGCCATCCTGGTTGAACTTGATGGTTTTACCGTCCAGCAGAATGCCGAAATACGAGACGATCACCTCGGTATTTTCGATATTCTTCGGCTGTGCCCCTTCATCGGACAGGTCGCTGATGACGGCGGTGCGGATATGCAGGATTGAATTTTCTACAATGAGCCGTGCGATCTTTAGCTTTCCGAGCTCTCGTATCCAGAATCCCGCCAAAATTACACTCGCAATGATGACGCTCGCCAATAATATCTGCGCCCGGATTTCAGACGTTGCTCCCCCGAAAACGAGAAGCATAACGCCCGTCAGTATGCCAAAGCCGGTAAAAGCCGCGAAAATAAAACTTTTTCGTCTGATTGCTTTCAAACATAATCCCCCTTTCTGGCAGGATTTCATTCGTCGAGAATAGGATAGCAAAAGCGCAAACAAAAAAGATCACCCGAACCGGGTAGTTTACTAAAAAAGCCCCCACCTTTTTCGGGTAGGGGCTTAAAACACATGATTTTCAGAGGTTCTATTGCTATATGACCGCATCCTCTTTTTTCAGTATGATGTCAATCAGCTCCGCCGCAATGCCTGCAAAACATGGGCTTCACTCTCTTATCTCTTTACCCCTTCGTGGACTGGCGCCACGTCCAGGGATATATTTGCGCTCTTGCCTTTTTCCAGGAGGATCTCGCCAGATTATTTTAAATTCTTGCCACAGTTGCCGCAAAAAGCTGCCCCGACAGAAACCTGCGAGCCACAGCCGCTGCAAAATCTTTTGGCCGGAGGTGTCGAAATAATCGGTGACTCAGGTGGCTCCGATAAAGGCACAACACTGGGCTCTGCAGTACCGGACGTCATGTTTGCATTAAAAACATTGCCGAACAATTCGCTAAGTTTGAAGGAGAGCTGCTCCGTGGTATAAAGTTGGTGGTTTACTATGGCTTTTCCATTGTTCGCACCTTCCAGCCGCGCAAAATGATTGCCCAATAACGTGGGGGCAATGAAAAGCCTTTCGGCTGCCGTAAAGACGCCTGATCCGGCCATATTAATTTCCACACCGCAACTGGTAAACCAGGAGCGGAAGAACTCCACCCCCATTATTTGCCCGGCCTCTCCAAAGATCAGCACATCCTCGCCTGAGGCCAACTTCCCTTCGCGAAAGAAGTCATGCTCAAGCAAAACACCGATATTTTGAGGATCAATTTTTGTTTGGTACTGTTCCACCCCCGGTGTCACCGTCAGGAATGCCGGTAGCAGCCAGCGAATATCCAGGCCTTTTAAGGAGTCGGCCATGCTTTGGAGAAACTCTGGGACTTTCACATAAGCTCTATCCGTAAAGACATGGTTCAGCATGTTCTGATAAGAAACTCTCCTGAAGGAATCGACGGCGTGGAGCACGAACATAAACTCCTCCAGGCTGACCTTGGGCGGGATATAGTTTGCGGCAGGCTGTTCGCTTTGACTGGCAAAATCTTCGATCCACCAGTCCAGCCAGGATTTATAATTGTCAAATAACGAGATGATGAGATTGTCTCCTGCCCCTTCTTCCGTTGCGGCCACAAAGTCACCTTCGCTTTTTTTATGGTGCAGTCTAATTCCTGACAACCCTTGGACGCCGGCGACGCGGACTGCCAAATACAAATCCGGCTGAGTAATAATGCGAAGCGCGTGCAGGAATCCCTTGTCTGTCAAAAGCTCACCATAAGCGGTTTTTATGTCCGTACTCGCCCTATCAGCCGGCGCTGCCTTATAAAAAGCAGAACTGGTATTGGGCGAAAGGCTTGTATCGATAGCCAGGAAGGCACCTATATCGGCCCGTTTTATCCTAAAAATCATGGGTTCCTTAATTTTACTCATTATTTCTCACCCTCCACTATTTCCTTAGCAATTCTCTGAAAATGTTCCTTGTCAAAACCAGGATCATCTGCTTCAAAGGCTTCAAAATCCTCCTCATCTTCCCAGACCTTTCCGTCACGGATAAATTTTAACCTGCGACTGCCCGGCAGATCCAGATAAGGGCAGCGGGAGATATGTCCATGGAGGGTCAGACCGGGATCTCCGGGGGCAATCCATAACAGGTTGCCCGCTTTGATCCAGGGTTCCAGGTCGAAGTCGTATTCACTGGCAGCGGGAATGAGGCTGACATACTGCCCGGAAGTCCAGAGCTCTGGGATAATGCTTCCTGTTTCCCAATAACGCTGAGTACCCCAGTCGTTAACCCGCTTTTCTCCATAAAGCATGGGATCAGCATAGTAAATAATGGGATAAGCGGTATGGGGACCGATTTGGATAGTTGAGATTACCGCCTTAACCTGGGTATACGCCAAGAGCCTGGGCAGGACAAAGGGCACATCCGGCCCCGGACAGCAGAGGAAGGGGGCCTTTTCCGGCTCGCCGCCGAGCTTCAGTGCCCCGTCCAGAGCGAAATAGGTTGCGGGAAGCTCATTTTCCGGCCTTTTAGGCGCATCATAGTTCCACCACAGGCCGTCCAGACCCAGATCATCGATAGCTAAAGAAACCTTCTCCCCCGTGAAGGGGCAGCGGGATAGATCCCGCACAGGAATCCCCTCAAGGTAGCGCCCAAGCAGTTCTTGAATTTCTTTGTCCATGCCGGTTAATTGTCTCTCCAGCTCGCTAATCTCCGCACCGGTTCTGCCTTCTTCCACAAAGGCTTCCAGCTGTGCAGTTGATTGATCATAGTCTTCGGCCAAGGGCAGCAAACGTCCCATTATCTCCGCTTTTTCCTTTTTACTCAGTAGTTTAGGCATATTGCTCCTTCACCTCCTATCTCACATATTTTTCCGCAGTTGGTTCGGCCATGGGATTATAGGATGTAACCCCTATGTTTTCATCCATTGCCGCGTTAATCATCTTTTCCTTAGCCTCGGCAGAGAATTCTATACCGTCCTTGGTCCAGGAGATGACATCCTCGTGTAATACATTGGAGCCGCCCTTTTTCACGGCAAAGCCCTTGTTCTGGGTGAGGTGGTCCAACACCTGTTTTTTAATCTTGGGGCTGACCGGCGTGCCGTCGAAATTAGTTATATCAAACACATCCACATCGCCGGTAAGAAATTTGCCGTCCTTGTTGATGACCAGTCCGTTCTTAACCTTGTATTGGCCGCTGGCTTCAAAATATTTCATTTTATCGGCCTGCCTGATAAACTCTCTTCTCCTGGCCACATACTTTTCAACCAATTTCTGCTGAGTTTCCGGGGAAAGGTTTCTTATAACTTCCTTAGGCGGCAGCTTGGGCTCATAGTACCCCGCCAGACCTTCGCTATTTTTAGGTCCTCCCAGCAATTCGTCCCACTTATCAAGGGTTTTGACCTTTATTTCCATCCTCTTCGGTACTGCCTTCCCTGAATTAATCCACTTGTCTGCAGTGGCCGTGGTAGGTCTGGCCTTGATTTGGACCCCAAAATCATCTGCTGTGTTTTGAATGATTTTACGGGAGGTTTTGGTAACCCCTGACAGATTCGGTGGTCTTTTAATATTGGCATAGCTGCGGCCTGTCTTAACAGCCAGCGAGGGCTTGATGCCTTTGGGCAGGGGTACCTTAACCGCCAGCTTTTTGCCGCCGGCTCCCAGCACATCGTCCACCATCCCGGCCAGCTTGCCGGTGCTGCCCTTTAAGGCTGCCCCCGCCTGTCCGGCAGTACCTATGGTAACCCCCAGCTTCATGGTGCCCGCAAAGGTATGTTTAAGACGGTCAACCAGGGAAAGGTTGGGGTCCAGGGATTTTCCAAAATCGGTGATACCGACTGTGTCTTTAGCCCATTCCCAGGCTTTTTTCGGGTCGGTCACGGTATCGACCACGGCTTTACCTGTTTCCATCACTCCTTTAACCACAATCCACGGTTTATTGTGAATCTCTTCGGCCGTGGCCACCACCTTTTCTTTAACTGCCCCAAGGGTATCTTTGACGCCTTCATAAGATTCGCGCACGTTAGCGAGAGCTTTCTTCTGATCGATGAACAGGTCTCTTGCCGTCATCTTCGCGGCTTCGCCGGCAATAGCCAAGCCTTCTTTAGCTTCTTTTGCCAGGACTTTAGCCGTTTCCGACACTTCATCACCGGCATTTATTACCGAATCGCCTATGATCCGCCCCCAACCGGAAAGCTTTTGTGCATGTTCCCGTTCCCATTCCAGGGATTCCTGCTCCCGGGCAAGTTGTTCCCGCCAGCGCTGGTCAATCTCTTTTTGGATAGCTTCAAAATTTTCCTGCTCTTTCCGGCTTATTTCAACCAGAGCCCGCTGCATAGCCGTCTGGCCGGTTTGCTCCAGTTCTGCGTTGTGCTTGATAATATCCTCAAGCTCTTTAGCCTGCTGCGGGAAATTACGGCGATGAGCTTCCAGATCAAAGGGATTGCCGGTTTCGGCATTGACCCATCCCCCGGTGGCGGGGTCTCGAGTAATTAAGGTCTGAGCACCCCGGGCCGAAGTTTGTATCACCATGGATTCCGGCTGGAACGGCATTTCTGAAGCGGTTTGCGCTTGTTCCGACTGTCCGTAAGGGGTCTGCGCCGCCTCTTCCGGTACATCAGGCTTACCAAAGGATAGGTCTTCGTCCGGGCCCACATACTCTGCTCCAAAACCTTTGCCGCTTTGGCCGTTCTGCTGTGGCGCCTGATAATCCGCTCCGCCGGGTCGCTCATTGTCTCCGATAGAAACCGCATCCTCCGGATCGCCGCCGCTGGCCCCTAAGGCATCCGCCATTGTTGCCCAAGCCCTTGCTTCCTCCTCGGTATAAAGCCCCTTGCCGAGGGAACGGTTAGCGTCTTTCATAGCCTGTTCGCCAACGGAGAGGGAAGATACCAGTTCCTTAGGACGCAACAACCCCTGTAACAAACTCACGATTAAACCCACCAGCGGCGGGAAGAGCATCCCTACCGCCGCTTCCGCGGGGCTGTCGGGACCGGGGATGTTCCCTGCGCCGTAGGCTGTAGCAATAGCCACCATGACATAAGGCGGCAAATCCTTTTTGACAAGATTGCCCCGCATAGATAGGGAGTAGGTGTTTTCATCCGCGCCTTTATCCTCTGTGGCTGCCCGGGAGTAAAAGCCTTGGCCGTCCATGCTGATTGCTATTCTGCCATTGGCTTCTTTTGTAAACGTGACTTCAGCCCTGGCTGCAATATTGGCATTGTAAGGAAGCTTCGTCAAATCTGCCGCAAAATTAACCTCTGCTACCGCTTTGTTTTCCTCCCGCTCCAGAACAGGACAGTTTTGTGAAAAAGTCATCCCTTCATACTGACCGATCAATTCAATCACGCTGCCTTTATCCAAAACAGTCAGCTGGAAATCCTCCAGAGAAAAGCTGCTTGTCTTTTCATCGACCGGTCCCATGAGGGTGTGGGTTTTATAAAGATCCAACCAGATTCTATAGGTTCCCGTAAAGCTTATCGGCGGAGTAACGGGAACGGTAATACCTACATAAAAGATTGGTTCTCCATTTTCATCAAAATCCAGGGCTTCCTTTTCGTCTATGTCAATGGTGTAAGTGCCGGCAGGCAAGACGATTTCGGGCCTTGCTACCCATAGGGTGTTTGCTGCATCACCTTGGCTGGCGCCTTGAGCATTGTAAGAGGCTGCTGCTTGTTGGGCTTTATCCAAGATCCTGATGACACCGGGGTTTATACCGTCACCGTTGTTCCAGGTGCTGAGAATAATCTCGTCGATTTGATATTCCCCGTCCAGGCTAAACTGGGGGGCGACATACTTCTCGGAGGCTTGCCACTGGGGCTCCTCTGCTGCGGCCTCACCTTCTAAGTATTTCTCATAGCTGGCAAAAATTTCTTTATTCCCAAAGCTGATATAAGCTTCTTCAGCTTCTCCCGGCTCACCATTTTCTCTAGCCCATTGCTGAAGATCATTCAGGTATCTTTGATAGGCCGCGTAATTGTAACCCTTAATAAGAAACGCGTCTACCGGTAGCTTTTCACCAGCTAGATAAAGAGTGTACGCACCTTTAGGCAAAACCATGTTGTCAAGAGGGGTGAAGATATTAGAGGTATTCCTGTTCTGCTCAGAAAGGTCTTGGTCTTTATTATCAGTGCTCCCCTCGACGAGCCCTCCGGTAAATTCCTGAAGAGATTCAAAGCCCTGGTATACATTGCCCCGGCTATCAACAATGGCTAGTGCTACCTCGTCGGCGTCCATACCCGCATAGGGAACCAAAATACCGGTAACCAGGGTCTTTTCCGCCAGCGTAAAGGGCAGCTCAGCCGCCTCTGCTTCCCTTAAGTAGCTGCCTCTATAACCGACTACCAGTTGAGCTTTATCATCATAGGTAATATTAGTCGTGTACCAGCTCCCCTTTTTAGCGGCTACCTTTTCATAGGGCCCCGATGGCGGCGAGCTGTTCCCGTCGGCCAGGGCATTTATAGGCAGCAAGTTTAAAGAGATGATAATAATAAGCAATATCTTAACCCAAAGTTTTCTCATAATCCGCCACCTCCTATAATAGAACGCACCAGGTTGACTCCGCCCTCCAAATAAGAAGGAGCTCTGTTCAGATAGGAAAAGGATAAAGTCCATAACAAGGAAAAAGCGAAAGAAACTCCTGCCGTGGCAATGGTATTAATAAGCCCTGGCTTGTCCAGCATTTTATTCATTTCTATACTGGAAGCCGTTCCCACGGCCATGATCCCCGCGGAAATGAAGGGGATGGTCATGGTCCATTCCAGATAAAAGACAGCGATTAACAACATCAAGGTAAAAGGGGCTAAAAAAAGCATTCCATTGTCGACAGCATAGCGGACGGCATTTTTACCTTTTTCCTTTTTGAGTCGCCCATTGAAGATGCCCAGAAATCCATTGAGAAACATGCGGAAAACACCACCGAAGATAAGCCCCCAGAGCAGACCAAGGGCAATGTTATAGGGATTCCAAATATTCAGGGGGTTGGCAAGCGCCCCTACTCCTATAAACATAAAGCATAGTCTCCTGACCAAGCTTCGAAATGCTTTCCCTTTTTGCAAATCAGTTTCCATTTCTTTCACCCCCTACAGATTGCCGAAAAGCGACCAGGAAATCAAAACTACTGCGCTGACAGCCGTTGCCAAAGGGACGCTTAAAACATTTTTACCGCCGGTGAGTTCCCGGATGGTGAACATCATCGGCCCGATAGCCCATAAAACGCCGGTAACGCCAAAGGCCACCGAGGTCTTCCAGCCCAAGATAAGAGAAAAAATAACTCCCAACAATCCATAGATTAAGGCTCCGCTGTAGCTCAGGCAAAAGGCCGAAATAGCTTGTAATAGGCTCTTGTCTGTTTTTGCGGCTTTTAGAATCACCCAGATCACCATCCCGATGAGCGGAATCATAATAATGCCGTAGGTGATGCCCGCTCCGGCGGAAATTAAAACAAAGTTCATCTCTTTCTGACCTGTTTTATACAGATCGAGTCCCGTTTGGATGAAGAACAATCCGAAGGCCAAGGCTGATACCACCAGACCTAAATACCATCTGCTGGAAAAAGCGCCTTTAAGGGCTCCGGCGGGATTGATCATCATGCCGAAAATGGTTCGAGTCAATGAGGTTTTTGTATGTTCCATTATCGCACCTGCCTTTCAAATGGACTTATTTTGTCTTAGTCAGATTAAGGGTGAATTCGTTCACCCCGTCGGACGGCTCGGGGTTTTCAAAGTGGTCTCTTTCAAAGGTCTGGGTAAAAACGAATGTTGCATGGATTCCGTCCGCGCCCTTTGTAAAGACAACGGCGGTACTTACCGTTCCTAACGGATAATCCGCCTTGTGTTCCCATTGTCCTGTGCCGGAATTGTAAACCAGCTCTCCGTTTGAGCCGGTATGCTTGTTCTGGTACCAGATTGTATCCTCGTCATCTTCTTCGAAGGTAATGACAATACTGTCAAATTCTCCCTGTGTCTCGCGCTCATCCCCCGTTATAAACAAATACCGTTGGTTATTTATATCGGCTTCGCTCCGCTCAACCTCGTATTTGGTTGTGCTTCCCGAGCCTTCATAGGTGCCGTAAATATCTTTCATTTTCAAAGTGCCGCCCTCGTTCCCCTTTCCCGAACAGCCTGCAAACAGCAGGCAGAAAACAAGCGTCAGCGTTAAGATAAATTCTTTTTTCATGGAAGTCTCCTTTCTGGTTTATTAGGCTGTTTTCCGCCGTACGCTTTACAGCTTTTGCAGCTCATAGATATAGTCCGTTCCAATCGCTACGGCAGAAATGTTAAATACTAACCGCAGCGCAATGCGATCGCCCCGCTTCCCCTCGGGTGGTATGGCCGAGATTTTTGTCTCGACTAAAGAGATTCCCTCCAGGGTATTAAGCGTTTGCTGGTTTTCACCGCTGCCTGTGTCGTCTCTAAAGGATATGTCGCTTGAGCTAGACCCGGTAAACGACTGCTCGGCATCGACAAACTTCGCGTATCCATGAGCAAGACCATTCCACCCCAACAGGGTATTCTCCGTCTCCCTCATAGTCACATCGAGCGTTACCGTTTCGCCGACGCCGATGTTTTGGGGAGGCTCGCTAAATTCGCATTGCGCGCCGTAGGTTTCCCCGTGGATATATTTTTCTTCTAAAATTTCTCTCGTCTTCCCGTCGTAAACCGATCTTACACCGTAGCTTCCACGGCTGTACTCAAAGGTATATGTGAATTCAAAGTTCTCTCTGGTACTTTTTAGTTCCGATAGCTCATGGTCCTTAGTATCAACAAGTACCCACGCATAATTTCCTCCTTCGCCTCCACCGCCCGTCCCGCCCGAATCATCGCAAGCGGGGAGGGTGAACAGCATTAGCGCCAACAGTATCCAACAGAATTTTTTCATAAAATATCTCCTTTCAAATTTCATTGTGCGATAGGGCTTTTTTCAAACTTATCGAATATAACCTGATAGCTTTATTGCTTTTGTGAGGACTGCTGCTGTCCGTCTTGAGATTCGGTATTGTCTTTTCCTTGCTGTTCGGCATCGGCTTTTGGAAAACCGTCCTTATTACCGCACGCCGCCAGTAACAAAGTAAACGCAAAAGCAGCTTACAAACGCACTCCCCCTTTTCTGGCAGGATTTTATCCGTTGAGAATAGGATAGCAAAAGCGCAAACAAAAAAGACCACCCGAACCGGGTAGTTTACTAAAAAAGCCCCCACCTTTTTCGGGTAGGGGCTTGAAACACATGATTTTCAGGGATTCTGTTTCTATATGGCCGCATCCTCTTTTTTCAGTATGATGTCAATCAGCTCCGCGCGGCTTTGAATATTGAATTTGGAATAGATGTTTTTCACATAATACTTGACCGTATTCTCACTGATATAAAGTTCGCCTGCAATTGTCCTGTAGGTTTTCCCCTGAAGCAGCAGGGAAGCGACCTGGCTCTCCCGTTCCGACAGGTTTCCAAACCTGGCGGCGCGGTCGAACTGATTCGTATGTTCCTGTCCGGACAGTCCGGAAAACTCCGTGAGATATGCATGGCCTTTGAGCAGGGAGGAAAGATGCTTATGCAGCGGCGGCAGGAGAACCAGCGTCACACAAACCACGACCAGCGCCAGCAGCGTGGGATCTGGAACGTGTATACTCGCGGATGTGCCGGCTTTACCGATCAACCCGCCCAGCAGCACTCCCAATACATTGGCGGAGAGGCCAATTCCAAGAATCTTGGCGGGATTTTTATGCAACTCCAGCATTTCGCCGAGTATACTCCACCAAAACAGGTCGTACACCCCGCAGGCGCCAAGCATCAGCGTATTGACCACAAGATAGCTGACCGACCCGCGGCCAAGACTAATGAAACCGATAAACGAAAGCCCGATCATGGCGATGGCTACATAGAGGATATATGCCCGGTTTATTTGCCGGGGCAGGTTTCTCATAACAAAAATTGCAGCAATATAAGGAAGCGCCCAATACCAGCTTGTCAGCCACTCGAGATGAGCAAAGGCGGGATTCACCATTTGATACATGAGTCCCGAGTTTATGGTGATAATTGCGATGAACAGGCATAAAAAAACCAGAAGCTTCGCAATGCTTACGGGGTTTTCATTCCGCTCGGATGATGCAGGGGAAGCAGCGTCATGATCCACCGGAAGCTTCAGGGCAAACGCGAACGCGAACAGCAACATGAGCATGGATAGCGCCAGCCCCACATGCCCCGATATATGAATGGCCGTCATATTGCAGAGTATCATGAGGGCATTGGATAAAATCAGCATATCCGCGACTGTTTTTATCCGCTTGTTTTTTGGTGTGCCGCTTTTCAGGTAAAACGCCCAGGCCGCCACGCAGCCTCCGGCCAGAAACGAGCTTGCGATGATCCCAACCGTCCAAAATACGGACAGAGGGAAGAAAAAAATAACGGAAACGGCGATGAAAATGAGATAAGAACACAAAAACAGCCATTTTGCCGCTTTTTTTGTTTTTATAAACATCCCGCACAGCAGAAGTCCGGCAATAATAGCCGCGACTCCGTAGAAAACCATACCGGCAGGGTCAATTTTATAAACATCGGCAAGGGAATAGAAGATTTGGCCTTCGAAGAGGAAGCCCAGCATCCATGAAGAGAACAGAGAATGGAAAATGATGGACAGGCTCCGTTCGTCCAGTTTTATATGTAATATCTTTTGCGGATGTCTATCTGCCATCTCGCCACCCCCCATATATAAGCACGCGCCACTATTGTTGCCTTCTGCGCCTCTCCAAAAAGAGTTCCCCTAATTATATTACAATTTTCGCCACATTTCAATAAATTGATGTACTGCTTCTACTCCCCAAAGCCACGACTATTGAGAGAAGGAGAAGCCCTGAGGCGGAACCGCTTAACACAACCGACCGCTGCACTTGTCGCAAAAGCGTGCGCCGGGGACGACGCCGGAGCCCGACAAAAACAACCAGTCTCGGTTGGATTTGCCGGAAAGGATTAGCTGCAATACCTCCTGCTCTAGGGGTTATAATAGCTATGTTGTTGTGTAAAATGAAATTATTGCCTTTTATGTCCTGGTGTGATATAGTCAAGATGTGACAGTCACACTGTGACATATAATTCGGGAGGCGGGTGGGAAATGAATGCTGAGAAAGTGAAGAAAGCTTATATGCCCATGACGGAAACCGCCTTTTATATTTTGCTGTCCTTATCAGAGCCTCGCCACGGCTATGGAATAATTAAGTTTGTAGAAGAACTAACCGAAGGCAGAATTAAACTTGGCTCCGGCACTGTTTATGGCACGCTATCTAAAATGCAAAAGGAAAACATTATCACAATTTACGCCGACGACCAACGCAAAACTATCTACGAAATTACTCCTATAGGTAAAGAATTAATCCGCGCGGAAATTGCTCGCATTGGCAAATTGTATGCCAACGCTAAAGCCCTGGAGGTGAACTTTCATGGCTAAACGGGTATTTAGGCCCTTTTGGAGTTATGATGTAATAGCTACTGAACAATGGCTTGCTGATATGGCAGCTTCCGGTCTTTTGCTCCAATCGGCTAACTTAAAGAAAAGAGTATTTACTTTTATAGAAGCTGAACCCCAGAAGATTATCTATCGGATAGATTATGACAAAGATGGAAGGGGGTTGAGCCAAACATTAACAGGATACGGCTGGGGGGCTGTTGCAACCAGCAGACAGTGGGTGATTTATGCCAATAAAGGGGGCATTGCCGATGATTGCCTGAGAGACGTTTACGTCCGGGGAAAGTATAGGGATGTTATTTTACCCATGACCGTAATCAGAAGGCTGGATGCCGTTTTAGAAGATACTAAAGAAGAAGTGCTGCGTATGAAAAAAACATTGGATGAAGCAGGTATAATTAACCAAAATGACGCTTTGTGTAATGCCTCCGGACAAGCCTTTTTTAAGGATAAAAGATGGCACGTATCTCTGTTATGACGGTGCATGCGGCACGGGGGGAATGCTAACCATTGCCGAAGAAAGGCTGTCCCAGCTTGCCAAAGAGAATAATAAACAGGTTTCGGTTCACCTGTATGGGCAGGAGAGCCAGCCTGAAACTTATGCTATCGCCAAAGCGGATCTTTTGCTCAAAGGTGACGGGAAAGAAGCTGGAAATATTTATTACGGTTCCACATTGTCCAACGACGGTAATGCGACCATGGAGTTTGATTTCATGCTCAGCAACTTACCAATCTTACACCGGAGGCGGTGGAAACCATCCAAAAACTGTATGCATTTACTCAGAAAAATGCATCAGGTATCCGGTGGGGGACAGGAAGATCGTCCTCATCTTTTAGCCATACGGTAGATTCGGTTAAGAAGAAATTTAATATATTTGCGGTTTTAAATTCAGGGGATACCGGCAGGATTCTCTTAAACTTTGGGGTTATGAAAGGGATCATCCCCGACAAGGAGTTACATGCCTTCAGGGAATTGCTTAATCAATTGCCGGAAGTAGAGCTGCCGACATACATGGTGGATGAAGGAAAATATCCCACCATTCCTGTGAAAAGCGTGATCCAGTCCGAAACTTTTGAACTGTTTATTAATGAGGTGCTTCGGCTGCAGACACTGGCAAAAGAAAGCAAGGAGAATAAATCATGAAGGCATATATTGTAAAAATCGAACTCAAATTCTCGGACCCTCTTATCTGGCGCAGGGTCATTATGCCCGCAGGTGCCACATTTAACCGTCTTCATGATGTGATTCAGACGATTACAAACTTTCAAAGTGGCTACCCTCACGATGATTATCATCTCTATGAGTTTGACCTACAAGAAGAAAATATCAGGGTAACCAATGATGAGGAAGCTTACCAGGAGCATCTCCATTTCAAAAAGAACAGAAAAGCATATGAGAAAAGGCTAAAGACAATGCCTCCGGAGCAGGCCAAGTTTGAAAAAGCCTATCAGGATAGACTCCAAGAGACAGTGCGTAAACCCACAGGGCTGAAGATTGATGGCTACCTTGAAAAGAATAAAGAGATTCTTTACCGTTATGATTTTGGGGATGGTTGGGAGCTTATCATCAGGCTGGAAGATATCGCAAATGATTATTACTTCGGTTACCCCACACTCCTTGACGGAGCGGAGACGGCTCCCCCGGAAGATGTAGGCGGAATCCCAGGATTTTATGATTTTTTGGAAGCTTTCCGGGACGAAAAGCATCCGGAACATGAAGAAATGAAGGCATGGGCGGACTCACAGGGCTTTAAAGAATATGAACCGGCATGGATTAACGAATTGCTGAAGAACATTGCCTATAAGAAAACGGAGTGGGATAAAATTAATCACGACAGGTATAAAATCATTGAGGACAAGTATCGGAAGAACTAATAAGGCGTATCAGTATGGGGGATTAGGATATGAAGTATTCGGAATTAGAACTAAAAAGAATGATCAAAGCTGGATATTTAAGTATTGAAGATCAGGTTAAATTCAATATTTTTAATTTCATCCGCACAGTTCACCTCAATAAACTGGATTTCATTCAAGAATCATACGGCACGGAATTTACGGTGACCTATGACATTTAGAAAGAGGGCCGGACAGGTTGTGGGTCTTATTTCTGTGAAGATCGAGGGTGATGAACGGACTTAAGTATTTAATGATCAAGGATATGAAATGCTTGATGATTTGCTGCAATTAAAAGAGTTGCCGGATAGTTAATGATAATATTTAAAATATTACAAATTTTATTTCCATGAATCTCATCATAAAAATGTATGTTATTCCCCATAACCTGGAAATTATCTGATAAGATATTTAAGATAGCTATAGGGGGTGGCGAACATTTGTTGAGGTGGGACATGTTATGTCTGGGGGATAGTTATCGGGCGAGTCATCGTAATACCATTTTATAGCAATTTACTGTTCTAAAACTGTAGCTATTTTAATCTTTTTGTAATAATATCTTCGTGTTTAGCTACGGCAGCTTCAATACGTTCCAGCTTTTCTGAGTTAAGCTTGTACCCATCAAATAGTACTCCAAGTTTTTGTCCATGGTCGTTTTCGATTCTTATAACAGTGTTTTCAATAGATGTTAGCCTGGGCTTTATTTCAGCCATGTCTTTGGTAAGTGTATCAACTTGATTGGTAATCGTATCAACTTGATTGGTAATCGTATCAACTTGATTGGTAAGTGTATCAACTTGATTGGTAAGCGTGTCAAATTGATTGGTAAGTGTATCAACTTGATTGGTAAGCGTGTCAAATTGATTGGTAAGCGTATCAACTTGATTGGTAAGCGTATCAAATTGATTATTAAGCGTGTCAAATTGATTATTAAGTGTGTCAACCTGTGTTGTAAGCTTGCCAACTTGTGTAGCTATAAGTTCTAATATTTCCCTGTCAGTCATGGGGTTCACTCCTTGCTTTTCTATTATTTTATAAACAATTATTTTAAGTAGGGCTGAGTCATTATCCCATAAGGAAAAGTTCGCCAATGGGGAGGGAAAATCCTTCAGAAATGTATCAACCTGCAGTGATGACGACGATACAAATTTACTTCTTCGGCATTGTCTCCTGAAAAAACGGATGGAGATAAGGGGCTTATACATGGCCTGGCCTGTTCGGGACAGTCCAATGGAATGGCCCGACAAATGGCGTCCAATATATTCGAGTATGGTCATGAAGGCTGGGACCCCGTTGAGGTTGCTTGACTTCTACAGCATCGTAAAAAAGGAGGAGGGCTTTTTATCCCTCCTCCTCAATGATTGTATGGTGCTTTATTCTTTTTCTCCGCATAGCTGAAGCAGTTTTTCCCATTCAGCATCTACATTTTCCTGCAATAATGCCAGGGTTTCTTTATTCTTTTCTTTAAATAAGTGCGCAAAACGGCCTTGCGGTTTCAAATATTCCTCAACAGATATTCTCTTTGGTACCTTGGTTGTCAGGTTCCATTTGCCGTTTTCTACTTCAAAAAGCGGCCAGACACAGGACTGGACGGCCATCCTGGCTATTTCTACGGTGTTCTCCATGGGGAAACGCCAGCCGCGATGGCAGGGAGAGAGCACATTGATAAAAACCGGTCCGTCAGCGGCAAAAGCTTTCTGGGCTTTGCGCACCAGATCTTTCCAGTGGCTGATTGAAGCCTGAGCCACATAGGGAATATTATGGGCGGCGGCAATAGCGGTAAGATCCTTGCGGTTCTCTTTTTTGCCGGTACTATTGCTGCCGTGCGGGCTGGTTGTTGTCCAGCTTCCCTTGGGAGTGGCCCCAGAGCGCTGGATACCCGTGTTCATATATGCTTCGTTGTTATAACAGACATAAATCAGGCGGTGCCCTCTTTCCAATGCGCCTGAGAGGGACTGGAGCCCGATATCGTAAGTCCCGCCGTCACCCCCAAAAGCAATAAAACGGTAATCTTCTTTTATTTTACCCTGCTCTTTTAAAGAATTATATGCGGTTTCCACCCCGCTTAAAGTAGCGGCGGCATTTTCAAAAGCACAGTGCACATAGGAGGCATTCCAGGAAGTGTAAGGATAAATGGTAGTAGAAACTTCCAGGCATCCTGTAGGATTTGCTACAACCAGTTGAACATTATCCGGTGCTCCCAGGAGTATTTGCCTGACAGCAATCGGTGCTCCGCATCCTGCACACAGGCGGTGTCCCCCCGTGAGGATCTCGGGTTTTTTTACCAGATCTTTTAATTTGGTAGACATTTTTTGTTCCGTTATATTGGCTGACAAAATATTTTCACCTCCTATTCTCGTAACCCCAAATAGTTGACGGTTTGTTTTACTTGACCGCTACGGGCTGCCTCGCCTAGTTCACCGGCAGCTTTATTGATGAGTTCGATAGAAAGGTCGCGGCCACCCAGGCCATAAATATAGTTAATCATTAAGGGGCGTTGCTGCAGATCATATAAAGAAGAACGAAGTTCGATAAAAACCGGCCCCCCCATATTTCCGGCAAAGGTATTGGAACGGTCGAAAACAGCTACTGCTTTGAGGCCTGAAAGAGCTTCTGCAAGTTCTTTTGCCGGGAAAGGCCGGAAAACACGTAATTTAATCATTCCGACTGGAATTCCCCTGGAGCGCATTTCCTCTACTAAATGACGTATAGTTCCTGCTGCCGAACCCATGGCAACAAAGGCAAACTCTGCATCTTCCATCCCTACGCTCTCAAAAAGCCCGTAAGAGCGGCCGGATATTTTTTCATATTCCTGCCCAACATCTTTAATAACATTAACAGCATTTGACATAGCTTCTTCCTGCTGGCGCTTAAACTCAAAAAAGTAACCGTAAAGGCTGTCAAAAGCTCCTACAGTAACAGGGTTCTTTGGATCCAGAAGGGAATATGGCGGATTAAATTCGCCGACAAAGTTAGAAACAGCTTCGTCATCAATTATTTCGACCCTATCGATAGAATGAGAAATAATAAAGCCGTCTAAAAGTACCATTACCGGTAAAAGAACATCAGGATTTTCTGCAATACGGACTGCCTGAAGGGTATTATCATAAGCTTCCTGTGCATTTTCTGAGAAAAGCTGAATCCAGCTTGCATCCCTTGCTCCCATGCTGTCACTGTGGTCACAGTGAATATTGATCGGTGCCGAGAGGGTGCGGTTAACATTGGGCATAACTATGGGCAATCTTAAACCGGATGCTATATGAAGCAACTCCCACATGTAGGCCAGGCCCTGAGAGGATGTGCAGGTCATCACCCGTGAGCCTGCGGCAGAGGCACCGATAGTAGCGCTCATTGCGCTATGCTCACTTTCTACCGCCACCAGGTGGGTTTTTACAACCCCATCTGCTACCAGCTGTGAAAAGGTTTCAACTATTGCAGTTTGAGGCGTAATGGGGTATGCTGCTACCACATCCGGATTTATTTGCCGCATAGCTTCCGATACAGCATCGGTTCCGACTATAGCCAGGGCTTTGTTGTTTATGACAATTTTATTGCCGTTTAATATACCTTGTTTTGTTTGGTTATTGATTACTTTGTTGCTTGTGGCCATATAATTGCCTCCTTTCATTTAATTTGCCGCTTATTTTTGAAGTTCCGATTCGTCAATCATCTGGATAGCGTCAAGCGGACATTCTGCAGCACAGATACCGCAGCCTTTACAAAAATCATAATCTATTCCGATGACTTTTTCATCTTTGATCAGGATTGCGCTGTCAGGACAGTAAACAAAACAGATGAGACACTGGCTGCATTTTTCTTCATTGCGCACAGGCCGAAAAGTGCGCCAGCTTCCTGTTTTAAACTTGCGAGAGTTGCCGGGATCTTTGATTAGGGCACCGGGTGGATGTTTTCTCCAACTCCATTGCTGAATATCTTTGATATCCCAACTCATTCGCCTTTCACCTCCCCAAAGGCTTCTTCTAAAGCTTTTATATTATTTTCAACTACCTTCGCCGGAAATTTTTTGCCGAAGGATTCCTTTAAAAAATCTACCGCCTCTTCTTTTTCCAGGAGGCCTGTAACTTTTAGCACGGCTCCCAACATAGGTATATTGGGCATAAAACGTCCCAGCGATTTTAACGAAATATGGGTCGCATCAACAACGAACAACTTTTGACCGTTTAGGTTGAGCTTTTTCCGAATTGTTTGCGGTTTTTCGGTGCTGTTCACGATAATAATACCGTCGTTGCTGATCCCTGCGGTAATATCAACTACGCCCAGCAGCGATGAGTCTACAACCACGGCAATATCCGGTTGAGTAATACCGCAGTAAGTTGAGATTTTCTTTTTGCTTATACGATTGAAGCATTGAATGGGTGCGCCCATTCTTTCTGGTCCGTATTCGGGGAAAGCCTGAAAATACATATCTTTAGTGAGGGACATCTCTGCCAGTGTTTTTGCTGCCGTCACAGCGCCCTGGCCTCCCCTGGCATGCCAGCGAATTTCCATAACATCTTTTGCCATAAAAAGGCACCTCCTAAATAATTGCTCTTTTGTAGCACTTTAGCTTGGGGAAACTTTTATCCGTTTTATCTTGACCAAATTAAAGTTTTACGAAGGCATAAAATAAAGCATATCACCAGACTATATTTAAAGAAAATTAGGGTGATTGCCGGAATTATCTTTTTCCCCATTATTCGTGATTTTGGCTGAGACAAAAAAACCATTAATCAGAGTGTTGATAAATGGTATCTGTAAGAAAAGCAGTTATTTTATTTAACATTTTAACATAGATAATTAAATAATACTATATCTAAACACAAAATTCTTCCTTAAGCCAGGAAGTTTATAAATTCAAAATTTTCCCTGGGGAAAAGCTGTTTCCCGTTCCAATTCTAAGCAAAGCATTTTGTTGACTTCCACAATAACAGTTGTTAAACTTAATAAAAGAAAAAGATAAGTTGCGGCAGCAGCTGAGTGAAGGGATTATTAAGGAGGAAGGAAAGATGCCATTATTATTTAGTGGACTCTTTATTTTTTTCGCCAGGGTAATTGATATGTCCCTGGCGACTTTTAGGATACTTTTAATAATGCGCGGGCAAAGCTTATCGGCTTCTTTGATTGGTTTTCTTGAATCAGGTCTTTACATTATTGCTTTGACTGAAGTAGTGAGAAATATCAACAGCCCTTCAAGTATACTGTTGTATGCGGCAGGATTCGGAGTGGGAACTTATATCGGCAGTTATATCGAAGAGCGAATTGCGCTGGGTTACGTTAACGTTCAAATAATCTCCTTAGAAAAATTTGAAGATTTGCAGCGAAAGTTAAGGAGTGAAGGTTTTGGCGTGACTTCCCTCGAAGGATACGGTAGAGATGGGGCTCATAATATTCTTAATGTGCTGCTTAAAAGACGCGATCTGCCTAAAATAATGAAAGTAATCAATTCCGAGGATAAGAAAGCTTTCGTTTCAGTCACTGACACCAGGAAAATAATTGGCGGTTTTTTTCCAAAAAGGAAAGCAAAATAACTATCTTGAGGTTTTAACAGTGCGTATCGTATACGTTGATTATGTAATGGAATGCATGCAAAAAGTGGCAGGGATACATTAGGGAAGGAGCTTTTTAGAATGAAAAGTAATTGTTTGGCAATGGAACAATGTAAGTCCATTGCCCTGATTGATTCCGGGGTAGGAGGTCTTACTGTAGTAAAAGAAATAATCAGCCAGCTTCCCAATGAAAATATTGTATACTTTGGTGATACTGCTCATATGCCCTATGGGCCGCGCCCTTTTGAACAGGTGAGAGGTTTTGTTTATGAGATATTAGACTTTTTAAAGACTCAGGAGATTAAACTTGTTATTATTGCCTGTAATACAGCAACTTCGGCAGGATTGCACTACTATCAAGAGAAAACAGATCTTCCGCTCCTGGGGGTAATAGAACCCGGTGTAAGGGCAGCACTGGGGCAGACACAAAATAATAAAATTGGCGTTATCGGCACAACCGGAACAATAAAAAGCGGGGCTTACCAGGATGTTTTTGACAGATTTGCTCCCGAGGTTCAATTATACAGCCAACCCTGTCCGCTATTTGTTCTTATTGTGGAAAATGGTTTGGTGAACTCGCCTGAAGCTGTCAGGGTGGCGGAAGAATACTTGCTACCCCTTAAAAAAGCGGAGATAGATACTTTGATTCTGGGTTGTACTCATTACCCCCTTATGGCGGATGTTATTGAAAAGGTGATGGGTCCCGAAGTGAAGCTGATCAGTTCTGCCGAAGAAACGGCAAGAGAGGCAAAAAGGGTTTTAGAAGGAAAAAATTTATTAAGCGATGACGGTCAAACTATATCAAACCGTCGTTTTTTCGTTAGCGGCCCGGCCAAACCCTTTGCAGATCTTGCCCAAAATGTGCTTAAAGGAACAATCAAGGTTTATCAGGTAATACTCCCCTGGTAGTCTTGGGTTTGATTGCAACTAGAAATCCGGCAGCGGGTTGCAGGAAGCCTGGCAGGGGGCAAGCCTTTGAGAAGAAGGTCATTTAAATAAATATAATGTTTACCATTTAAATTGAATAATTATAGCAGCTTGAAGGCTGCTTTTTTTTTCATAATTATACAGAACCGGATATACATATATATTATAGTGATTAAGGTTTGTATACAAGGAAGTGAAAAAAATGCAATTTTGCAAGGTGGTAAAAAAAATTAATTATTTTGCTTTGTTTCTTTGCTTGATTGGTTCTTTTTGTATTATGGGATGTGCACAGGACTTTTTCCCATACCTTTCAAGAGAAAAGGAAGATCCCCAGGATGTTATTCCAGAAGAACAAGACAGGGAAGGTATCAGACAACAGCAAGAAGAGCTGCCTGAAGGTATCCTTTATCTCCAGGTGTATTATGTGGATGGCAAAGATAATTATCTCGTGCCGGTAACTGTAACTGTCCCCTGGACCCAGGGTGTGGCCAGGGCAGCGCTGGAAGAATTGATTAAAGGCCCGACTCCGGCACAGGAGATGCGTTATGGTTTAAGTTCCCCGCTGCCGCCGACAACAAAAGTCCTGGGGTTAACCATCCGGGATGGCCTTGCCAAAGTTGACCTGAGTAAAGATATCATGAGCTACGATCCCGGGGATGAAAGAAATGTGCTAAACAGCATTGTTTTTACCCTGTTGCAGTTCCCCAGTGTTGAGGAAGTACAGATCATGGTAGAGGGATTTTCTCCGGATGAATTCCCCGGAGGCACATCGGGGAAGGGGACTTTCGGCTGGGAACGGGGATTAAACCTGGAGGTAGCCGATGAAGCAATCGAGATTAATAAAATACAACCTGTAACGTTATATTACTGTGCTGTTTTAGGTGAAAACCATATTTTCTACATGCCTGTAACCCGTGTAATTTCTGCTGACAGGGAAATAATAAAAGCTACCTTGGAAGAACTTCTAAAAGGTCCACGGTCGGAGAGTTCCCTTTTTACCGAGCTGCCTCCAGGAACGGAGCTGCGGGATTTTGTCCTGCAGGATAATACCCTTATAGCCGATTTTTCTAAGGAAATAATGAATTACAAAGGCGGTCTTAGTGGAGAGAAAAATGTTATCATGCAGGTGATCTTAACCCTGACTCAACTGCCGGGGGTAGAAAAAGTGCAGCTGCTAGTAGAGGGAGAAAAAATTAAACTGAACTACGGTACCCCACTGGATGAACCTTTTTTACGGCCTCTGGTCATCAATCCGTTAACATGAGGGTATGATAAATGTATTAATGCTGAGTGCAGAAGTGCGCTTGTATCCTTCACCGCTGGTAAGTTATAATAAACATGGAAATAGAAACTAATTTAGAAAGCAGGATAATTGGATGCGCCCTTATGGAAGAACCAATGAAGAACTCAGGCAGGTCCAGATCACCCGGAAATTTTTAAAATATGCGGAAGGATCTGCTTTTATTGAAATGGGAAATACGAAAGTAATCTGCGCCGCTTCGGTTGAAGAAGGCGTGCCTTCCTGGATGAAAGGTGAGCAGCGGGGATGGGTTACTGCTGAATACTCACTGCTCCCACGTTCAACCCATCAAAGGAATATTAGGGATGCTGTTCGCGGACGGGTAAGCGGCCGTACATACGAGATCCAGCGGCTTATCGGCAGGTCTCTCCGCTCAGTGGTAGATTTAGAAGCCCTCGGTGAGAGAACCGTTTGGCTGGATTGTGATGTGCTCCAGGCGGACGGGGGTACGAGAACAGCGGCAATTACCGGAGCATTCGTTGCCCTGGCCGATGCCATGGAGTATCTGCACAGGGGGGGGAAAGTTTACAAATTCCCGCTAACTGACTTTGTAGCGGCAATAAGCGTTGGAATGGTTAAAGGGGAAACTTTGCTTGACCTTTCCTTTGAAGAGGATAGCAAAGCTGATGTGGATATGAATATTGTGATGACCGGCAGCGGGGAACTGGTTGAAATACAGGGTACGGCAGAAGGAAAACCTTTTTCTCGTCGGGAGTTGAACAACCTGCTTGATCTTGGGGTTAAGGGAATTCGTCTGCTTGTCTCCAAACAGCGGGATTCGCTGGGAGAAATTGCATCAAAGGTAAATTATCGAACATGAAAAAGAAGCTGATTATTGCATCACGCAATGAAGGAAAAAAGAGAGAGCTGATAAACATTCTCTCTTCGCTTGCTTATGAAATATATTCCCTTATAGATTTTCCCGAGTTGCCGGAAGTTGAGGAAACGGGGTTAACGTTTAAGGAAAATGCTGTGCTTAAAGCGGAAACTATCAGCCGGCTGACGGGTGAACTTGTCCTTGCAGATGATTCGGGTTTGGAAGTGCTTTACCTGGGTGGAAAGCCGGGGGTTCATTCAGCCCGTTTCGCCGGGGAAGGGACAACGGACGAGCAAAACAATGCGCTATTGCTGAAATTAATGGAAAATGTTCCACATCCCCAGAGAAAAGCGCGGTTTGTATGTGTAATGGCTGTAGCAGCTCCGGGTGTAAAAACAATAACGGTTGAGGGAAGCTGTGAAGGATTTTTAGCAACTTTACCGCGTGGTAATCAGGGATTTGGCTATGATCCTCTTTTTATCTATGGCGATGGAAATAAAACCTTTGCAGAGATGGATATGGAGACTAAAAGCCGTATTAGCCACCGGGGTAAGGCATTGTTAAAAATCAGGGATGTGTTAACGCATTTTTAGGATATTGAGTTTTTCTGCAGAATATGTTAGAATCAAATACATTGAAGCGGTAACTTGTTTTGGAAACGGTTAATATACTGTTAATATATTGGGTTGGGTAGTTAATATTATAGTTTGGTGAAAGACTAATATATTTCAATGGTAGAATTTTTATGTAGTAAGGTTCACACTACAGCTGTTTGTTCTTATTAACGGGGCGTGGCGCAGCTTGGCAGCGCGCTTGGTTTGGGACCAAGAGGTCGCGGGTTCAAATCCCGCCGCCCCGACCACGATAAAATGGGGTTTCGGAGACACATTTTTTCTCCGAGAATCCCATTTTTCAAGATGTAAGTTAATCTGTTTCTGAGTGTATTAGGGGGTTAGCATCTATCTTGTCACCATAACAAGGTGACGTGAAACATCGTTCGACTAAAGACGCAATTCAAAAAGTGTTGACAGCGCATATTTTCTTAAATATAATATTATCGCTAATAATTGTTTTTAACTTAAAAAATGGGTGAAAGGGGGTGTTATTTAAATCTGTAAACATATTTGTAAGTCTTATTAGAAAGTCTTAATTGCAGTATGTTTTTTTTGGCAGCTCCAGATAATAAGAGGGGTTTACTTGATTTTGACGATAGCCGGGATAATCCCGGCCTTATCTTCTATAAGGGGACAAACCCAAGTTATATTGATTTAATACATCGTACCGCTGAAACTGCGGTCGAACCAGTTCCACAGTTCCACATCGCCTAGAGCTGGAGAATGGACAGTCTTCAGTTCCTGCAGCTTTAATAATTCTTTCGTGGGTCCTGTAATGACAATGCCGTAAACCTGGATGCCGTTATCCTTGATATACTGGAAACGCTCTGTTAGACGCAGATCCCGTGGATTGCCCTGATAAAGGCGCCTGGCAATTTTTTCGTTTTCAACTAAAAATCTCATTGATTCTAGAAAATATTTCTCGCGGAGGGCGCTGTCCTCCTGAGATACCGGAGAGTGCTGTATTAACATGTTCCTGGAGAGCTCCGGCAGCCCCCAGGCACCGTTAAAAGCTGACAGTGGTGCGCTATGCCGTTGCAAGCTGGTGTTATCATGGGCCGAAGGGGAATAGTCGGGATTTCTGCCGAGCAGGGTTTTTCCCTCTAGTCCGGTTGCGATAGCATACCATGTAATTTCCAGATCAAAATCATTTAACATAGCCTTCACCTGATCTATGGAGTAAACATCCAGGAGAGATAGCGATAGTTCCGCTACGGTTCCCTCAGGAAGTACATCCAGAACATGCCAGGTTTCTTCGGAAGCAGCCGGTATATGGCCGTGTCTATTATCAAGGCCGGGGAGCTGGTCAGGATGATAGAAATAAAGATAATGCTGGTACTCACCGTTTTCCCACTGCCGCCGGGTCAATACCGAGGAAAAGAGATGATTGATATTTAGATGACCGATCACTATTTTTTCTTTTCCAACCTGTTTTTGCAGAGCATAATTCCCTTTTACAACAAAATATGGTTTTATTTCTACACTGCTGTGTCCCCATCCTGCCCGTGAAAAAAAAGTAGCAGGGGGAGAAAAGGAAAGCGGCATGGTTATGTTAGGGAAGCTGAATTCAGTCAATAGTGCTGCTGTTTTTTGGGTTTTGTACAGAATGGAGTTTTCACCGCCCCGGTTGAAATAGAGACTGGACAGGATACTTCCGGCGATATTTAAAACAGCAAAGAGCAACAGCAGGGAAAGGGCGATATTGATGCGGTTTCTATACTTGGCGCGGAGTAATATACTGCGCTGTTTCTTTTCATTCAATCTACTGCCGTTAGCGACATCCAATAAATTATCTTTAAGGTTTACGTTTTCGGTTTCATTAGCAGCAAGCCATTCATCCAGCATTTGCCGGCAGGCAGTGCAGTTTTCCAGGTGAAATTCAATTGCTTTTTCCTCCTCCGGTGAAATATCGCCCTGCAGGAACTTATCTTTTAACTGCTTAAATTTTTCACAGTTCAGCATCATCCATCACCTCTCTAATTTTCTGACGGGCACGAAATATAGTTACCTTTACACTGGTCAAGCTGATGCCTGTAATATGAGCAATTTCCCGGTAATTAAAGTCATGGTAGTCCCTGAGAAGTATGACCTGTTGGCTTTTAGCAGACAAAGATTTCACTGCTTTGAACCAGCAATCCAGCTTTTCTTGCAGCAGGATACATTCTTCAGGGCCGGGTTTTGTACCCTCTTTCAGGCTGTCCATTAAGGCGGGGTCTGTTTGTATCTGGCGTTTTTCCCTGCGATACCAGTCAATAAAAGTGTTGTGGGCAATGCGGAAAAGCCAGGGGCGAACTTTTTCTCCCCGGTAGCTCTCCAGATGCTCATAAGCTTTAATAAAGGTATCCTGGACCAGGTCCTCTGCTGCCTGGGGATGGCCCGAAAGATGAAGCAGGTATTTATACAAGTCGTTAATGTAAAACCCGTAAAGTTCCTCCAGTGTTTTCATTCTCACTACCATCCCGTCTTTTCGTAAATAAAACGGATAATAAAAAGAAAAGTTACACTCACTCTTGATTTTATTGCTATGTTTTATGAATTATATTCAAGTATTTCTTCCTTACTTCCTTTTTTCGAACTCTACTTCTGCGCCGCATCATCTTTTATGGCTAATTTATAAGATCGCTGGATAACGGGGGCAACTGCCGCTACCGCTGAGCTGACTTTGTACCCGCAGCTTGCCACGCCGGATAGTGACTCGGATATTACAGATACAAGCATCCGGCTTTCCTGGAATGCAGCAGCGAATGTAGATGAATACGTTGTTTACCGCAAACCTTACGGTAGCGAATACGAGGCTGTAGCGAGCCTGGGACCCGAAACGAGAAGCTACACGGACAAGGGGTTAAAGAACGGCGCGCAATACTGTTACAAGATCAAGGCGGCAGCCTGAAGACACTCAGGCAGCAGAGAAGCCTTTGGATGCTGTAACAACCGGGCAAACAGAGATTATTTTTTACGTAAATAATAGGACATATCTGGTCAATAGTCAGCCAGAGATGATGGACGCACCACCGGTAATCCTGGAAAGCAGAACACTCCTGCCAATCAGGTACGTTGCCGAGCCGCTGGGGGCTGCGGTGAAGTGGGACCCTGCCGCAGAGCAAGTGACGGTTTCCCTGGATGGGAAGTACATTGAACTCTGGATCGGAAACAATGCAGCAGTCGTTAACGGGCAGAACGTTTTCGTTGATTCCACAAACCCAAAGGTTACCCCCGTGATCCTGCCGCCGGGTAGGACGATGCTGCCGTTGCGGTTCATCGCTGAAAACCTTGGCTGCCAGGTGGACTGGGACGGTACAGCAAACATGGTAAAAGTAACCTATCCGAAGCCTTAGCTGTGAACTGCCTGTAGAATATGATTTTGTTTTACACTGGCAGGGCAGGGAACAACTTGCCCTGCCTTTTGTTTTTGGTCCGATGATTGACAGTACATTTTTTCTCAAATATAATATTATTGTTAAGTCGTTTTTTTTCAATAAGAAATGGGTGTAAAGGGAGGTGTATTTTTAAAATCTGTAAATACAAATGGGATTCTAGGCAATAAGAGGGGTTTTTTGTTTACAAACGGTATGCATAAAGGTGCATATTATTTCTCGAACATAGCGGGAAATCAAGTATTATTCAATGAAAAGAGGTATATTAATGAGCTTATTAAAGACAGGGTCTAAAAAGATGCTGAGGAAGGATTTTAACAAACTTTTTTATGTCTTTGCAGTATTTTGCCTGATGTTTCTAATGATACTTGGCAGCGGTTGTTCTCAGGGGCAGGAGACACCCCCGGCAGATGAAAATGACCTGGAAGAAACAGCTCAGGAAAATGGCGAGGCACATACTCCTGAGGATGAGCAGACTCCCGGGGATGAGTTTATCGTTCTTGCTACTACAACGAGCACCTATGATTCGGGGCTGCTGGACGAACTGCTCCCGGCCTTTACAGAAAAATACGGTATTGAAGTACGGGTGGTTTCTCAGGGCACCGGTCAGGCACTGGAGACAGGCAAGAGGGGGGATGCGGATATTCTTCTCGTTCACGACCGCGCTTCGGAATTGCGGCTGGTTGAAGAGGGTTACTTTACAGATCGGCAAGATGTAATGTACAATGATTTTATTATTGTCGGCCCGGCGGCGGACCCGGCAGGTTTAAAGGGAGTGGAGAAAGTAAGCGATGCTTTTGCCGCTATCGCCTCAGGCGGGCATCCCTTTGTTTCCCGGGGGGACGATTCGGGGACGCACCGCAAGGAGCTGGCCATTTGGGACAGTGCGGGGTTTTCTACGGAAGGTGACTGGTATTTTTCTGTTGGAAAGGGGATGGGCGATACATTAATCATGGCCGGTGAAAAACAGGGTTATACCTTGACAGACAGGGCCACCTACCTTTCGATGAAAGACTCACTTGACCTGGAAATTCTCCTGGAAGGAGATCCCGTTCTTTTTAACCAGTACGGAATCATGGCTGTTAATCCTGAAATGCATCCCCATGTTAAGTATAACAGCGCTTTAAAACTTATTGATTTTATGATGTCAACTGAAGGGCAGGAGCTGACTGCTTCCTTCCAGATTGGCGGGGAAAGCCTTTTCTTCCCGGGTAAAGGGGTAGATGATTAAGACGGGTGAATTTTCACGCCTTTTGAGGACATCCCCATGATGCCTTCCAGGTTGCAAATAATTGTCGAACCTGTGTAAATAATCTCATTTAAGTTGCTATTTCCAAACCGGATTAAATTTGAGGAGTGATCGGTTGTCCCTGCTGGAAGGAGTTTTTAAAGCATTTTCGTTAATCCTTACCCTCGATCCTAACCTGATTCGGATCGTACTGCTTTCCCTCCAGGTTTCCCTGCTGGCGGTGGTCTTTGCTACCCTGGCAGGTGTGCCCCTGGGGGCCTACCTGGGGCTGAAGCCGCCGGAGAGGACCCGTTTTGTCAGCAAGCTTCTCTACACGCTGATGGGCCTGCCTCCGGTGGTAGCCGGTCTGGTTATCTACCTTCTTATATCCCGCATGGGCCCCTTGGGTGTCCTTGGCCTTCTATATACCCCTACAGCAATGATTATGGCCCAGTTTGCCCTGGCTGTTCCCATCATTGCCGCTTTGACAATGATCGGTATCCGCAGCAGGGGGAAAGAAGTGCAGGAAACTGCGCGTACCCTTGGGGCGGACAGGATTTTAATTGCCTGGACAGTGGTACGCGAATCCCGTTTTGCGATCTTCGGGGCTGTTGTAACCGGCCTTGGAAGGGTAATTGCTGAAGTGGGTGCCGTGATGATTGTCGGTGGCAACATTGAAGGGCATACCAGGGTCATGACTACAGCCATTGTCCTGGAAACCGGCAAGGGAAACTTTGAACTGGCCCTGGGCCTGGGGTTAATTTTGCTGCTAATTTCTTTTGCCATCAATTCCTTGCTTTATTATTTCCAGGGGGGAGGCAAAGTCATTGCCCGGTAAAGAAATTATTCTCGAAGTGAAAAACCTATCCAAGGTTTATGAAAAAGAAGTCCTTCATATCGACCAGCTTTCTATACGCAAGGGGAGGATTTATGGCATAATCGGACCCAGCGGGGCGGGGAAAAGTACCTTGCTACGCCTTGTGAATATGCTGGAGCCGCCCACCGGGGGGGAGGTTTACTTTCAGGGCAGGTCCATATCTATAAATGTGAACGGCCGCGCCGATGTCGCGCGCCGGGGGATGACTCTTGTTTTTCAAAAACCTCTGCTTTTCGGTACCAGCGTGGAAGAAAACGTTGCGTTTGGCCTTAAGGCGCGCCGTTTTGCCAGAGAAGAGATCAGGGAACGGGTGGACATACTGCTGGGAAAAGTTGGTTTGCGGGAATTTGCCAGGAGACATGCCGCTACCCTTTCCGGAGGTGAGGCCCAGCGCGTGGCTCTGGCAAGGGCGGTTGCTTTTGAACCTGCCTTGCTGCTTTTGGATGAGCCCACGGCCAACCTGGATCCGTCAAACGTGGAGCTGATCGAACGGCTGATCATGGATTTAAACCGCGAGACAGCCATGACGATCATCATGGTGACTCACAATATTTTCCAGGCCAGACGAATCGCACAGGAGGTAATTTTCATGCACGAGGGGCGTATTATAGAGGCCGGGGAGACGGAAAAGGTCTTTACCTCCCCGGAAGACTCGCGTACCAGAGCTTTTGTGGAAGGGCTAATGGTTTACTAACTATCCTTTATTATTTACGTTTATTGGTGTTGAAATAAAAGTTTCGTCTACTAAGAATATTTGCCAGCAATATGTAGTCTGATTTAAATTTTTTTTTTCATTATCTTTATTCTTTCGCTAACAGATGGCTGATGCCTACTACCTTTCCTATTTCGAGAACAAAAGCTATACCCTTTCCGGGCTTACATAAATCTGCTTTGGTTACGATTGCATCCAGGACTGTTTGCGTGAGTTCTCTTTTGATAAGGGTTAGAATCAGCTCTTTCTCCGGCTCAATGGTAATCCCAAACAGTTTTGCTTTTTCATGGATGCCGGTTCCCCTGCCTAAAATAATAGTACCCCCTTCTGCCCCTGCTTTTTTAGAAGCTTCAACAACTTTTTCAGCGTGCCCTTTGTTAACAATGGTGATAATTAAATCAAATTGCATATTGCCGTCCATTTAGATTTCCTCCCTGAGTGTATCGTTATTATCGTTAACTTCCTCATTTTCCTTCTCTTTTCTAGTGTAAAGGAATCCTAGAACCTGCACCGCTAAAATCGGCGCAAGAGCTACTAATGCTGTCAAGCCGAAACCATCCAACAGTGCATTCCTGCCCGGGATTGAGGAGGCGGCACCGATGGCAATTGCCATGATAAAGGTTACTGTTAGCGGCCCTGTGGCAACTCCGCCGGAATCAAAAGCAATGGAGACAAATGTACGCTTTGAAAAGTAAATCATGATAAAGGCAATCAAATATCCGGGGAGGATAATGTACCATAAAGGAAAACCTATTAAAATCCTGGCCATGGCAGCGGCAACAGCTGTTCCTACCCCAAAAGAAAGAGTATAAAGCATAAATTGCCGGCGGATATATCCGCTGGATACTTTCTCTACTTCAAGGTTCATAATACGCACAGTGGGTTCGGCAAAAGTGATCACAAAGCCCAGTATAAACCCTATGGGGATCAAAGCCCAATTATAGGACTTGCTGCCAAGTTCAAATCCTATTGCCTGCCCGACAGGTAAAAATCCCACATTAACACCCTGCAGAAATAAAGATAACCCGATAAAGGTCAGCACTATTCCTTTAATAAGATTGACAATCCTATCCTTGGACAGTTTTATTAAGAATACCTGAAAGACCCAAAATGCAATGACGAGGGGAATTAGCGCCAGGGCAACCTCTAGAAGCACCTGACCAAATCCTTCAAAGACTATAACTGCGTTCAATAATAAATCACTCCTAACAATAGCAAAGCTAATATCGGTCCTAGGGAGGCCAGCGCAACTAACCCAAAACTATCGGCGGAAGAACTTTTCCCTGCTAACACTGAACTGATTCCTATACCTAAAGCTAAAATAAAAGGAACAATCAGTGGACCAGTGGCAACCCCCCCGGAATCGAGGGAAACTGGAATAAAATGTGAAGGAGCAATAACAGACAAAATCAAAATCAGGCCGTATCCGGCAATCAAAAGTATGTGCAGCGAAATATTCAAAACGATGCGCAGCAGGGAAAGCGCTACAGATATTGCCACCCCCAGTGATACGGCGACGATCAGTATAGTTTTTGAGATTAACCCTTCGGAAACCATATCAACCTGTATTGCCAGCACTTGAACGTCAGGGTCGGCAACTGCTATAACAAATCCCAAAAGCAGGCCAAAAGGTACTGCCAGCCATAACTTACCTGTTTTCGGCAAAGCTGCGCCAATTAACTCTCCTATAGGTAAAATCCCGATCTGGGCTCCTAACAAGAAAAAAATGAGCCCGCTGCCGACCATAATAATGCCTATAATAAACTGAAGGAAATCATTGACCGGTAATTTAATGATTGTAAATTGTAAAATTGTAATCAACAACGTAATCGGTATTACTGCGGAAACAACTTCTGTAACGGTCTCTTTTATTTTCTGCATTGCAACCCCTCGATATTAAAATATAACCTTCTGTATTATTTCTATATATTTGGTGAGAACTCCTTTATTTATACATTTTATTAAATTGCTGTAGCTGTGTAGATCGTATATAAATTGTTCAATAAATTATGATGCCTAAAGACAATTGGAAAAAGTATTGGGCTTGCACTTAAGCAAAGAAGGCGTTATAATATAAAAGCGAAATAAATGAAGAAAAAATATTTCCTGATATGCGGGTGTAGCTCAATGGCAGAGCCCTGGCCTTCCAAGCCAGTCGTGTGGGTTCGATTCCCATCACCCGCTCCATTTATTTATTAATGGTTACTAACCTGCTTGTTTGGAAAGACATTCAATTTCTCATGCTTTGAATTAGAAAGGGTTGTATTATAATGCCGGAAAAAAAAGTAAGCTTTCAAAGCAACGGGCTGGAGCTTGAGGGCTATCTATCCCTGCCCCAAACATCCCGTCTTATCCCGGGGGCGGTACTCTGTCATCCCCACCCTCTCTACGGCGGGAATATGGATAATAACGTGATTCTTGCAGTCAGCCGGGCATTGGCGGAAAAGGGTATAGCGGCCTTACGTTTTAACTTCAGAGGCGTTGGTATGAGCAGGGGGGCCTTCGACGGGGGAATTGGCGAAGGTGATGATGCGCAGGCTGCTCTTTCTTTTTTGTCGAAGTGCAGTGGGGTAAATCCTGACCGCCTGGGAATAATGGGATATTCTTTTGGCGGGATGGTAGCTCTCTCCTCGGGTATGCGCAACAACCAGGTTAAAGCTGTAGCGGCGGTTTCCCCGATTATACCCGAAGGGCTTCTCGCTGAGGTGCCAAAACCGGTTTTTATTGTCTATGGTACAGAAGACGAAGTTGCCTTGCCGTCAACAATTATTAAGGAAACGAGCCTCCTCGAACCCGGCAATCTTCAGGCTGTTGATGGTGTTGACCATTTCTGGTGGGGGCAGGAAGCAAAGGCGGCTGAAGTGCTATCCGACTTTTTCGTAAAATCTTTATAAGATAACACCTCTTATGCTTATTAAACTGCCAGGTATTTTATCCCCTTTGCAAATAATTATTTGACGCAAGGTGTTATTTTTTCGGTGCTTTTATATCTAAATTATTCAGATGCCTCATGTATGCATTTAATTTTTCATCCAACCTTTTAGAGATTAAAATGACCTCGGGATGGGAAATATTTTTATACTCTATTATTTTTTGCTGCAATAATTCCTTCAATTTCTGAATTTCCGCGTCTAATTGTTGCAGATCATTTTTCTTTTGCATCTGTGTTCTCCTCATCTAGCAGCGGCTTTGCGTGCATGCTGTGCAGTAAATTCATCATATCAATACTGTTTTCGTTGATATTATACAGGCAAATTATGACAATATCCATATCTTTTATACATCGTGTAAGATTATTTTCCCAGGTAATAAGATTATCGTTTTTAAGCGGTAAAGATGACCCGTCCAGGAGCACACGAATAGAAGTATATCCTTCCTGATTAGCCTCGTCCAAAAGTTTTTTAAAAATCTTTTTGGTTTCAAACTCGGTTTTAGCTTTTCTTTTAATAAATTTTATTACATTCTCCAAATTATTAAACACAGATAGCTGGTTTTCTTTAATAATAGTTTTCAGTCGGGTGCCCCGGTACGAATATTGGTTTAGCTCATTAACTAATATCTCTTCTTTTTTTTCGTTGGTATAATAAATGCATTTTTCATTATTGGCTATACCGGCCGCAAGGTAGGTTGTAGCTTTAATGGCAAAATGGATATCCCCGCTGTAAAAATCTAAATAGTGATAGCCTTTGAGAAAACTGCCGGGGAGATAACCTGCAGGTACAAGCAGTGTAAGGTCTTTTGGCCATTCAATAATCCGGGAGATATTTTCATATTCGCTGAGGCAGTTTGAAAAGATATCTACAATAAGCGGATCGAAGCGTGACCATTTGTTTTGCTTTAAGAATTCTATTCCTTCATGAATAGTTTTTCCTTTTTTAAAAGGACGATCCGCTGTTAGCTGATCAAAAGCGTCAGCTACAGCGATTATTCTTGCTCCAAGGGGGATATCGTCGCCCTTTAAGCCGTAAGGATAGCCTTTCCCGTCATACTTTTCATGGTGGTGTATAATAAGAGGCAAGACAGGTTCCATCTTTTTAAATGGTTTAATTATTTCAGCGCTCCAGAGCGGGTGTTGGTTTAAAAGGGCTTGCTCTTTTTCTGTCAATGGTTCGGGTTTGTTGAGGATTTCCCGCTCAATTTCAATTTTGCCGATATCGTGAAGAAAAGCGGCATATTCAATTAAGGCCAGTTCGCTTGAAGGTAATCCAAGCTTTCTAGAGATAACTTGAGCATAAACGAGCACTCTCTCACTGTGTCCGTAGGTAAAAATATCTTTGGCTTGGAGTACCGAAAGCAGTGTTTTAACTGTAGTTAAAAAATCATTTACGATATTAAGCTTTTTCTCGCTGAGGCGGTCGAAAACGGAATAGTAAACCTGCACCCTGTTTCCTTTTGTCATTTTCGCCTTGTACAAAGCTTCGTCAGCCTTCTGCACCAGGCTTTCTAAGTCTTCAGCGTGGTCGGGGAAAAGGGCAATTCCCAGAGAGGCTGCCAGATTCCAATCGCTTCCCAGGATGTCGTTATCATAAGCATTTATTTCCTTTCTAATTTTTTCCGCTTTGCCGATAACATGGGATGTCTCTTGTGTTGAGATAACAACGGCAAATTCATCTCCACCGTAACGGGCTGCAAAATCATCCTTCCCCAGATAATTATTAATCGTAGAAGCTACTTTTTGCAGCAGAATATCACCGGATAAATGCCCCAGCACTTCGTTGTATAGTTTAAAGTTGTCCAGGTCTATTAAGATTAACCCAATTTTCCACGTGCTGCTATCCTGCTTGTGTTCTTTAATCATTTCCTTTAATTGCTGCCGGAAATAACGATAATTGTATAGCCCGGTCAGTTCATCCCGTACTACAGCCCTTAAGAGGCGTTTCCTGATTAGCCGTTCCAGATCGACCATATTGCCAATAAGCCAGCTAAAGAGGAAAAACATGCCTGTCAAAACCAGATCTACTTCCAGGTGGATATAATCAGTTTGAATATTAGTAAGTTTTAAATAAAGGATCATTGCTGTGTTTAACGAAGAAATAACGTATCCCCATCTGGATCCGAATTTTAAGCTGTAAAATATTACCGGAAAAAGATAGATAATTTTATAATTGCTTTCGTCCCCGCCGGTTACATAGATCAGCAGCAATGCTAGCCCTAAAAAGACAAACATCTCCAGATGTTCGGGTACCAGAGGATTGATAGTTTTAAAACGTTTATAAAGCTTGTCCAGGCTCATTAGCCCCATGTAAAGCAGCAGAGGGAAACAAAAAACAGGCCAGAGGTAATAAGCGTTAAAATCTAAAGGTATAGATTCGATAATAATTAAGGTTACAAAAAGTACTGTTGCTATTCGGATCATGGGGACCAGTTGTTCAATTTTTTGAAAGCGTTTTTTTTCTTCATGTTTCAACCGAAGGTCAACTCCCCGGAATTAAAATTATTCAGACCCCATCAATAGCATTTTATTCCGATTTATTCGGGATTGATTCATTAATACTTTTCAATTTCCTAGATAATGAAATCCTCGCAACGAGTGCCAGCAGGACGAGTATTAATAATGGAGGAAGTCCGGTTATAAACATCTCCGGTGTGTTGATTGTTTTTCCCATTTCCTTAAGTGAGAGACCTTCCAATAAATTTAAGAAGAAGTATGAATTAAGCCATTCAATTGCTACAAGTAATACAAAAGTAGAAAAAACAGCGATTGCGGACTGATTAATATTCAAATCAAAAAAATTATAGTAAAAGATTATCATCATTGTCATGCCAATTATGGTGTGGATTCCGAATTTTATGGGGATCGTCCTGATGAGCATGATTATAATGCTATAAATTACGCTTAATGCCAGTATTTTGGATATGGGCAGTATTCTTTTTGCAGTATAACCTCCGATTATAAATAGACAACATGTTTCAATGGTATTCCTTAAAACAAGCAGTATATAGAAATACATTTGTTTTACCTTCCATTTTTTAGTTTGTTGAATAAGACCGCAATAATAGTAACCTGGAGAATTCTTAATAAAGAGAGCCACTCCCAAAGAGCAGCTCTCCTCTTTTTTTAGCAGCTATCAATAATACTATTCGATAAAAAGGAATAAAAATCCTTCTTGTATTCTCTAAACTTTTATACTTCCTAAATAATTTTTTCTATATCTATAAAAAATACTGCAGGTTTGTCGATATTAATAGTATAACTATGAAAAAATTGGAGGAGATTTGATTATATGCACAGGATGGCAAATTTCTTGGGAAACTACATTGCTTCCAAACTTAGTTATGACGATGACAGGCGTGAAATCATTACGTACGGGACCTTCGTTCTGATGCACAACCTTTCCATACTGATAATTATTCTCTTGTTGGCGTTAATTACCGGCCTGTTGAAAGAAATTGCCATTGTAATGCTTGCATATGCACCTTTACGCAGGTTTGGAGGGGGCCTGCACTTAAGCAAGCCGGTATTTTGTATGGTTTCTTCCGTTATCATTTTTCCTTTACTGGGCTTTAGCGCTGTAGTTATGTTAGACTATCTTCTTTACTTAGCTCCTTTCGGGAGATATGCAATTTTCCTGCTAATTGCCGGTATTACATTGCTGGCTGTAATGTTGTATGCCCCCCGGGAGCACCCCAACCATCCTCTTTCTGCGGGCAGGCGTGTTTTTTTAAAGAGGCTGACCTTTATTGTGGCGCTTATTCTTACGGTTCTGTTAATCAGCATTGTATCCTGCGGGGCGAGCTATTTAAGAGAAGCTGCAGCCATAAGCATGGCGTTTATCTTCCTTTCATTGAATTTGCTGCCGGCAGGGATAGTGTGTCTGGAAAAGTTGGACAGGTTTTTTTCTCACTTTTTTCAAAAGGAGGCAAAAGGCTTATGAAAAAAACAATGCTGCTTACAGCTGCCGCTACAATCTTAATGCTGCTGGCCAGCATCAGCGCGGCCGGGGCTTGTAGCTGGATGATCTATCAACCGCCTACACCGAAAGCGCTGCGCAAAGCTTAAATGCAATAGTAATTAGATAAAGGATAATCGAATAATTGTATTTTCTGCCGGCAGCAATTTATTACTTTGCAACGGCCCGTTTCAACGGGCCGTTTTTAGTTCTTCTGCTTGAATGATATTCTTTTTACAGGTAAATATGTGTCAGTTTTGAATATCATATTGCCTAAAATGAAAAAATGAGCGAACAATTATCTTTCAGAATTGTCGTTTTCCCCCTTATCCATAAATATGGTACGAATCTTGCTATACATAAGGATAAGGAAGTATAGTAACATTTCAGATTTTAATGGTGCCCAAATGTTTTGGCATTCTGAATCAGCATACGATGGGGTGGTGGTATTTGGCGTTAATATCTAAAATAAAAATATAATACCTAACGCGAGTAAAGGAGGTTAATAACATGAGGAAATCGCTGATTGATTTGTCAATATTTGATAAGTTCAATTTTGAAAGAAAACCGGTAGGAGTAAAGTATTTGTTGGGGAAACCGGACGGGATCAAACAACTTAATAAGAAACTTGCCCTTTGCGAAATGTTTAAAGAAGCACAGGATGAAGGGCCTTTTTATGCAGCCCAGGAAGATTTTGAATGCATAGTCGGCCCATTGATTTTAGGTATGAAAGAACCTGATCCTATTTTTGAGAGTGGTCAAATTGGGGCCAAGCTCGGGGTTTTTGACGATGCAAGGGCAAACAGGAGAATTTATGATCAGATATCTACTTTGAGCAGCAACAGCGTAAACTATGTAGCTTTTGCACCTTATGATCAATTATCGTTTGCACCTGATATTTTAATTGTCACTGCAACTGTAGGGGATGCGGAAATAATTTTGAGAGCGGCGAGCTATACCAGTGGTGAAATGTGGAAAAGCAAAGGAACGACGGTGATTGGCTGTTCATGGTTGTATATCCATCCCTACGTCAGCGGAGAATTAAATATGATGATTACCGGCCTTTATCATGGAATGAAAGCAAGGCAATTATTCCCAGAAGGGCTGATCCTGCTCTCCATTCCCTTTGATCTCCTGCCAGGTATTGTGAACAATTTACAGCAGATGGAGTGGAAGTTGCCACAGTTCACTACCGGCAAAGAAGCTCACATTAAAAGAATGAAAAAGATTGCTCAAGATCTGGCGCAGGAACTAAAGCAATAATCCTGTATTATGAAAATAATGGAAATTATTTGTTTACAAGCCAGAGATGAAGTTTTCTGTTAAGGTTATTGTTAAATTGAATTTTTTGCCTAAATTATTTGCCCTTTGGCTCTTCGGCGTAATGCTAAACGTAGCCAGAGGGCTAATTTTTTGTAATATTGTGTTGCAGGATTTTATACTTAAAAAAACGAATATACAAAAATAATACTCAACTCTTGCGATTAAATCCTTTTATCCTTGAGTATCAATTATTTGTTTTCAGATATAATTGAAGAAATGGAGGTATAAGGGATGGTTATGGAAAGCAGCCAGGAGTTGGAAACCATATTAAATCATTCTAGAGATGCCTTCCTTCTTGCTGACAATGAAGGCAAAATTTTATTTTTTAACTCCGCTATTGAAGAATTGTCGGGATTCAGTCTCAAAAAATATTTGGGTAAAAATTTAAAGCTTTTGGTTAATAAAGGATTAATCAGCTATTCTACAGCTCTGGAGGCTATTGATAAAAAGCAAACAATTACTGGAAAAATTGAAACTTACAAAGGTAAAAAACAACTGGTAACTTCAGTACCTGTAATTAACCGTTCAGGGGGTCTAGACCGGATCGTATGCAATATCAGAGGCCTGTCTATTATTCAAGAGAAATTGATGCAAAACAGCTTGAATACCGCCGATCTTGATGCTATTAAGCTTAAAGAAAAGACAATTAATTACGGTATCAATAAATTCTACCACCTGATAGAATTTGAAGGTTGCGACGATGGGCTTGTATACAAAGATAGGAGTATGGAAGAACTTGTAGATCTAGCCGTAAAGTTAGGCCGTGTAGAATCAACCGTTTTAATATATGGAGAAACGGGCTCAGGCAAAGAATTAATTGCACAGTTGATCCATAACTGTAGTTCAAGAGCTCTATCCGGTCCCTTTATTAAAGTCAACTGTGCGTCAATTCCCGTTAGCTTAATTGAATCAGAATTGTTTGGCTACGAACATGGTTCGTTTACCGGGGCTTTAAAACAAGGCAAAAAGGGATATTTTGAACTGGCTCACGGAGGAACGTTGCTGCTCGACGAAATAGCTGAACTTCCTTTGGAAGTTCAGGCGAAATTATTAAGGGCTTTACAGGATAAAAGAATAAATAGAATAGGTGATTCAAAATCTGTTGCTGTTGATGTAAGAATTATTGCTGCAACAAACCGTAATTTAGAACAGATGGTCAAGGAAGGAAGATTCCGGGAAGACTTATATTTTCGTCTTAACGTTGTTCCTGTTGAGGTGCCTCCTTTAAGAAACAGGTTAAGTGAAATCCCTGCCCTTTTCCATTTTTTTACGGAAAAAATCTCTAATAAGTATGGCATTTTCAATATTAGGATATTAGACGAAGTGATTGAACATCTGCTGGGTTATCCCTGGCCCGGTAACGTAAGGGAACTGGCAAATTTAGTTGAAAGGTTGATAGTGACCAGCTCTTCAAACACTATTAGGTTGTCCAATCTTTGCGAACCCTATCGAAGCTGTACATCACGATTAAACAAAGAAAAATTTTCAATTTACGGGTTATATCCTCTGAAAGAAATAGTAAATGAATTTGAGCTTGCAGTAGTTAAAAAAGCTCTTGAACAAAGCAAAACATATTCAGAGGCGACAAAGAAACTTGACATAAGTCTTTCCAGTCTTATGAGAAAGATTAAAAAGATCAAACATAACCAAATTTAGTTCTTTTTTTATCAATAATGAATACATAGTTGCCACAAGTGAATATTTTTTTGTAAGTATTCCGTGCCTATTAAGCTATTTCTTTAGAAGCAATTAATGGCATAAATCTTGCATTATAATTTTGTGTCCAGATACTAATTTCAATTAATAAACTGGTGGAGTTGGAGGTGTAATAAATGATCTAAGATTAATCGTTTTTAAATTAATCACAGAAAATTAAGTGCAAGGTAAAATTTTAAAAAACTCATTATAAAAGGGGGATCACCATGAAAAAGAGAGGTTTACTGATTATAAGTGTTTTTTTATTGATACTTTCAATTACGTTATTTGCCGGTTGCGGTTCTCCAGCTTCCGATACTCCAGGCGGTCAGACGACGGGCGATGCCGAAGGTAAATCGGGTGATATTATTGAACTGAGTTTTGCCGGTTTTATGCCGGCGAACAGCCCCTTTGAAAAAGAGCTGATGCCTTACATAGTTGAGGAGATCGAAGCAGCTACTGATGGGCGGGTCAAAATTGTTGCTTATCCCGGTGGGACTTTACTGGAAGGTGGAAACATCTTCGACGGGGTAATGGAAGGGGTTGCCGATATGGGGCATGAATCGCTCTCCTGGGTGGAAGGGCGCCTTCCTGTAAGTGACATTTTTAAAAAATCCGGTGTTCCATTTAAAAGCTCAAAATCTGCAAGCTGTTCTTTTTCAGAAGCCATGGAAATACTGCAGCCCGATGAATATAAGGATATAAAGGTTTTAATGTTTTTCTGCACAGGGCCGGGAAACATACATTCCAATGTACCAATCCGGAGTTTGGAAGACTTCCAGGGGCTAGAAGTACGCTGTATCGGTTCTGATTCACCCGCAATTACCGCCCTTGGGGCAATACCGGTTACCATGACACATGCTGAGAGTTATGAGGCTTTACAAAAGGGAATTGTTAAGGCAAACCTTGCTTCTAACGAGACTCTTACAGCCTGGAACCTTGCCGAAGTGACGAAGTATACGACGTTAACTCCATTTTTGTATAATGGCCTGCAGGCCGTAGTGATGAACCTGGATGTTTGGAATTCCTTGCCGGAAGATATCCAGAATGCGATTGAGACAGCAAGTAAAAAAGTATGGGAAGAACATGCGATTGGTTTTTTTGATACGCAAAGTGAGGCTGGTCTGCAGCATGCTATTGATGAAACCGGCCAGGAAGTGATTACCCTTTCCGATGAGGAAGCAGCGAGATGGAAAGAAAAAATTGCCTTTATTATTGACGAGTATGCAGAGGAATTAAACGGTAGAGGGTTACCGGGCACCGAAGTGAAAGAACTGGTATTTGAATTGGGAGAAAAATATAACGAAATGTACAGATGATAGATAATCAGTATAAAGGTAATAATTCATCTGGGAACTGCAAAAAGCAGTTCCCAGATGTACAAATAGTCGAAAGGAGGCGTTAAAAATAGTATGGACAAAATTATTAGATCGTTCGAGAAAGTTTGTCAAAAATTCGATCTAATTGGTGCAATAATACTATTGGTGATTTGCTTCATCGTAGTGTTGAATATTATCCTGCGCGCTCTCTTAAACAGCCCAATATACGGAGCTTATGAATATGTCTGTTATCTTTCTGTTTTGGTGATAAGTTTTGCTTTAGCCAATTGCGCAATTCAAGGCGGTCATACTAACGTTACATTTCTGCTGGAAAAATTTTCGCTTAAGACTCAAAGAGTAATAACAATAATAACTGAGACCGTGATATTTGTTAATTTTTTATTAATCATGTGGAAACTTGCCGAGTATGCCCAAAAAACTTATCTGGCCGGGGATGTGTCATCTAATTTAAGAATACCGTTGCATTATGTTGTTGCAGTAATAGTAGCGGGGATATTATTATTAACCCTGTTTACCCTTTTACAAATAATCGAAGCAATTAAAAAACCTTCTTAGATTAACACAGAATTGGATGATTAGAAAGGGGGATAAAATGAGTCCTGCCATTACTGGTATAGCTGGAATAATTGTGTTTTTAATTGTTGTTTTTTCTGGGGTGCCTATAAGTTTTGCGATGCTTTTTACGGGTTTCTGGGGGCTCTGCTTTTTGCGTTCGCCTGCGGCTGCTTTTGATATAGTTGCCAAAGATTTATTTTCAAATTTTTCATCCTATTCATTGACCGTCATACCCATGTTTGTCTTTATGGGATTTATCGCTTTTCACTCGGGAATCGGGAGAAGTCTTTTTAATCTTTCCCATAAATTTGTCGGACATTTCAGGGGAGGGTTGGCCATAGCTTCAGAAGCTGCCTGTGCTTTATTTGGGGCAGTTAGCGGTTCATCAACCGCTGGTGTTGCCACTATTGGGACAATCGCTATCCCGGAAATGAGAAAATATAATTATGACAGCTCAATGGCGACTGCAAGTATCGCTGCCGGTGCATCTTTAGGAAGCCTGATACCCCCGAGTGTGCTCTTTATTGTTTACGGGATAGCAACTGAGCAATCCATCGGTAAACTGTTTTTATCTGGTATTTTACCAGGGATACTTCTCATGCTTCTCTATATGCTTACTATAGTAATTTTGTGTAAATTTAATCCCTCTTTGGCTCCTGCAGGACAAAAGGCAACCTGGAGTGAAAAAATTGAGGCATTTCGTGGTGGTTTAATCGAGGTTTTCATTGTATTTATTATTGCGCTGGGCGGATTATTTCTGGGCTGGTTTACTCCTACAGAGGCGGGTGCGGTAGGTGCCGTCTGCTTAATGGTGATAACTCTATTGGAGAAAAAGATGGATTGGAACAAAACCATGTTGGCGCTCTTAGATAGCACAAAGCTGACAGCCATGATTTTTTTACTGATTGCAGGAGCAACGGTTTTTGGGCGTTTTTTTGCGCTTACCCGTATCCCTTTTGATCTTGGAACGTGGGTAACAGGAATGAATATCTCTCCATTTGCAATTCTTATGGTTGTTTTATTTATTTATTTAATCCTCGGTTGTTTTATTGATGCACTGGCACTGATGCTGCTGACAATTCCCATCTTTTATCCTTTAGTCGTTACGACACTGGGATATGACCCGATTTGGTTTGGCGTGGTCATGTTATTAATAATCAATGCCGGTGTTATTACACCGCCAATTGGTTTGAATGTTTTTGTTGTGAAGGGAGTTGCTCCGGACGTTCCTTTGGAAACTATTTTTAGAGGAGTTTGGCCATTTTTGATTGCAATAGTGGTGTGCATTATTATACTTATACTATTTCCACAAATTGCGACTGTGCTGCCGGATATGTTGATGTGATCGAATAATTAACTAACTAGACAGAGAGGTGTTAGAAATGAAAGGTTTATCAAATACAATTGATGCTACTTTTCGCGAATTGGTTAAGAACCGGCCGGAGAGAACAGCGATAATTTTTAAGGATAAAGAGTACTCCTTTGCTGAACTGGATGGGATGGTAGAAAAAATTGCAGCATATCTGGTGGGCAAAGGAGTAAAAAAGCAAGAAAGGGCTATTATTTACCTGCCCCACATGCCCCAGTGGATTGGCATCTGGCTTGCTTTGCAGCGCATTGGTGCCGTAGCGGTTCCCGTGACGCATTTTTATGGAGATGAAGAGCTGCGTTATATAGGGAATGACAGTGGTGCCAGGATAGTTTTTTGTGCGGATAGGAACCTGGAAAAAGTGTTAAAAGCTGCTGAGAATACCCCTTTTGATAAAATAATTGTCATTGGCGAAGAGGTAAAACCGGAAATCAAACCTGTGCAAAACACAGCGGTAAAGGATATGGAAATAATACCGTTTAGCAGGATCTTGAGCGATGATTCACCTCCGTTGCCGGAAATACTTATTGAAAGCAAAGATATTGCGGAGATCTTATACACGGGGGGGACTACGGGACTTCCCAAAGGAGTACCGCTAACCAACGTTCTCTTATTGGAGGCGGCCGTTATTACCAGAATGGCGAGTGAACCGGTGATTGCCAAGGGAGAGGCTGTAGCTGTCCAGGGGGCCCCCCTGAATCATATTTTTGGACAGGAGGTCGGCCTGGGAGGGCTGCTTTACGGCGATGCTCTTATACTTCTGCCCCGCATGGATCTTGAAGATCTATTCAGACATATAGAGAAGTATAAAGCTACTATTTTCTTCTGCACTCCAACCCTCTGCAGGATGATACTGGAGCATAAAGATGCGGATAAATATGATTTAAGTTCGCTTGCTTATGTCTTTACCGCAGGTGAGGCCCTTCCTGTAGAGGTGGCCAGGCAGTGGAAAGAAAGGTTCAATATGCCCCTGTACAATGGGTTAGGGAGTACGGAAACATGCGGAGGTATTTCCCTCATCCCATCCGGGGAATCTTTTCCTGAGGGAACTTCCGGTAAAGTGGTATTTACAAAAACCGTATTGTTACTTGACCCGGATACGGGGGAACCGGTTTCGCCGGGGGAACCCGGAGAGCTGTATGTATCGTCGGAAAATATGGTAACCGCTTATTTAAACAAGCCGGAGGAAACAGCCCTGCACTTTGTGGAAATGGACGGCAAGATGTGGTATAAAACCGGTGATATTGTGCGCATAGATAAAGACGGCTGGCTCTTTTTTGTGGATCGCTCCGTGGATTTGATCAAACATAAAGGTTACAGGGTAGCGGCTACAAGGGTAGAGGGTGCGCTCTACAAGCATCCGGCCGTAGTAGAATGCTGTGTTGTCGGCGTTCCCGATGCTAAAGTTGGGGAAAAAGTAAAAGGGTTTGTTGTTTTAAAAGCAGGCTTTGAAAACGTTTCTGCCGAAGAACTGATAAATTGGTGCAGCGAGAGGCTTGCTTCTTATGAAGTTCCGGCTATGGTGGAGTTTCGCAAAACACTTCCTAAAACCGCTGTTGGGAAAGTCCTGAGGCGTAAAGTAAGGGATGAAGAACGTAAAAAGCAAGAAACAGCTTAAAATAGAGCAGTTCATAAGACCCCCTCTTATCTAATTTAAATTCAAAAAATCTGGTTGCTGGTTTTAGTGAGAGTTTTTCTTGAAAAACTACCTTTGAACTGGTTAGCGCTGCTTCAAAGGTAGTTTTTTAATGTAGAAGTATATTAAACCGTGCATCGTTAAAAAATCTTCCTATTGGGCTGCTATGTTTTAACCAGAGTTTGTTTTTGCCACAGGGGAATCCCCTGCCGTTTGAGTTCAAAAGAGAGGATAATGAAGGTAAGCAAAAAAGACAACAGGTCGCTCATGGGACGTGCCACCCAGAAACCTGTTAACCCGTGAAGGGTTGACAATAAGAACATGAAGGGGATGAATAGCATAACCTCCCGCAAAAGTGATAAAAGCAGTGAAGGAATACCTTTGCCGATAGCCTGAAAAAATGTAGTTGAAATTATTTGGAAACCTATGCAGGGAAACATGATTACCATGATGCGCAAGGCATATCTTCCGAGGGCAAGCAGTTCTTCTTCAGCGTTAAAAATACTCAGGAAAAAGGCAGGCTTCAAAAAAAAGAATATACCGGCAACAGTAATAAAGACTGTGCTGATCGCTGCACCTTTTAAAAGGGTTTCACGAATACGGTTTAATTTGCTTGCTCCATAATTGAAACCGATGATTGGTAAAAGACCCTGCGAAACACCCAGGACTGGCATAATGGCTAACATCTGGAGGCGGAAAATAAGTCCCATTACAGCAACAGGGATATGACCGTAACCTGCCAGAATTGCATTGGCGATTATCAAAGAGATATTGTTGGAAAACTGGAGGATCATCGCAGGGAACCCAATTTTATAGATATCCCGGATTGTTTTCCAGTGGAGTATGAAATTGCTGCGTTGCATTTTTAAAACACTATTACCTGTGAAAAAATAGTGCAGCATCATGGCAATACCGACAACTTTTGATATTACTGTTGCTATGGCGGCACCTCGTACTCCCATGTCCAGAAGAAAAATAAATATCGGGTCCAGAGCAACATTGGCCAGGGCGGAGACAATCATCATTTTCATGGAGAACATTGGGTTTCCTTCTGCTCGAACTGTATTGTTCAAGATCATAATCAGGTAAAATGCTACCGACCCGTTGGTAATAACTCGTAAATAATCCTCCGTCAACCCGATAATCTCCGCATTTGTTCCTAAAAAAACCAGCAATGGACGCAGGCAAAAAAACCCGGCCAGGGCGGTAATCAAACCAAATATAAGCGCCAGGATTAGCACCTGTCCCAGGGCTTTTTGCGCTTCTTCTTTATTACCTGCCCCAAGGGAACGGGAAATCAGCGAAGCGGTCCCAATCCCGCTTCCAATACCGATTGCTCCCAGCAACATCTGCAAGGGAAAAGCGACGGAGAGGGCGGCGATGGCTTCACTGCCCAGTCTCCCGACGAAGATAGTATCCACGATATTGTAGGTGGCCATGACCAGCATACCTATCGTTGCCGGTAAAGAAAAGCGAATGATTAACTTAGTAATATTTTCTTCCCCCATTTGTGAGGTATTATTAGCATTATTCTCCAAATGTAAATGCCTCCTTTTCTTTTAGAATTATAACATACTCTGGTTATGATGCACATAACAGTTTTGTTTAAGTAATTATTCTCACCGTCTTACATACTGAGGAATAAAAAAAGGCCGGTGTAAAGTTGCATACCGGCATACCGGCTTCAAATTTCAAGCTTTTATCGGAACGAATTCTTTGTGCAATCGTCAGTAGAAAGAAAACTACTGTAAGCTGATTTTATATTAAAATTGAACGAAAAGCCAGAGGGAATACCATTGATAAACTACTGGTATTTTGTGCGGTAGGGTGCCGAAAAACCGTCAAAAGAATAAACTGCATTCGAATTTACTAGAAATTGTTATAGAAATACCTTAGAGAAGTATGTCAACGAAAAAATTGGGATATTGCTCGAGTATGACAGGAAAAGGAAAGGTTCTCTGCTAATTACTTTAGAGAAATTCTTAGCTACAAAGAGTGTCATTAAAAAATCTGCAGAAGAGCTCTTTATACATGTAAAAACAATGGAATACAGATTGAAAAAAATTGAAGAGATCCTTGGGGTGGATCTGTCCGATTCCGAAGTATGTTTGGAGCTTAATATTGCGATTAAGATTTACAGGCTTTTTTAGGTTCGTTTGGATATAATATTATTGAAATTATTTTAAATAGATAAGAACATATGTTTTAATTGCTATAAGTTCCTAATAAGGTATGGGAGGAAAATATTATGATTCTGGTAAATACCGATTATATTCCCGGCAAAGAAATTAACGAAGTCCTTGGCCTGGTAAGAGGAAGTACAATCAGAGCCAAGCACCTGGGTAAGGATATTTTGTCCGGATTGCGTCACCTGGTAGGAGGGGAATTAAAGGAGTATGCCGAGTTGATCCGCGAAGCAAGAGAGTATGCTTTACAGGCGATGGAAAATGAAGCAAAAGAACTTGGGGCGGATGCAGTCGTAAACATCAGGTTTACCACATCTTCAGTAGCGCAGGGAGCTGCAGAAGTTTTAGCTTACGGTACTGCCGTTAAAATAAAAAAATAATATTATTATAACCGGATGGATTACAACTGGATCCGTATCCATAATTACAAGCTAAGTGCAATTATTGTAATTCAAATTATTTCAGGGAGCGTTGAAAGCAGAATAGTATACTTGGAAATGGAGTGACCTTTGCCGATAGCCCCTCCCCGTGGGACTGCTTTTTTACAAGGAATCACACAAAATGCAGACCTTTGTAGTCCTCTCTAAATCCTCCAAGTCACTTGTATTTTGCTCCCTTTGTGATATAATAATCACACATAAGCATGCGCCCGTAGCTCAGAGGACAGAGCAACGGACTTCTAATCCGTTGGCCGCAGGTTCGACTCCTGCCGGGCGTGCCAGATGAAATGCAATAACCACGGGAATTTATGGATCTCGTGGTTATTGTTTAACTTAATCGCCTCGCCCAGCTCCTTGAGTCGGTCCGCCAGTGCTTCTTGATAAAATGAGCATTCAGTAAAAATAGCAGCACAGGAATATAAGCTCTAACTAAGCAGACTCTAATCCGTTGGCCGCAGGTTCGACTCCTACCGGGCATGCCTTTGATGGCAGAAGCTGTGGGCAACCGTAGATCTGTTATTTTTTGGGGACAGCTTGGGGTACGGAAAAAATGAAAAACCCTCTGGTATATTGATTGCCGAAGGTTTCCCGCCGATCCGGGAGGAGTAATAAATTTTAGATTGGTTTCCTTTCATTTACTAATAATATTAGCAGGAAAAAAGAAACCGGCGTTGAATATTACCTGATAAGAAAGTATTTATTTACGCCTTGCCGGGAACTGATTTTGTTGCCCGCGGCGCAGGTCTGCTTTGCTCAAGGCATGTTTGTGATCAAAGGTTAACATGAGGATGGTTTTTTCTAAATGGTTTTTTCTAAATGGTTTTTTCTAAAGGGAAGCCTCCATCTGAAGATAATGCTTAGCGGGAAAGATTGAAATAATAAGCATGTTTAGTCATACTATTTGGAAAAATTACCTTGACAAAAAAAATGCCTTGTGAAATAATTGAAATCGGGAAAACGCGTATAATGTGATGGATTACTCGAATAAAGTACTGCAAATTACCAAATATAATAATAATTTAAAAACAAACGGTAGGTCAGTAATTAAGCAACTCTAATAACCAATAAAAAGGAGTGAAAAGGTATGTAGCCGAATGTAAGTTTCCCGGAGCTAGAAACCCTGGTAGCAGCTAAAAGCGGAACTGCTTAGATTATGAAAATTATGAAAAATTTAGTCATGGGATTTTGATTGGTTCTTATTAGTTTTTTGAAATGATTGTTCTTAGTAAAAACATACCTAGAGGTGTTGAAAAATGAGGTACGCAGAGACAGGGTATAATTTAGAAATTGATTTATCCCGAGGAAACATTGAGAGGGTAGAAACCGACCCGAAATTAATGGAACAATATTTGGGAGGCCAGGGTGTTGCTGCGAAGATATTATGGGATAGGGTCCCCCCCGATACTGACCCCTTTTCTCCGGATAATCTACTTATCTTCAGTGCGGGTCTATTACATGGCACGCCTGTTCCCGGATGTAATCGTACCGCTGTTAATACCTTTTCTCCCCAGACAAACTTATTAGCACATTCTTTAATGGGAGGGTTTTTTGGCCCGGAGTTGAAACATGCTGGTTATGATCGCATCGTAATTACCGGCAAAGCTCCCGATCTGGTTTATTTGTGGATAAAAAATGACAAAGTGGAAATACGTGATGCTACCCACCTCCGCGGTAAAGGGGCTCAAGAGACGGCGAGACTTATTAGAGAAGAGCTGAAGGAGCCTTTTGCTCAGGTGGCTGCTATCGGACTGGCCGGTGAGAACAGAGTCTTTACGGCCAGCATTGAGCACGGTTTTTCCAGCGCAGCCCGGGGTCCGGGACCCGTCATGGGTGATAAAAGAATAAAGGCGATTGCAGTTCGCGGGACTAAGGATGTAAATATTGCCCGGCCAGCCGAACTATTCAATTTGTGTGTGGAGCTGAGGAATAAAATTGGAGAGAGTAACGATGTAGGGGATTGGATGGCGGTTGATGAAGATGATAGTTTCCACCACAACCATTTTGCCTGGGGCAATGCGCGGACGCGTCAAAAAAATTATTGGAGCAAGGAACTGCAGGAAAGATGGACAAGATGGAAGTATGATAATATGGACCGGCAGGTAGGTTGCTACAATTGTTCGAAGAAATGCATAAATGTGATCTCCTGGGCGGGACAGAATAGATTTGGCTATAAATGTTACGGAAAAGATACTTATCATATGGCAGCTTTTAAGGAGCTGGATTATAGTTATCAAATACTCGGTCCTGCTATGGAGTACGGTGTGGACTCGTACTCAACTCCGCAAGTTTTGGCCTTTGCCATCGAGCTTTACGAAGCCGGGATTTTGACCGATCAGGATCTGCCAAATTTCCCGTCTGATTCCGGGGAGCGAATTCGCTACCTATTGGAAAAAGTTGTCCGGCGGGAGGGAATAGGAGATATATTAGCCAATGGTGTTTATCACGCTGCTCGTCAGATTGGTAAGGGTGCAGAGAAATATGACCATAACACCACGAAAAAATTTGAGCAGTTGCCCATCAAACTGGGGAAACTGAACCCCCCCTATTTCCTCATGATTGCTACCGGTGAGAAAATGGCCATCACCCAGATAGAAGGTTCTTTCCCTCAAGATCCCCTTCCCACCATGGAGGAAAGAGAAGCATTTGTTAAAAAATGGGAAGTAGTGCTCCCCGATGAAAAGTTTAAAAAATACTTTTTAGAATGGGAAAAACGCCATGATATTTCTAATGAGGCTTCCTGCGCCATTACCGATTGGAATGAGGCGATGCATTATATCGATGATTCCGTTGGGTTCTGCGGGTTCCTATCATCATTTAGGGGACAATTCGGCGGTGGAGTTGTCTACCATATAAACAACATGCCGCAAATTATTTCACTTGCAACCGGTATGGATCTTGATAAAGACGGATTATGGAGAATTTTCCAAAGAAACCGGAATTTGATTAGGGCTCTTAATGTAAGAAGAGGCTTGAGAAGAGAGGATGAGAGGCCTCCCGAGGATCACTGGGCAGTAAGAGATCATGAGTTTGAGCAGAAATTACTTGACGATTATTATGCATTCAAGGGCTGGACCAAAGATGGAATTCCTACCAAAGAGACGCTAGAAAGCCTGGGGTTGGAATACGTGAGCGAAGACTTCCTGCAAAAAGGAATCCTGACAGGCAACGAAGGTACTCCTTCCAAAGAGACTCCGGCGCAAAAAGACGAAGAACCAAAGTCAGGGGGGTGTTAACCGTGAAGGGTGAGCTTGTAAAGAAAAAAGTAAAAACAATAAAAGTAAATCTTGATAAATGTAACGGTTGCCGGGCCTGTGAGATGGCCTGTTCCGCATTTCACGCCGAACCAAAATACAGCAGCATTAATCCGGCCAGGTCACGGATCCGCGTAGTATCAGATCCGCTGAACGATGAGTATGTTCCGATTCGTGCTACAGATTATACTAAAGCCGGATGCGACGGCAGGCGTGTATATACGATTAACGATAAAGAATACAGCGAATGCAGTTTCTGTGGGACTATTTGCCCGACCAGGGATTTATTTAAGGATCCCGATTCCGGTCTTCCTCTTAAATGCGATCTGTGCAATAACGATCCTCCCCTTGATGAGCCCATGTGTGTCCAGGTATGTTCACTAGATGCACTGACTTATGAAGAAACGGAAGAGGAAGAAATCGAGGAATTAAAGCTGGACGACATGGAGATTGGGTTGAAGTCATTGATTGACAAATATGGGTTACAGAAGCTGGCTGACAGCTTTACCCGTATATCACAAAAGGGTTAAAACATTAATATGAAAGAAGGGATTAAAATGATGGAGATTGAAGCCCCCTTCAAAGAAATAGTTGAAGAAATACAAGAATATGGTGGAGAAAATTTCAAGTTCTGCTATCAGTGTGGAAAATGCGATACGGTATGTCCCTGGAACAAGGTTACAGATTTCAGTATTCGCAAATTAATTCGTGAAACCACTTTCGGCCTGCCGGAAGTAGAACTTGAAGAGGTCTGGCGTTGTACGACCTGCGGGAAGTGCGTTTTGCAATGTCCCCGTGATGTAAGGCAGATTGATAACGTTGTAGCTTTGCGCAGGTTGGCTACGGGATACGGTGTTTCAAATGCCTTACTTAAACCCGTCCGCTCTGCCAGCGCGAGCCTTGCGGCAGAAGGCAACCCCTTTGTTCAGGACCGCTCAAAGAGAGCTGATTGGGCTAAGGGTTGCAATGTAAAAAAATTTACCGAGGAGATGGAAATCCTATATTTCCCCGGCTGTCTTCCCAGTTATGATGCAAGGTTAGGAAAGGTTGCCCAGGCTACTGCAGCCATTCTCAATAAAGCCGGCGTAGAATTTGGGATACTGGGTACCGAGGAAAACTGCTGTGGAGAAAGCATCCGTAAAACAGGCAATGAAGAGCTGTTCAAACGCCTGGCCAAGGATAACATCAAAACATTTATTGAAAATGGAGTTAAGAGGATCCTTGTCTCCTCCCCTCATTGCTACCATACATTTAAAAACGAATATCCTGAATTCAGTGTAAACTTTGAGGTTGTTCATATTACCGAGTTTATATTCGAGCTTATTAATGAAGGAAGGCTGAAGATAAACAAGGACTTTGCCAAGAAAGTGACCTATCATGATCCTTGCTATCTTGGCCGGCATAATGGCATATATGATGAGCCGCGGGAAGTTTTGAAGCGAATACCGGGTTTAGAGCTGCTTGAAATGGATGAATCGCGAGAAGAAAGCCTTTGCTGTGGAATGGGGGGCGGCAGAATCTGGATCGATACCAAAATGGAAGAGAGATTTTCCAATCTCAGATTAAAAGAAGCAGTTGGGCTTGAAGCTGAAGTGCTGGTTACCAGCTGCCCCTATTGCATCGATGCTTTTGAAGATAGCAGGTTGGGCCTGAATTATGAGGAAACTATAGAGGTTAAGGATATCACGGAGATCATCCAGGAAGTGATTTAAGGACCGGGCACATAAACCTGATGAGGTGATAGAAAGTGGAAAATGAACTAATGGAAAAAGAACTGGAAATACTTAAGGGACAGCTTGTTAAAAATCTTGCAGGCAGCAATATGGGAGACGTGATGGTTGTTGGCGGAGGGATCAGCGGTATCCAGGCTTCTTTGGACCTGGCTGCAGCAGGCTTTAAGGTTTACCTTGTTGATAAAGGGCCCGCTATTGGCGGCCATATGGCCCAGCTCGACAAGACCTTTCCCACCAATGAGTGTTCCATATGAATACTTTCGCCTAAACTGGTCGAGGTCGGCCGGCATAAAAATATAGAAGTCCTTACCTATGCTGAGGTAAACGGTGTAGAAGGGGAGGCAGGAAACTTTAAGGTAACGTTGACTAAAAAGCCAAGGTATGTAATAGAGAGCAGATGCACGGGTTGTGGCACCTGTGTAGAAAACTGCCCGGTTGTGTATCCTGATCAATTTAATCAAGAAATATCTAAAAATAAAGCTATCCATATTTACTTCTCCCAAGCGATTCCCCTTGTCTCCTATATTGATGAAAGCTGTCTTTATCTTTCAGAAAAGACTTGTACGATTTGTGAAGGGGTATGTGAGAACGATGCCATAGATTTTAGCCAAACAACACAGAAGATGGAGATAAAAGTTGGAGCGATCATACTTGCGTCCGGTTTTGAGCCGTTTGATCCCAGTTTAAGGGGTGATTACGGTTACGGAAAGTATGAGAATGTACTAACCAGTATGGACTTTGAACGGCTGTTGTCATCTACCGGTCCGTACGAAGGCGAGGTGCTGCGCACTTCTGATAAGAAGCATCCCAAGAAGATAGCCTGGATTCAATGCGTAGGTTCCAGGCAGGTTCTTGAAGGCGGCAACAGCTATTGTTCCGCCGTTTGCTGCACCTATACGCAGAAACAGGTGATTCTAACCAAGGATCATTACAATGAAATAGATTGCACGATATTTCATAACGATATACGTTCCTACGGCAAGGACTTTGAGCGGTTCTACCATAGAGCGGAGGAGCTGCCCGGGGTTCGCTTTATAAGAAGCTACGTATCGGTAGTGAGGGAAGACCCGGAAACCAAGAATGTCGTCATAAGATACTCTACCATGGACGAAGGAGTAAAAGAAGAGCAGTTCGATATGGTCGTCCTCTCCATCGGGTTGAATCCGCCTGACGGAAATGAGGCCTTGGCAGAGAAATTTGGCATTGAGCTCGATGTTCATGGGTTCTGCAAGAACAATCCGGTTAATCCTATCGAGACTTCCCGTCCGGGGATTTTTACCAGCGGTGCTTTCCAGGGTCCGGCGGATATTCCCGATTCGGTGATGACGGCCAGCGGTGCCGGTTCCCAGTGCGGTGAGCTTCTAAACTACCGTCGCGGGGGCCTGGCCGAAGAAAGAGTATATCCTCCGGAAAAGGATGTCTCAGGAGAAGAGCCGAGGATAGGGGTCTTTGTATGCCATTGTGGCGCCAACATCGGAAGAGTGGTGGATGTCCCCTCCGCCGTGGAATATGCTTTAACCCTGCCCAATGTTGTCTACGCCCAGGAACAGCTTTTTGCGTGTGCCACAAATTCTGCGCAGGAAATTACAGATATGATTAAGGAGAAAGGGCTTAACCGTGTGGTTGTAGCCGCCTGTACTCCCAGGACGCATGAGCCGACATTTCGGGATACTCTGAAAGAGGCGGGAGTTAACCAGTATTACCTCGAGATGGCGAATATTAGAGAGCACTGCTCCTGGGTTCACGCCAAAGAAAAGGAAAAGGCCACGAAAAAGGCAAAGGAAATTATCCGGATGTCGGTAGCAAGGGCCCGCCACTTGGAACCGCTGCAGGAATTCGATCTGCCCGTCAACAAGGCGGCACTGGTAGTCGGCGGAGGGATAGCCGGCATGAACTGTGCGCTTTCCATTGCCGGGCAGGGGCATGAGGTTTACCTGGTGGAAAAAGAGAAGGACCTGGGCGGTCTGGCGCGGAAAATCCATCACACCCTGGAAGGGGTTGACGTTCAGCAGTATCTCCGCGATCTGATACAAAAAGTGTATCGACACCCCCTGATACATGTATTAGCGAATGCAGCTATCACAGAAGTTAACGGTTACGTGGGCAATTTTGTCACCAAAGTGGAGTCCGGGGGAAGGGTTGCCGAGATAAAACATGGAGCAGCGATCATCGCTACAGGCGCCGAAGTATCCACGCCTACTGAATACCTTTACGGAGAAGACGAGCGCGTTATGACCCACCTGGAACTGGAGGAAAAGATCGCTGCCGGAGACGAAAGAATTACAGGTGCAGAGAGCCTTGTAATGATACAGTGCGTGGGCTGCAGAAACGAAGACAGGGACTACTGCAGCCGGGTATGCTGCAGTGAATCAGTCAAGAATGCCTTGAAATTAAAAGAGATAAATCCTGAGATGGATATCTATATTCTCTTCAGGGATATGCGGACCTATGGGTTCAATGAGGATTATTACCGTGAAGCGGCGAGTAAAGACGTCAGGTTTATCCGCTATGAGCCCGATGAAAAACCTGAGATTGAACCTGCCGAGAATGAGGAAGGCAAGAGCGTCTTAAGGGTAACCCTTCCGGATTATGTCCTGGGCAAAAAACTCGAACTGGATGCCGATGTAGTTGCGCTGGCAGCTGCCGTTATTCCCTCTGCAGGCACTGAGGAAGTAGCGGGGCAATTTAGGCTTACTTTAAGTCCGGATGGTTTCTTTAAGGAAGCACACGTCAAGTTACGGCCTGTTGATTTCGGCACAGAGGGTGTTTATCTCTGTGGGATGGCCCATTATCCCAAGTTTATCTCGGAAGCGATTAGCCAGGCCTATGGAGCTGCCGGCCGTGCTTTAACGCTTCTTTCACATGATACAGCTACCGCCTCCGGTTCTGTATGCGAGGTAGATGAAAATAAATGTATTTCTTGTGGGGCGTGTATCTCAGTATGCAAATACGGTGCTATTGAGTTTCATGAAACGCCTCAGGGCAGAAAGGCCAGGGTTATACCTGTCCTCTGTAAAGGAGACGGCCTTTGCAATAGGAAATGTCCGACAGGAGCCATACAACTCAAGCACTTTACTGATGAAGAAATTTTAAGTGAAATTGATGCGGCGTTTTCCGAGGAAGAGATTATGCAACAAATTGAGGCGATGATTTAAGATGTGCAGAAGTATTCGTATGGAATTTAGCCGGAATTATAAAAAAGGAGGTGGGAACAAATGAGTGCAGCACTTGATTTTAAACCGAAAGTACTGGGGTTTGTATGCCACTGGTGAGGATACGGAGCTGCTGACCTGGCTGGAGTTTCCAGACTGCAATATACAACAGAAATGAAAATAATTCGCGTCATGTGTACCGGTAGAGTAGATCCGGGGCATTTACTCAGGGCTTTTTCCAATGGAACGGACGGGGTGTTAATTGCCGGCTGCCATTTAGGTGAGTGTAATTATATCACTAATGGAAATTACCATGCTCTAAACATGGTGCTGTTGTTTAGAAGGATACTGGGGTACATCGGGCTAAATCCTGAAAGGTTAAGAATCGCATTTATGTCCGGCGCTGAAGGAAACCTTTATGCAGAAGCTGTTAATAATTTTGTTAATCAAGTCAAGGAGTTGGGGCCGCTTGGCAAAGGCGAAGGAATTAAGAACGAAAGCGAACTAAAGCTGAAGCTTAAGGCAATTACCAGACTGGTTCCCTATCTCAGGCTGGTGGAAAATGAGCGGCTCAGAGCACATTTTAAAACGTTGGAAGAATATCAGGAATTTTATTCCGGTGAGGAGTTTGAAAAGATATTTGAGGAGCTGATTGCAGACAAATTGGCAATTAGTCAGATAACGTTACTTTTGCAGGAAAGGCCTCTTTCAACTGCAGAAATTTCTAAGATTATCGGCCTGACTCCTTCAGAAATATCCAGGCACCTTAATAGTTCGTCAAAACAGGGGTTGGTGAAGTACGAGGTAAACCAGAAACGTTTTGTTCTTGCCTGAGGCGAATAGCGAAACAGAAGATCAGGGGGAAAAGGAGGTTAGAAACACAGGGCTATGGATAGCGCGAGAGTAGATCAGATTATTGATAAGCATCAAAGCGAAGCCAGTTCGCTGATTCAAATTTTACTGGATATTCAGAGCGAAAATCATTGGCTTCCTAAAGAAGCATTGGTACGCATCAGTGAGAAATTACAGGTTCCTTATACCCGGATACAGCATATAGCAACATTTTATAAAGCCTTTAGTTTAATCCCTAAGGGGCGCCATGAAGTCCATATTTGCATGGGTACCGCCTGCCATGTGCGAGGAGCCCAGCGTGTCCTCGATACGGTGCAAGATCTGACCGGGATTAAACCAGGCGAAACAGATCTGGACTTAAAGTATAGCCTGGAGACCGTTAACTGCCTTGGCTGTTGTGCTTTAGGCCCGGTGATAGAGGTAGATGGGGAAATTCACGGTAAGATGTCGCCGACAAGGACAGCAGACGCGTTAAAAAAATATGAGTGAGGGAAGATTATGGCACGGATAAAAACACCTGAGGAGTTAGAACAAGTCAGACAAGGATTATTATCCCAAAGAGATCCAAATAAGCCCTGCATTTCAATATGTGTCGGCGCCGGCTGTGTTGCCTCTGGTGCGGGTGAAGTTCTGTCCGCCTTTAAAGCAGAGATTGAAAAACAAGGCCTGAGTGCAGAGTTGGATACCAAGGGAACCGGGTGCCCTGGTTTTTGTCAGCAAGGCCCCGTAGTGGTTATTTTCCCTGAGGAGACATGCTATCTACAGGTAAAACCTGAAGATGTTCCCGAGATTGTCTCTGCCATAAAGGAGAATAAGATTGTAGAACGTCTGCTTTTTGTTGATCCGTCTACAGGCGAAAAAGCAATTCGGGAATCCGATATTTCTTTTTACAAGAATCAAGAACGTATTAATATCAGCACTAATATTAAAATCGATCCCAAGACCATCGACGACTATTTATCGATCGGCGGTTATGCTGCGCTGTCCAGGGCCCTTTTCCAGATGAGCCCCGAGCAGGTACTGGAGGAAATCAAAAAATCCAACCTGCGGGGAAGGGGGGGCGCAGGTTTTCCCACAGGGATAAAGTGGGAAGGATCCCGCAATGCCCCTGAACCGGTAAAATATGTAATCGTCAACGCCGATGAGGGTGACCCGGGGGCGTTTATGGACAGAGCGCTGCTTGAAGGCAATCCTCATTCAATCCTTGAGGGGCTGGCAATCGGAGCTTATGCTATCGGGGCACATGAAGGCTATATTTACGTTCGGCAGGAATACCCCCTGGCGGTGAAGAATATCGGTATCGCGATTAAGCAGGCTGAGGAATACGGTTTCCTTGGTGAAAATATCCTTGGCTCAGGTTTTGATTTTAAAGTAATGGTGCACCAGGGTGCAGGGGCTTTCGTTTGCGGTGAATCTACTGCTCTGATGACAGCGCTGGAAGGAAGGGCTGGAGAACCCAGACCGAAATATATCCGCTCTAATATTAAAGGCCTTTGGGAGAAACCTACGGTATTAAACAACGTTGAAACATGGGCAAATGTGCCGCTTATAATCAATAAAGGTGCTGACTGGTTCACTCAAATGGGGACCGAAGGGAGTAAAGGCACGAAGATCTTTTCCCTGGTGGGTAAGATTAATAATACCGGCCTTGTAGAGGTTCCCATGGGGATGACCTTAAGAGACATTATCTATAAGATCGGTGGCGGAATCCCAGGGGATAAAAAATTTAAAGCGGTGCAGACCGGGGGACCGTCCGGGGGATGTTTGCCCGAGGAACTGCTGGATTTAGAAGTTGGTTTTGATGAACTCACCAGGGCAGGCTCAATGATGGGTTCCGGTGGAATGATTGTCATGGATGAAGATACCTGTATGGTCGATGTCGCCAGGTACTTCCTTGAATTTCTCACCGATGAATCATGCGGCAAGTGTGTGCCATGTCGCGAAGGTGTCAGACAGATGCTTAAAATCCTTACCAATATCACCCAGGGGAAAGGTAAAGAGGGCGATGTTGAACTTTTGGAGGAGATTGCCGAGGTGGTTCGGGATGCCGCACTTTGTGCCTTGGGGAAAAGTGCCCCTAATCCTGTTTTAAGCACTATAAAATACTTCAGAGACGAGTACGAGGCACATATCAAAGAAAAGCGGTGCCCGGCCCTTTCATGTAAGGAGCTTATAGCATATTATATTGATCCGGATACCTGCCGTGCCTGTATGGCCTGTTTCAAGAAATGCCCTGCAGAGGCAATTGCAGGTGGCAGGAACCTGATTCATGTTATTGAACAGGAGAAGTGTACCAAGTGTGGAACTTGCTTTGAGGTTTGCCGTTTTGGCGCGGTGAAGAAAATATCCGGTGAGCCTGTTCCGCCTCCTATCCCTGATGAAGCAAGAATTATTGACAAAGGGAGTAAAGAAAAATGAGCAAAATCCTTTTACAAATTGATGGGAGAGAAGTGGAAGCAAAAGAAGGTATGACCATTTTGGAGACAGCACAAAATGCAGGGATATACATCCCGACTCTGTGTCATCACGAAAAGCTGGAACCTTACGGGGCCTGCCGAATTTGCACCGTAGAAGCAGAAAGCCGCGGCCAGACAAAACTCGTTGCTGCCTGTCTTTACCCGGTAGAAAAAAATCTAATTGTAAGGACCAGATCAGAGAAAGTTGATAAAATACGCAAAATGATTTTAGAGCTTTTGCTGGCTCATGCTCCGGATTCCAGGGGGTTGCAAGATTTGGCAGAAGAATATGGCGCTGATAAGGATCGATTTGAAAAAGAGGCCTCTTTTTGCGTTCATTGTGGTCTGTGTGTAAGATACTGTGCCGAAGTGAAGGAGAAATTTGCGGTGGGGTTTGTGAACAGGGGAGCAAGGCGGGAGATCAGTTTCGTTCCGGAGATTGCTGCAAAGGAGTGCTGGAACTGTAAGGAGTGCTTCCCACTTTGTCCCACAGAGGCATTACAGGCGGCTTATGTATATACAGAAGCTCTCATATCTTCATTACCCCGATTGGGACGGCAAACGCTTTAAATATACGAATTAGGAATTCTGGCTTCAATTTATAAAAAAAGTACCAAGTAATACAACTTGCCGGTTACATTAGTATAATCCGTGTTTAATAAGGAAAAGGGTGACCTGGCAAAAGGACATTTACTATTAATTGCCAGGACGTTTCAGGGCGCTCTGGCTTTTTATTCTTTTAGAAGGAAAGGCAAGAGAAGGTGTCGAATTACTTTAAAAAGGCCTTAAAAGCCTTTAAGAAATCATCCCTAAATGTGCTGAAAAGAGGTGTTGAAAATTGAGGTACGCAGAAACAGGGTACAATTTGGAAATTGATTTATCCACGGGAAATATTGAGAAAGTAGAAACTGATCCGAAGTTGACCGAACTCCATTTGGGGGGGTTGGGTACCAACGCCAAGATAATGTGGGATCGGGTACCTCCTGAGGTTGAACCATTTTCACCTGAAAATCTTCTCATATTTAGTTCAGGTCTCTTAGGGGGTACGCCTGCTCCCGCCGCAAACAGAACCATAGTCACTACGATTTCTCCCCAGACGAGACTAATGGCTTATTCTATGATGGGGGGGTTTCTTGCACCGGAGTTGAAGTTTGCCGGTTATGACAAAGTGATTATTCGCGGTAAGTCTCCAAGCCTGGTTTATCTATGGATAAAGGATGACAAAGTGGAAATTCGCGATGCCTCCCATCTGCAGGGTAAAGGCTCCCTGGAAACTTCAGAAATTATTAAACAGGAGTTAAATGAACCGAAAGCTCAGGTGGCTTCTATCGGCCTGGCCGGGGAAAACAGGGTATATTTCTCTTCTATTGAGCACGGCAGGTCCAGCGCCAGCCGTGGAGGCCTGGGCGCCGTTATGGGGGATAAAAAACTAAAAGCGATCGCTGTTCGCGGAACAAAGGATATCAATATAGCCAATCCGGAGGAATTTATAAAGCTGTGTAACGGAGTGTTGCAATATATACAATGGCGGGCAGATAATCCAATTAAACACGTACCGCCTATTTTAGCCGGGCTTGGCTCACCGCAGGAGATGGCCATACATGATGAACAGTGGCATACCACCGCTTTTTCCTGGGGTAACGCTCGTTACAGGAGAAAAGACTTCTGGACCGAGGAAGTTGAAAAAGAGTGGACCGATGTCCAGAAAGGAGCTGTGGAGCGGCTAATAAGTTGCTATAACTGCCCGATGAAATGTGGAGCAGTTATCTCCTATCCGACGCAGGAGCTTTCAAAATATATGATGAAGTGTTACTCGAAACTCACCTATGTAATGGGAGCCATGGCGGATGATCTGGAATTTGGTTTTAGAATTGCCGGACTTGCTCAGGGGTATGGAGTCGACGGTTTTTCTGCCCCGCAGGTCATGGCCTTTGCTATTGAACTTTACGAAAACGGTATTTTGACCGATGATGATATGCCGGGCTTTCCATCCGATAATGAAGAAAGATTCTTTTACCTCCTTGAAAAGATTGTTCGGCGGGAGGGTATCGGAGATGTCTTGGCCAATGGTGTTTATTGGGCCGCCCGCCAGATCGGTAAGGGTGCAGAAGAGTTTGACCATAATACCATTAAGAAACATGAGCAGATTCCCATCAAACTGGGGATGTTGAACCCCATATTTTTCCTTTTACTTGCTACTGGGGAGAAGATTAATATTACCCAGATCGAAGGGCAACTTCCGCAGGCTCCTTTCCCTAACCCGGAGGATAGAAAGGAATTTGTAAAGGACTGGATCCAGGTTCCCAGCGACACTATCAGGGACTTTTTCTTAAAGTGGGAACCGCGCGGGGAATATGCATTTCCATTTTTCCCGGATTTCCAAACAGCCTGTGAGCTCGTTGAGTGGCAGGAGACGATGCATTACATTGATGATGCCGTCGGCTTATGCGCTGGATTATCATCATTTCCTATAAAGCCTCCATATCATATAAACAATTTGCCGCAAATAATCTCCGCAGCGACCGGACTTGATATTGATAGAGATGAGCTCTGGAATAAAATTATCAGGAGAAACCGTAGCCTGATCAGAGCTGCCAATGTACGCAGAGGCTTAAGAAGAGAAGATGATAAACCGCCGCTAGACCATTGGAAGAAGAGATTCCCGGAGCATGAGGCCAAGCTTTTGGATGAGTACTATAAATTTAAAGGGTGGAATAAAGAGGGTATTCCCACAAAAGAGACTTTAGAAGGATTGGATATCGGTTATGTTGGCGAAGATTTAGAAAAGAGAGGGATCTATAATAATGAGCAAAGTGACGAAGACAATTAAGGTAATTAAGATTAATGCTGACCTGTGCAATGGTTGCCGGGCATGTGAGGTAATCTGCTCTGCGTTTCACGCTTCGCCAAAATATAGTGTAAACAATCCGGCAAGAGCCAGGATTCGGGTGGTTTTCGATCCTGTAAGAAATGTATATGTTCCGGTATATGCAGGTGGATATATGGCGGCGGAGTGTATGGGCCGGGATAAATATTTGATCGACGGAAAGGAGTACGAAGAGTGTGCATTTTGCAGGTCATCCTGCCCTTCCAGGGACGCTTTCAAAGAGCCCGATTCCGCTCTTCCCCTAAAATGCGATATGTGTGAGGATGACCCGCCGCAGGAAGAGCCCCTGTGTGTTCAATGGTGCTTAGCTGATGCGCTGACTTACGAAGAGAGGGAAGAGGAAGTAGAAGAAGTAGAAGAGCTGGATGATTTGGAAACAGGGCTGAGAGCACTGGCGGACAAATATGGATTTCGGAATATAGTAGATTCTGTTGCTCGCATGTCTCAGAAAGATGAAATATAATGAAATCCTGTACAGCATTAGCTTTACTCCAAACAGATGTAAGACGTAAAACTCAGGGTTGATAAACGTGTCCATAGAGGAAGGAGCAAAATATGCAAGGAGCGATTGGCGAACCCGGCCCGGAAATGAAAGGTGTAGCGGCGGAAATAGCTTGCGCACGTTTCTCTGAAGAGGGATGGGCCGGGACCTCAGTATACGTGCCCAGCGAGATGGAGCTTAAAATTTATGTAAACCAGCAGGAACTGGTTACCATCTTGTGTACCCCGATCAAGCTAAATTATCTAGTCTTCGGGTTCCTGTACAGGGAGGAAATTATTTCAGGCATTAGCGATGTGGCAATGATAAATGTGAATAAGGAAGATTCGCTGGCCGATGTGAGGTTGCGCAACCCGGAGTATAAATTACCAACGTTGCGGGTACTTGGATGCAGTGGTGGTACTGTTTTCAAAACTCGCGGGCAGAGGGTTAACTCAGACCTTGTGGCTAAACCGTCGGAAGTACTGTCACTGATGGAACAGCTACAGAAGAAAATGGTGCTTTATCGGTTAAGTGGCGGTGTGCACACCTCAGCTTTGTCTGATACCGGGAAGCTGCTCGTAGTGGCTGAGGATATCGGACGGCATAATACCCTTGACAAGATCCAGGGGGAATGCATGGTGAAAGAAATTTTAACCAGAGACCTGCTGCTGCTGACCACAGGACGCATCTCTTCAGAGATGCTGCTGAAGGCGGCAAAAATGCAGGTTCCGGTTGTTGTCTCGCGGCATTCACCGACGAAGAACGCCATTCTGCTAGCCCGCGATCTGGGCATTACTCTGGTTGGCCATGCGCGAGACAGAAATCTGCTGGTATATTCCTACCCGGAACGACTTGGCCGCCCAACAGATGAAGTGCAGATGTATTGTCCAAAACCGGACGATACGGCACATAAACCTGATGAGGTGATAGAAAGTGGAAAAAGAACTAATGGAAAAAGAACTTGAAAAGATTAAAAGGCAGCTTACAAAAAGTCTTGCAGATGGTGAATATGGAGACGTGATGGTTGTCGGCGGAGGTATTAGCGGCATCCAGGCATCATTAGATCTTGCCGCAGCAGGTTTTAAGGTTTACCTTGTTGATAAAGGGCCTGCTATTGGAGGCCATATGGCCCAGCTCGACAAGACCTTTCCCACCAACGAGTGTTCCATATGAATCCTCTCGCCAAAACTGGTCGAGGTCGACCGGCATGCCAATATAGAGTTACTAAGCTATACCGAAGTTGACAGTATAGAAGGGGAGGCAGGAAACTTCAGTGTAACGCTGATTAAAAAGCCAAGGTATGTGATAGAGAGCAAATGCACGGGTTGTACTACCTGCGTGGAATACTGTCCTGTAGTCTACCCTGATGTATTTAACCAGGAGATATCCAAGAACAAAGCTATCCATATCTACTTTTCACAGGCAATTCCCCTTGTCGCTTATATTGACGAAAGCTGTCTTTATCTTAAAGAGAATAAATGCCGTATTTGTGAATCTGTATGTCAGAATAACGCCATAGATTTTGGACAGACGGAGGAGAAGCTTAAGGTAAAAGTGGGGGCGGTAATATTGGCTCCCGGCTTTGAGCCGTTTGATCCCAAGTTAAGGGCTGATTATGGCTACGGGAAATATGAGAACGTGGTAACCAGTATGGACTTTGAGCGGATGCTTTCTTCCACAGGCCCGTATGAAGGCGAGGTATTGCGTACCTCTGACAAGAAGCTTCCCAAGAAAATAGCCTGGATTCAGTGTGTCGGTTCCAGACAGGTTCTTGAAGGCGGCAACAGTTACTGCTCTGCCGTATGCTGTACCTATACGCAAAAACAGGTAATTCTAACCAAGGACCATTACAACGAAGTTGATTGTACGATATTCCATAACGATATACGCTCCTACGGCAAGGATTTTGAGCGGTTCTACCGGAGAGCGGAGGAACAGCCCGGGGTTCGCTTTATCAGGAGCTACGTATCGGTAGTGAGGGAAGTACCGGAAACCAAGAACGTAGTTATAAGATACTCTACCATGGACGAGGGAGTAAAAGAAGAAGAATTTGATATGGTGGTCCTCTCCATTGGATTGAATCCGCCTGCCGGCTATGAGAGTCTGGCGGGAAAATTCGATATTGAACTCGAAGTTCATGGGTTCAGCAAGAACAATCCGGTTAATCCCATCGAGACATCCCGTCCGGGTATTTTCATCAGCGGGGCTTTCCAGGGCCCGGTGGATATCCCTGAGTCGGTTATGACCGCCAGCGGGGCCGGTTCCCAGTGCGGTGAGCTTCTTGACTACCGCCGCGGTGGACTTGCTGAAGAAAGAGTATATCCTCCGGAAAAAGATGTATCAGGGGAAGAACCTAAGATAGGTGTTTTTGTCTGCCATTGTGGTGCCAATATCGGCAGGGTAGTGGACGTTCCCTCTGCCGTGGAATATGCCTTAACCCTGCCCAATGTTGTCTATGCGCAGGAACAGCTCTTTTCTTGTGCTACAAACTCTGCTCAAGAGATAACGGATATGATCAAGGAAAAAGGTCTCAATCGCGTGGTTGTAGCCGCCTGTACCCCCAGGACGCATGAGCCGACATTTCGGGATACTTTGAAAGAGGCTGGAATTAACCAGTATTATTTTGAAATGGCGAATATACGGGAGCACTGTTCCTGGGTCCACTCCAAGGAAAAGGAAGTAGCCACGGAGAAGGCAAAAGATCTAATCCGGATGTCGGTAGCCAGGGCCCGCCACCTGGAGCCTTTACAGGAATTTGACCTGCCCGTCAACAAAGCGGCGCTGGTAGTCGGCGGAGGTATTGCCGGCATGAACTGTGCACTCTCCATAGCAGGGCAGAAACATGAGGTCTACCTGGTGGAGAAAGAGAAAGACCTGGGTGGTTTGGCGCGAAAGATACACCACACCCTGGAAGGGGTTGATGTTCAGGAATATCTCCGCGATCTTGTACAAAGAGTATATCGGCATCCCCTGATACACGTATTTACTGATGCAACCATCACGGAGGCGACAGGTTATGTGGGCAACTTCGTAACCAAAGTGGAGTCCGGAGGAAGGGCTACTGAGATAAAACACGGAGCTGCGATTATCGCTACAGGTGCCGAGGTATCCACGCCCAGCGAATACCTTTACGGGGAAGACGAACGCGTCATGACCCACCTGGAACTGGAGGAAAAGATCGCTGCAGGAGACGAAAGAATTACAGGTGCAGAGAGCCTTGTAATGATACAGTGCGTGGGCTGCAGAAACGAAGACAGGGACTACTGTAGCCGGGTATGCTGCAGTGAGTCTGTCAAAAATGCCCTGAAACTAAAGGAAATAAATCCCGAGATGGATATCTACATTCTCTTCAGGGATATGCGGACCTATGGGTTCAATGAGGATTATTACCGTGAAGCGGCGAGTAAAGACGTCAGGTTTATCCGCTATGAGCCCGATGAAAAACCCGAGATTGAACCTGCCGAGAATGAAGAAGGCAAGAGCGTCTTAAGGGTAACCCTACCAGATTATGTCCTGGGTAAAAAGCTTGAATTAGATGCCGATGCAGTTGCGCTGGCAGCCGCAGTAGTACCCTCAGACGGAACAGAGAAAGTAGCAGGGTTATTTAAAGTAACCCTGAGCCCGGACGGTTTCTTCAAAGAAGCTCATGTCAAGTTGCGGCCTGTTGATTTTGGTACAGATGGCGTTTACCTTTGCGGAATGGCCCACTATCCCAAGTTCATCTCGGAAGCGGTTGGTCAGGCCTATGGAGCCGCCGGACGTGCTTTAACGATGCTCTCACATGATACGGTTACCGCCTCCGGTTCCGTATGTGTGGTTGAAGAAAAGAAATGTATGGGATGTGGCGCATGTGTCTCAGCCTGCGCTTATGGTGCCATAGAGCTACAAAAGACACGACTTGGCAATAAGGCGGTTGTTAACGCGGTTTTATGTAAAGGAGACGGTCTCTGCAACGCCTTGTGCCCAACAGGTGCTATCTCACTAAAGCACTACACCGATAAAGAGATTTTGAGTTTAATTGAGGCAGTGATTCCAAAAGAAGAAAATTTACAACAGATTGATGCGGTGGTTTAAGATGAGTAAAAGAAAAGAAAGGGACCTATTCCGGATTGCAAACAAAGGAGGTGGGAACGAATGAGTGCGGAACTGAAATTCAAACCAAAAATAATCGGTTTTGTGTGCCAGTGGTGAGGATACGGGGCTGCTGACCTGGCTGGAGTTTCCAGACTACAATATACAACTGAAATGAGGCTTATTCGTGTCATGTGTTCCGGAAGAGTAGACCCGGCACATGTGCTCAAGGCTTTCTTAAATGGGGTTGATGGGGTATTTATAGGTGGCTGTCGTTTGGATGAGTGCAATTATATTACTCAAGGGAATTATTTTGCACTGAACATGGTGCTCTTGTATAAAAAGATATTGGAACACATCGGGCTGAACCCCGAAAGGTTAAGAATTGAATTTATGTCCGGGAGTGAAGGGAACCTTTATGTTGAATTTGTCAATGATTTTGTCAAGAAGGTGAAGGAATTAGGACCTATAGGTGAAGGCGAAGGAATCGACAAAGACGAACTACAGTCCAAACTCCAGGAAGTTAAAAAATTAGTTCCCTATATTAAGCTGGCGAAAAAGGAAAAATTGTCGGTACGTCTTAAGGATAAGGAAGATCAAGAAGGACTCTTTACAAGTGACGAGATAGACAAGTTATTTAATGAGGTGGTCTCGTACTATATTGATCCGGAAAAGTGTCAGGCCTGTATGTCCTGCGCCAGAAGATGCCCTGTAGAGGCAATTATCAGTGCTAAGAATCAAATTCATATTATTGATCAGGATAAATGTATCAAATGCGGAACCTGTTTTGAGGCCTGTCCCTCCCGGTTTGGTGCGGTGACAAAGATTACAGGCGAGCCTGTTCCCCCTCCTCTTCCTGAAGGGGAAAGGACCGTAGTTAAAAAGAGCAAAGAAAATAATTAAAAGCCCTTTTGGCGATTAACGTAAAAAATCTTGTTTGAAGCGGAAGGTAATGGACATAATAATAAAACCATATACAAGTATCAAGAATGTCGGATTGTTGCCGTGGTTCTTGCTGTATCCCATTTCCCGTCGTTAAGCAACCCTTTAAACGAGATTAGGATTAAAAAGATAGCAGTCAATAGTTCTTGAATTAGCTTAATACCAAACAATCCTAAGTTATTAATGTCTTGCGATTTCACGGGCTCCTTGACATTGAAAAGGGGTTATGTTAAAATATCATTCGCTACAGTTTAAGATTAATTTTGCGGTGGGTGTAGCTCAGCTGGTTAGAGCGCCAGGTTGTGGCCCTGGAGGCCGTGGGTTCGAGTCCCATCACTCACCCCAAAATAAATTTTATTATAATATTTTTGCTGGGGCGTAGCCAAGCGGTAAGGCACGGGACTTTGGATTCCGCATTCCGTAGGTTCGAATCCTGCCGCCCCAGCCATTTTTATTATATGGGCCATTAGCTCAACAGGCAGAGCACCTGACTCTTAATCAGGGGGTTGGAGGTTCGAAGCCTCCATGGCTCACCAAAATAAAGCGGCAGGAACAGGGCACTTGTTAAGCCAATGCTACTGCCGGTTTTTTATTTTAGGGCATAGTCCGGCCGATCTTCAGTTGTGACGAACAATTTTATTTAATTACTCATGAGGATAATCCTGGGGAGTAGTAGATATCTCCGGACAAAAAAATGAGAAAAAAGCAATCTGGAGTTGTTGAAAGTGGGTAAATAGTAATCATTATCTTTCTTTAAGGGTAACCGGTGATGAGATGGTACTTCCCATCTTGCCAGATCAGGCTTAGTCCCAGGGCTTCTGCCAGGGGGCGCAGCGGAACGTAAGTGGTGTTGTTGATGAGATAGGACTCGAATTCCACAGGATCGCCGTCCAGGGTGCCCTCTACACGGCGCTGTATTCGCGGAAGGGCTTCCCCGTCGGGGCTGCCTTTCGGATTTGTTGAGTTTGCAGGGTTTTTGGGTTCTGCCGGTTTTGGCGAAACTGTAAAGCCCACCGTGGTCGTCGGGTCTGTTGGATTTATTTGGATTGTCGGGTTTATCGGGTTTGTCAGTCCGGAGTTACTTTCCAGGGCGTCCAGGTGCTTTTCAACTTCACACTTGAAATTTTCCCATCCAACCCAGTTGTCTGTCATGAGGATGCGCGGGCAGGGTTTCCCGCTCCAGTCGTAGTGGCGGCGCAGCTTCTCTGTTCCCAAGCCCAGGCGTTGCAACAGCACCGCTATTAGGTCTGCGGCGTTCTCCAGGGTCTTTGTCCGGTCACCACTTTCGCAAATTTCTATACCGATGGATCTACGGTTGCCGTTGCCGTTAGTCCCGTCTCCAGCGTGCCAGGCCACCTCATCCAAGGGTATAGCCTCTACGGCCTCGCGCTCGTCGACGCAGATGTGCCAGGAGGCGGTCCTTTTATTCGCTGGATTGGTTAGCCATGCTCGCTCGTTCCGGGCTGTGGAGCCGGGGTTTGCGGTAGAGTGCACGGTTAAATATTCCGGGACCAGGGCCAGCCTCGGGCGGCGGTTGTACGGGGTATTTTCAGGGATATGATCGATAATATAAATATAGCCTTTTTGGCTTATCGCGCTCACGTTATCGCCTTCCTATATATGTTATTACAACATTATATATTATAGCGTTTTATTTTGTTACAGTATTTTATATCAGCTACATGAATGGGACAAAAAAACCCGCTTATTCCGGGTTTTTTATTATTTGGTGCGGGCGAAGGGATTTGAACCCCCACGGGTTGCCCCACAGGATCCTAAGTCCTGCGCGTCTGCCAGTTCCGCCACGCCCGCCTGTAAGTCATGTTCCTGCCGGGTCTGAAAACCTTTTGCAATTACTATTGCTTAACACTACAGCATTATAGATTTTTGATTAGAAAGAAAGGCGCCAAGGTGTTTCAAAACTGTGGCCTCATTAGTTCTTGTTTTAAATACATTGTTTAATTGTACTGTCTATCCTGCAAGATCATCTTTTAAGATAACATATTTACTTGTATTATTCAATACCAACTCGTCTTTTTTCTGAGGTTATGATATGCGACACCGGGGACGGTTCTCCCTGTCGCAGTTGCGACAGGGAGAACCGTCCCCGGTGTCGCACAGCAAAATGTACCCCGGAAAGCTTCTATGAAAAGTTTTCCGGGGTACATTTGCACGCTATTCTTTATTGTCATTATCCTCATATCCTCTTATCCTTGGTTTTTTGGAAATAGTTGCAGTAAGTTTAAGAAGATTTTTTAGCTCTGTAAAAATTATGGCGGAGAATTTCCCCGGAGCTGTGCTCAGAGTTCTTTTTGCTTATTCTTTCGAGCAACAGCTTCCAACGAGAAATGTTTTGTCCCTTACGTTCCTCTTTGTGAAATTGTTTAAAACATTTTTCAGAGCAAAAATAATGAATTCTACAATCCAGCACCTTGGCAACAGCTTTATTATAAGGGTACAGTTCCTCGCCGCAAAGCACCTCCCTTTTTACTGAAGTTTCTGGGTAAAACTCTCTTTTGCATACCGGACAGGTTACCTCGTGAGTACTTAGTTCTAACATGATTCCACCTTCTTTTTTTATTTTTCGGCCTGGAAAGTGTGCTGTTATGTTTACGATTATGTTCATTACAATGAACTGCCGTTCACTATAATAAATTATAAAACATTTTTCCAGGGGTGTCAAGCGAAAATTTAAAAATTATTTCCTATTCATACACCGCTCAAATCGCTCAGATTATTGAATACAAACACGTTTTAACTTTTTATGCGTTGGGCGTGCGACAGGGAGAACCGTCCCCGGTGTCGCAGTCCCCAAAAAAATAAGAGGAAATGATAGGAATTAGCCGGATCAATAACGAACATAATAAATAAGAATGATTGGGAGAAGAATCATTAGGAGATAAATGCTATGGCTCTTTTTGCAATAAGCGATCTGCACCTTTCGCTGGGTGGGGAAAAGCCTATGGATATCTTTGGCAGTGAATGGGCGGATCACCATTTAAAGATAAAAGAAAACTGGGAAAAAATAGTAAGAGATAATGATATTGTTATTCTGGGGGGGGATCTATGCTGGGCAATGAAATTAGAAGAAGCACAGAAGGATTTTGATTTCATCCATAAACTCCCGGGAAAGAAAGTGTTATTTAAAGGAAATCACGATTATTGGTGGCAGAGCTATTCCAAGGTTGTCCGGGCTTTGCCGGAGGGCATGTACGCAGTACAAAATAACTATTTTGCATATAAAAACGGTATCGCTATCTGCGGTACCCGCGGATGGGCTATCCCCGGGGAGCAATATACTGAGCAGGATGGGAAAATATTTAAAAGGGAAAAGATGCGCCTGGAGCAATCCCTTTCTAAAGCGCAAAATGATGGTTTCAAAAAGTTTATCGTCACTTTGCATTACCCCCCTTTTATTCGCTATGACGAAGATATAGGGTTTGCTGAAATCATGAAGAAATACAATGTTAAAATATGCCTTTACGGGCACCTTCACGGTGCAGATCATCAGCGTGCTTATACAGGCGAGAAGGAAGGAATTAATTATTATTTTATCTCCTGTGATTATCTCGGTTTTAAGCCACTGCGGTTGGATTTAGGAAATATCCGGTGCTAGGGAAGAAATCATATTTTATGGTTGGATAACGTAACATTTAAAAGGGGGAATTAACCGCTAACCAGTGTTTTACACGGGGAGAAGCCGAATGTTCAAAAATAAAAAGAAAAACACAATGGTGTATGTCTTCACTATAAATTTTCTTTTAATCTTATTTTCAATTGGTATTTTTGCTGGCTGCGATAGAGAACCCCAACAGTCACAGTCAGTGCAGGCAAGCGTAAATAATGAAGTAATAAAAAAAGAAGATGTTGAGGAATTTATAAACCTTATTTATCTCTTTAAGACCGATACGGGGAAAACCTGTTACCGGGGTGAATATACCGCTGAATTGCGGGAGGAAGCGCTGTGGTTATTAATTAAAAATGCCTTAATCTCTCAGGAAGTAAGGAAATTGGGTCTCCCTGTAGACGAGGAAGAAATTGAAAGACATTATCAACTGTACAGGAAAGAATCAATCAGCGGATTATTCGAATCGGAAGAAATTTTTCTGGAACGTTTAAAGGAACTGGGCCTTACTGAGCATTCGTTAAAAAAAATATCCCGGAACGCGTATCTTACCGGGTTGCTGTTTGAATATATATGCGCAGATGTAACAGAGGAGGATGCCAGGGATTTTGTGGAAGAAAATCCTCTTTTTATGAGGAGACCCGCGCAGGTCTATGTCTACCGAATATTGCTGGATAATGAGCATGATGCCCGCTATGTGCACAGCCTTTTAAGCGAAGGTGCTGATTTTATTGAGGTTGGTGGGCGGTATTCGCTGGATTCCGCCCTTGAACTGGGGCTGATTAATGCAAATGATCTGCTGGATCCTCTTTTCCTGCAAACGGCTTTTAACTTGGAACCCGGGGAAATAAGCGATCCTGTGGAGATCTCCGGCAAATTTCATATCATTAAAATTACGGCAAAAGATGAAGCTTCAATGCTTTCTTTCGAAGAAGTGAAGGAAGATGCTCTGGAAATAAAGAAGCGCGAGCATTTTGAGCGTTATTATTTAACGCTGATGGAAGACGCCGTGATTAAAACCTTTTAGTTTGATGAATAAAACCCCTCCCCGAGATAAATAATAGAATAGAACCTTTTAATGTAGAAAGATACAGTAAAAGGAGGGAAGAATAGATGAAGGCGACAGGCATAGTACGAAGAATTGACGATCTTGGAAGAGTAGTTATCCCGAAAGAAATAAGACGTACTTTAAAAATCCGTGAAGGCGATCCGCTTGAGATTTTTGTAGATCGCGACGGAGAGGTGATTTTAAAGAAATACTCCCCCATCGGGGAGCTTGGAGATTTTGCGCAAGAGTATGCCGATTCCCTGCACGAGGTTATGGGACATATAGCCTGTATTGCAGACAGGGACACCATTATAGCGGTGTCAGGTGCTCCCAAAAAAGAGTTTTTGAATCGGCCGTTGAGTGCTGCTGTTGAACGTGTGATGGAATCAAGAGGAAGTGTTCTTATTAACGATACTGCCCAACACGATTATTACCGCGAGTCCGATGAGGAAAACATATCAAAATTTTATGCGGAAGTGATTGCCCCTATTATTTCAGAAGGCGATCCTATCGGAGCAGTTATTATGGGTACAAGAAACAGAGACGTCAAGCTAACCGATTTGGAGCTTAAGCTTGTTGAGACAGCGGCAGGCTTTTTAGCCAAGCAGATGGAGCAATAGCACGTTAAAAAAAGACTGTATGATTCCTGTTCTTTATTAAGTGGTAACATTTTTTTTGTTACTACTTTTTTATTGGCTGGAAAATAAGTTCTCAATAATCTGCTCCAAAAAATATGATATAATTGGTTTGATTTCCATAGGGGAGGGGACGGACGTTTTGTCCAGAAGCGGATCGTTTGTAAAAGGTGCTTTGATTCTTTCTGCTGCCGGGTTGTTTGTGCGGTTTATGGGGGCGGGTCTGCGCATTTATCTGGCAGCTGTTATGGGTGACGAAGGTATAGGCCTGTATCAGATGGCTTATCCGATCTATACAATGCTGCTTGCCGTTTCTACGGCCGGAGTTCCGATTGCGATCTCCAAGCTTGTAGCAGAAAACCTGGCTCACAATGATTACAGGGGAGCTTACCGGGTTTTTAGAATGTCCCTCATTCTTTTAGCCTTTCTAGGGGCTGTTTTTTCTTTAATCCTGTTTCTCGGGGCGGATTTTTTTGTTCGCACCATAGTCAAGGATCCCCGTGCTTATTACCCTCTGATCAGCATCTCACCGGCAATTATCATTGTCACCATACTATCGGCTTACCGAGGTTTTTTCCAGGGCTGGCAGGAGATGGTTCCAACGGCTATTTCACAGATTATTGAGCAGTTTGGACGGATCGTTGTTGTGATCATCCTGGTTTTTATACTCCTGCCCCTGGGGCTGGAGTATGCTGCGGCAGGGGCCGCTTTTGGAGCGGTGGCCGGCGCTTTGTTTGGGATGCTTCCCCTTTTATATTATTATTTTAAAGGGAGGAAATCTTTTTTCCAGAATATAAAAAAGCAGATCATACAGCGTGAATTTAGTTCAAAAGATATTCTTTCCCGCATAATCTATTTATCTATTCCAATTACCCTTGGCAGTCTGGTTGTTCCTTTGATAAATCTGATAGACCTGAGCGTGGTCCCTTTAAGGCTCCATGAGGCGGGTTATTCCACGGCAGAAGCCACCTCCCTTTACGGCCAGCTTACCGGTATGGCCAATTCAGTTATCCAGTTCCCGCTGATAATTACTATTGCCCTTTCAATGACGCTCGTTCCGGCCATATCGGAAGCACAGGCTCTAAAAAAAAGAAACCTGGTTGAGGGACGGACCGATATTGCCATGCGTTTCACTATGTTTTTCAGTATTCCGGCCTCTTTTGGCCTTTATGTATTAGCTATGCCGACGACGGCGGTTCTTTTTGATAATATTCCGGCGGCATATCCTCTTTCCGTCCTTTCCTTTGGATTTGTTTTTTTATCGCTTTATACCTCTACTTCGGCGATATTACAGGGTCTTGGCTATGTTTTGGATCCTGTTAAATATATGATTTTGGGAGCCGTGCTAAAAACTGCCTTCAGTTGGGTGCTTACTGCAGATCCGCGTCTGCATATCGGTGGCGCGGCTTTTGCCACTGTGGTCAGTTTTTTTGTTGCATCTATATTAAATATAAGGAAAGTAAGTCAGGTTACAGGATGGCGTTTTGATTGGAAGGATCTCTTGCTTAAGCCATTAGTAGCCGCCTTTTTTATGTCCTGGGGAGTGGGTCTTTGTTACGGAAGAATTTATAACTTGTTAATTACTGTTGTATCATTGAGGCTGGCCCAGGCGATGGCTTTGTTTACAGCAGTAATACTGGGCATGATTATCTTCGGTTTAGTTCTTCTTGCATTAGGAGGCGTACGGGAAGAGGATCTTGATACTGTACCGTACCTGGGCAGCATGTTATTGAAAATTGCACGGCGGTTAAAGATTTTAAGCAGGCGCTGACCCCGTTATCCGGTATCATAAGTAATCCGGATAGAAAAGATAGTATTTGAAGCGGTCAAGGTAAGAAACCGGAGGCAAAGAGAAATTATATAATTCTTTTAGATTATAGATTTATTGGAGGCTGTTTATGGCAATATTATACGTTACAGGTCTTGGTAGGGGGGATCCGGCTTCGCTGCAAATACTCGAGGAGGGGAAATATTCAAAGGTACGCACCTGTATTTTCCATTCTGCCCCGCCGGCTCTTAAAAATTACCTGCAGCAAAGATCTTATGTGGTTATCGAACTTGAAAAAGCCCTTAAAAAAGAGCCGGAGGAAGCATTAAAAGATTTAAACGGAAAAACCGCGGAGCTTATCCTGGATATTTTGGAAAACGAAAAAGAAGTCTTTCTATTTTTGCCCGGCAGGCCATGGAGCGGAGAAGCATTGTTAAAGAAACTTCGCCCGCGTATTGACCATAAAAAAAACTCTCTAGTAATAATCAATGGCGAGGAGATCTGGGGGTATCTCATGGAATATGCAGGGAAAAGGAGCGAGGAAAGCAAATCAGCAAGAGGAATAATGCTGCTTGATGCTCATTTCCTGGGAGAACTGCGCGATCCCCCCCGGTGTGATCTTATTATTCTCCACCCTTGCAGCAAACAGCTTATCTCCCGTATAAGAGAACATCTGTTAGAGTTTTACCCGCCGGATCATATTGTCAGTATTTTACAATTCAAGGCGGGTGGGGATCTTTTTCTTTACAGAACCTGCCCGCTGGCTAAGATCGAGGAGGCAGGTGTTTTTCATTGCTGGACTTTTTTCCATTTGGAACCTTCACCGCTTTATACCCTGGGCGATATGGCTTCCTTGATGGAGCAGCTCCGCTTGCCGCAGGGCTGTCCCTGGGACAGGCAGCAGGACCATAATTCTTTAAGACCTTATTTATTGGAAGAGGCTTTTGAAGTGCTGGATGCAATTAACAATGGCGGAGCTGCCGAGCTATGCGAGGAGCTGGGCGACCTGTTGTTGCAGATTGTTTTTCACAGCCGGCTTGCATCTGAAAAAAAGGAATTTACCCTCTGGCAGGTTGTTGATGGTATAGCGAGAAAAATTTACAGACGGCACCCGCATGTTTTTCAAAACGAGAGGGTAAGCAGCGCGCGTGACGTAAGGCTTAAATGGCAGGAGATAAAAAAGCTGGAGAAAGGGAATAAAGGTGATGGTTTTACGATAACTCCCGGGCTGCCTGCCCTGATGAAAGCCCAAAAAGTACAGAAAAGGGCGGCTGATCTTGGTTTCGACTGGCCGGATATTCAAGGAGCGGTAAACAAGCTGGTTGAAGAGGTTCAGGAGCTTGGCGATGCATACACGGCAGGGAATCGGGAAAAGATAGAAGAGGAGCTGGGGGATCTTTTTTTCTCCCTCGTCAACGTTGCCCGTTTCTTAAAAATAGATGCGGAGATAGCTTTAAACCTTACTGTGAATAAGTTTATAAGAAGGTTCAGGTATATTGAGAAACAGGCCAAACTGCACGGAGGGGACTGCCGGGGCTATTCACTTGAAGAGCTGGACCAATGGTGGGAGGAAGCTAAAACCCTGGAAAAAGAAGAAAAATCATAGTTCTTAAAAAACATAGTATTTACGGAGGGAAGATAATGAATAAAGCTGAACTTATTTCCGGTGTGGCACAAAAAACAGGTTTTACGAAGAAAGACTCCGAGAAAACAATCAACGCGTTATTTGATACTATTAGTGAGGCGCTGGAAAACGGTGATAAAGTCCAGATTATCGGCTTTGGCACTTTCTTTACCAGAACGTTGAAAGAGAGGGAGGGTTTTAACCCGGCCAAAAAAGAAATCGTGAAGATGCCTGCAATTAATATCCCTGCTTTTAAGGCGGGCAAGAACCTCAAAGAAAGAATCAGACCTCATTAAAATGCAAAACAAAAAAAATATGGTTTTTATCCTGAGTACCGTTCCCTTTTTAATGGTTCTCGGTAATTCCATGCTTATACCAGAATTTCCGGCGATCAAATCAGCGCTGGATATTACACAGTTCCAGGTAGGGTTGCTGATAACCTTTTTCTCCGCTCCTGCGGCTGTTGCCATTCCTTTTTTAGGGTACCTTTCCGATAGGGTGGGCCGAAAAATAATAATTTTTCCGGCCCTTATTCTTTACGGGCTGGGTGGGGCGGTTTCGGGCTTTTCAGCGGCCTTTATGAAAGATCCCTATCTTATGATCCTGATTGGCAGGATTGTTCAGGGGATCGGGGCTGCTGGCACGGCCCCCATCGCCATGGCCCTGGCCGGAGACCTTTTTAAAACAAAAGAGCGAAGTGAGAGCATGGGAATACTGGAGGCGGCAAACGGGATGGGAAAAGTTTTCAGTCCTATTATCGGATCTGCCGTGGCGCTTATTGTCTGGTATGCACTCTTCTTTTCCTATGCACTCCTTTCCCTGCCCACTGCCTTGCTGGTATGGTTTTTTGTGCAAGAACCTCAGGGTATTGTAGAAAAGAAGCCTTTTAGACAGTATTTTAGCACTCTGAAATCGATCTTTGAGCAAAAAGGTGTGTCGCTGTTATTTAATTTCCTGGGGGGTATGGTAGTCCTTTTCATCTTATTTGGTGTGCTATCTTTTACCTCCGACATTTTGGAAAAGAACTTTAACCTGCGTGGAATTACCAAGGGGATGGTTTTATCCATTCCCTTGTTGACAATGTCCCTTACCGCCTATTTTACAGGTCTTTATCTGAAGGAAAAGGGTAAATATTTTAAAGCGTCGTTTTTTATCGGTTTGATTCTCATTGGTATAACCATGGGGATTTTACCGTTTTGCTGTCGGAGCGTGGTTGCATATCCAATAGTTCTGGGTTTGCTGGGTACGGGCAGCGGGCTGGTGCTCCCCGCTGTAAATACGATGGTTACCAGCTCTACACAAAGTGAGCAAAGGGGCGGCATAACTTCGCTATACGGAAGTGTCCGCTTTATTGGTGTCGCCCTGGGTCCTCCGTCCTTTGCCATGCTCTTTAATGGGGGGCTTTTTACGATGTTTGTCATCGGCGGTGTTTTGGCGCTTGTTGCCGGTATTCTGGGGTTTATTTTCATCAATGAAACGGTGATCATGCAGCCTGACGGCCCGGCCTGATCCTAGCGTGAGAACAACTCGATTATGTACAGGAAAAAGGCTGCTATTCCCCCGGCCATGAGCGGCCCTACAGGAACTCCCTTTAAAAATACTATTCCGATAATTGATCCGACGACCAATCCGAGAATAACCTGAGGTTGGCTTTCCAATAAGCCCAACCCCATACCGTTCAGCCTTGTAGCCGCGATGCCTCCGGCTATTGCCAGCAGTCCGGGGAGAGAACTAAAAGTCAACAACAGGTCTTTTAACCTGATCCTGTCCACTACAAGGGGTACCAGCACCGCGATCATCAGAAAAAGCAGACCTATCTCTACACCGCGTTCCTCCAGGATCGGGAGCAGGTTTTTCATATTTAATATTTTAATTAACAGCAATATTCCTGCTGCCAGTGTTAAAGAATCCGAACCGGCAGCCAAACCCAGAAAAAAAATTATAAGGATAAAAATATATCCGTTCAATTATCCGCTCTCCCGTATTCAGCATATATCAAATTTATATGACGGATAGTAGCGGTATAGAAGTTTCAGGCAGGCGGGATTTTCTGCAGCTTAATAGAGCCGTTTTCGAATACCGGCAGTACAGGGAAGATATCCTCCCGGGCACAGTGGGCAATATCTATTTCTAGCCCTGCTGCAAGGAGCCTTTTCCCGTTTTCTGTATTTTTCAGGGTTTCAAATATTGAGTTTTTACTGCCGCTTTTTTCCTGGATATTATCGGCTAGAATTGCCGCGGTAACCGCCAGGTCTGAAAATAAAATGCCGTTCCTGTTTTTTTTCAAATAGCCGACCAGCCTTCCTGCTGTTAAAAAGTCCTCCATGGAATAGCCCCCTCTTGTTCCCGCACAGCAGATAACCGTATCTGAACGCCGGTTTATTAGCCACCGGGCGACTGTTTTTACATTCAGCAGTGCACATATTGCAGTGGTCCCGGCCAGTTTTGTTTTTTCCAAAGCTTTAGTGCCGTTGGTCGTGCAGAGGATCAGCCCTTTATTTTTAAGCCTGTCGCCGGTGTATTCCGGTGGTGAATTTCCCATTTGGAAATTTTCTATGTTGTGCCCTTCTTCTTCACCTCCCAAAAGAAAATCTTTAAAGGCGTTACACTTTTTTAAGCGGAACGCTTCTGCCGCATTGCTAACGGGCACGATCTCCGGGCAACCGTTAGCCAGTGCGGTTATGATAGTGCTGGTGGCCCTGAGAGTGTCGATTACAACGCAGCTTTTTTTCATTACTGCTTCGGGGTCAATTTCCTTGTAAGTTAATAATATATCGATGTACATTTTAATACTCCTGTTAATACCCCTATTATTGCTCCTGCAGTGCTCCTGCACAGTTTAAACTGCTTCATAGTTAATTATTTCCTTCAAGTGCTAATTTAAAGGTATCGGCCCTGAGCCCATTGCGGAGGGACTGCAGGGCGAGGACTTCTCCGGGCATAATATTCCCCAGGTTTACCTTCGGGCCAAATACGCTTAAAAAGTATACCTGCTGTTTCTTAAGCGGAGCCTCCCAGATGATGTGCTGCTCTCCCTGAATGCGGTGAAGAAATTGCCTCATTTTTTCATCTTCAATATCACCTTTTTCATCGAAGATGGTGACGCCTTTACCCGATTCTCTGGCTTCCAGAATTACTTTATACGCTCCATCGTCCAGGTCCTTACTTATTTGTTCTCCCATAAGATCCGGGTTAAAACTTTCTCCTTCTTCCTTTTTCCCTATTTCCGTTAATACCTGCAACCCCATACTGCGGGCCAGCTTTATTATACTGCTTCTCTGCGCCGGTGTTAATTCTATAGTTCCGTCGGAGACTTCGACAGCTGAAAAACCCAGCTCATAAGCCCTGTGAAGGTATTTATAAATTTTCCCCTGTACAAAGGCGATTTCTAGAAATGTTCCTCCGGGATATACATCTACATGAAAGGATTTAATCATCCCTATTTTCCTTTGGAGCATTTTGGGGCTGTAAAGGGCGGAAGAACCGAAACTGAACTTCCAGAAATCTATGTAGCGGGAACTCATCTCCAGCAGGTCGAGGGTTTCCCTTAACCCCATTCCTTTATCGAGAATCATGGTTATCCCCTCTGAACGGGGCTTTTCAATTTTATAATGCCACGGAAAGCAAAGATCGAGCTCCCACCCGTTATGTATTTTTTTAAGTTTTTCCAAAGCAACTCTCCCCTTAAAAGATAGTCCGAATTTAGATAAGCTAATTTGTTTTATCCTATTCTTAAATAATGATTAAGTTACAGCATTGGGATGAATATGAATACCGGGTTTTAACTCTGCTAACGCCGTTTTGCAGATATTATTGTCGGAAGCCATCTTTCAGAATGCCGAATAAATTATCCTCACAGGTATAAAATATTTTATGAGGCAAAAGGCTAAAGGAAAAATAAAATGACCCAAGATCAAAATAAATGAACGGAGGATTCTTAAAAGGTGAGCGATACTTTTAATAGGAAGAGGATCTTTGAAATAATCGTCCCCGTATTACTTGTGGTTGCCCTGATAAGCATTTACATCGCCAGCTGCCGGATGAAAAGCGGGCCTCCTGCCGAGCCTCCTGCTGCCGAAGAAGAAATACAGCAAGTGCCGCCGGAAATCAATAAAGGCCGGCAGGAACCGGAAATATCCGTTTATATTGCTGAGAAGGGTACGGTTGAGAATATGCCCATGGAAGAGTACATTGCCGGGGTTGTCGCCGGAGAAATGGACCCAAAGTGGCCACTGGAAGCACTTGCTGCTCAGGCGATTATCGCCAGAACATTTACTTTGAAAAAAATTGCTGAATCGGGAGGCGCTCCGCAGCATAATGCCCATGCTTCCACAGACGTTGAAGAATTTCAGGCGTACAGTGCAGAGGATATTACCGATAGAGTGAGGGAGGCAGTAAGGTTAACCAGAGGTGAAGTAGTCTGTCATAACAATCAGTTTATCCACGCCTGGTTTAACGCTTATGCCGGCCCGAGAACCGCCCTGGCAGACGAGGGGCTTGATTTTAAGGATGGGAATCCCCCTTATATCCAGGTTGTTGAAAGTCCCGGAGAAAAAATAATCCCTGAAGAAGAGGGGCAGTGGTCGGCGGCCTTTTCCGCAGAGCAGGTCAGGGAGGCTGTTAAAGAAATAACGGGTGAGGATCCGGGGAGCCTGGAGGCAATAGAAGTAGGAGAGCGCGGGCCTTCCGGTCGCGTTACCTCTTTCAATGTAAATGGGCAGAAAATTTCCGGCCCCTCTTTACGCCTTGCCCTGGGCAGCACAGAGATGCGATCCACCTTTCTGGAAGAAGTAAACATGGCTGACGGGGAAGTTAAAATGCAGGGAACGGGCTATGGCCATGGCGTTGGAGTTTGCCAGTGGGGTGCCCGGGCCATGGCGGAAGAGGGAAGGTCCCCGGAGGAGATAATTGACTATTTTTATAAAGATGTAGATGTTGTATCTTTGTGGGACTAATTTGCCGGATACAGGTATCTTCTGCTTACCTCTTTCATATAATGTTTTTAAAGGAGAGGTATGCGATGGAGGACAAATATATTTCCAAGCAACAGGGCATGCACAGGTTAATTATTGATAAGCGTGAAAAAATTGAGGTTTCCGGTGTTCTTAATGTTGACAGCTTTGACGATCAGGAGATCGTCCTGGAGACGGACCAGGGTTTGCTTGCCATGCGGGGTGAGGATCTGCATATAAATCATCTCAACCTGGAACAGGGAGAGCTGATTATAGAAGGATTTTTGTTGGAGCTTGCCTATTCAGAGGAAAGAAACCTCAGGAGAAAAGACCGGGGAAAAAGCTTTTTAGAGAGACTTTTTAAATAATATGTTTGGGCTTCCCGTTGAACAGCAGTTACTGGTTTTTTTATATTTTAACGCGGCAGGATTAATGACCGGGCTGGTTTTTGATTTTTTTAAGGCTTTCGCAAAGGTTTTCAGCTTTTCCAAAAAAATGGTTTTCTTTCTTGACCTTATTCTTTGCCTGCTGGTCTCTTTTATAGTTTACTACATCCTCTTTTTATTGAATTATGGTGAAGTAAGGCTGTTTGTCTTTCTCGCGTTATTATTCGGCATGCTTTTTTACTATCTTGTTATCAGCGGCTTTATGTATCGGAATCTGCTTGTAATATTTAAAGCATTGAGATCGATCATCTTTAAAATTTTAAAATTATTGAATATCCTGCAGGATTTTATCCGCCGCATAACGAATTATTTGGGTCAAAGAATAACAACTTGCAAAGCATTTAGAGGAAAAAAGTAGATGAAAAACGGCAGGATACTTGTGTACCCACAGAGCCCCAAAAAAATCATTAAGAAAGTGTTTGTATTTGCTTTCATAATATCGTGCATTGTAATAACCGCCGGCCTGTTTTGGGGACAAACCCGGACCCACCGGGAGATAAAGGCCGAAACTGAAGATCTTGGCATGGAGCTTGAGGCTCTCCGGGCAGACAATGAAAGCTTGAAGCAAGAGATATTCCTCTTACAGGATGAGGAATATATTGAAATGCAGGCCAGAAAACACCTGGGGATGGTTCGTCCTGGAGAAAAAATATTTTCTGTAGGTGATTGAAAAGCCTTGATTCTCTTGACAATTAGCTGCAGGAAGGTATAATCTACTCAGGATGTTTTATAATTTTAAAAGGAGGATATTGTTTTCTTATGTCGTCAATTGAAGAAGGACAAATCTTGGAAGGGGTGGTAACGGGCATTACAAATTTTGGAGCTTTTGTTTTGCTCCCCAATGGGGAAACAGGGCTGGTTCATATTTCCGAAATAGCCGGCACTTATGTTAAGGATATCAATGATTATTTTCAAAAAAAGGACAGGGTAAAAGTTAAAGTATTGTCGGTTAATGGTGACGGAAAGATCGGTCTTTCCATCAAACGTGCCCTGCTTGAAGAAAGGGAAGAAAAAATTGAAAAGCCGCTTCCGCGCAAGAATTTCCAGCGCAAAGGAGGCCGCACTAATATCGGTGCCGCAGCCCTTTCTTTTGAAGACAAGCTGGCCAAATTTTTAAAAGACAGCGATGAAAAGCAGCAGGATTTAAAGCGCAATACCGAGTCCAAAAGGGGGGGCGGCAGGGGTTCCTTTAAACACGGTTACGAATAAGCAATTATGCATATTTTATATTTACTGTCCCTTTTTAACGGCACCGGGAAGGTGCCATTATTATTGACAAAGCTATAATCCCCATCGCCTTTGGTAGAATTTATCTGCTTATTACAAAATCATCTGGGATAAAATAAACAATACTGGCATAAGGCCAGTTTTTTTAATGGCATAATTGGTTGAATTCTTTTATATACTGTAGTATTATACTAACAGTGAATATTTTGCCTTTTCAGCCAATAAAAAGAATAATGAAAGAAGATGGTGCTGCGAGGAAATAATTTTCAGTTCTAAAGGCGGATGCTTGTGAAATGCAGAACCGGGTGATAATGCCTTGTGGCGAAGTGCAGGGGAAAGGTAACCAAATACTGGCCTTGGAACCGGAGATATTAAAGTGGAAGGAGATGTATGGCAATAAGTAAAAGAGGAGAAAACAAAATTGCAGCAGACCGGCAACCTCATGGGCAGGGAAAAAGGTACCAAAATGGGTAGGGGTAAAATATCAACCAGGGGACTTGAGTTTTTGCGCCCTTTTGCACAATTACTTGATATCTGCATCGGAATTATTGGACCGGAGGGCAAGCTAGTATCGTATTTTGCCGGCATATCTTTTATTGCTGACTATGAACGTTACCCGGCGCTAAGCGGTCTGTTTGAAGGTTTTTTTTATAAATTAACGAAGGAAACAAATAAAAAGAGGGGAAGCGAAGTTGTCGAGGATCCGCTGGGTATCCTGGTGGCTGCTGTGCGACTGGAAAGCGGGTTTTGCCTGGTTTTAGCCGGTGGCCTCAATAAAGCAAAACAGCTTTGCCGCCAGGATTTTCTTAAACGCTTGAAAGATTACGGGGTTTCTGAAGCAGAGGCGATTTCGGCCGGGATGCGTACTATATCTGTAGAAGAACTTAAAAATATTGCCGATAGGATCCAGGCAATATACCGCTGGTTTACGAACACCCTGAGTGAAAATGAAAAGCTCAGGGAAGGGAAAAAGCTTCTGGAGGCTATTGGTAAAATTAATAAGCGAACAGTCAAACTGCTCTCCTCCGAACATTTCGATTTAAAGCATATTTTGGATCTTGTGGTCAGCTCGCTTATTACCCTTTGCGCCGCAGAAGGGGCCTGGGCTTTCGCTATTAACGGAGCCGATAACACTGTGGTGTCCAGGGGGGCGGAAACAGCTGCCTTTTTGGGGGAGCTGGAAGGCGAATGGGAAAGAGCTGTAAACCTGGGCGAAGATCCACAAATCACGCTTCAAAAGAAGATAACTTCGGCAAAAGAGAGTTTAAGGTATCCTGCAACAGAGGATTTCTCTATGAGAAAAGGGGACTTCCTGATCTGCCTTGGAGTGGTGAATGCTCAAAAAAAGAATGTGAAAAAGGCGCTCTTTTTCCTTGCTCGGCAGGCGCTTATTGTTCTGGAGCTGTTTGGACAATATAACCTGTTACAGCAGTATCTTGGGATACTGTTGAACAGTATCCGCCACGGCATTGTCATGACCAACAAATGGGGGTATGTCATGCTGATAAATCCGGCCGCTTCAGATTTCTTTAGTGCTCAGGGGATTACCCTTTCTCCCGGCAAACCGTTTGAGGGGCCGGGGCTTTGCCAGCCAATGGAATCGGCTCTTCGCCGGGCAATCTCTGATGGTGAATCTTCTTTCCAAAAAAATTGCGTTTTTGGGGAAGGTAGCACTTTAAGTCATATAAACTGGGATGTTATTCCTCTGGTACGCCAAAAGGTAATCAGCGGGGCTGTACTGGTTTTTGAGGATATAACGGAGAACGAAAGCCTGCGCAGCATGAGGGATGATTGGGAGCGTTTGACCACTGCCAGTGAGGTGGCTGCAGGGATTGCGCACGAGGTTCGCAATCCCTTATCTACTGCCGGGGCTGCAATACAGCTGCTGAAAAGTGTTAGTGAGGAAGACAGGCGCAAAGAGTTGCTGGGCAAAATCAGCGCCGAGCTGGAACGGATGAACAATATATTGACCGATTTTTTAAATTTGAGCAAGCCTAAAGGCAACCTGGTTTTGGAGCAAGTCAATCTCGTTCGAATAATTGAGGAGATGGAGTTTTTATTAAAAAGCGAAGCTTATCTGCATAACGTCGAGTTGGAAATTAATTGCTTTTCCCCGGAAGGGTTTCCAGGAGTTATGGGGGAGATAACCGGGCTGAAGCAGGTATTTTTGAATATTGCTAAAAATGCGATTGAGGCGGTGTCTGATAAAACCGCTTCCGAGGGCAGGCGTTTGGAAATATCCCTTCATTATGATGATGATTATGCCCGGGTTTCCTTCGAGGATAATGGCCCGGGTATCCCACCGGAATATTTGGGGGTCATCCAGCGTCCCTTTTTTACTACTAAAAAAAAGGGTACCGGCCTGGGCCTTTCCATTTCATCTTCTATTATTAAAAGAATGGGGGGAGAACTGCGTATCTTCAGTGAACCCGGCCAGGGGACTGCAGTCCATGTTCTTTTACCGGTAAGCACTCAAAACGACAAAAAAGAATAATTTTTCTTTTGAAGATTAGATATTTATTGCATCTATTTATATTATTTTGCAGGAGCATGATCTTGTAAAAGTAATTTTGTAAAAATAAAAAAAGTTAATAATTTCATCTGCCTCCCTTTTTTGACAGACATTTCCTGGAAACCTTTGTATAATTTCAGTGAAATGCTTGTCCTGCAAGTGTGCCATTATTGAGGCAAGGGAGGTTTTTATTTTTGGAAAAAATTAATACGGGAAAACGACCTTTTGTCTTTCCGGCATGGAAAAAAGGTTTTAGGCGTCCGGTATACCCGCAGCTTTTAAAAAAACAGGCCATCGGGAAAAAGCTGGACGGAGGAAAGCTGCTCTGGTTTATAGCTGCTTTTTTTATCGGACGTTCGGCATTGATGGGAGAGATAACGCCTTTCGCATTAATATTCTGGGCACTTGTTATGCGGCTGCAACCGCAAAAGAAGGCTTTGGTAACAGCGGCGATTATTGTAGGATGGGCCACTTCACAGGCAGGAATATTCCCGCCCTGGTTTTTGCCGGCGGGAATGCTGCTCTGGATGGCAACGGATTATATTGGATTTATAGTACTGAAAAAAAGGATATCGCTCTCCATAACCCTGCCGTTAACGATTATTTCCCTCCGTTTGCCGTTATTTTACCTGTACAGTCTCAATGTTTACGAGTTATTAATCATTGTTTTGGAAGTGCTGCTCGCGCTGCTATTACCTCCCCTGCTTACTCCTTTTTTTGAAGAATATGGCCTGCAGCGCCGTCATAAGGCTTCGCCGGAGGCAATCGTGGGAGGTTTTCTGCTGTTTTCCCTGATTTTTTTAGGGATGGGCGGTATATCATTGGGCGAAAACGTTCAGCTGCTCAATATTATCTGCCCTTTGCTGGTGCTGTCGGGTTCTTACCTCTGGGGCCCTGTTTGGGGTGTTACAGCGGGCTTGGCTATGGGTCTCTGTCTCAGTTTTGGCAACCCGGTGATGTTTCCGTATACCGGGGCATTGGGTATTTCAGGGTTAATTGCCGGTTTGTTGCGCTCGTTTCGGCGGCCGTTGATAGCGCTTGTTTATTTTGCAGTTTTAAGGTTTCTAACATATTATTGCCTCGAAGGGGGCTATATTTTAACGACTTTTTGGGAAGATATAACTGTTGCCGGAGTGTTTTTGTGTGTACCTTTTTCTCTTTGGGAGAGCTTGAGAAGGATTAGTATCTATTGGCCTTTTCAGGCGGAAGGCAATGAGAAATTAAGATTTGCCATGGCGGGTCGAATAAAGGATTTTGCCGCTGTGTTTAAGGAGCTTGCTGCTACCTTCCGGCCACTGAATCAGGCAGAAGATATCCGCTCCAGAAGAGATTTATCACCGCTGGTGGATTATTTCAGCAGGAGAGTATGCAACTCCTGTAACTTTTTTGAACGCTGCTGGCAGGGAGACTTCAATAGCCAGTACAGGCGAATTATTACTATGTTTTCTGTTGCAGAGGAAAGCGATAAGTTTTCGGAAAAATATATCCCGGTCAGATTAAGGCGCTATTGCCCCAGGCAGCGGGAAATTGTAAAAGCAATAGGCAGTATGAAGGAAGTCTACCGTTTAAATTGTTACTGGCAGGATAGATTACATGAAAGCCGTTCTCTTGTCTCGGAGCAACTGGAAGGAATCTCGTCTGTAATGCATGACCTTGCCCAGGAGCTGAAGCTGAAATCAGGGGAAATAAAGGGGCAGGCATTCAACGGCAGCATACGCTTCTCCATAGAAATAGGCGTTGCCCAGGTAGCCAAGGATGGGCAGAATATTTCCGGAGATAGTTATACTGTTATGCCTTTGAAGGACGGGAAGCAGGCGGTTATACTCAGCGATGGCATGGGTAGCGGTAAAGAGGCTCGTTCGGCCAGCCTTTCCACAATAAGGCTGATGGAACACCTGCTGGGTATCGGCTTTCGTCAGGAGATTGTGATTAATACTATTAATACGCTTTTGCGCCTGGGTTATCCAACTGAACGGTTTGCTACGCTGGATATGGCTATGTTTAACCTGCAGTCGGCAGAGGTTGAACTCTTCAAGCTTGGGGCACCCCCAAGCTTCCTAAAAAATGGAAAGGCGGTGGAGGTAATCGGTTCAGCTTCACTTCCCATCGGAATACTCGAGGAGATCACCCCTGAAAAGATATCTTTTAAAATATCCAACGGCGGTCTGGTTGTGATGATTACCGATGGATTGCTGGATAGCAGGCAGGAGAGTGAGGATGACTGGCTAACTCATGCTTTAGAGGAGATCCGCCACGACCACCCTCAAATAATTGCCGATCGGTTGATTGAGGAAGCCTGTTACCGCTGGCCGCGGGGAGTGCAGGATGATTTAACGGTGCTGGTATCACGCCTGAGGCCTTTGTAGGTTGTTTTTGCTGCCTGCCGGCAGTACAGATGTGCGGAGGCTATTATTTATAGGAAAGAAGGAATTACAGAGGCTTTAGAGAATTAAAATACAGTTGGAAGTTTGATGGCCCGGGGAGGCTTGCTGCCCTGAAAATGGCTGCTTTAGGAGAACATGTTAAAACTATAATTCTGAGAGAAAAACTAATTGAAGAAGGAGACCTGGTTCTCGTTGGCGTTTCAGGGGGTGCAGACTCCCTTTCCTTATTGCATCTCTTAAATGAGTTAAGACAGGAAAATTTTATTTCCTTTTCATTATATGTGGCACATTTAAATCACGGTATCAGGGGAGATTCTGCCAGAGGTGATGCGGAATTTGTCAGGAGAATAGCAAAAAAAATGCAGCTCCCATGTACCGTGGGCCAAGTTAATACGGATATTTTTAGAAAGCGTTGGAGGCTTTCAATTGAAGATGCTGCCCGGCACCTGCGTTACAGTTTCTTGCAACAGCTTGCAAAAAGGGTTGGAGCGCTTCGAATAGCCGTAGGGCATAACAGGGACGACCAGGTTGAGACTTTACTGTTAAATTTTCTCAGGGGAACAGGGCTGGACGGTCTTACGGGTATTAAATTTAAAAGGGAAACCGGTGAAGGGGAGCAGTATATCATTCGGCCGTTTCTGGAAACGGGCAGAGCAGAGATAGAGCAGTACTGCCGTGAAAACGGCCTTCAGCCCCGTATTGATGAAACGAATCAGGATGCGCGTTTTTTGCGCAATAAAGTGCGCCTGCAGCTGCTGCCCTCTCTGGAAGAGGATTATAACCCTAATATCCGTAAAGGGCTATCCCGGCTTTCCTACCTTCTTTCCCTGGATAGCAATTATCTGATTAGCACTGCTGCAAAGTCCTTAAAAGCAATTATTTGTGCAGAAAAAACGGATTACCTAGAGCTCGATGGTGAAAAACTATTACGGGAGCATGAGGCGTTACAGGGGCGTATACTGCGCCTCGCCATTAGCAGGCTCCTGGGAACGGTTCCCCGGGAAATCGGCTACAAGCGGATCAGGGATATTCTGAAAGATGTATGGAAAAGGTTCTCCGCATGCCGTATTGCACCTCGCCCGTGGCCTTAAGGTTTCAAAAAGCTACAAGAAGCTGTCTATTTCGAAGGAAAGAGCCACAAAAACCAAGCCTTTTTCTCCTTTTATCCTGCCTGTTCCCGGCAAGAAGGCATTTTATGAAGAGAAAATGGCGATCGTGGCCGGGATTTTTTTAATGGGAGAACTTAAATGGCCACCAGAGGGCCGAAAAGAGGCATACCTGGATTATGACAGGGTATTGCTTTTTAGCGGGGATAATAAGCATGAGCATACTTCACAAAACGGGTTAAACCTGCTTGTGAGGACCCGCCGGGATGGTGACCGTTTCCATCCCCTGGGTTCCCCCGGAAAGAAGAAATTGAAAAAGTATCTTATTGATAAAAAAGTTCCCCTACGGGAGCGCGATTTTTTACCTTTAGTACTTGCCGGCGATATTATCGTATGGGTGGCAGGCAAACAAATTTCTGATACGTGCAAAGTAACGGAAAATACCAAAAAGGTGCTGGTCCTGAGGCTTGAAGAAGGGTAAGTTTTTAATGATTGAAGGTCTTGGGGAGGGATAAAATTTGATTCCGGGGGGGAAAGATATGGAGTCAAAGAAGCTCAAAGTATTGCTGCCTCAGGAGGAAATCAAGGAAAAGGTAAGGTATCTGGCTGAACTGGTATCCCGGGATTATCAAGGTAAAGTCCCCTTGTTGATATGTGTTTTAAAGGGGGCGGTGGTTTTTCTTTCAGATTTAATCAGGAATCTTGAAATTCCTGTAGAAATGGACTTTATGGCGGTATCCAGTTATGGGAATTCTACTACTACTTCCGGGGTGGTGCGGATTCTAAAAGACCTGGAAACGGGTATTGACAATAAGGACATCCTTATCGTGGAGGATATTATCGATACGGGTTTAACCTTAAGCTATCTGAAGGAAAACCTCCTTTCACGAAACCCGCGATCCCTAAAGATAATTACCCTTCTTGATAAACCGGAACGCAGGGTAGTTGATATTGAGCCGGACTACTGCGGATTTTGCATTCCTGATGAATTTGTGGTTGGATATGGGCTAGATTTTAACGAAAAGTACCGGGATTTACCCGATATTTGTATTTTGCTTGAGTTCCAATAACTAATGTGATACAATTTTAGTCATAATATATCGATAGTATATCGTAAGAGAGGAGGTTTTTCGCAGTTGAATAATCGTTTTTTGCGCCAGGCAACCTTTTACCTTCTAATTTTCATGATTGCCGTTGCTCTTATTCAGACTTTTAGCAAACCACCGGAAGTGGTACGCGATATAAACTATTTCCCCCAATTAATTGAATATATTGAAAAAGGGGAGATAGAAGAAGTAACCATTGTAGGTAATAAAGTTGAAGCTACCCTGAAAGACGGGTCAAAAGTAAAAACCTATAAACCTGCCGATGATGACCTTACGGGAAGGTTAATAGAGCATAAGATTGCACTTAATGCCGAGCCGGAGCCGGAACCTCCCTGGTGGTCCACGCTTTTGACTTATCTTATACCTTTTATCTTAATTATCGGCCTGTTTTTTTTCTTTATGCAGCAGACCCAGGGCGGTGGAAGCAGGGTGATGAATTTCGGTAAGAGCAGGGCAAGATTGTACGACGGAGAACGTAAAAAGGTTACCTTCGATCATGTGGCAGGGGCTGACGAAGAAAAAGAAGAACTTCAGGAAATTGTAGAATATTTAAAGGATCCGAAGAAATTTATTGATCTCGGTGCCCGTATACCCAAGGGCGTTTTGCTTATCGGACCGCCGGGTACAGGTAAGACGCTTCTGGCCAGAGCGGTTGCAGGTGAGGCGGGGGTGCCTTTTTTTAGTATCAGCGGTTCTGATTTTGTGGAGATGTTTGTTGGTGTCGGCGCCTCGCGTGTTAGAGACCTGTTCGAGAATGCCAAAAAAAACTCTCCCTGTATCGTGTTTATCGATGAAATAGATGCGGTTGGCCGCCAGCGCGGTGCCGGATTGGGCGGGGGGCACGATGAAAGGGAGCAAACCCTCAACCAGCTGCTGGTTGAGATGGATGGTTTTGATGTAAATGAAGGTATAATTATTTTAGCAGCTACCAACAGACCCGATATTCTTGATCCTGCACTGCTGCGCCCGGGGCGTTTCGACAGGCAGGTTACGGTTAGTTTACCCGATGTTAAGGGGAGGGAAGAAATTCTTGTCGTTCATGTTAAAGGTAAACCCATTGAACCCGGGGTGGATTTGAAAGTTCTGGCCAGGCGGACTCCTGGATTTACCGGTGCGGATATAGAAAACCTTGTAAATGAGGCTGCACTGCTGGCAGCGCGCAGAAACAAAAAATCTATTGGCCTTTTAGAAATGGAAGAAGCCATCGACCGTGTTATCTCCGGTACTGAGAAAAGGAGCAGGGTTATCAGCGATTTTGAAAAGAAACTTGTGGCTTTTCATGAGGGCGGTCATGCTATGGTAGGTTATCTTTTGCCTAAAACCGATCCTGTGCACAAGGTATCGATTATCCCTCGCGGCAGGGCAGGCGGGTATACCTTGATGTTGCCTGAAGAAGACCGTTATTATCTGACCCGTTCCGAGCTCCTGGAAAGGGTTGCCACGCTGCTGGCCGGCAGAGTGGCGGAAGAGGTAATTTTTAAGGAGGTTAGCACCGGAGCTCAGAATGACCTGGAACGGGCCACTGCTATCGTCAGGCAAATGATCATGGAATACGGTATGAGTGAGGCCCTTGGGCCGATTACACTTGGAAGAAAGCATGATCAGGTTTTCTTAGGACGTGATCTGGGCAGAGATCGCGATTTTAGCGAAGAGATTGCTAAATCCATTGACCAGGAAATCCGCAGCACAGTGGACAGATGTTACAATATAGCGAAAGAACTTATAATACAAAATAAGGAAAAGCTGAACCTGATTGCAGAAGCCTTGCTGGAGAAGGAAACACTGGACTCAACGGAGATCGCCGCTCTTATGGAAGGGAAATCCCTTGCCGAGCTTGAAGAGGAAAGGAAATTGGAAGAAAATAAAACCGAAGCCAAAAGAATCCTCGAAGAGAAAAAGAAAGAAAAAGCAGGCAAGGTAAAAGTAATCTTCAGGCCTGACAAAGGAGAAATCTGCAGGGAACCAAGGGAAGAAGTATAATACAACAACGGGGACGGTTCTTGCTGTCGCATATCTAAAAAGATGCAGGGGGAACCGTCCCCTGTTGTCGGTATTAGATATGCGACAGCAAGAACCGTCCCCGTTGTCGCAGCCGTCCCCTGTCGCAGGATATGCGAAAGCAAGAACCGTCTCTTTAAATAAATAGTGAAAATCTTATTATTTGCAGCAGGATTTTATTTTCTTTTGTAGAATAGATTTTTGGGTTAAAGTAAGGAAGTTGCATTTTTACTTGAAATATTGAGAAAATCCTAAAAAAGGAGGTAAGATGTACATAAAAAGAAATCGTCCTTAATCGTTTATTTTGAAGGAAGAATTTTTTGCCTTAAAGGTTTAAAGGGTAGGAGGTTACCCCAAAAAAATTTTAGGAGGGTTAATATGGCTTTAGATCCAACCAAACATGCTGACTGGGAAATTGCTGAAGAAGCAGAATCGAGAATGAAGACAGTTTACCAACTCGGTGAAGAGCTGGGCTTGGGAAAGGAAGAACTTCTTCCTTATGGTCACTATGTTGCCAAAGTAGATTTTAAAAAGGTTTTGGATCGCTTAAAAGACAGACCCGATGGTAAGTATATTGACGTTACAGCCATTACCCCGACACCATTGGGAGAAGGTAAGTCCACCTCCTTGGTAGGGCTGGTTCAAGGTTTGGGCAAGCGGGGCAAGAATGTCATCGGAGCAATCAGGCAGCCTTCCGGAGGGCCGACTATGAACGTTAAGGGCTCTGCTGCCGGCGGTGGATTGTCGCAGTGTATTCCCCTTACAGAGTTTTCTTTAGGCCTTACAGGCGATATTAATGCCGTGATGAATGCACATAACCTGGCTATGGTTGCTTTAACATCACGTTTGCAGCACGAATTTAACTACAGCGATGCCTTTTTGGGAAAGATCGGCCTGAAGCGGTTGAACATCGACCCGAGGAATGTGGAAATGAAGTGGATTATGGACTTTTGCGCCCAGGCACTGCGTAATATTACTATCGGCCGTGGGGGCAAAATGGACGGATTCATGATGGATTCCGGCTTTGCCATCGCAGTTTCCTCTGAAATTATGGCTATTCTTGCTGTTTCCAATGATTTGAAAGATATGCGGGAGCGCATGGGCAGGATTGTGGTTGCATATGATAAGAAGGGCAATCCTGTAACCACTGCCGATCTCGAGGTTGATGGCGCGATGACCGCCTGGATGGTGCAGGCATTGAACCCTAACCTGATGCAAACACTGGAAGGCCAGCCCTGTTTTGTCCATGCAGGACCTTTTGCTAATATTGCCGTTGGGCAGAATTCGATTGTGGCCGACCGTGTAGGATTGAAACTAGGCGATTATCTGGTAACGGAATCCGGCTTTGCTGCTGATATCGGGTTTGAGAAGTTCTGGAACATCAAGTGCCGTATGTCCGGCCTCAAACCTCATTGTGCTGTTCTTGTAGCGACGATTAGAGCCCTGAAGTGCCACGGCGGAGCTCCGCTTCCTGTCCCTGGAAAGCCGCTGGATCCCGGATACAGCCAGGAGAACATTCCCTGGGTGGAAAAAGGTTGCGAAAACCTCATACATCTCATTAATGTTATTAAGAAGTCCGGTATGAGCCCGGTAGTTTGCATTAACGCTTTCCATACCGATACGGAAAAAGAAATCGCCACTGTCCGCCGCCTGGCTGAAGAAGCGGGTGCAAGGGTTGCCCTTTCCAAGCACTGGCAGTATGGCGGCGAAGGTGCCCTCGAACTGGCTGACGCTGTTATAGAAGCGTGCGAAGAAAAGAATGAATTCAAGTTTCTCTACGAACTGGAAACTCCCCTGCGCCAGCGCATAGAACTTATTGCCAAAGAGGTTTACGGTGCCGATGGCGTTGAGTATTCACCGGATGCTATGGAAAAAGCCAAAAGAATGGAAGCTGATCCCGAACTACAGAAGCTGGGCACTTGCATGGTGAAGACCCACTTGAGTTTGACTGACAACCCTGTATTAAAAGGCGTACCCAAGGGATGGAAGCTCTTTGTACGGGATATCCTAACTTATAAGGGAGCCGGATTTGTTGTCCCGGTAGCAGGTCAGATCAGCCTTATGCCCGGTACAGGTTCCAACCCGGCCTATCGCCGTATTGATGTAGATGTGGAAACAGGTAAAGTAAAAGGATTATTCTAATCTAAGGCTCTGGTATGCAAATAAAAAGACACTAAAGTAGTTGCATTTGATGGCAGAGTAGGTGTTGTGCGTTAAGTGCTAAGGGATGGGAAGTTGCCCTTAGACGAAAGGGGCCCTGTTAAGGACGTGCCTGCGACATAGCACCGCATCCGCTGTCCACATAAGAGCAAAAGAAGAGCTCAATACCTCCTTTCTCTTAGATGTGGCAGCCTGCCCATCTTTAGGGAAAGGAGGTGTTTCCTTTTATGTTGCAAAGCAAACCGAAATCGGAGTTAACCACGCAGATGCTGGTCAGGATGTCCTTGCTGATTGCCCTGAATATTGTTTTTGAGCGTTATTTAAGCCTGCGCATACCATTTGCCGGGGTTGAGGGGCTGCGTATCGGCTTTGGTGCAGTGCCTGTTATTTTTGCCGGGCTATTTATGGGACCTTTAGCGGGCGGCCTTGTAGGAGCGGTAGGAGATCTGGTGGGCTTTTTTATCGGCGGTCCCATGGGGCCTTATATGCCGCATTTTACGCTAACCGCTGCATTGCGCGGCATTATTCCCGGTCTGGTTTTTATGATAGCCGCCAGGGGCAGGCGTGAAGTGGGGATTTTTCCGCTCTTCCTGTCAGTTTCATTGGTATTTGTCCTGGTAAATATCCTTCTGGTTCCCTATTTCATCGAAACACTGTTTGGGACATTCAGAGCCGTCACTGTTCCCCCCAAAATAGTGGAAGCGGTTGTCTCTATCCCCGTTTATACCGTGATATTATTTACCTTGGGCCGCGCCTTAAAAAGAGTTCTTGATTCGGGAGTGGGCCGTAGGGTTATTCATGTTTCAGGTAAACTATGGTAGTTTCTCAGGCCTGTACCGCGCTTTGCGGTGCGGGCCTGCCCCTAAATAGATGTTACCCGCTATAATATTTATATTTTCTCCTTAATGTATTATATTTATCTAGGAAGAGGTGGTAGGATATGCTCCTGGCTATAGATGTTGGTAATTCTAATATAATGTTGGGGGTATATAATGGCCAGGAATTGAAGATGTGCTGGCGTATATCAACAAACCGTAACCAGACAGATGACGAATATGGGGTAATAATCAGGAATCTTATCCAGCATAACGGGTTGGAGACAGGGTCAATTGATGCAATGATTATTTCTTCTGTTGTGCCTACGCTGCATTATCCCCTGGAGAAGATGGCCCAAAAATATTTTAACCTTGTACCCCTGATTGTAGGCCCCGGGATTAAAACAGGCCTTAATATACTGTATGACAACCCCCGTGAAGTAGGAGCGGATCGTGTTGTCAATTCGGTCGCAGCAATTGAGCTCTATGGCGGCCCTTTAATTATTGTTGATTTTGGTACAGCTACAACGTTTTGTGCCGTATCTGAAAAAGGAGACTATATTGGCGGGGCAATTGCTCCCGGCATTGACATTTCCATGGAGGCCCTGTTCCAGAAAGCGGCAAAACTGCCCCGCGTCGAACTGGTTAAACCGCAAAGGGTTATTGGGAAGGATACCGTCTCCAGTATGCAATCAGGTATATTATTCGGGTTTGTGGGCCAAGTTGACGGTATCGTTAAACGTATGGTAAAAGAATTTTCCAAAAAGCCTTTTGTTGTTGCAACAGGGGGATTGGCAGGGCTTATTGCGCAGGAGTCTGAGACAATCCAGGAGGTTAACCACTTCCTTACTCTTGAAGGTTTGCGCATCATTTATAGAAAAAACGTTTCTATCCGGGAAAAAGTAAACTCAGCGAAAAATTTTTGTTACAATAGCAGGAATTTGCGATGGAAAAGCGAACCTTTTAGAAGAAGCTTGAAAAAGGCTAAAAAGAAAAAAGAAAAACACGGCAGACTTTTAGAAATTATCTATAGCCTTTTAATCATAATTGGTACGTGTAATGTGCAATAATGTGAAATAGATAACAATTATTTGGTTAACACAGTTACAACATCGGCAGGGATGATCCTACATTGGCTAAAAAAAAACCACAGTGGGTGCGTTATATTCAGCCACGGCAACCTAGCTCTTCTCCTTCGGGATTACTATGATTGCGGCAGTTTTTTTAGGGCTCTATGGAGGATGGTGGATTGACCGCCGCCTGGGGACTTTCCCGGTTTTTATGTTGTTGGGTGTTTTTTTAGGAGTAGGAGCAGGGTTTTATAGTTTATGGAAAGAATTAAATGCTCTAATGGGAAAAAAGCCGGAAAAGGAGTCAGAAATAGAAGACGATGAGCAGCAGGAATAAAGGATTAAAAGCCGCAGAAAAAGTCATGGCAATACTGGGTGTGGGAATTATTGTCATATCGTTGTTGCTTGGTTACAGGTCCTTTGCTCTGGGCGTAGCTCTCGCCGCTTTCATTGCCTGGCTCTTTTACCGCTGGCAGATGAAGGCTGTGGTTAATGCAGAAGGTCTCTCCCCCCGGAAGGCAGCGAACAGGCTGATAGCCCGTTCACTAATAAGGCTTTTTGTTTTCTTAGGTTTGTTAGGCCTTTCTGCTTTGGCAGGAGAACTGTTCCTATTTGGGGTATTAACCGGCCTTCTTCTTGAGATTATGGCTTTCATCGGCCAGGCTTTTTTAATTATCCGAGGAAAGGAGGGATAGCTTAAATTGGGTTTGGAAGCATTGCAGCATTTATTAGAACACGTACAGGCCGCGTGATTCTGTTTTATCTGGGTCCTGTGCCTATCAGTACCACTGTGTTCAATACCTGGATAGTCATGATCGTCGTTTTTATCGTGGCATATCTCATCTCCAGGCGTTTCAGCACCATACCCCGGAGGAATTCAGAGCTCTGGTTGAAATGGTGGCAGACTTTTTTTATGATCTCCTGGAGGATAACATGGGCAAGGAAGGGCGCAGGTTTCTCCCATTGGTCGGGACTCTGTTTTTGTTTATTTTATTTCTCAACCTTGCCTGGTTCATCCCGGAGATGAGACCGCCTACCACCGACCTGTCTACCACGGTGGCGTTTGCTGTAGTAACAATTATCCTGGTCCAGCTTATCGGTATTAAAAAGAATGGGCTGGGAGGGTATATCAAGCATTTTTTTCAGCCCATTCCCTTTTTATTTCCGCTGAATGATTATTGAAGAGCTGGTTAAACCTGTGTCTTTATCCCTCCGTCTTTTTGCCAACATGTTTGGCGAGAAGACGGTGGTTGCGGCACTGCTCCTGTATGTTTCCCTTGTTGCTCCCGACCCCTGTGATGGCTTTAGGGATAATTATGGGCGTTATCCAAGCCCTGGTTTTTTCTTTGTTGACAGTGGTATATATCAGCTTCTTTTATCCAAGGACATTAAGAGAAATTAAAAAGTATTTAAGGAGGCTAGAGTAATGAATGGATTGGCTTATATAGGTGCGGCTCTGGCTGTAAGTATAGCTGCTTTAGGTTCTGGTATTGGGCAAGGGATTGCTACACGTGGTGCAATGGAGGGCATTGCCAGGCAACCGGAGGCCGGGGGGGATATTCGTACCAGCTTAATTCTCGCCCTGGCTTTTATGGAGGCCCTGACCCTCTTTTCCTTCGTAATATCCATCCTCCTGTGGACTAAAATTTAATTCAAAACTATGCGATAAAATAAAGGAGGTGGTGTTATATGGAGGCTATTTTAGATGCCTTGTCTTTTAATATTTGGAGTTTTTTACTCCATGACGGTTAACGTATTGGTGGTCTTAGGAGGGCTTTACTTAATCCTCTGGAAGCCTCTTAGCAAAGCTGTGAGTGATCAGAGGAGAAAAGATTGAAGGGGATCTCAGGGAAGCGGCTTCTGCCAGAGAAAAGGCGGACGAGCTTTTGGCCTCTTACCAGCAACAACTAAACGAGGCACATCAGGAGGCTCAGGCAATATTACAACGGGCTGCCGAGATGGCGGAAGTTACACGCTCGGAACTGGTCGCCCAGGCTAAGGAAGAGGCCGCGCGTGCCCTGGAGCAGGCTCGGCTGGAAATAGAAAAAGAAAAAAGGTCGGCTATGGCTGCCATTCGCGGTCAGGCAGCAGAACTTGTGGTCATGGCGACAGGCAAGGTTTTGGCCCGCACCCTTACCTCTGAAGATCAGGAGCATCTGCTTCAGGATGCCCTTGCGGAGGTGGAGAGGTTACAGTGAACGACAAAAGAGTTGCCCGGCACTATGCGGAGGCCCTCTTTTATGCAGCCCAAAAATGGGGGCAAGAAGAAGAGGTTGGAGAGAAGCTTGCCTCACTGAAAGAAATTTTTGAGGAAGATGCCGAGCTCCAAAAAATCCTTTCTCATCCGCTTTTTTCTCCCCAGGAAAAGGAACAGGCATTAAAGGCTCTACTTCCTCGGATATTGAGCAGAAAGAAAGAAGAGATGTTTACTTCTATTGCTCCAGAGTACCAGCGCCTTCTCGATCAAGCGAAGGATATCGAGGCGGTGGGCGTAACGGTGGCTGCTCCCCTTTCCCCTGCTATGGAATCCGAACTGGAAAGCAGGTTGGTTAGTTTTGTCGGGAAGAAGGTCCGCATGGAGATAAGGATTGAACCAGAAATATTGGGGGGACTTGTCTTACGCTGGGGAGACCGGGTAATAGATGCCAGTGTCAAGAAAAAGTTGGAGCTCATAGGCGCCCGTTTAAGGACAGTCTAGTACCCGGGTTGGTTAACTGATGTAAAGGGGTGAGAAGATTTGGATAGTAAGCTTGAAGAGATTACCAGCGTTTTGATGCAGCAGCTAGAACGCTATGAGCTGGAGATAGAGGTAGCCAACAAAGGTATAGTTACTTACGTGGGTGACGGCATCGCTCGCGTCCAGTTGGGGCAAGTTATGGCCAGCGAGCTCCTGGAGTTTCCAGGGGGAGTTTACGGTATGGCCTTGAACCTCGAAGAGGATAGCGTAGGGACGGTTATTTTGGGTCCGTACCAGCATATTAAGGAAGGGGACGAAGTCAAGAGGACGGGCCGTATTATGGAAGTACCGGTGGGGGACGGCCTTATCGGCCGCGTGGTGAGTCCGGTGGGTGAGCCCCTGGACGACAAGGGCCCGATCGAGGCTGAGAAGCACCGGCCGGTAGAATTCCTCGCCCCCGGGGTGATCAAGCGTCAACCGGTAAACACTCCGCTGCAAACAGGCATCAAAGTTATCGATGGAATGTTCCCCATCGGTCGGGGGCAGCGGGAGTTGATCATCGGAGACCGTCAAATTGGAAAAACGGCTATTGCCGTGGATACAATTATCAACCAAAAGGGTCAAGATGTTATCTGTATCTATGTAGCTATAGGCCAGAAGGCTTCCACTGTAGCCAGCGTTACTCAAAAATTTGAGGAAACGGGTGCAATGGATTACACTACTGTGGTGGTGGCCAATGCCGGTGAAGCAGCCCCGCTATTGTATATTGCTCCCTATGCCGGCTGTGCTATAGGAGAATATTTTATGTACGATCAGCATCGGGATGTTCTGATAGTTTACGATGATCTTTCCAAGCACGCTGTGGCTTATCGAGAGCTTTCACTGCTATTAAGGAGGCCCCCCGGAAGGGAAGCTTATCCTGGAGACATTTTTTACCTGCACTCCCGTTTATTGGAGAGGGCGGCTCGCTTAAGTGATGCTATGGGTGGCGGTTCAATGACAGCCTTACCCGTAATTGAAACCCAGGCGGGTGACGTCTCTGCTTATATCCCCACCAACGTCATCTCCATTACTGACGGTCAGATTTATCTGGAAGGAGATTTATTCTACGCAGGCCAGCGGCCGGCTATTAACGTGGGGCTTTCTGTTTCCCGGGTAGGAGGGGCTGCCCAAGTAAAGGCTATGAAGCAGGTAGCAGGACGTTTGAAATTGGACCTTGCACAGTACCAGGAATTAGCAGCATTTGCTCAGTTTGGAACAGATCTGGATAAAGCTACAATGGCAAGTTTATCCAGGGGTGAACGGATGATGGAACTTTTAAAACAGGGCCAGTACCAGCCTATGGCGGTGGAAGAGCAGATCGCAGTAATTTATGCAGGTGTGAACAGATATTTAGAGAATCTGCCTATTGAAAAGGTAGAGCCTTTTGAACAGGAGTACATCCGTTTCCTGAAGAGCAACTATCCCAATATCCTTCAGGAGATTCGGGAAAAGAAAGCCTTGGATGATGAGCTGGAGGAGCTTCTGAAAAAGAGTATAAAAGAATTTCTAGACAGTTTTGTTCCGGTTAGCGAAACTGGTTCCTGATTGCCAACCATCGAGCAATAAACGAGTATTTTCGGTTGGCGGAAGATAAAGGCGGTGGAATACTTGTCTAGTATAAGGGAAATTAAACGGCGTATACGGGTGATAAGCAATATTCAGCATGTTACCGGTGCGATGAAGATGGTGGCATCAGCCAAACTGCGCCGGGCCCAAGGTCAGGTATGGGCAACTCGTCCTTATGCCCAGAAAACAGCCGAAGTGGCAGGCCGTTTAGCTTTGGCCCCAAATGCCCAGATGCTCCCGCTGGTAGCGTCCCGGGAGGTTAAAAAGACATGCTATGTATTAGTTATTGGAGATAAGGGGTTAGCGGGGGCATATAACGCCAATCTTATTAACCTGGTCGAGGACTGTTTGGCCAAAGAGGAGAAGCCGGCTGCTTTAATCGTATTGGGCCGCAAGGGTGTACAGTATTTTCGCCGGCGTTCGGTGGAAATGCTTAAATATTATGTTGACATTGGAGATGAACCCGATCTATCCCTGGCCCGGGAGTTAGCCCGGCAGCTTATGGAGATCTTTTTAAACGGGCAGGTAGATGAGGTGAACCTGATTTACGCCCGTTTTTATACAGCCCTGCGCAATGTTCCTCAGGTGGAAAGACTTTTGCCTATAGAAACTCCTTCAGTTGAAGGAGCGGAAATGATGGATTATATTTATGAACCAGAGCCTGTGGGTGTGCTGGAGGCTATTTTGCCCCGTTACTGCGAGATAAAAGTGTACCAGGCCCTTTTAGAGGCCAAGGCTAGCGAAATCAGTTCCAGAATGGTAGCCATGGATGGTGCCACTAAGAATAGTGGCGAAATGATTGATCAATTAACCTTGTCTTTCAATAAAGCCCGTCAGGCCGCCATTACCACTGAACTACTGGAAGTGGCAACTGGCGCTGAAGCTTTGAAGGCCCAGGGGTAGAGGAGGGACTTGACATGAACGAAGGAAAAGTGGTGCAAGTTATAGGTCCGGTAGTGGATGTGGAGTTTCTTGAAGAACATTTACCCGATTTATATAATGCTGTTATTATTAAGGAAAAAGAGATTAACCTTACCATGGAGGTTATGCAACATTTAGGTGAAAATAGGGTCCGGTGTGTAGCATTGTCCTCTACCGACGGCATGCAAATAGGAATGAAGGCTATAGATACGGGAGCCCCCATAAAGGCTCCGGTAGGTGTTTCTACCTTAGGCAGGTTATTTAATGTGGTGGGCGAAGCTATAGACGAAAAAGGCGCATTGGAACCGGAGGAGTGGTGGCCTATCCATAGGGAACCTCCTTCCTTTGATGATTTAAAGCCTTCTACTGAGATTCTAGAGACAGGTCTGAAAGTTTTGGATCTTTTAGCACCCCTGCCCAAGGGCGGAAAGATGGGTCTTTTTGGCGGGGCTGGTGTAGGAAAGACGGTTTTGATTATGGAGCTTATCCGCAACGTTGCCTACGAGCATGGAGGATATTCTGTCTTTGCCGGAGTAGGCGAGCGTACCAGGGAAGGTAATGACCTTTACCTGGAGATGACTGAATCCGGAGTTCTAGATAAAACAGTCCTGGTATACGGTCAGATGAACGAGCCCCCGGGAGCGCGCATGCGGGTAGGGTTAACAGGATTAACCGCTGCCGAATATTTCCGAGACAAAGGGGGCCAGGACGTACTGTTTTTTATCGACAACATTTTCCGCTTTGTTCAGGCGGGTTCTGAGGTTTCAGCTTTGCTGGGCCGTATGCCCTCCGCTGTAGGTTATCAGCCTACGCTGGCTACAGAGATGGGTGAACTCCAGGAACGTATTACCTCTACCAAGCAAGGTTCTATTACCTCGGTTCAAGCGATCTACGTTCCTGCTGATGACCTTACAGACCCGGCTCCGGCTACAACTTTCGCTCATTTGGACGGGACTATTGTGCTTTCCCGGCAGCTGTCGGAATTGGGAATTTACCCTGCCGTGGACCCCCTGGATTCAACTTCCCGGCTGCTCGATCCCCTTGTTGTTGGGAATGAGCACTATGAAGTAGGAAGGGGTGTACAGCGCATTCTTCAGCGTTACAAGGAACTCCAGGATATCATCGCAATTTTGGGTATAGAGGAGCTTTCAGATGAGGATAAGATGATAGTAGCCCGTGCCCGTAAAATTCAGCGCTTCCTTTCCCAGCCTTTCCATGTGGCTGAAGCTTTTACAGGAAGGCCAGGAGCTTATGTGCCATTAAAGGAGACAATCAGGGGATTTAAGGAGATTCTGGCGGGTCAGCATGATAATTTGCCGGAAGAAGCTTTTTATATGGTTAGCAACATAGAGGAGGCAATTCAAAAGGGACAGGAGCTGGCCTGATGAGTACGTCAAAATTAGAAGTTGTCACTCCCCAGAGGAAGATCTTAGCGGTAGAAGTGGAGAGCGTTATTGCTCCGGGAACAGAGGGCTACCTGGGTGTCCTTCCACGGCATGCCCCCCTTCTAGCCATTTTAAAATCAGGCGTGGTTTATTACCGTAAAGTGGGGGGGAAGACAGAGCACATGGCTGTATCCGGAGGCTTTATGGAAGCAGGTCCTGATAAGGTAATTATCCTGGCGGATATGGCAGAGCTTTCGACAGAGATTGACATAGAAAGGGCTCGCCGGGCCAAGGAGAGGGCAGAAAAGCGTCTTCGGGAGCGTCCTCCAGGGTTAGACCGGGACCGGGCGGAAAAAGCTTTACAGCGGAGCCTGGCCCGGTTAAAGGCTGCCGGAGCTGACAAATAATTATCCCTGCACGTTTAATACGGACAACAGGCAGTTTCTATAAAACTAATAACCCCTCTTTAATATTATTGATGTATAAGGAGGGGTTATTAGTTAATTTAAGTAAAAGTATGATCAATTCCAATGGTAGCATCTGATTACATCGGTTTCGGATCTTTCTGAGTCCCTTCAGCTTCCTTTCTTATCTTAGCCTCGCATAAAGGGCAGATAGATTTACTCCTTGGGGGTTCACCATAAAAACTCCCCCCCAGGGTGGTTTCAGCCAGATCTCCAATTTCGAATACCCGTCCGCAAATTAGGCAGCGTTGCCGGTATTTATCGCCCATTATTTTCCTCCTCCCAAAAGCATATCGGGTTCTAATGTGCCTATCTTGTAATACTATCTATCCGCAACATGATCATAACGATCACACTGTGGTAAATGCCATTTGGGTAGAATCTTTCCTGTATGTGATCATTCCATTTGCGGAGCGGGTTATCATATTAAAAATATATTTGCCTGACACAATTATAGCTATTTCCTGATAAGGGTGTCAACCGCATAATTATCCAAATGTTTAACAGGTTTACACAATACGGCTTTAAAATGATTCCTGAGCTCCAGCTGCCACAGTTTAAGAACAATATTTAAAAACCATTTGTCCGGCCTCTTATTGGCTGAAACTATCCAGGAGCAGGCAAAATCATAAACCAAAAAAAAGAAAAAAAGGTTATTGACAATACATTTATTATATGCTATAGTTTCGCTAATAGTATATTAAAGCCTGTGAAGGGAAATAGTATGCAGGTAAGAGAAGTTCAGAGAGCCGGGTGGAGGGGTAAGACCCCAAAGCTGTGAGCCCGGTACTTTATCGCCTGTTGAATGGGTCCCGGAGGTGCCTGTCCGAAAGAGCGTAGGGCAGGACGGAGGCTTCACCGTTATAAGAAAGGGGTATCGGAGCAGTGCATTGATTTATTGCTCCCGTACCTTGCCGAGAGTGACCCCTTCAAAAGGGGTAATATGGGTGGTACCGCGAGCAATCCCTCGTCCCTGAGACGAGGGTTTTTTAATTCATAGTAAAAGGAGGAAAAGAAATGGAGGCTAAAAAAATATGTTTACCGGAACAGGAGATTCCCAGACAGTGGTACAATATCCAGGCAGATATGCCTACACCTCTCCAACCCCCGTTAAACCCTGCTACCAGCGAACCTGTGCGTCCGGAAGATCTGTTGCCGATTTTTCCGATGAACCTTATTGAGCAGGAGGTAAGTACCGAAAGGTGGATTGACATACCTGAGGAAGTGCTGGAGAAACTGTTAATTTACAGACCAACACCGCTGCAAAGAGCTTTTGCATTGGAAAAACACCTGAATACTCCGGCAAAAATATATTATAAAAATGAATCCGTAAGCCCTGCCGGAAGCCATAAACCAAATACAGCTATCGCACAGGCTTATTACAATAAGGTGGCCGGCATAAAAAGACTTACAACAGAGACCGGTGCAGGCCAGTGGGGCAGCGCTCTGGGCCTGGCGTGCAGTTTTTTTGGCCTGGAATGCAAGGTGTACATGGTTAAGATTAGCTTTGAACAAAAACCATATCGTCAGTTAATGATGAAAACCTGGGGAGCCGAGTGTGTGCCCAGCCCCAGTCACCAAACAAGTTTTGGCCGAAAAGTGCTGGCTGAAGATCCTGATTGCCCGGGCAGCCTGGGAATAGCTATCAGCGAAGCTGTGGAAGATGCAGTAACATCGGAAAGCACCAAATATTCTCTGGGAAGCGTTTTAAATCATGTGATGCTGCATCAAACGATTATTGGTCTTGAAGCACAAAAACAGTTCGAAATGGTAGGCGATTATCCTGACGTGCTAATCGGTTGTGTCGGTGGCGGAAGCAATTTTTCCGGACTTTCTTTCCCATATATCAGGGATAAAATTTATGGCAAGGATATTCAGATTATTGCTGTTGAGCCGACCGCCTGCCCTACAGTAACCCGGGGCCCCTTTGCCTATGATTATGGAGATACCGCTGCCAACACCCCGCTGTTACCCATGTTTACCCTGGGGCATAACTTCATGGCGCAACCGATCCATGCTGGAGGGCTGAGGTACCACGGGATGTCCCCCCTTGTAAGCCGTCTGGTTCTGGATGGCCTGATTCAACCGCGTTCTTATAACCAGCTGCAGACTTACAGGGCAGGTATGATCTTTGCCCAAACAGAAGGGTTAATCTGTGCACCGGAAACTAACCATGCTATCGCCGCAGCTATTGAGGAAGCAGAGAAAGCCAGGGAGGAAGGCGTTGCGAAAACAATCGTATTTTGTCTGAGCGGCCACGGGTTTCTAGATTTAGCCGGCTACGATGCTTATCTCAGCGGGAAATTAACTGATGTTTCATTGTCCGAAGAAGAAATGCAGAAGTCGCTGGAGGTAATCAAACCTTTTCCCAAGCCGGCAATCTAAAGGTTGTATGAAGTAGTGTTAAGAAATGCTAATGGGGGAGAGACGTTATAATATGGATTACATGGCTCTCCCCTTTTCTTTCATTTATACTCCTGTTATAATAATTACCATCAATGTTGAACTGGGGGATACGGAGCAAGATGACTGAAGCGAAAAAGTTAAAACTGGGGTTACCGGCTGGAAGCTTGCAAAAATCAACCTTTGAAATGTTTAAAAAGGCCGGATTTAATCTTTATCTCAATGAGCGGTCCTATTTTCCTTACATCGATGATGAAGATCTGGATTGCATCCTGATCAGGGCGCAGGAGATACCCCGATATGTTGCCGGCGGTGTGCTTGATGCAGGTATTTCCGGCAAGGATTGGATAACCGAAACTGCGGCGGATGTGAAGGAAATAGCGGAACTTACCTATTCGCGTCAGGGCCTGAAACCTATTAAACTGGTGCTGGCAGTTCCTTATGAATCGCCTGTTCAGAGCGTGAAAGACCTGCAGGGCAAAAAAATCGCCACAGAACTCGTGGAGGTAACAAAAAGTTACTTAAATAAGTATAACGTGCAGGCCTGTGTAGAGTTTTCCTGGGGTGCAACAGAAGTGAAACCTCCTGCGCTGGTAGATGCCATTGCCGAGTTAACTGAAACCGGACGTTCTTTAAAGGCAAATAATCTGCGCATCATTGATACTATTTTGGTTTCAACCCCCCGCTTTATCGTTAACAGGGAAAGCTGGACAGTGGAATGGAAAAAAAGTAAAGTGGAGCAGATTATTACCCTGTTGAAAGGTGCACTGCTGGCGGAAAATAAGGTTGGATTAAAATTGAATGTAAATAAAAACAACCTTCCGGAAGTGCTTTCTTTGCTTCCAGCCTTAAGAAAACCCACTATTTCCCAGTTGCACGAGGAGAGCTGGGTTGCTGTGGAGACTGTTCTTGATGAAAAAAATGTGCGGGAACTGGTTTATAAATTAAAAGAGGCCGGGGCCGAGGGCATTATCGAATATTCTTTGAATAAAATTATTCCCTAGTGCTTACCCCACAATTCCTTAAAGCTATTTGTGGCGAAAGAAACGCCTTTTTTTGTTTCAACAGAAAAGGCGTTTTTTTTAGAATTCGATTTAAGAGTTTTTGGAATTATTAAATTTTAATTTTCAAGAGGATTTTTAATAGACTATGCAGAATTAAAAAAGTGGACGTAAAAACAGACAATGAAAAAAACAGAAATTAATGTTTAAATCCTAAACAATTCTTCCTCAAAAGAGGTTCCCTGCCATGGAAAAAACCCGTATTGTAATGATCTCCCCCCTGCCGGAGCTTACCAGACTTGCGCAGCAGGTTTCTAAAGAGCTAAATTTTGAAATGGAAATCGTAGAAGCCTTTTTGGATGAAGGTGTGGAACTCGGCAAAAGAGCTGTGCAGTCCGGTGCCGATGTTATTATCAGCCGTGGCCCGACAGGAGTAATTTTAAAAAAAGAACTGCCTATACCGGTGATCTTAATTCAAATTACCAACTTTGATATCATACAGGCCTTATATCATGCCAGGCAGCTTGGCCGTAAGATAGCATATTTCGATTATATCAAGCGCAAAGATTTTTACGATTTCTCAAATATTGCCCAAATCCTTTCCCTGGAGGAGCTGCGCCTTTTCTTTTATCGTGACGAAAAAGAATTGGATGAGCAAATTAAAAGGGCACACGCTGAAGGTATTGAAGTAGTGGTTGCTTCCGGTGTTTGTGTGGTTCGTATGGCTCAGGAGCAGGGGATGCAGGGCGTGATGGTTTTTACTTCGCGGGAGGCGATCGTTGAGTCCTTGCAGTGGGCTAAAGATCTTGTTGCCATCCGTCAAAAAGATCGTGAAAAGGCCGAATATTTTAAAACCATTATTGAACATATGCAAAGCGGGGCTATCGCCGTAAACTATAGTAATGAAGTCGTCCTTTTTAACCCTGTAGCGGAAGAGCTTTTCAAGGTTTCCGGAAAAGAGCTTCTGGGCAAAAAAATAAAGGATATTCACATTCCTCAGGTACAAAAAATTTTTCAATCCCTGAATTTAGTCGAAAACGAAATACAAAAAATTAATGGCAAGCAGGTTGTATTTAACCGTATTCCCATACTAATGGGCCATGAGTTTTTGGGGACGGTAATGATCATCCAAAATATACATGAGCTTCAGAATCTTGAAGGATTCATGCGCAGTAAGCTGTATGCCGCCGGGGGTTTTCTGGCGCAGCATACCTTTCAAGATATAATAGGTACTTCTGATGCAATTAGGGGAGCCCTGGAACGCGCCCGGAAATTTGCCCTGACGGATTCTACAGTATTGATTACCGGGGAAAGTGGGACAGGTAAGGATTTGTTTGCCCACAGTATACACGCCGCAAGCCCGCGCCGGGAAGGGCCCTTCGTTGTTATTAACTGTGTGAACTCTTCAGAAGATCTTCTTGAAGGAGAATTGTTTGGTTATGAGGAGGGGGCCTTCTCCGGTACAAAGAAAGGTGGAAAGGCCGGTCTTTTTGAACTTGCCCATGGCGGCACGCTTTTCATCGATGAAATTTCCGCACTTTCTTCTTCTCTGCAACTAAGCCTGCTGCGTATTCTCCAGCAGAAAGTGGTACGCCGCCTTGGCGGGGAGCGCCTGCTTCCCGTAAATGTTCGCGTTATCGCTGCAACCAGCCGTTTTTTGCCTGCTGAAATTAAAAAAGGAAAATTCCGGGAGGACCTTTTTTTTCACTTAAATGTTCTAAACCTGCATATTCCTTCATTGAGGGAGAGAAAGAGCGATATTCCCCTCTTGATGAATTACTTTGCTGAAAAATACAGGGGTGACAACCGGGAAACTGCAGACAGGTTTCCGGATTCCATCATTCGCTTCCTCAGCGATTACGACTGGCCGGATAATGTTCGGGAACTGGAAAATTTCATGAACAAATATGTCATTCTTTCCGAGGGGAGTAAAGATAGTTTTAGACTAATGGAAGAGCTGGTCGATGAGCTTTATCGTTTCAGGGAAGATAGTAAAATTATCAAAGGGGATGAGGATAATTCCTTAACGATAAACATCGGAACTTTGGAGTATATGGAGCAACAAATTATCAAGAAGCTCTCTCAACAGACCGATATAGATAAAAAAGATCTGGCTTCTCTTCTGGGAATCAGCAGGACTACACTATGGAAGAAATTAAAAGCATTACACACTGCAAATCAATATACAGTTCAGTAATAATTTAATTGCGTGAGGTGATGCCATAGAAGATTATATCCTATTTAATTGTGGTTTGAGTTGTTTTTTGTAAACAAAAAACATTAAAAAGGAGGGATTTTCCGGAAGGAGTTTCCGGAGAGCACTATGGAAAATCCGGTAATTGTAAGTGCAGTACGGACTATCGCAGGAAGTTTCGGAGGAAGTTTGAGCAGTCTCAGCGCTGCTGATCTTGGAGCGGCTGTAGTAAAAGAAGTGGTTAAAAGAGCAGGGATTACCGGCGAGGATGTGGATCAGCTGGTATTCGGATGTGGATGGCAGGCCGGGCTTGGGCCTAACATAGCACGTATTTGTGCAGTCAGGGGAGGTTTGCCGGTAACAGTGCCGGCTTATACGGTTAACATCCGTTGTGCTTCCAGTATGCAGGCGGTGATCGAAGCTTACAGACAAATCGTCTGTGGAGATGCGGATGTAGTTATTGCCGGCGGCACGGAGTCCGGTTCAAATGTTCCCTATATCGTACCTCAAGCGCGCTGGGGGGCCCGGATGTGGGACTTCACGGTCTATGACGACCTGCATTTAGACGGCTTTATGTGCAAGCTGGCGGGTATGCTCATGGGCAATACAGCGGAGAATTTGGTGGAAAAATATTCGATCAGCAGGGAAGAGCAGGACCAATTCGCCCTGGAAAGCCACCAGAAAGCTTCCAAAGCAGTTGCGGAGGGCAAATTCGATGCAGAGATTTTACCGATTGAAGTTAAACAAAAGAAAAAAGGAACGGTGGTTATAGATAAGGAAGAAATACCCCGTGCCGATGCAGCGCTGGAGAAAATGCTTAAATTACCGGCGGTATTCAAGAAGGACGGCGGGACGGTAACCGCTGGTAACAGCTGTGCGCTCAGCGACTGCGCTTCTGCCGTGGTCATTATGTCAGCGGAGAAAGCCAAGTCCCTGGGACTCACGCCCTTGGCAAGAATCCGGAGCTATGGCGTGGCGGGGGTAGATCCGCTGTACATGGGGATTGGCCCGGTAGCCGCCACACCTATTGCCCTGAAAAAGGCCGGGTTGACGCTGGAAGATATTGATTTAATTGAGCTCAATGAGGCATTTGCGGCGCAGTACCTGGCCTGTGAAAAAGAGCTGAAATTAGACCGTTCAAAGGTTAATGTGCACGGTGGGGCGATTGCTCTGGGACACCCCGTAGGGGCTACCGGAACGAAGCTCATTACCACTAACATTAATACCCTGAAAATGTACGATAAGACCTTCGGATTAATTACTGCCTGTGTCGGTGGCGGACAGGGTCTTGCCATCGTGCTGGAAAGGTTAAGCTAAAATAGTTTTTTGAGAGGAGGAAAAAATTAATGGAAATTAAAACTGGTTTTGTTTTGGGCGCAGGTATTATGGGTTCGGGGATAGCTCATCTAATGGCACAAAATGGTGTGCAGGCCATCCTGGCGGATGTTGATGATGCCATCTTAAAGCGCAGTATCGGGAATATTGAAAATCTGTTAAACAAAAGAGTTGCCAAGGGCAAAATGACCGAAGGGGATGTAAAGGAACTTCTGGGCCGTATTAAAACTACCACGGATATGAAAGAAGCCGCCAACGCTGATTTCATCATTGAAGCGGTAATTGAAGATGTTAAGCTGAAGCAGAAGGTTTTTGCCCAGCTGGAGGAAATAGCCAAACCGGAGGCGGTTTTAGCTACTAATACCACCGCCTGTTCGATCTCTGAAATTGCATCTGCTATGAAAGATCCCAGCCGCCTGACAGGGATGCATTTTTTCAACCCGGCGGTAGTAATGAAGCTGGTGGAGATTATGCCTGGACTGGCAACCCAACCGCAAGTTGTCGATAAAACAAAGGCGTTTGCTGAGTTTCTTGGTAAGGAACCTGTTATTACTGATAAAGAAAGTATTGCAGGTATTGCCAGCAGGGTTCTTGCCGGATTGTTGAATGAGGCAGTATGGGTACTGGACGAAGGCATTAGCACCGCGGCAGATATTGACAAGGCAATGAAAATGGGTTCCAACCTGCCGATGGGGCCGTTGGCGCTCATTGATATGATCGGTATTGACACTCACCTGGCAAAAACCAGGACACTCTATGCAAAGCTTGGGGATGCACGTTATCGTCCCTGCTATCTGCTGGAGAAAATGGTTCATGCGGGCTACCTGGGACGTAAAAGCGGCAAAGGTTTTTATGATTATTCCCAGGATCCCCCTGTCCCAACAGTTTTAAAATAAAGGCTTCTATTAAATGAATAAATGAAAAACACAGGAGGTGCAAAATAATGAATTTTGACTTGAATGAAGAGCAATTATCGGTTCAAAAAATGGTTCGCGATTTTGTGGCCAATGAGATCACTCCCAATGCCAAACAGTGGGATCAGGAAGAGAAATTTCCCATGGACCTCTGGCATAAAATGGGCGACCTGGGGATTATCGGTACATCAATTCCCGAAGAGTACGAAGGTTCAGGTATGGATTTTATTTCCCATGCCATTGTAGCCGAAGAGCTTGGCTACGGCTGTTCTTCCATGCGTGGCAGCTATTCCGTGAACATTTCTCTGGTTGCTAAAACCATCCTCAAGTGGGGAACCGAAGAGCAGAAAAAGAAATATGTTCCCGGTATTGCTCTGGGTGAAATGTTCGGTTGCTACGGCCTTACTGAGCCAGACTCCGGCAGCGATGCCGCAAGTATGAAGAGTGTCGCCGAAAAGGATGGCGATTATTATATTTTAAACGGCAATAAGATGTGGATCACTCATGCGGATCAGGCTGATGTATCTATAGTATTTGCTAAGACCGACAAGGAGAAGGGCGCAAGAGGTATTACCGCCTTTTTGGTTGATAAGGGGACCCCTGGATTTACCCCGCAGCCTATTCACGAAAAGATCGGGCTGCGTGCTCAGGATACCGGCGAAATAATTATGGAAAACGTGCGTGTACACAAGGATAATATGCTGGGGCCCGAAGGAAAGGGCTTTGCGGTAGCCATGTCCGCCCTCGATAACGCGCGCTTTACCGTAGCCGCAGGTTGTGTAGGTACGGCTCAGGCAGCACTGGACATTGCCAAGCAATATGCCAAGGATAGAATTCAGTTTGGGAAGCCCATTGCTGCACACCAGCTGGTACAGCAATTGATTGCCAATGCCGCGGTTGATATCGAGATGGGAAGACTTCTGGTTTACCGGGCAGGCTTCTTGAAGAACAAAGGTGTGCCCAATACCCGTGAAACCTGTATGGCCAAGTATTTCTGCGGAGAGATGGTTAACAGGGTTACTTACGATATGATCCAGGTCCTGGGAGGCTATGGCTTCTCTGCGGAATATCCTTTGGAGCGGATGTATCGCGATTCCCGGATCAATACACTTTACGAGGGAACTTCCCAGATCCAGCAGTTAATCATCGGTAATTCCGAATTGGGTATTCCCGCCTTTGCGTAATACACAGTTTGTTGGGGAAGAGTAAAGGAGGAAGGATTGTGTTTCCTTCCTCCTTTGCGGGTATATTCGGTAATAATGTCAATTGATGAGCATGATGAGTTCAGGAAGGAGAGATATAATATGTATCAACTTCTGAAATTTGAAAAAGAATATCCTCTGGCTTACATAACCTTTAACCGGCCGGAAGTGATGAACGCCCTTTCCAATGCGCTGACGGAGGAACTGGGGCAGGTCCTTGCCGAAGTGCAAAAGGACGATGAAATCAGGGTTTTAATTATTACCGGCGCCGGAGAAAAAGCATTCATGGCCGGGGCGGATATCAAAGAAGTGCAGGAAAGGGATTTTGTCCTTGGCCGCAAGCAGACCAGGCGCCGTCAGGAAGTCCTGAATATGCTGGCTGAAATGCCTATTCCTGTTATCGCGGCAGTTAACGGGTTTGCCCTGGGTGCCGGTATAGAAATAGCAATCGCCTGTACACTGCGCATCGCCTCTGCCAATGCTAAAATGGGCTCTCCGGAAGTAAACCTGGGGATTATCCCCGGTGATGGTGCCACCCAGCGTCTGCCCCGGTTGATCGGGTTCGGCAGGGCGATGGAGATGGTCTTAACGGCCAGAATGGTTGATGCGGAAGAGGCCTACCGTATCGGGTTGGTGAATAAGGTTGTTCCGCAGGAGAATTTAATGGAAGAAGTCAAAAAAATGGCTAATGTTATCGCTTCCAAATCACCACTGGCTATCCAGTACGCCAAAGAAGCCGTTAACCGCTCACTTGAAGTGGGAATTTACGAAGGTTTGGCACATGAATCTTATCTGCATGCTCTTGCATGTGCCACAGAGGATAAAAAAGAGGGCGTAGCCGCGTTCTTAGAAAAACGCAAACCGCAGTTTAAGGGAAAATAATGAAAAAAATGATGTTGGTGCGTGCGACAGGGGACGGTTCTCCCTGTCGCACTTTTACTTGGCCTTTTAGCCTAACCCCCAACAGAGTTTTATCCAATATTTAGCTCAACGACATCTCCATCTTCGAGGGCATAATCCCGCGCTACCGTTTGCCCATCGAATTTAGCCGAGCCCCAGACGCGGGCATTTTTTAAACGTTCAGGAAAATCGCGATGAATATTGTAAGCTAAATCAAGAACAGTGCCTCCTTTTTTTAGCACAAACGGGTTTTCCATATCGGGTTGTTTCCCCGGAGCCTTAGTGTATACTCTAATAATAGAAAGGCCCTGAAAAATTTTATCTTTCAAGGAGTCAAGGCCTGTTTTTTCTTTCAAAGATATGCCGGTTAAATTAAGGCCCGGTATTAACTCGTTTAATATGGTTAAATTATCCTCACTATTCTGCAGGTCCATTTTATTTGCCACTATAATATAAGGCAGGTACCTTCTATCATCCTGTGCCGGCTGGTCCGGCAGGTTGTTTTCTTTTATTTCCCTTTGAATCACTCTTTTCTCTGTTAAAAAGGAAACCGTTTTTTCAGCCTGTTCGAGGCAATCGTCACTGCCGGCATCGATGATAATGAGCAATAAATCCCCTCCTCTCAAAGTGTTCAACAGCCCGGGGGGTGCACCTTCAGAAGTTAGCGGGGGGGTATCCACCAATTGAATGAGGATATCCTTATAGGGCATCATTCCCGCAAGGGGCAGGGAAGTGGTAAAGGGGTATGGTGCTATTTTTGCCTTCGCCTTTGTAAGGGTTGCAAGCAACGAAGATTTTCCTGCATTGGGGAATCCGACAATGATCCCCTGGCCCGCGCCTTGTTTTTCAATCGAAAAGGGGTTAAAACGCGCCGTCTTAGCCTTTTTTTCCCCTTCTTCGCGTAGCTTGGAGAGGCGCCGCTTTAGATCGGCCTGAATTTTTTCTGTGCCTTTATGTTTTGGAATAACCGCCAGCATTTCCTGTAAAGCTTCGATCTTTTCTTCAACAGAGGAAGCCTTTTTATAAGCGTCCTCTGCTGCATAGTATTGAGGTGTGAGGTTGGCCGGCAAAAAACCACCTCCATAAATGTAAATGTGGTTTTAGGAAACCCAAAAATGTATATCCTGTAAAATAATCGCAGTTTTTACATACATTGATCCTGAAGCGCGGTTTCATGAATGTCTATTAAGCACTAAAAGAAATACTATAATAAAAGATGAGAGCTAAAAACGTTAATATTACGAATGGCTGAAAACTCGGCTGCAGTAAATAATGTTATGCATCTACTCTTGCTCCATAATTCTGTGTAAGCATTGTAAAATCAGTAATATCTATTAACCCATTGCCGTTCAGATCGGCGAGGACATTATAATTGTTGTTACCAGCTCTGCGCGGGTAAGCAAGGAATAATAGTATAAGGTCGGCCAGATCAATGCGGCTGTTGCCATCAATATCACCGGCTTTCAGCTCCAGATTTATCTTTGGAGGATTACCCGCAGTTGTTGTATCTATTGTTTGAATGGCAGGCAGGTACTGTTGCCGGTTTGCTGTTATTGTATAGGTACCGGGGGGTAATTTCAAGCTAAAATTGCCATCAGCGGATAGGGACGGAAGGTAATAAGTATTACCTGATTCCTTGCAAATAATTGATACGGTAGTTTTTTCATCTGTTTTATTGCGTCCCTGCAGTTTTATTGAACCTGTTACCGTTGCACCTTTTTCAAAAACTGCTTCTGCCGGCTTGATAACTTCTAGCTTAAATTCTGCTTTTTTTCCGCTAAACTCCCCGCTAATTACGGTTTCTCCAGGGGATATCCCTCTTACCGTTCCTTTATCAATTACGGCAACATAAGGATTGGAACAGTTCCACTCGACGAGCTCCGGATCAATTTCCCTGGAGAATCCGTTGTCAAAAACTGCTTCTGCTTGAACTGTTATAGATTCGTTTGTTTCTATGACTACCTTCTCAGGTTTTAGTTTCATTCTTTCGAGGGATTCCAGGGAAAGAGGTATGGCGGAGATGTTTATATTGTCAATAAACCAGCCTTTGCCGGGACCGTTGCCGTTACTCTGCAAGCGGAATCTGATATAAAGTTTTTCAGAACCCGCCGGCAGGTTTATGGGGATGGAAAAGCGCTGGAAAACTTCGTTTGTTCCTGAAAAGCGGTAGAGATGCCCCCAGTTTTTGCCGTCGGTTGAGATTTCCAGGTATGCATAGTCGTCTTCTTTATCCTTTCCGGTTTTGAGGTCATAAAAATGCTGGAAGGTTAGTACGGGGCTGTGATATCCGCTGAGGTCAAGCGGATTAATAAGCTTAAGCCAGGATTCCGTATTATTTTTATAGTCTTCCCACGGTGAATCTGCCAGCGCAAAGTTACCTTCATATACTATTTCACGGGTTATTTTCCAGGGAGTCTCCGGTGATGTACTCCAATTAGCTATACCTTCTTCTGCACCGTCAACCAGAAGAAGTTCCTGTGAAAGAAGCGGTTGCTTAATTGCTTTATAAGCGTCGAGGATTCCAAAGCCATAAACATTATTCGGCCGTTTCCCCTGTTCGTTCCAGAGCGGATCCCAGTATGCCGATTCTTTTAATATATAACTGATCTCGGATGGAGTAATTCCCGGCCTGGATTGTTTAATCAGCGCGGCTACACCGGAAACATGTGCAGCCGCGACCGATGTCCCGTCCAAAACATTAAAACTGTTGTTTAGCCAGCTGGACCTAATATTGGTTCCTGGGGCTGTTATTTCGGGTTTATTATAAGAAATTTCCTGCCATTTAACCGGGCCTTTACTGCTAAAATCAGTTACTTTATAGCTGTCTCCTTCTTTTTCAATTGCTCCAACAGAAAAAGCATGAGGATAGCTGGCCGGGCTTCCCGGGCCTGATTGTCCGTTGTTGCCGGCCGCAAAAACTACAAAAATTCCTGCCTGGGACAGGTTGTGCAGTATCTGCCATTGTAAATAATCCGTTACATATTCCGGCCTTGATGCCCAGGAGCAGTTGATGATATCAGGAGCATTTTCAGGGTTGCCTCCCGGAGCGAGAAGCCACTGAAAAGCCTGCGCAATATGCGAATCCCAGGCAAGCCCTTTAGCAAAAATATTCACCCCTATCCAGCGGGCAGCCGGTGCTACCCCCAGCGGGTTTTCCGGCGTCCCCCCCAGGACTACCCCGGCTATATGCGTCCCATGACCGTTTAAATCGATGGGGCCTTTGTTCTCTGCTGTGTTTTCTATTGTGGCGTCATACCAGCTTGTCTCATGACTGTGTCCATCAAGATAGCCACGGTAACTATCGGCAAGCGCGGGATGATTTAAATCTACTCCGGTATCCATTATTGCAACAACGACATCATCTCCGAAGATACCTTCCCGCCATACAGAGGGAGCATTAATTAACTCCAGGTTCCAGGGGTATTTTCCACTTTCCCCCTGTACTTCCGGAGGGTCGGTTTGAGCAGGGCTAATGTTTTCAGGGCTATCTGCCGTTGTAGAGATTGCAAACTGGCGGTCGGCCCTGATATGTATTATCTGGGGTAATGCGGCAAGTGTTTGCAGCGCTTCCTTGTTTATTCTGGCAGAGAAGGCGTTTGCGATCCACAGGTAACGATACTCTTTAATATTTCCTTTTCTAATTTCATCGATTATCACCGGCAGTATTTCTTTCTCAGATGAGCGGGCGGTTTCTTGTAGGTTTTTTACCCACAACCCGGTGGTAGTTGTTTTTTCTTTGGCCGAGAAAAGGCTTTTTCCTGCAGAACCTTCCTTCCCTGTATAATCTGTATTGTCCGTATTAACTTGTAGAATAGCAATTACAGGAACAAAAGGTTCATTTTCAAGGCTGTTGAGGATTGTATCGCTAATCACAGTACTTGCACTAATCTCAGGGGTGAACCAGGGGGAGAAATTGAATATTGAGCATAAAAGTAAAAAAAGCAATAAACTAGCGCATCTTCTTTTGATCATGTAATTAAAATGCACCTTTCTATCCTGAAAATACCGGTCCTGTATTTTCATCCAGTATGATAGTAAAGTAAAGCTTTATGGGTGTCTTTTTTTTATCTTATACTTCTTAGCATTATATCATTGTACAGTTGCTTATTAAAAGAGCATTACCATGTTATTATTTGGAAATAAATTCTTAAAAAACATTGTACCTGTAATTTATGACGTAATGGGGGTTGTAAAGGTTCTTCAGAAATTTTATTTGTTGTTTGCTGTTACCCGGCACTGATCGGTGAAGATCCTGAAATTTCCGTCATAATTTTTATAACAAAATAATCTCAAAAAAAAAATTAACTTTTGCTGTAACACTAATAGTAATACGATACCTGAATAGCGTGTTTAACGTGTCTGGGCAAGCATTTCACGGTTTTCCTGAAAAAAGTTTTCAAAGAAATAGACCCTCTTCCAGAAGGAATTCCCTTTATCATCACGAATTAATAACATGGTTTGGTTATAAGCATTTAAAGAAATTTAAAAAAATAAAAAAGGGGTGAATAAGTGCATGAGTGAACGGAGTTTCGTAGGTGGTATACATCCCAGCTATTATAAGGAATTTACAGCCGGGATATCCATTACTCCCGCCCGCCCGCCATCACAGGTTATTATACCTTTACATCAGAATATAGGGGCACCCTGTGAAGCTGTTGTACAGGTGGGAGATGAAGTGAAGGTTGGGCAGAAGATCGGTGAGCCAAAGGGTTTTGTATCAGCTCCGATCTTTGCCAGCGTTTCCGGAAAAGTAACCAAGATAGAACCTTATAACCATCCATTGGGTAATCCAGTAACCGCAATTTTTATTGAAAATGACGGTTTGGATACGCCATATGAGGGCATGCAGCCCGGTAAGCCCCTGGAAGAACTGACATCCGATGAAATTAAGCAGATCGCAAAGGATGCCGGTTTAGTCGGCCTGGGAGGGGCTACTTTCCCAACGCATGTAAAGCTGGCACCGCCACCGGATATTGCTATTGATACTGTAATTATTAACGCGGCAGAATGTGAACCTTTTCTCACAGCCGACCATGCCCTGATGTTGGAGAGAGCGGATGATATTGTCTATGGATTAAAAGCTTTTATGAAGGCTCTAGGCGCTGAAAAGGGGATTATCGGAATTGAGGATAATAAGCCCGACGCTATTGCAAACATGCAAAAGTCAGTAGCGGAAAACCGTGGGGAGTACGATATTGAGATTCATTCCTTGCATACAAAGTACCCCCAGGGAGCGGAGAAAATGCTTATTAAAGCCACTACCGGAAGAGAGGTGCCTCCCGGGGCTCTTCCTATGGCCGTTAATGTCGTCAACCAGAATACTGGGACAGCGGTCGCTATGGCTGAGGCTATCAAGCTGGGTAAACCTCTTTACGAGAGGGTCCTTACTGTAACCGGGCCTGGTATCAAAAAGCCGGGTAATCTTATTGTAAAAAATGGAACTCTTGTTAAAGACATTATTAAGCAATGCGGTGGTATGAAGGATAATGCCCGTAAGTTAATTCTGGGAGGTCCTATGATGGGCCTGGCACAACCTACGGACGATGTTCCGGTTATTAAAGGAACGTCGGGAGTGTTAATCTTAACCGAGGAGTTTGTCCAGGAGTATCCCATCAGTGCGTGTATTAAATGCGGTAAGTGTGTGGAAGTATGCCCGATGAACCTGCTTCCCAATTTTATTGCTTCCGCTTCGGAAAAGCATAAAATGGATCTTGCAGAAAAGTATGGCGCAATGGATTGTTTTGAGTGCGGGAGTTGCACTTATACTTGCCCTGCCAAAAGACCCCTGGTTCAGTGGATTCGCATTGCTAAAGGGGAAATTGCAGCCAGCAGGAGAAAGTAGCAAGGAAATGGAGGGATAAAAAAATGGCTAAAAAACTGGTAGTATCTTCATCCCCGCACATTAAATCCCCGGAAAATATTCGGAGCATAATGGTGGATGTGCTGGTAGCGCTTTTTCCTGTAGCATTAATGGCTGTATTTCTTTTTGGCTACCGTGCTCTGGTAACGATGATCATAGCTATGGTGGCAGCTATGGTTACTGAGGCAATTATTCTACGTAAAGGGGATTTCTTCGGGGATGGCAGTGCGGCAGTAACGGGGTTGCTCTTGGCGATGACTCTCCCCCCTGCCCCGCCCTGGTGGGTGGTAGTTATCGGTTCTGTTGTTGCTATTGCTATTGGTAAACAAATTTATGGAGGGATAGGTAACAATATTTTTAACCCTGCCCTGGTTGGACGGGCAGTCCTCGTGGTATCCTGGGGAGGTCACATAGCGGGCAACGTCTGGTTAAAACCGGTACCCTTCGGTTTAGCTGCGGATGCGGTTACAAAGGCGTCTCCGCTTGCTACTTATGACGCTTCCCTGGTTGATCTTTTTATAGGTACTGTTACGGGTTCCTTAGGGGAAACTTCCGCTATAGCCCTGATTATTGGCGCTATCTGGCTCTTTTACAGAGGGCATATAGATTGGCGCATTCCCGGAGGATTTATCGGTGTGGTTTTCATCCTGGGTTTAATCAGCGGAGGATTTTCAATGGGCCTTTATCATGTTCTGGCCGGAGGTGTACTGCTGGGTGCGCTTTTTATGGCAACCGATATGGTTACTTCGCCCGTTACAAAGACGGGGAAAATTATTTTCGGAGTGGGTTGCGGAGTGGTCACCATGCTCATCCGCCTTTATGGTTCTTTGCCTGAAGGTGTAACCTTTGGTATCCTGTTAATGAACGGACTTACTCCCCTGATCGATAACTTTACTTTGCCGAAGAAATTCGGGGAGGTGAAGAAAAGTGCGTGAAAGCTATAAAATGGTGTTGACCTTGCTGATTATTGGGGTTATTTGTGGCGGCCTGCTTTCCCTGGTTAATGGAGTAACGCAGCCTGTGATCGAGGCGAGGGCTAAGGCTGAGTTTCAGGAAGCAATGGGAACATTTTTCCCTGAAGTTGAGCGGGCTGAAGAGGAAGCAATTGACGGGGAGAATTATTATCTCTGTTATGATGCTGCCGATCAATTTATTGGTGTGGTAGGCAATGTTACGGCCGCCGGTTATGGAGGGGTAATCGCTTACGACCTGGCTGTAGACGCTGCCGGGGATATTGTTGGCATTCGGATTAGCGAACATGGTGAAACAGCCGGTATCGGCGATGTTATTGCCAAAGATACTTTCCAGGAAAGGGTTATAGGCTTAAATTATGCCGATCCCATTGAGGCCGGTGTGGATGTCGATACTGTAACTGGGGCTACAGTGTCTACCAGCGGGATGATAAGCTCTATCCGCCGGGTGATGAATATTATCGGAGAAAATTTCCTGTAGATATAAGTTGAGAAGCGGAAGCAGATCTGGTGGGGTTGCCAAAAGCCCGGAATTTGATACGGTGTTTCCGGAGCAGACCCGCCAGGGCGTGATCAATGCTGTCGCAGATGTTTTGAAGTAAGAATTTAGACTTACTAGATGGAGGTGAAGAAAGTGACTACACTTGCTCAGGAATTTTCAAAGGGGATTTTCAAGGAAAACCCAACCTTCCGCCTTGTGTTAGGGATGTGTCCTACTCTGGCCGTTACATTAACCGCTATTAACGGTTTTGGAATGGGCATTTCAGCCCTTATTGTCCTGGTATGCTCCAATATTGCTATTTCTGCCTTGAGAAATGTAATTCCTGCCAAAGTCAGGATGCCTGCTTATATTTTAATTATTGCTACCTTTGTAACCATAGTTGACATGACTCTAAAAGCTTATGCTGCCTCGTTGCATGAAGCGCTGGGAATATTCATTCCGCTGATAGTAGTTAACTGTATTATCATGGGGAGGGCTGAAGCTTTTGCCCGAAAAAATACTATCAGCCGCTCGGTGATCGATGCCCTGGGTATGGGAATTGGTTTTACCCTTTCTCTTACTATTCTCGGTATTATCAGGGAGATTTTCGGTGCAGGGAGCATTTTCAATATCCAGATTATGGGTACTGCTTTTGAACCCATGGGGATTTTGGCTACCCCTCCGGGTGCTTTTATTACCCTGGGTGTTATGCTTGGCCTCGTAAACTATATGTTTAAACGCCTGGGTATTGAATAATTACCGTAAAAAGGAGGCTTGAATGATGGATGTAAACCTGCTGGCGATTGTTTTTGTGGCGATTTTAGCCAATAATATAGTCCTGAGTCAATTCCTGGGTATCTGCCCCTACCTGGGGGTTTCCAATCGGCTTGAGACCTCCATGGGTATGGGCATGGCTGTGATCTTTGTTATGACTATGTCTGCTGTGGTGACCTGGGTTATTGATACTTTTCTTTTAGTTCCTTTAGATCTAATATACCTGAGAACTATAACCTTTATTTTAGTAATAGCCGGGCTGGTACAGCTGGTGGAGACGGTTTTGAAGAAGACCAATCCCACTCTTTTCCGCGCCATGGGTATTTACCTTCCCTTGATAACCACAAACTGTACTATCCTGGGCGTAGCACTGTTAAATGTCCAGGCCGGTTACAATATTATTCAGACCATAGTATACGCTATTGCTACAGGAATTGGTTTTACCCTTGCCCTGGTGATTATGGCTGGGATCAGGGAAAGACTGGAACTGGCCGATGTCTCCAGTTATCTCAGAGGTGCTGCCGTGAGCCTGGTTACTGCCGGGATTCTCTCCCTGGCATTTATGGGCTTCAAGGGAATGATGACTTTATAGTATATAGGAGGTGAAACAAGGTGGATTTTGTTCTGGCGTTAGTAATAATCGGAGGGTTAGGCCTGCTAATCGGAGGTTTTTTAGCTTACTCCGCCCAGCGCTTCGCAGTGGACGAGGACCCCAGGGTAGAAACAGTATGCGACCTGCTTCCCGGTGCAAACTGCGGGGCCTGCGGGTTTGCCGGTTGTGCAGATTATGCTGAAAAAGCAGTAAAGGGTGAGGCGGCTATTGATTGCTGTGTTCCCGGGGGGAAAGATGTTTGTAATAACATTTGTGAAGTTATGGGAGCAGAATCGGCCGCCTCTGTAGATAAAAAAATTGCCGAGGTGCGTTGTGTGGGGACAAATGAAGTTGCCCGCAATAAATTCTATTATCAAGGTGTACCTGATTGCAAAGCTGCCATGATGTACGGAAAAGGGTTTAAAGCCTGCCAGTATGGTTGTCTGGGTCTTGGCACCTGTGTAGAGGTTTGTCCCTTTGATGCTATGCATATGGGCGAGAACGGCTTACCAGTTGTGGACGTGGAGAACTGTACCGGTTGCGGTATCTGCGCGAAAGCCTGCCCGCGTGATGTTATTTATATAGTAAATGCCAATCGTACCGGCAAGGTAATTCTCTGCAACTCCAAAGACCGCGGTAAGGCTGTCAGTGATGCATGCGAGGTAGGCTGTATCGGTTGTAAAGCCTGTATCAAAGGCTGCCCACAGGAAGCTATCGTTGTAGAAAATAACCTTGCTTTTATTGATAGCGATAAGTGTAATGATTGTGGAGAATGCTTGGATTTCTGCAAGCGTGATGCAATGAGGGATGTGGTGAAAATAGCGGTTGGCTAAGATAATCCTCTCTTGATAAAAACGGCAGGGCTTTTCCTGCCGTTTCTTTATATCTAAAGGGATATTAATATTGAAGAGGAATAAAATAACCTAAATTCTTTTAAGGCATGGTGATTAAATTTGAACGAAGAGTTAACACATTTTAATGAACAGGGTAGAGGGCGAATGGTTGATGTCAGCGGAAAGGATATAACCGATCGCCTTGCAAAAGCACAGGCAAAAGTATTTATGGAGAAAGAAACCTTGCAGAGAATTAAAGCCGGAAAAATGGCCAAAGGGGATGTTTTGGGGGTTGCACAGGTTGCGGGAGTTATGGGGGCTAAACAAACCCCTTATCTTATACCGATGAGTCACCCATTGCCAATTTCAGGAGTTGACCTGCAATTTTATTTCATAGAGGAAGAAAACTGTCTGGTGATTGAAGCAGTTGTAAAGGTCAGCGGTAAGACGGGAGTTGAAATGGAAGCGCTTACCGCGGTAAGTGTTGCTGCCCTAACGGTATACGATATGTGCAAGGCAGTTGATCGCGGTATGGAAATTGGCCGGATTTGCTTACTTGAAAAAAGGGGGGGAAAAAGCGGCCATTACTATCGCCCGTAATGCGACAGGGGACGGTTCTCACTGTCGCAAATAGTGCGACAGTGAGAACCGTCCCCTGTCGCATCCTGCCACCAGGTTTTCCCCTTTCATATACCTTGATTAACACAGGTAAAAATGCTACTATGTACAAGGACCGTAGTATGTCGAAAGGGGTTAATTAATGAGATTTTCCTTGAAAACGGTAATTATTCTACTATTAATGCTGCTATTTATATTTAATATAATGGGCTGCTCCGGTGAAGATAAATATGAAAAAACGGTTTTTTTAATGGATACCAAAGTGGATATTACTATTTATGGAAACGGCATGAGCAATAAGCAGTATGTTAAACTTGCAAATGAAATTGAAACGGAGATGAAACTGCTGGAAAGCATTTTCAGCAGCCATATAACCGGCAGCGATATCAGGCGCATAAATGAGGCTGCCGGCCGGGAAGCTGTAAAAGTCAGCCCTGAAACGGTTTTTGTATTACAGAAGGCACTTGAGGTAGCAGAGATGTCGGGTGGAGCATTTGATCCTACGGTGGCGCCCCTTCTTGACTTATGGGGTTTTAAAACGGATGAGCCCGCTATCCCTTCCCAAAATGATCTCGAAGAAGTTCTACCGCTGGTTAACTACAGGGAGGTTGAGATCGACGAGGCTTCTTCTACTGTTTTTTTACCCCAACCCGGAATGAAAATAGACCTGGGGGGTATTGCTAAAGGATATATTGTCGATCGGGGTCTAAAAATTGTGGATAATTCTTCCGTTTCAGCGTTGTTTATCAACGCCGGTGGGGATATTAGTGTTGCCGGCACGAAGTCTTCCGGCGAAATGTGGAGAATAGCTATTCAGGATCCATTTGAATCACAAAGGTTGACAGCTGTTTTGGATGTTGAGGAAGGCAGCATAGCGACTTCGGGAGATTATCAGCGTTTTTTTGAGGCTGGCGGGGAAAAATATCACCATATCATCGATCCAAAAACAGGATATCCCGCAGCCGGTATCTCAAGTGTAAGCATACTGGCTCCCGATACGATTACGGCTGATGCTTTATCAACAGCTGTCTTTGTTTTAGGCCTGGAAGATGGATTGGAATTGCTGGAAAGGCTTGACGGCATAGAAGGAGTCATTATAGATAAGCAGGGCGAAATATTCGCAAGTTCGGGTTTGGCAGATAACCTGGAAATTATGAAATAAATTATCCACCCGGAGGTTTTCTGCAATTAAGGGGTGTAGTTTATGAAACTCAGTAAAACATTTGAACTGGTATATATGGCTTTGCTGGTAGCTTTTGCAGTAGCTGTGCATACGGTCGAGGCGGCTATTCCTGTTCCAATTCCTATACCGGGCGCGAAACTTGGCCTGGCCAATATTATTACCCTGTTGGCTATTGTTTTTTACGGTTGCCGTGGCGGCCTTACCGTCGCTTCCCTGCGCAGTATTGTCGGCAGCCTTATCATAGGAAATTTTATGGGTTTTGGTTTTTACCTCAGTTTTTGCGGTGCCCTGGCGAGCTCGCTTATGATGAGCCTGTTTATGTATCCGTATTACAGGCGGAAAATATCCTTGATCTCTGTTAGCCTGGCGGGAGCGGTTACTTTCAATATTGTTCAGCTGGCGCTGGCTGCGCTGCTGGTTCAGAACTTTATGTTATTTAGAGGTTATCTGCCGTTTTTGCTTCTGCTGGCAGTTCCGACAGGTTTCTTTACAGGTTTGGCGGCAATTTATCTGGAAAAAGCCGCCGGCCATGCCGGCCTGAGGATCGGTCGTTCAATAAATATTTCAGGCAGTTTAGGGGTTCCTTCCGGCAAAGCTACCGGTTTCCGGGGCTGAATACTGTTTGACCGGAATAATTTATTAACCCTACGGAGGTTTAATATTGGAGCAATTGATTTTGGCTTCTGCATCGCCGCGGCGTGCCCAATTATTAAAACAAATTGGCATTCCCTTTAAGGTGGTAAAAAATCGTTATGAGGAGCCCGAAATAACTGCAGAAAACACGCTGGAGGCTGTTGCCCTGGCCAAGGCAAAAAGTGTATCTGCAGAATATCCGCATAATCTCATCCTGGCCGCCGATACGGTTGTTGTTTGCGAGAACCGGGTGCTCGGTAAACCGAAGGATGAGAAAGAAGCCCAAATGATGCTGCGGCTTTTAAGCGGCAGGGTTCACAGGGTGGCAACCGCTGTTGCCCTTATCAAAGGGGAACGTGAGGCTGTATCCAGGGAAGAAACCTTTGTCTGGATGCGCGAGATAGAAGAGGAAGAGATTAAGGCATATACAGCTTCTACAGAGCCGTATGACAAAGCTGTCTATGCTATCCAGGGCAAGGGTGCTGTTTTTGTTGAAAAGGTACAGGGATGTTTTTTTAATGTCGTCGGATTACCTCTTTTCAGGGTTGTTCTGATGTTAAAAAAATGGAATATATCTGTCTGGCAGGGGGATGATTGAGGCGGAAAAGAAAATTACGATTAAAGAATTACCTTTAGAAGAACGGCCACGGGAAAAAATGAAGGAACAGGGGGCAGATAAACTTTCCAATGCAGAATTACTTGCAATTCTGCTTAGGACAGGCTATTCTGAAACGACAGCGATACAACTGGCGGAAAGAATTATATCCCAGGCAGGCGGTTTGCGCTTCCTGCCTGATTATACCCTGGAAGAACTGCAGGAAATCAAAGGGATAGGACTGGCGAAAGCTGTTCAAATAAAAGCGGCACTGGAACTGGGCAGGCGCATGGCTTCGGCGCTGCGGCCGGCAAGTCTATCCTTGAGCTCTCCACAGGAAGTGGCAAATTTTTTAATGGAAGAGATGCGCTATTATCACAAGGAATATTTTAAAGTAATTCTGCTTAATACAAAAAACCAGATTATCTCTATTGAGGACATTTCCATTGGAAGCCTTAATTCTTCTATAGTACATCCCCGCGAAATTTATAATCTTGCGGTAAAAAAAAGTGCAGCTGCAGTTATTTTAGTACATAATCATCCCAGCGGTGATCCTGCCCCAAGCCGTGAAGATATGGAGGTTACCAAAAGAGTGGCGGAAGCGGGCAAAATACTCGGAATTAATGTGCTGGACCATATTATCGTCGGAGAGGGCAGGTACTTGAGCTTCAAAGAAAAAGGTTTTATTTAGCTAATTCTGAAAAATTATGGTATAATATGCCTTTAGAAGAAAATATATCATCTTGTGCCAGCTTTATAAGGTTTGATATAATTCTACAGAGCAAAAAATGGTGAATAGAAAGGGGAAAGCCATACATGGCATTTCTTGCAGGTTTGTTTTCCAGGAATATTGGCATTGATCTGGGTACCGCCAATACTTTGGTATATGTCAGGGGCAAAGGGATTGTGTTGCGTGAACCCTCTGTTGTGGCCATACGCAGGGATACAGGTGCTATTCTTTCTGTTGGGGAAGAGGCAAAAAGGATGATCGGGCGTACGCCCGGCAATATTATCGCTATCAGGCCTATGAAAGACGGGGTTATAGCTGATTTTGACGTAACGCAAATCATGTTGCGTCATTTTATAGCTAAATCTTACCGCCGGAGGGCGCTTTTCCTGCCTCAAGTTGTGGTCTGTGTTCCTTCAGGGGTGACAGAGGTGGAGAAAAGGGCGGTATTGGATGCGACCAAACAGGCCGGGGCAAAAGAGGCTTTTCTAATTGAAGAACCGATGGCCGCTGCAATTGGAGCGGGCTTGCCTGTTGAAGAACCAACAGGAAGTATGATCGTAGATGTAGGCGGAGGCACTTCCGAAGTTGCGGTAATTTCTCTGGGGGGTATTGTCAACAGCCAGTCAATCCGTGTCGGTGGGGATGAAATGGATGAGGCTATAATCAATTATATTAAAAAATCCTACAATTTGATGATTGGTGAACGAACTGCAGAAGAAGTAAAAATAAAAATAGGTTCCGCTTACCGGCTTGCGGAAGAAGAAAGCCTTGAGATCCGGGGAAGAGACCTGGTGAACGGGTTGCCGAAGATATTGAGCATTGGTTCCTGGGAGATTCAATCTGCACTGATGGAGCCGGTATCCGCCATCATGGATACGATCAAAGTTACATTGGAAAGGACCCCGCCGGAGCTTGCTGCAGATATTATGGAGAAGGGAATCGTAATGACCGGTGGGGGGGCCCTGCTAAAGGGTTTGGACAAACTTATTATCGAGGAAACAGGTATGCCTGTATACCTTGCTGAAAATCCTCTTGATTGCGTAGTTCTTGGAACGGGTAAAGCATTGACAGCTATAGAACTTTTGAAAAGGGTATCAGTTACTCCTAAGAAGTCTTTTTAGATAAATAAATGTAAGGGTGTTGGGGTTGAATCAAACTACCCGGAAAGTGATAGGATTATTAGGGTTAGTCATTGTATTGCTTTCCATGATCTATTATACAGGAGTATTTCGCTCCCGCTATACCTTTGCCGAGGATCTATTGTTAACAGGTCTATCACCAGTGCAGGGGTTTTTTTCTAAGATCGGCCAGAAAACTTATTGTTTTTTCCAGGGGATTTTTGACTACGAAAGGGTACTGGAAGAAAACGCGATGCTCAGGGAAGAGATTGCTGCAGGGGATACCCTGAGCTATAAATTACTGGAACTGCAAAAAGAAAATCACCGTTTAAGAGAAATGCTTGGTTTTAAAAGCAGTATAGAGTACCCCCTTTTACCTGCAGAGGTAATAGCAAGGGATCCCAGCTACTGGTTTGAGACCATTACTATTAATAAGGGCTATAATGATGGTGTAAAAAAAGATATGGCTGTTGTTACTTCCCAGGGGCTGGTTGGAAGTATTTATTATGTTTCCAAAAACTCTTCTCAGGTTTTAATGCTGACAGATTCGCGCCGGGCAGTAAGTGCGCTTGTCCAGCGTTCCAGGGATCCTGGCTCAATAGGCATAATCGAGGGATATCCAGAAAAAAGCGAATTTTTGAGGATGGTTAATCTGCCTCCGGACGCGAATATTCAAACAGGTGATGTTATTATATCTTCAGGCCTTGGGGACGTGTTTCCCAAAGGGCTGGTTATAGGTCATGTAACGGAAGTTGAAAAGGATCAGTATGGTTTGCTGCAGCAGGCGCTCGTTGACCCTGCTGTTAATTTCAACCGTCTTGAAGAGGTGTTTATCGTTATTGATTATAATACTGAAACAATCAGTGAAACAGAAGAGGAGCCGGCTGAGGCAGAAAATGATGCTGAAGATGATAAAGGCGGGATATTATCCGGAACATAATCCGGGTTACCGGCTGCACAACGGCTATTTAATTAAACTGCTTTAAATTTATTTTGGAGGGAACTTACCTGAATAATAAATCCCATACCGTTTCTTATCTTATTGTGATCTTTATCTTTATTATTATCATTGTATTACAGGGTTCTTTTCTGTCATTCTTCCTTGATGGTGACAATGTTCCTGATTTGCTGCTGGTAGCGGTAATTTGCCTTGTATTTCTTTGGGGTGAAAACAGGGGGCTTTTAGTGGGATTAATTGCCGGCCTCCTCCAGGATCTATTCTTTGGACCCGCTCTCGGTTTTTTTACACTGTCGAAGGTGCTTGTGGCTATCCTGGCTGGAGCGGCATCCAGGGAAATATACAGGGATCAGATCATTGGACCTATGATAACTGTGTTTTTTGCAACCTTTCTTCACGAGATTATCGTTTTTTTCCTCACAGACTTTTTTTGGGGTATTGAAACCGGATTCTATTATTCCCTGGAAAAATTATTTCTCCCAAAAGCTATCTATCATTTTATTTTAATGCTGTTTCTGTATCCTTTGTTTTACCGGGCAGAACAAAAGCAATTCTTTTATCCCTCTTTTAAATAATTTACCTGATACTTTATTATATTAAGGTTGAGAAAAGATGAGCAAAGCAATGCAAAAAAGAATCAGGGTATTCATTACCCTGGTGGTTTCAATTTTTATTATTCTTTCTTCCAGATTGGCTTACCTGCAGATAATCCAATATGATTATTACTGGAACAGGGCCGAAAATAACCGCTTGCGGATTATGCCTGTTACTGCTCCCCGGGGGGAAATTTATGACAGAAAAGGTGAGCAGCTGGTAACAAACAGACCCGGTTTTACTGTATCCCTGGTCGATCTCGGTAATGGTTACAGCAATGAAACGATCTTCTACCTTTCAAGGCTGCTCGAGATGGATGAGCAGGAAATAAATGAAAAAATCCTTTTGCAGAATTACCGCCGTTACCTTCCGGTGAGACTAAAGACAGACGTGGATATTGAAATAGTATCAAAAATTGCGGAAAAGCGGCTGGAACTTCCCGGTGTTCTGATTGAGGTCCAGCCGATACGGAACTATAACTATGAAAGTAGCGCCTCCCATGTCCTCGGCTATATGGGGGAGGGGACTGTGCAGGAGTGGATTAAGGAATACTGGGCAGGGCTGGGGTATGAATACCAGCCTGGAGAATTGGTAGGACAGTCGGGGCTTGAGCTTGCCTGGGAGCCTTTTCTTAGAGGGGAAGATGGCGGTGTGCAGGTTGAGGTAAATTCTACTGGCCAGGCTATCAGGGAGTTTGAAAGGGTGGAGCCCGTCCCGGGAAACAATCTTTTTTTAACGCTGGACCTGCAGCTGCAACAAGTGATAGAGCAATCGCTGCTGGAAGTGATTGAGGGTTTGCGGTCTGGCGGGAACTTTTATGCTGGAGAGGCTGCAGCGGTAGTCCTCGATCCCCGTTGCGGACGAATACTCGCTATGGCCAGTGCTCCCTTCTATGATCTAAACACTTTTCGCCTTGATTTTCCCCGGCTTGTAGATAATCCTTTACGCCCCCTCGTAAATAAAACAATAGAGGAACACTACCCCGTTGGTTCAACTTTCAAAATGGTGAGCGCCATGGGTGCACTCGAAGGTGATCTTATTTCGAAAACGGAGCGGGTATACTGTGGCGGAACAATAACGCGTTACGGAGCAACAAAATCCTGTTATCATGGCCGCGCCCACGGGGGGATGAATATTCTGCAGGCCATACAAAAATCATGTAACATTTTTTTTTATGAAATGGGCTTGCGCCAGGGGATTGACACTTTAGCATATTATTCCCGTCAGTTTGGTTTTGGCAGTGTAGTGGGTTTAAAAGATATCTTTGGCGAAAAAAGCGGTATTGTGGCTAGCCGCGAATTTAAAAGCAAGCTGTATCCGGATGAGCCCTGGTACCCCGCTGAGACGATGGATGCTTCTATCGGCCAGAGTTTCCATAGCATAACGCCGCTGCAGTTAGCCAATTATGCGGCCATGATCGCCAATGGCGGTATCCATTACCGCCCTTATCTGGTAGAAAAAATTGTTGACAGCGAAGGTTCTACGGTAATGATGGCTGAACCTGAGGTTCTTTCTTACATGGAAGCGAAAGAAACCAGCTGGGAAATAATCCGGGAAGGGATGTCCCTGGTTACCCGTTCCGGGGGAACGGGTGCCCTCCTGGCGGATTTGCCGGTTTGGGTGGCCGGGAAAACAGGCACAGCGCAGGTTGTCGGCAAAGATGGGGCAATTCCCTCCCATAGCCTTTTTGTGGGTTACGCGCCGCTGGAGGACCCCGAGATTGCCTTTGCTGTTATCATAAAGCATGGAGAATCAAACGGGAGCACATCGATTCCAATTGTCCGTAAAATTGTGGAGCATTATTTTGGTGCTCCGGAGAGTGATACGCCGTCAGATAGCTCCAGGAAGGAAGTAATCACGAGTGATTGACCGTCGTCTTTTAAAGAATTTAGACTACCGGCTTTTATTAATTGTGTTTATCCTCTGTCTTTATGGACTGCTGATTATCAGCAGCGCATCGCAGGGAATAGGCCTTGATGATTCTTTTTATTATGTAAGGAAGCAGATTATAGGAATGCTTATCGGGCTGGTTGCTATGATCGTCGTTCTTTGTATTGACTACATAAATTTCTATCGCTGGTCATGGTACTTGTATGCCTGTAATCTGATATTTTTGGGTCTGGTTCTTTTTATAGGCAGTGAAGGCGGGGGAGCCTACCGCTGGATAGATTTGAGGGTTTTTGATTTCCAGCCTTCGGAGTTAGCAAAATTTATTATTATTATCACCCTTGCTGCTCTGCTGCTGGATTATGAAGATAAACCGAATAGCTTCTCCAGCATGCTGGTTTTCCTTTTCCACGTTCTAGTTCCGATGGTCTTAATATTTTTACAGCCCGACCTGGGGACGGCACTGGTATTTATTGTTATTTTTTTTGGTATGCTTTATTTCGCGGGGATATCCTGGAGGTATTTTTTACCTGTGGTGTGCACAGGCCTTGCCCTTCTACCTTTTTTATGGACCCGTCTTTTGCCTTACCAAAAAATGCGCCTCGTGGTTTTCTTTAATCCTGAGCTTGATCCGTTGGGTTATGGTTATCAGTTAAAGCAATCGATGATCGCTATCGGTTCCGGGGGAGTAACCGGCAAGGGCATTTATCAAGGTACGCAGGCTGGTTTGCGGTTTTTGCCGGAACCATATACGGATTTTATTTTTTCTGTGCTGGGGGAGGAGCTAGGTTTTTTGGGAGCTGTTTTCCTTCTGTTTTTATATTTCCTTCTTATCTATCATATCCTCAAAATCGGTTCCTATTCCAAAGATACCTTTGGTGCTTATATCTGTGTCGGTGTTGCTGCCATGCTGGTATTTCAGATACTGGTGAACATCGGTATGACTTTAAGCATTATGCCGGTTACCGGAATACCGCTTCCTTTTATGAGTTACGGCGGCAATGCCATGCTTGTGAATATGCTCTCTGTCGGGATCGTGCTCAACATAGGTATGAGGCGGCATAAGATCCAATTCTAGCATAAAGCGATACCCCCGGGAATATATATGTACATGCAGTGCTATCCTGGGAGGGTGCAAAAATGTACTTTAATAAAAAAAGAAGAAATGTCCCTTCTTCTGATTTGAGAAACCGTTTAGAGGATTATTCTCACGAGAAAGAGAGGGACAGGTGGTTTTCTGATGAGCTAGAAAGAAATAATCTCTCCTTATTTGAATCCTTTCCAGTTTCTTTTTTAAAGAATATGCACAGTTTTTTGCTTTTTAAGATAACCCTGGCTGTATTAACTGTAATAATTGTGTTTTTTTTATCTTTAATAAAACTGCCCTTTTCGACTGCGGTTATAGAAAAAATCCAGTATATTACAACGTGGAAGATGGATTTTGTTGAGATCGGCGTGGAAGCATTGCCGGTAATTCGGAGCCTGTGGGAAGGGGATCCTGAATCAGGTCTGCTCACTCCTGTAATGGGACCTGCCGGCAGCAGTGAGATTGAAGTCAAACCTGGTTTTATTACACCTTTTGAAGGAGAAGTGGAGAAGTCTTTTGGTATGAATTACAATCCGGACTTGCAGAGGGAGGAAATGTGCTACGGCCTGGTGATGAGCGCTCCCGGGGATAAGCAGGTCAGGGCTTCGGCTGCGGGATTTGTAAAGGAAATAAGGGAGCATCCTTACTACAGGTTTTACCTGTTGCTTGAACATCCCGGGGGAATAGAGACGTGTTATGGATACCTCAGCGAAGTATTGGTTCAGGAAGGTGATGAAGTAAAACAGGGGCAGGTTATTGCAGAAGTCAAGCCCAATTCTCAGGAAGGCAGGTCGTCACTATATTTTGAGGTTAGGGAAAAGGGCGAGCCTGTTGACCCTCTTTCTCTGATTGTAGAATAATGATGAGGAAAGAACAATGGGGAAAGGGGTTTTGTTTTGGGCTGGAGCGTGGTAAAATTTAAGCGGCTGGAGATTTCAGTTCATCCCTTTTTTTTGCTTTTTATCTCTCTTTGGATTTTAGCGGGGTTGCCGGTTCAAACCCTTTTTCTTTTTGTTCTTGTTTTAGGCCATGAATTGGTCCATACCCTTACTGCCAGAGCATATGGGATAGACATTTATAAAATTGAACTAATGCCCTTTGGGGGAGCAGGTTATCTGGCAAGCCCCCTTGAGCTGTATCCAAAAAAAGAGTTTATTGTTGCCGGAGCGGGGCCGCTGTTCAATCTCGTCATTTTTATTTTCTTGTTAAACTATAGCCATGGCCTTTATAAATTCCCTCTTTTCCTTGATCGTTCCTTGATAAATTTCCTGCTTAATGCAAATTTTTTTCTCTTTGCTTTTAACCTGCTTCCTGGTCTTCCCCTCGACGGTGGCCGGGTCCTCAGGGCTTTATTAACTCCCAAAATAGGGATTTACAGGGCTACGGAGATAACAGTTTCCAGCGGCAAGCTGCTGGGAGCGCTTTTATTTCCGGCAGGCCTGCTATTGGCTTTTCAAGATTACTTGCATCTTTCTCTATCCTTGATGGGAGTATTTCTGTACTACGCTGCGGGGCGTGAGCAAAAAACAGCCATATATACCTTTTTACGCTATCTATTACGCAAAGAAAAAGCCCTGCGAAAGAATAGCGTTCTCAAAAGCGAGCAGCTTGTTGCTCTGGAGAATACAACCCTGCTCGAAGTATTAAAACATTTTAAACCGGGCAGATACCATCAGATAATTGTCCTTAACAGGACATGCCGTACCCTGGAAATGTTAACCGAAAGTCAGCTATTAGAGGCCGCGTTAAAGAAGGGCATGAATATAACCTTGAGGGGAATATTACGAAAATAATTATATTCAAACAGGAATTTCCTTTTTTGTGACGAATATTAAAGCAAACGTTTACAAATGATCGGGATTTATCAATAGCAGTATTGGCTAGAATATGCATTAGGAACAAATTTGTAAATGAGGCTGAAATCGGTTGCCAAATCTTTATTTAACAGACCTTCTGGAAAGAGTTCGCAAACCTGCCAGGTATTTGGGGAAGGAAATAAATGCTGTTTTAAAAAACCCTGAGCAGATCAAAGTTCAATTGGCGCTGGCCTTTCCGGATTTATATGAGGTGGGGATGTCCCATCTCGGGCTAAAAATCCTCTATGCCCTGGCTAACGGGTTGCCTGATGTTTATGCTGAAAGGGTTTTTGCCCCCGGCGCCGATTTGGAAGAAATATTGAGGAGGGAAAATTTACCCCTTTTCAGCCTTGAGAGCAATACCGCTCTGCAAAACTTTGACCTCGTGGGTTTTAGTTTGCAGTATGAGTTGAGTTATACTGCTGTTTTAAATATGCTTGATCTGGGCGGTATCCCCCTGTACAGTGCAGAGAGGAAAGAGGCCGACCCCTTTATCCTTGGTGGCGGGCCGGCAGCTTTAAATCCTGAGCCCCTGGCGCCTTTTTTTGATTTTTTTGTTCTTGGCGATGGTGAGGATGTATTGCCGGTAATACTCCGTGAATATGCTTCCTGGAAAGATAAAGGCTGCGTCAAGAGGGAGGATTTTCTTGAAATAATTGCTCGAATACCGGGGATATATGTCCCTGCTTTTTATGAACCCGAATATTCCCAGGGAAATTTCTCCGGTATCAGGCCTTTAAAAGAAAAAGTTCCTTTATGTATAGAAAAAAGGACTGTTGCCGACCTGGAGAACGCCTTTTATCCTGATTCTTTTGTTGTGCCTTATATGGAGGTAGTTCATGACCGGGCAACCCTGGAGCTGTTTCGGGGATGTTCCAGAGGATGCCGTTTTTGCCAGGCGGGTTTTACTTACCGGCCTGTTCGCGAGCGTTCTTTAGATAAATTAAAGAAGCTTGCAGCAGCTATTATCAATAAAACAGGTTTCGAGGAACTTTCCTTATCTTCTTTGAGCAGCAGTGATTATTCTCAGATAGAAAAGCTGATTGATGAGCTTCAGGAGCAATTTCATGAACAGGATGTCAGTTTGTCCCTCCCTTCACTGAGAGCTGATGTTTTTGCTCTGAAACTGGCTGATAAGGTGCAGCGCAACAGGACTGGAGGTGTTACTTTTGCTCCTGAGGCTGGTTCACAGCGTTTAAGAAATGTAATTAACAAGCAAGTTACCGAAGACGATATCCTGGAAGCTGCAGCCCAGGCGGTTAATACAGGAAGGTCGCACATTAAGCTTTATTTTATGATTGGCCTCCCTACAGAAACCGAAGAAGATCTCCTGGAAATAGCCGGGCTGGCAAGGAAAATAAGCAGACTGCGCAGAACGGTTAAAGGCAGGAAGCGTCCTTTTAAAGTAATTATCAGCGCTTCAACTTTTATTCCCAAACCGCATACACCTTTTCAGTGGGAACCACAGCTTGATCTAAAGCTGATCAAGGAACGCCAGGAACTGTTGCGCCAGAGCCTCAGAGGGATAAAAGGGGTAGATTTCACCTGGTCTGAAGCCGGGATGAGTTTTCTTGAGGCTGTTTTTGCCCGGGGGGACAGGCGTCTGGCCCCTGTTTTGGAAAGGGCTTTCAGGATGGGAAGCCGACTGGATGCCTGGAGCGATAGTTTTGATTTTTCCCTCTGGAAAGAAGCGTTTCAAAAAGAAGGGATAGAACCGGGTTACTATGTATATTTTCATCCTGAAACATCCGCTCCCCTTCCCTGGGACCATATTTCGACCGGAGTCTCGAAACAATTTTTAATTAATGAATATAAAAAAGCTCTTGAAGAAAAAATTACCGGCGATTGCCGTGAAAACGGCTGTGCAGGCTGCGGCCTGAAAAATTGCCCCATTCAGGGGGGTGGAGCGGGATGTACCACTATCTCTTAACTTTTTCCAAGAGGGGGGATTTAAGATTTATCTCCCACCTTGACCTGCTGCGAACCTTTATACGCAGCGCAAGGCGTGCCGGTATCCCAACCGCCTGCAGTAAAGGTTATAACCCCCAGCCGAAATTTGTCTTTGCTGCACCGCTTGCAGTCGGCATTGAAGGGGAAAATGAATATCTGGATCTATATTTAAAAGAGCCCTGGGAAACGGATAGAATCAGCGAATCCTTAAATATGCAATTTCCCGATGGGCTAAAAGTGCATAAGATAAGGCAGGTTGACCTGAACCGCCCCCCCCTTTCTGCAATGGTTGGGGCAGCCCTCTATAAGGTTTTTTTATCGAATGTTACACCTGCCCTGGAAGAGGCTCTGCTTGATATTTTAAGTGCAGAAACGATATTAATCGAGCGTAAAAGCAAAAAAGATACGAAAACGATTAATATCAGGCCTTATATCTACCTATTGAGCATGAAAAAATGTGAAACAGAAAAGGGAGTACTTTTCATGCTTCTTGCTACCGGAAATAAAGGGGGAACGCGGCCGCAGGAAATAATGAGTCTCTTGCCGCTGGGGAATGGCGGGGGTAGAATAAAAACAAAAATCTTCCGGAAGGATTTATTTGTTATGGTTAATAGCCAGCTTAAAACGCCGGAAGGTCTTACTCCCTCAGAGTATCTGGAATGAGGTATTACCATGGATCAAAAAATTATTATCAATTGTAATTTTAAACAGACAAGAGTTGCTTTGCTTGAAGATGGAAAAGTTATGGAGCTATATATTGAACGGCCATTGCATCAACGTATGGTCGGTAATATCTATAAAGGCAGGGTAGAGAATGTTTTGCCCGGTATGCAGGCTGCCTTTGTGGATATCGGTGAAGAACGAAATGCCTTTTTTTATGTCGACGATATTCCTCATCCCAGGGGCGAGGAGAGGGTTGAAGGAAGAGCTACCATTCAACAGCTCCTGCATGCAGGGGAAGAAGTTTTAGTCCAGGTTATGAAGGACTCCTTCGGCAGCAAAGGGGCGCGTCTAACCGGGCATATTACTCTCCCTGGACGCTACCTGGTTCTCATGCCGGGTTTGAATTATGTTGGCGTATCAAGGCGAATTGATTCCCAGGGAGAACGGGAAAGGCTCAAGAGATTAATGGAAGAGTTAAGGCCTCCCGAGGTGGGCTTAATTGTAAGAACAGCTGCCGAAGGCGCTGATCAGGAAAGCCTCGGCAATGATCTTCAGTTTCTATTAAGGCTCTGGAAAAAGATAATAAACCTTTCTAAAAAGGAAAACTCACCGGCATTGCTGCATAAGGATATGGCCCTTGTTTACCGCATAGTACGCGATCTTTTTAATGATCACATCAGCCAGCTGATTATTGATGATGAACAAGAATACCATAAGGTGCTGAAGATACTTGGCTGCATCTCCCCGCATTTAAAAAACAGGGTAGTTTATTACCAAAAAAAGGAGCCGGTATTTGAACGTTTTAATATTGAAGAGGAAATTGAACGTTCAATAAGCCGTATGGTATGGTTAAAATGCGGAGGGTATCTGGTCTTTGACGATACCGAGGCGCTGACGGTAATAGATGTAAATACCGGTAAATACACGGGAAAAAGCAATCTGGAGGAGACAATACTAAAAACGAACCTCGAGGCTGCTGAAGAGATTGCCAGACAAATTCGTTTAAGAGATATTGGCGGTATTATAATTGTTGATTTTATTGATATGAATACACAGGATCACCGTCACCAGGTTCTGGAGAAGCTTAAGCAAAAGATGAACATGGATCGTACCAAGAGCCAGGTTCTTGGTATTACTTCGCTCGGGCTGGTTGAGATTGCCAGGAAAAAGGTCAGGCAGGGCATTTCTGCTGCAATGCAGCAGCCCTGTTCTTACTGCCACGGAAAAGGAAAGATTCTTTCTCCTGAGGCAGTTAGCAGCAAGGTGGAGAGGGAACTCAGGAAAATATTAAATCGCCGGGGGATAGAAGCGGTTTTGGTAGAGACAAACAGCGAGGTTGCTGCTTTGCTTATCGGCAGCGGGGGTCTTTACCTGAAGAAGCTGGAGTCAGATACCGGCAAAAATATTTTTATACGGGGTTCAGATAACCTGCATGTAGAAAAATATAATATTTTGATGTCGGGCCCGCTGCATGAGGTTGCCAGGCATGCCCTCCCTGTCGAAGAGGGGGGCATTTATCGGGTCATGGTTGAAGAACCCCATACCTCAAATCCGGAACATGGTATAGCCAGGCTGCACGGGTATATCCTGGATATTGAGGGTGCGGGGGAACTGGTAGGTGAAGAAGTCCAGGTAGTTATAAAGGAAACCAGCCGCACTTTTGCCAGGGCTGTTCTCTGGAAAAGGGCGCTGTTGCAAGAAAATGAGTTCTAGCACAGGTTTCCAGATGACCGGGGGTACTTGGGACGGAGTGAGAAAGAATTGGATATCAGAGGCGTCCAAAAGATCAGCTTTGTAGATTTTCCGGGAGAGATATGTTTGTCGATATTTGTCGGAGGCTGTAACCTGCGGTGTCGTTATTGTCACAATAAAGATCTGGTTCTTAACCCTGCCCCTCTTCCACCGATACCGGAGGAGGAGTTATTTGAATTTCTTGAAAACAAAGGCCCCTTGCTGGACGGGATTTGTATTTCCGGAGGGGAACCTACGCTGCAGGAGGACCTGGTGGATTTTACGGTTCGGGCAAAAAAGAAAAAATTAAAAGTTAAGCTTGATACCAACGGGACAAGCCCGCAAAAAATCGACATTCTTTTACGAAGGGAACTGCTGGATTATATTGCTGTAGATATCAAAGGCCCGCCGGGCAAATACCCTCTTATTACCGGAAAAGAAAGGTATTACCCGGAAATAGCGGAAACGATTAGTTTGCTGAGAAGCAGTTCCCTGGATTATGAATTCCGGACAACGGTTGTTCCCGGACTATTAGAAGAGAAGGATGTATTGGAGATTGCCAGGGAGCTTGCCGGGTGCCGAAAATATGTTCTGCAGCAGTTTCACTCCAGTAAAGGATTGATTGATTCTTCCCTTAATAGTATAAAAGCCCTTACCCGGGAACAGGCTGTAAAATTGGCCAATAAATGCAGCGATTATATAAGCGATGTTCAGCTCAGGGGTTTTTAGTAATACCTTTATTAACAATAATTTATGGAAAGGAGGTTTTTTCTGCATGCCAATTATTCAGATAGAGTTGCTGGAAGGAAGAAACATTGAACAAAAAAGAAAAATGGTAAAAGGGGTTACGGATGTAATATCCGAAACCCTTGATTGCAAACCTGAAACTGTTCATATAATTATCAGGGAAATGAAGAGCGAAAATTTTGCTAAAAATGGAATTTTATTTTCTGAAATGGAATAAAAAGCAATTTGTTATTCTATAAGTTCTTGAAGAAAAGAATTAATACGCTCTAAGCCGTTGGAGATGTTTTCCATGGATGTGGCATAAGAAACGCGTACATAATCAGATGCTCCAAAGGCTTCCCCGGGAACAAGCGCTACCAGATAGTTTTCCAGCAGCAGGGAAGCAAATTTGTTGCTGTTTTCTACGGGGATACCCCTGAACTTTTTATTAAATGTTTCCCCTATATTCAGAAAAAGGTAAAAGGCTCCCTTTGGATCGATGCAGTTGATTAATGGTATCTCTTTAATAAGATCTACCATATAGTTTTTACGTTTTTCAAATGCCTTTCGCATTTCTTCAACACATTCCTGGGGCCCGCTAAGTGCTGCATAGGCTGCCTTTTGAGCTATTGAATTAGGGTTGGATGTGGTGTGGCTTTGAATGCCGGCCATGACCGCAGCCAGTTCAGGCTCTGAAGCCGTATAGCCGATTCGCCAGCCTGTCATGGCATAAGTTTTGGAAACGCCGTTTACAATTATCGTTAAATCTTGAATATCTTCTCCCAGGGAAGCTATGGTAATATGCTCCTTGCCGTCATAAATAAGCTTTTCGTACACCTCATCAGAAATTATGTAAAAGTTGTATCTAACGGCAAGGTAAGCTATTACCTCCAGCTCATTTCTGGTATAAACCTGGCCTGTCGGGTTGGATGGGCTGTTCAGGATGAGCGCTTTCGTTCTGGGAGAAAGGTTTTTTTCCAGTTCAGGCCCTTTAAGTTTATAGTTGTATTCCTGTTTTGTATCTACAATTACAGGGGTTCCCCCGTTGAGTTTTACTAGTTCGGGGTAGCTGACCCAGTAAGGTGAAGGTATAATTACTTCGTCTCCATCATTTAAAAGTGCGGCAAGGACATTGTTGAGGGAGTGCTTGGCACCGTTGCTGACGACAATTTGCCCCGGTGTATATGTTAAACCGCTTTCTTTAATATATTTTTCTACTATAGCCTCTTTAAGTTCCGGTATACCGCTGGCGGGAGTATAGCGGGTAAAATTATTGTTAATTGCTTTTATGGCGGCATCTTTTATATGCGCAGGGGTATCAAAATCAGGTTCACCGGCGCCAAAGCCGATGATATCCTTTCCTTCGCTTTTCATCCGCTTCGCCTGGGCATCTATGGATAGCGTGGGCGAGGGCGTAATATGGAAAGCCTTGCGCGATAACATTAAATCACCTCTCATCCTTTATCCGTTTCTTTTTAGGTATTCCTTCATGAACTGTGCAAGCGCTTCGCACCCTTCTAGGGGCATGGCATTGTAAATGGATGCTCTGATGCCTCCAACCGAACGGTGCCCCCTAAGCCCGGCCAGACCCTCTTTTGCGGCTTCTTCTACAAAGCCTTTTTCAAGATCATCGTTAGGCAGACGGAATGTCACATTCATCATGGAACGATCCTCCTGCGCGGCATGCCCGCGGTAAAATCCCCCGCTTTCGTCGATTACCCGGTAGATTAGATCGCTTTTTTTCCTGTTGATGATTTCTACTGCTTGAAGGCCCCCTTTTTCTTTTACCCACTGCAGTACCAGTTCCAGTATATAAATAGCAAAGGTGGAAGGAGTGTTGTACAAAGAATTTGCTTTTGCATGTATTTTATAACTGAGCATTGCAGGTAAGGTTGCGGAAGCCTTTTCAAGCATCTCGTTTTTTATTATTACAGTTGTAATGCCTGCGGGTCCAAGGTTTTTCTGTGCTCCGGCATAAACCAGTGAAAATTTGTTCATCTCCAGCTCCCGTGATAGGATGTCACTTGACATATCCGCTACCAGCGGGATCCCACCGCAATCGGGTATGTAATTCCACTGGGTTCCGTAAATGGTGTTGTTTGAAGTTAAGTGTACATAAGCGGAAGAAGGGCTTAGTTTTATGTCTTCCTGACGGGGAATATTTCGGTAGTCGTTATCTTTTGTGCTGGCGGCAATATTAACTTGTGCGATCCTTTCAGCTTCTTCATATGCTTTTGTTGCAAAACTGCCTGTTATAATGTAATCCGCCGACATTTGAGGGGAAAGGAAATTCAAGGGTACCATGGCAAACTGGAGACTGGCTCCTCCTTGTAAAAAAAGTACCCGGTAATCCCCGGAAAGCTGAAAGAGTTCAAGCAGTTGATTTTCCGCAGCCTCTACAATTTTTTCAAATTCTTTCGAGCGATGGCTGGTTTCCAGGATGGACATGCCGGTACCAGAGTAATTCAACAACTCCTTTTGAACCTGTTCAAGAACCGGTAACGGGAGCGCTGCAGGTCCCGGGTTGAAGTTATATATTCTATAAGTCATCAGTATCCTCCTTTTTTTCAATATAACTACCCTTAATTATAACGGATCTGAGGATAAATAAGAATAACCCTGATGAAATTTAAATGGTTTGAAAATTAAATAAATTTGAAGCAGGAGGATAGAGGGAATATAGAAATAGAGGATATAAAGAATATTGAGGATATGTTTGGAAGCAAAAATGCCGTGCCTATTGAATTAAGTTTCTTTGGGAGCTATAAACTCGAGCTTTTCTGCAGCGGGCAGGTGTTATCCGGCCTTATCCGTTCAGCCTTATTTGATTCAAAGATTAACGGGTTACCTGAAAGAATTTTTTAAGCCCGGAAACAACGGAGATAGTTTTTGTGATGGCGTATTCAATTTCTTCACGGGTGTTTAAGTGAGAGAGGCTAAAACGTATAGCTCCATCCAGCGATTCTTTATCCAGTTTTATGGCTTGCAGGACGTGGCTTGGACTGTTTGCGTTGGAATGGCAGGCTGACCCCGTAGATACGTAGATGCCATGCTCCTCCAGGGCATGCAGGATGACTTCTCCCTTAAGACCAGGAAAGGAAATATTAAAGATATGGGGTGCTCCTTCTTCTTCGCCGGGCCCGTTTAATCTTATCCAGGGAAGTTCTGCTTCCAGGGAAGTGATAAACTGTTTTTTTAAGGATTGCATCTTTCCCAGCTTTTCTTTCCGATTTTCGTAACTTAGTTTTGCTGCTAAAGCCATTCCCCATATGCCGGGTGTGTTTTCAGTCCCCGGCCTTAACCCTTTTTCATGGCCCCCGCCCCTGATAAGGGGCTCCAGAAAGATTCCCTCCCGCAGGTAAAGAGCACCTACCCCCTTGGGGCCGTGAAACTTATGGGCGCTTATACTGAGAAGATCGATGCCCTGGTCTTTGGGTGAGAGGTGAAGTTTGGTAAAGGATTGCACCGCGTCCACATGGAAAATAATATTCGGATTTCTGTCCTGAAGGATCGCCGCAATTTGGGAGATAGGCTGGATAGAACCTATTTCGTTATTTACATGCATGATGCTTACCAGAACAGTCCTGGGAGTAAGAGCCTCGGCAACCCTTTCGGGACTTACGATTCCTTGTTCGTCGGGGATAAGGTAGGTGACCTCAAAACCATCCTTTTCAAGCAGGTTAAAGGGTTCTAATACTGAAGAGTGCTCGATGGCCGTAGTGATGAGGTGGTTGCCGCGTTTCCGGTAACGGCGTGCAATCCCCTGGACTGCCATATTGTTGGATTCTGTTCCCCCGGAAGTAAAGATTATCTCGCTGCCATTGACGTCTAAAATTTCCGCAAGCATCTGACGGGATGATTGAAGGATCCGTTCTCCTTCGCTGCCTTTGCGATGCAGGGAAGAAGGGTTTCCGTATTCTTCAAGCATAATGCGCTGTACTTCTTTGCTTATCTCGGGATAAGGGCGGGTAGTGGCGCTGTTGTCCAGGTATACTTCATCCGGCTGCATTATCCTGCCCCCCTGTGCTAGATGATGTGATAGTTCTACTCTCTATGTTCTCCAGGCAGTATTCGGTTAATTCTTCAAGGGAAATATTTTTTTCAGCCTTTTCAAGCTCTCTTAGCTGCGGCCTGGTTACCGGGTGCTGGGGAACGAACAGGGTGCAGCAATCTTCAAAAGGCCTTATGGAAACGGGATAGGAATTTATTTTCCGGGCAATATCAATAATCTCTTCTTTGTCGAAACCGATCAATGGGCGAAGAACAGGGATATTTATCACAGCGTTTATGGCAGCGATGTTTTCCAGCGTCTGGCTGGCAACCTGCCCCAGACTCTCCCCTGTGAAAAGAGCCGGAATGTTTCTTTTCACAGCTAACCTTTCTGCGATACGGAACATTGCCCTGCGCATGAGCGTAATCAACATTGTCTCCGGGCAGTTCAGCCGGAGTTCCTTTTGAATATCTGTAAAAGGGGCCAGGTGAAGGGTGATTTTTCCTCCATAAGAAGATAACGTACGACAGAGGTCCCTGACCTTATTCAGCGCACCATCCCCTGTAAAAGGAGGGCTGTGAAAATGAAGAGCTTCGATTTCAACTCCCCTTTTTAACGCCAGCCAACCGGCCACAGGGCTGTCTATGCCTCCGGATAGCAATAATAGTCCCCTGCCTGCAACCCCTACGGGGAGCCCTCCCAAACCGTAAATGATGCGCGAGTACAGATAGGCCTCTTTTCCCCTTATATCGATATGTATAGCGGTTTCCGGCTGGTGAACATCAACCTTTAAATGGAGGTTGCTTTTTAAAAGGTATGCACCAACAGCGCTGCTTACCTCGGGAGAAGTATAAGGGAATTTCTTATTGGCCCGGCGGGTATTCACTTTAAATGTCATTCCCGGGACATAATTATCTTTAATCGTCTCCAGGGCGCTTTTGCATATTTCATCAAGATCTAAATCTGACCGGGTTACCGGGCTGATTGAAACAATGCCGAACACCCTTTGCAGTCTTCGCTGAGCAGGTAATAAATTTTCTGCGTTTACTTTAATAAAATAGCGCCCTCGCTGAAAAAGAACTTCAAAAGGATCCAGGCCTTGGAGGGCATCCTGGATATTCCGGAGTAGTTTTTTTTCAAAAAAGGGCCTGTTTTTGCCTTTTAGGGCAATTTCTCCATAGCGGACCAGCAGCAGGCTGTTCATAACGGGCATACTCCCTTTTGGGGTTTGTTAGCTTAAATGAAAAGACCGGTCAATCTTGGCCGGTTTTTCATCTCCTGAAAATCTGGCATTGAGCTTTTTTTAAGAGGTTGCTTTTAAAGAAATTGTTTTTATCGAAAAGGGCTTATTCAACATTTATACGGAGACTACTTCTTTTACCCCCGGGACCTCTTTTTTTAGCAGGCGCTCAATTCCTTGCTTTAATGTCATCGTGGCCATGGGGCACCCTCCGCAGGCTCCTGTGAGCTGTACCTTAACAATGCCGTCATCGCCTACATCGATGAGAACTACATCGCCACCATCTGCCTGTAAGGAGGGGCGTATTTTTTGTAAAGCTTCCTGAACCTTTTCTTTCATAGGATATAAATCCTCCTTTTTCTATTTTACCTTTCCCATTATATCACAAATTATTTAAAAGGAAAAATATAACCAAAATAAATCTAATGAATCTTGAACAATATGGGTTGGCAGGCTTGTATAATATTTTTTTTCTTTAATTTGCTTTTAAAGGATCCGTTTGGTAAAATTAATGGAAAAGAAGACTGGAAAGGAGTAGTGGAATTGCACCCCATAACGGGCAATAATAAAATTTATGACCTGGTTATACTCGGTGCGGGGCCTGCCGGGTTAACCGCGGCGATATACGCCGGGCGGGCAAATCTAAGCACGCTTGTTCTGGAGCATATGGTTGCCGGAGGGGAGATAGCTGCTACAGATCAATTGGAGAACTATCCGGGATTCCCCCAGGGCATAAGCGGAGCAGAATTCGGACAGCTTTTAGAACAGCAGGCCGTCCGTTTTGGGGCGGAGATCATTTCTGCTGCTATAGATGAAGTGGATGCGGAAGGAGACGTTAAAAGGGTTTCTACTTCCCGTGGCGATTTTTACAGCCGTACTATAATCTTAGCCACGGGAACATCACCACGCCTTTTGGGAGTTCCCGGTGAGGAAAAGTACAGGGGAAGAGGTATATCCTTTTGCGCTACATGTGATGGTTTCTTTTTTCGCGAAAAGAAAGTTGCTGTTGTAGGCGGGGGCGATTCTGCTGTAAAAGAAGCTCTTTACCTGACCAGGTTTGCACGCGAGGTAGTTCTTATTCACCGAAGAGACGAATTAAGAGCGGTATCCGCGCTTCAAAAACAAATACTCGGGCATCCGAAGGTAAAATTTTTATGGGATACCGTAGTCAAAGAATTTAAAGGGAACCAGAATCTAACAACATTGATAATCAAAAACGTTAAAGATTCGACCACTGCAGAGTTGCCTGTAGATGGCGTTTTTTTATACGTGGGACGCATTCCCAATACAAGCTTTTTAAAAGGAGTAGAAAAAGATCCCCAGGGTTATATTATTACCAGCGAGGAAATGGAAACGCCGGTTCCGGGGCTTTTTGCTGCGGGCGATGTCCGCAGAAAATTTCTACGCCAGGTAATCACTGCGGCTGCTGATGGTGCTGTTGCAGCTATGATGGCTGTCAGGCACCTTGAGTAATAAATAAATGATTATGGAAGGAGGTGCAGCCTGGTCTTTGATCCAAATTAAACCAGGTTGAAAAAAATGGCTGCAAAACCCCTTGATGTAGGCGATCAGCAATTTAACGAGGAGGTATTAAATGCCGGCGGGCCGGTACTGGTAGATTTTTGGGCATCCTGGTGCGGACCCTGCAGGATGGTTGCACCGGTTCTGGAAGAGATTGCCGGTGATTATGAGGGAAGGGTCAAGGTTGTGAAGGTCAATGTCGATGAAAATGCCGATATTGCTTCACGTTATGGTATTATGAGCATTCCAACCATGATGCTTTTTAAAAACGGGGAGCCGGTGGAAACCATAGTTGGTTTCAGAAACAAGGAGGAACTGAGCAGTATTCTTGAGCAAAGCCTGTAATATGATACAGGTCGGCAGCATTACTTAGTAAAACCTCTGGTGTAATATCGGAATGGGCAGCGTTATTTAGTAAACCCCTGATGTGATACGTTTTGGGCAGCCTTCAGAATTTGTTTTTGCGAAAGCTCTCAGCCAAGTTTTTGAACAAGTTTTTGAAAAAGTTTTAAGTGATGTTTTGTGTATAGACCCCTTCTGCCGGAGATAATAAGAGCAGAGGGGGTTATTAATTTGAGAGCCATGTGGAAAGGTTCTTTAAGTTTTGGTCTGGTTAATATACCGGTACGTCTCTTTACGGCTACCGAAAAAAAAGATCTAAAATTTCGCTATTTGCATGCCCCTTGCCATACTCCACTGGAATACCAGAAAGTGTGCAGCACTTGTAAAACTAAGGTTCCCTGGGAAGAGATCGTTCGCGGTTATGAATACGAAAGAGGACGCTTTGTAGTGCTGAGCGAAGAGGAGATAAATGCCGCAGCCGGAGAAAAAGAGAGATTAATTGAAATACAGGACTTTATCCAGCTTGAGGAGATCGATCCAGTATATTTTCAGCACAGCTATTACCTTACACCTGATGGACCGGGGAGCAGGCCATATTTGCTGCTTTGGGAGGCTATGCGGGAGACAGGAAAAATCGCTCTGGCCACCGTTACCCTGCGGACCAAGGAATCGATGGCGGTAGTAAGAACTTATCAAGAGGTTTTATCCCTTTCTACGATGTTTTATCCCGATGAAGTTCGTTCCGTTCAGGACCTGCCCGATTTGCCGAAAGACGTGGGAGTACGGGAAAAAGAACTCGTTATGGCCAAAGAGCTTATTGAGAATCTGGCGACATCCTTTGAGCCGGGAAAATATCAGGACAGCTACAGGTATAAGCTTCTAAATGTCATTCAAGCCAAAGTGGAAGGTAAAGAAATTGCTGTCGCACCCTCCCCGGAAAGGGAAAAAGTGGTCGATTTATTGGAAGCGCTGCAGGCCAGTGTAAAAAAATCCCAGGAAAGAATGGGAAAAGCAGGAAAAAGGGATAACAATAAAAAGCCTTCCTCACGGAAAGTAAAAGCAGCGGCCGCTAAAAAATGACAGCGGGAAATAGCTTGTTTCAACAAAAAATAGTACCCATGGAACCGCAGCCCAGTAAGGTATTGCAGGAGGATCCCGGCCTTTTCTACCAGGTGAAATGGGACGGAGTGCGTATACTTGCATTTGGGGAAGGCGGGTACCGTTCATCTGCAGGGGAGAAGTCTAAAAAACAAAACAGTCCTTTATCCGGAGTTAGCAGTATTGCCTGAACTCGTCAGGGGAAAAAGTTTTATCCTGGATGGAGAGATGATAGCACTTGACGGAGGCCGTCCCAGCTTTTTTGCCGTGATGCAAAGAGAACGCGCTGCGCCCGGCAATCTTTCGTTGATAAAGAAAGTACCTGTTTTTTATATGCTCTTCGATTTATTGTATCTTGACGGCAAATGGCTTTTAAAGTATCCCTGGGAAAAGCGGCAAGAGATGCTGCTGGAGGTGCTGAGCAAAAACGAACAGATACTGGTTACGCCGAGTTATGAAAATGGGAAAATACTTCTAGAAACGGTCAGGGAAAATAAAATGGAGGGTATTGTGGCCAAAAAAGGCGATAGCCCATATATCCCTGGACCGCGAAAATCCACTTACTGGCTGAAAACTAAAATCGAGCAGATAATTGAAGCTTATGTAGGCGGAATATCCTTTAAAGGTAATAAACCGGCCTCCCTTCTTCTGGGTTTGAAGATTGACAGCGCCGAAATTGAAACTACCGGAAAGATGCGCTATATCGGAAGCGTAAGCAGCGGCCTTAAGGAAAGGGATCTTGAAGACTGGCGCAGTTGGGCGATAAGTAATAACAGCACCCTTTCTCCTTTTATAAGTTTCAATGCTTCTTCAAGGAGGGGCTATCTCTGGGTAAACCCCGTGAAAAAGGTTGCGGTGACTTTTAGCGAGTGGACGCCGGATTTAAAGCTGCGTGCGCCGCGGATTTCAACTGCAGATCTCCACGAAAAAGCCTGATTTTACCTGCAAATGGGGCGCTGGTTGTAGCTTGCGGCTTATGCAGTAAAGCGAACAGATTTCAACGGTTGAAGGTGAAAAGGGAGCAGGGTATAAAACAGCTTGGAAGCGGAATCCAGTTCAATTTCATGGCTAGGAGCAAGATTAATGCCTGTTACAATGGAAGTAAACCAAAAGACAGTATCGCTTACCAATTTAGAAAAAGAGCTCTGGCCGGGTGAGGGGATAACAAAATATGATCTAATTAAGTATTATCTGGAAGTTTCCCCTTATATATTGCCCCATCTTCAGCAACGTTTCCTGGTATTTCAGCGTTTTCCGGAGGGTATCGACAAGCAGGGTTTTTATCAGAAAAATTCTCCGCAGGGTGTGCCGCCCTGGCTAAAAACCGTTCCTTTTGAACATGATGAGGGCAAAATAACAAATTATATCCTTGCAACAGGCCCCGAAACATTAACCTGGCTTGGAAATCAGGCCTGCCTGGAGATACACCAGTGGCTTTCATCTGCAGCGACCCCCGACACCCCTGATTTTGCTGTCTTTGACCTGGACCCTGCAGAGGGGGTTTCTTTTTCAGAAGTGTGTACCGTTGCCCTGGATTTAAAAAAATTGTTGGGGGAAAAAGGGTTACGTTCTTATCCCAAGACCTCCGGTTCAAGAGGTATTCAGGTTTATCTTCCGCTTGAACCGGTGTATACATATGAGATAACCAGGGTTTACTGCGAAAGCATTTTTAAAAAACTTAATGCCTTGTTGCCTGCAATTACAACACTTGAAAGGAAAGTGTCCCGGAGAGGAAGAAAAATCTACCTTGATTATTTACAAAATGGCCGGGGGAAGACCCTGGTTGCACCTTATTCCCCCCGCCCCATCCAGGGGGCTCCGGTTTCTGCCCCTCTAAAATGGAGTGAGGTTGCCGCTAATTCCTTTACTCCGTCCTCTTTTAATATTAGAAATATGCTCGCCAGATTAAAGAGAGACGGGGATTTGTTTTCCCCCGTGTTAACAGACCGTCAGAAAATCATCACCTGAAGTGTATTCCCTTACTTGGAATATCATTAAGTTCCCTCCGATAAATATTTCTGAAAAGAATTAGTATCAAAATTATCGCGTTATTACACCGCATTTTGTCAGTATACTGAACTTTGATTTACTATTGCATTATTAGGAATATACTAAATAATAGAACTTGAAATGCAATTTGTAATAGGTTAATATAGTTTTACTAACCAGCCAATGGAAATGGCATCATATATTTAAAAACGGGGTGATTTAGATTTCTATCTTATCATAAAAGCTGAAGTATGTAGAAGAAATAGTTCAATTTCTATATATTAAAGGAATCATGTGCTAAAAGGGAGGGTTAGACGTGCGGTTGTTGGAATTTGACTACTTTGAAGCGGAAAATTTAGAGGACGCAGTAGCTCAGTTGAAAAAATTTAACGGTAGTTGCCAGATCATCGCTGGAGGAACAGATCTGCTTACAGCATTAAAACAAAGATTATATACTCCAGCTTGCCTGGTCAGCCTCGATAAGATCCCTTCTTTGAAGAGCATCAAAGAGGAAAATGGTGCGATTATCGTCGGTGCAATGTGCAGTTTGGAAGATATTATCAGCTCGGAATTGATTGCGGAAAAGCTTCCGGCTTTGAAGCAGGCGGCGTGGGAAGTTGGCTCCCCGCTGCTGCGTTCTCTGGCTACGATTGGCGGGAATATTTGTTTAAATACAAGATGCCGTTTCTACAATCAGTCATCATTCTGGCGTTCTTCACGGGAAACATGCTTTAAGGCCGGGGGTAGTGTTTGTCATGTAACCAATAAGCAGGAGAGCTGTGTTTCAACTTTCTCTGCCGACATCCCCCCGGTTTTAATAGCCTACGGGGCCAGTGTCAGGTTAATTGGCCCTAAAGGAACAAGATTGTTGCCCTTAAGACAATTTTACACTGCTAATGGCCGCTTCCCTAATGAAATTTTAGCAGGAAGCGGGGAAGTCCTTAAAGAGATTGAGATACCAACGCCTTCGTCGCAAACTAATAGCATTTATTATAAATTCAGGTTAAGGGATTCGATTGATTTTCCGCTGTTAGGGGTTGCCGTATTGCTGATCCTTGACAAAGGGAAGTTTTGTACGGATGCCCGTATAATAATCACCGGTGCCGGCTCTGCCCCGGTTGAAGCTGTAAAAGCCCGTGAAAGGCTTTTACAGCAGGAGCTGGAACCAGAGTTAATTGTCACGGTGGCTCAAATAGCCGCATCCGAAATACATCCTATGAGAACCTCTCTTGTTTCGCCGCGCTATAAACGGGGAGTAGCCAGAGTTGTTCTTGCCGAGGCCCTGGAAAAAGCGGGAGGGATTCACAAATGAAAAAGACGATTCATCTAATTGTTAATGGTGAAAAAAAGGTCCTTATGATCGATGTTCAACGGACGCTTTTAGAAGTGTTGAGGGAAGATCTGGGGTTGACGGGGACAAAAAAAGGTTGTAATCAAGGGGAATGCGGAGCCTGCACGGTTCTATTAGAAGGGAAACCGGTAAGTTCATGTTCATTACTGGCAGTCAAAGCAGATGGGAAAGCAGTGACTACTATTGAAGGAGTGGCTAAAGGGGGACAGCTGCATCCAATTCAGCAGGCTTTTAACGAAAAAGGGGCTATTCAATGTGGTTTTTGTTCGCCGGGGATGATTTTAGTTACAAAAAGCTTGCTGGAGCAAAATCCCCACCCGACAATCGCAGAGATCAAAGAAGCGATTGCTGGAAATACCTGCCGCTGCACCGGCTATGTGCAGATAATAGAAGCAATCCGTTCGCTTGTTCCTTAGTTGGGCTGGTGCAATTTTCAAGCTTTTATCAGGATAGCGAATCCCACTGTTTATTAAAGAACAAAGGATAGGTGGTTTTCATTATGATCGACTATACTTTTATTGGCAAAAGGATCCCGCGGGTCGATGGACTGGCCAAAGCTACGGGCAAAGCAACCTATACGGTCGATGTAAAGTTGCCGGGCATGCTATATGGTAAGATACTTCGCAGCCCTTATCCCCATGCCAGGCTGCTCAAAATAGATACGACCGCTGCGCAGCAACTGCCGGGTGTGCGGGCCGTAATCACCGGCGAGGACGTGCGCCAGGTGCGCTATGCCTTTGTGGATACTCCTCGCTACCCTGCTGATGAGCAGCCTCTGGCCGTCGATAAGGTTAGATATATTGGGGATGAAGTGGCAGCTGTAGCGGCCGAGAGCGAAGCTATTGCTGAAAAAGCGTTATCTCTAATCAAGGTTGAATACGAAATCTTGCCCCCAGTATTTCATCCAGAGGAAGCCATGCAGGAAGATGCGCCTGTAATCCACGATGAGCAATTTGCAGGCATCTCTTTCTGGGAAGAATGGGGAGTCGCGCAACAAAAAGGGGCTGCTAAACAGGAAAATTCTATAAACAATTTAAGCGGACATACTTCTATTATTTTTGGTGATGTGGAGCAAGCCTTTCAGGAGGCGGATTATAGCCGTGAGGATCGTTTTGAGTTGAAAGCTACAGCACATTGCCAGATGGAGCCTCATGCGGCTGTAGCCAGCTACGATCCCCTGGCAGGGAAGCTGCATGTCTGGTTGTCCACGATGGGTATATTCCTGAAAAGGCATTTTTTAAGCAGAACCCTGAATTTGCCGGCGAGTAAAATCAGGGTGCATCATACATTCGTGGGCGGGGCTTTCGGCGGGAAAATTGACCTTTTCCCCTATGAGTTCTGTGCGGCATATCTATCCATGAAAACGGGCAAGCCGGTTAAGATAGAGCTGGATCGCGAGGAAGTATTTATGACTACACGCCAACGCCATCCGATCATTGTTAAAATAAAATCAGGAGTGAAGAAGGATGGAACAATATTAGCACAGGATATAAAAGTAATTGCTGACAACGGCGGTTACCGGGGTTCCGGGCCGGTGGTTATTTTCCTCTGTCACGGCTTTAGTTTCCCCGTTTATGATGTACCCAATTATCGTTATGAAGGATTCTCCATTTATACAAATAACAGTATACGGGGCCCGCAGCGCGGCCATGGCGCTCCCCAGATCCGCTTTGCTATTGATTCACATCTAGATCTTATTGCCAGGGACCTTGGATTGGATCCCCTGGAGATTATGCGTAAAAATGTACGTAAAAAAGGAGATCTCTTGCCGAATGGTGACCAATTAAACAGTTGCGGTTTAACGGAATGTCTTTTAGGAGCCGCCGAAGCAATAAACTGGCAAAAGAAGAGAAGGCAGTTTAATGCAGCGGATAATAGTAGCAGGTACCGGCGTGGCGTAGGAATTTCCCTGTGCTCTATGTTCAGCGGGGCGATGTACTATCCCTTTGCCTCCGCAGCCGTAGTAAAGTTACATGACGATGGCTCAGCGACTTTATTTACAGGTGCCCAGGATATCGGTCAAGGCAGCTACACGACTTTGACCCAGGTTTTGGCCGAAGAACTGGGCATTGGCATTGAAGACGTCCACGTTGTGGCCGGCGATACAGAACTTTGTCCTATTGATCTAGGGAGCTTTTTAAGCTGCACAGCCCTGGTTACCGGTAATGCTGTTAAAAAGGCTGCCGCGGATGCCAAACGCCAGTTGCTGGCGAGTGCCGCGGAGCTTCTCGGGGTAGAGGATCTTACCCGGTTAAAAACGCAACAGAAAACGATCTTTTTAGAGGATAACCCGGAGAAAACGGTCTCTTTTTCCCAGGCTATTCAAGCCAGTGTCTTAAAAAGAAATGGCAACCCCATAATCGGAAAGGGTTCTTTTAAGGGATATCCGCGGACCGAACGTTACCCCAGCTTGGCTAAGGGTAAGGGACTGTTTACCGGTGCCTATGGTTTTGCGGCACAAGCTGCAGAGGTTGAAGTAGATACTTTTACCGGCCAAGTAAAGCTGGTTAAGGCGGTTACTTTTCATGATTGCGGTTTCCCCCTGAACAAAACAATTGTAGAGGGACAGATCCATGGCTGTGCTTCAATGGGGGCGGGGCAAGCGCTCTCGGAAGAAATATATTTGGAAAAAGGGCAGCTTTTCAACGCCTCTTTTCTCAGTTACCAGCTGCCTATTTCTCTGGATACTCCGGAATCCGTAGAGGGGCTTGTGGCGACCATCGAACCCAGCGGTCCTTTTGGAGCCAAGGAGGTTGGTGAAGGCTGCGTCGCCGGGATTTTAGGTGCGATCGCTAATGCTGTGCATGATGCTGTTGGTGTACGTATTTACAGCCTGCCAATAACGCCGGAAAAGGTCTTACGTGCATTGGACAGTATATAGCTGGACCTGGGCAGCTTATTTCAGTATGATAATCTTTTAAGCCGGATCTGCAGCTTTTTCAAACCAATTAATACTGGTACCTATTGGAAATTAATATCTGAACGCTGGTTTATTAATCCAGGATGTATTGACGATTATTTACTTTTGGGCTAAGATAAAAAAAAATTAAAAATCGGAGGGCATTCTGTTGCAGGTAACACCTTTAAAGGAACTTCAAGATCGTATAAGAAATTTGCAGCACGGCTTGCAGGAAGAGTCTATTGATGGAGCTCTTATTACGCAAAAAATGGATCTTTATTATTTTGCCGGTTCTATGCAGAACGGTTTTTTATTTGTACCCGCCGGACAAGCTCCTCTTTACATGGTAAGGCGGAATTATAACCGTGCATTGAAAGAATCCGGCTTGGAAAAGGTTTTACCTTTAAAAAATTGGCGACAGCTTTCCGGATACCTTCAGGATTACCTGCAAGGGAGTCCCAAAAATATTGGGCTAGAACTTGACATTCTCCCGGTTACCTATTATAAGCAACTGTTACAAATATTCCCCGGTGTAAAATTTGTGGATATCTCTACAATGATCAGGGAGATACGCATGATTAAATCTGAATATGAGCTTAATTGTTTCCGCCTGGCGGACAGGATCGCCGCAGATATATTTCGGGAGATTCCCGCAATGCTCGAAGTAGGAAAATCCGAGATAGAGCTGGCAGCAGAAATTGAAACCCTCTACCGGAAAGCGGGACATCAGGGAATCTTGAGGATGAGGGGTTTTAATATGGAGATGCTGTTTGGGCATGCATATTTTGGGGAAAATGGGGATATGAGTACTTTTCTTGACAGCTGCACGGGAGGGGAGGGAATAACCCCCGCTTGCCCGCAGGGCTCTGGCTGGCGGAGGCTTAACCCTCATGAACCGGTAGGTTTAGATTATGGGAGTGTCTATGGAGGCTATATTCTGGACCATACACGTGTTTTTTCTCTGGGGTCCTTGCCGCCGGAGTTGGAAGAAGCTTATGCTGTGGCTCTGGATATCCAGGAAGAAGTAATTTCCAAGGCTGCTCCCGGGATACTGTGCTGTGAACTATACCGTTTAGCTCTGGAGATTGCCACAAACAGAGGTTTGAGGGATTTTTTTATGGGTTACAAGGACAGGAAGGTGAAATTTATCGGTCATGGTTTGGGTTTGGATTTAGATGAATTTCCGCTTTTGTCGCAGGTTTCAAAGCATGTTTTGCAACCGGGGATGGTGTTTGCCCTGGAGCCGAAGTTTATTTTTCCGGGGAAAGGTATGCTCGGACTGGAAAATGTCTGGCACGTTACAGAAAAGGGTGTAGAAAAAATTACTTCTATGCCTGATGATCTCGTGGTTGTGCCCTTGAAATAAGTAATACATAGAAGCTTCTTATAATCTTTGTAATGAAAAGATTTGTGAAGAAAAAGAGATGCTTTTTCCCGGCATCTCTTTTTACTATTTATGGGTGCAGTAATATGTGCCGTGCATTATATCCGGGTATTTGGCTAAAAATATAAAAGTATGCATGAAAAATGAAAAATGGAGTTGTTATAAGGGAAATGAAAAGCAAGGTCGTCAGTATGGTCGATATAAAGAGAAAAAAGCTCGAGGAAAACCTTGAATTTTTTCAAGAACGTTACTGGGAGTGGGTTTTTGCCTACCGTTGGAAACCGTGCCCGCAATGTACACGTTTGCTGTTGCGCATGTGGAAGCAGGAGAATATCTGGTCCAATCTTTGCAGTGTGTGTTGCTCGTATTTTTATTATTACCAGGTGCTCTACGTCAGGGCGATTAAAACAGTATGCCAACGGGGGAAAAAGGTCCCCACATTTCAGGAATTAGAGGATTGGTATTATCAGCACGGGGAGCTATAAAAAACAATCGGTCATAAATGAAAAAAGGAGATATTTAATTAAAAAGTAAAGAAATAGACCGTTGTTTGCGTACAAACCGCCTGTTAAAATAATACAAGGCTAGATTATCCAAAATCAGGCCAAAGTTGGTTTGCATAAATTTTCTTTTAAGGTATAATGATATTATAAAAGGTCAGTAATGGTCAAAGTCTAATTTAAATTATATTTTATACTCATAATGATAACCTTTGTAAGAGGTGAAACAAAGAGCAAAATGAGCAATCTTGCTGACAGAATGGAAGAATATCTAAAAAAACTTCTTATATTAAGCCCCTCCGGATATATAGATATAAAAAGAAAAGAGTTGGCAAACAAATTTTTATGTGTCCCTTCCCAGATTAATTATGTCTTAGGTACACGTTTCACACTGGATAAGGGATACCTGGTAGAAAGCAAAAGAGGGGGCAGGGGCTACGTAAGGATTAAAAAATTGCAGTTATCCGTAGAGAACCTTCTTTCTGCTTTTCTTAAAGATATTGCTGCCGGCGGGATTAGCGATGACAGGGCCAGGGGTATAATCCAGAGGCTTTACGAGTTAAAATATTTATCATTGAGGGAATCAAGATTAATGGAGACGGCTTTAAACAGTCTTAAAGCAGTTGAAGATAGTTCCTTAAGGGAAGAGCTGCGCGGGCTATTATTAAGAGACATGCTGCTGTTATTGATTAAGTTTTAATATCTTTGTTTAATAAACAGTAGTCTTTGCTTTAGGAAAACGGCCAGGGATAAGTAAAAGTCAGAGGAGGTGAAATTTCCGGCCACAAAAAAACTATTAAAATCTATCTAGATTATTTACGGGTTTTCTTTAATAAGGGAATAAATTTTATTTGACTATTTTGCGGCCGGCCGGAATAAAAAATGCTATGTGAAAACTGTGGTAAAAATGTTGCTTCTGTCCATGTAACTAAAGTTATCAATGGTAAAAAGACTGAAATGTATCTTTGCGAAAGCTGTGCGGGCGAAAAGGGCGAATTGGGATTGTCTTTTGAAGGAAAATTTCCCTTGCATCAATTTTTTTCCAGCCTAATGAGTTTTCCCGGTGGCGGTTCAGAAAAGGTTGCCCCGACAGGGTACAGCGGTCTTCAGTGTCCAGGCTGCGGATTAACTTATGCCCAGTTCGGCCAGATCGGCCGCTTTGGGTGTGATCGCTGTTATGAATCTTTTGGTGCAAACCTCTTGCCGCTTTTTCGCCGCCTTCATGGCAACCAAAAACACCTTGGCAAAATTCCGGCAAGAGCAGGTTCTCACGTTAAGCTAAAAAAAGAGATTGAGCGCTTAAGAGAGGAGCTACAGAAAAAGGTTGTAGAAGAAGCATTTGAAGAGGCGGCTGTAATCAGGGATAAAATCCGCAAGCTGGAAAATAAGGTTTCTTACGGGGGTGAAAATAATGAATGATAAGCAAAAAGCGAAGCATAATTCACCCAAAAATCCTCTGGAAGAAATATTAATGGACAATGATGGTGAAAATAAAATGCAACAGAAAAGAAGGTCGGAAATAGAAAGTAAATGGATGGAAGGCACAGGGCCTGAAGCGGATATTGTGATCAGCAGCAGAGTCAGGCTGGCAAGAAATATAAGGAAAATGCCTTTCCCTCCCCTGGCCTCTGATGAACAGCGCGAAAAAATACTGCAAGCGGCGAAAGACGTTATCCGGAATTCGCGTTTGCAGGAGTCCGGTTTTGAAATGCTGGAAATTAACGCCCTACCACCGGTGCTCAGGCAGGTTCTGGTAGAGAAGCATCTCATCAGCCCCCTTTTAGCCCGGGAAAACCGGTTCAGTGCGCTAATGCTCAGGAAAGATGAAATAATAAGTATCATGGTCAACGAAGAAGATCACTTTCGTATTCAGTGCCTTTTGCCGGGGCTGCAGCTTGAAAAAGCATGGCAGGAAACCTCAAGTTATGACGACATTCTTGAATCATATCTGGATTATGCCTTTGATGAAGAAAAGGGATATCTTACAGCCTGTCCAACCAATGTAGGCACTGGTTTGCGTGCTTCAGTAATGCTCCACCTGCCTGCCCTGGCGATTACACAGCAAATAAACCGTATTCTATCTGCTGTCAGCCAGGTAGGGCTGGCGGTTAGAGGGATTTATGGCGAGGGCACTGAGATGACCGGTAACTTGTTGCAAATTTCCAATCAGATAACGCTTGGGCAATCCGAAGAGGAGATATGGCAGAACCTGTACAGCGTAACGAGACAGCTAATTAACCAGGAAAAGAGCGCCAGGGAGCATCTTCTTAACGAAGGAAGGGAAAAACTTGGTGACAGGGCAGGCAGAGCGTATGGTATTCTTAAGAATGCCTGGATGATCGATTCCAAGGAAACCATGCAGCTTCTCTCCGATGTTCGCCTCGGAGTAGACCTGGGACTTTTAAAAGGAGTTCCTTTAAAAATACTGAATGAACTTTTGGTTCTTACCAGACCCGGATGCTTGCAGTATCTCAAGGATAAGACCCTGAGTCCATATGAAAGGGATCTTGAAAGAGCGATGCAGATTCAAAAATGCCTGCCTTGAATAATAATTTAGGAAGGGGTGCAAAAAAATGTTTATGTTCGGCAGATTTACCGAAAGAGCACAGCAGGTACTGGTGCTGGCTCAGGAGGAAGCAAAAAGATTAAACCATAATTTTATTGGCACAGAGCATATTTTGTTGGGATTGGTCCGGGAAGGATCAGGTATAGCAGCACGCGCCCTTCAAAATCTGGGCGTGGAGCTGTCGCGGGTACGTTCTGAAGTGGAAAAGATTGCCGGTAAGGGTGAAAAAATACAGGTGCAGGGTATCAGTTATACTCCCAGGGCAAAAAAGGTGATCGAACTGGCTATAGAAGAAGGACAGAATCTCGGTCACAACTATGTAGGGACAGAGCACCTTTTGCTGGGGCTTTTGAGGGAAGGAGAAGGCATAGCTGCCCAGGTTTTATTAAATCTGGGGATTGATCTCAAAAAGGCCAGGAGGGAAGTTATTCAGCTTTTGGGCGGCGAGGTCCAACTTGGGGGCGGGCAGGGGAAAAACGTGCCACAAACTCCCACAGTTGATGCTTTTGGCCGTGACCTTACGAAAATGGCCAGAGAAGGGAAACTGGATCCGGTCATTGGCCGGGAGAAGGAAATTGAAAGGGTAGTTCAAATTTTAAGCAGGCGTACTAAAAATAACCCCTGTCTGATCGGTGAGCCCGGTGTGGGTAAAACGGCCATAGCGGAAGGGCTGGCGCAGCGTATCTCAGAAGGAAGAGCTCCCGATATCCTCAGAGATAAAAGGGTAGTAACCCTGGAACTGGCGGCTGTAGTAGCAGGTACCAAGTACAGGGGGGAATTTGAAGAGCGCCTGCGTAAATTGATGCTGGAACTGCAGCAAGCAGGAAATGTAATCATCTTTATTGATGAGCTGCACACCATTATTGGGGCAGGAGCCGCTGAAGGGGCCATCGATGCCTCCAATATTCTCAAACCGGCGCTGGCCAAGGGTGAGCTGCAGGCTATCGGTGCCACTACTCTGGATGAGTACAGAAAATATATTGAAAGGGATCCGGCGCTTGAAAGGCGTTTCCAGCCTATTATGGTTGGGGAGCCCAGTAAGGACGAAAGCCTGGAAATCTTAAAAGGATTGCGTGACCGCTATGAAGCCCATCACCGTGTAAAGATTACCGATGAGGCGCTGGAAGCTGCCGTTAATCTGGCCGATCGGTATATTCAGGACCGTTTTCTTCCCGATAAAGCCATAGACCTTATCGATGAAGCTGCTTCCCGTGTGAGGCTGCGTAATTATACAGCCCCGCCTGATTTAAAGGAAATGGAGGAAAAACTGGAAAGCATCAGGCAGGAGAAGGAAGCGGCCGTAAGAGGCCAGGAGTTTGAAAAAGCTGCCCAGCTTCGGGATAAAGAACAACAGTTCAGGGTTAAGGTTAATGAGCTGAAAAAAGAGTGGGAGAAAAAGAAAGTCGTATCCGACCAAACGGTAGTAACAGAGGAGGATATTGCCCATATCGTATCAAGCTGGACGGGAGTTCCGGTTAATAAGCTTGCCGAGGAAGAATCGGCACGCCTGCTGCGTATGGAAGATATTCTGCACGAAAGGGTAATCGGCCAGCACGAAGCGGTTCAAGCCGTAGCGAGGGCTATCCGTCGCGGGCGCGCGGGACTAAAGGATCCTAAAAGACCCATCGGATCATTTATCTTCCTCGGGCCCACCGGGGTAGGAAAAACGGAGCTGGCGCGCAGCCTGGCGGAGGCTCTTTTCGAAGACGAGGAATCAATGATCCGTCTGGATATGTCAGAGTATATGGAGAAGCATACAACGGCCAGGCTGATCGGTGCACCTCCGGGATATGTGGGTTATGATGAAGGGGGCCAGCTGACTGAGAAAGTAAGGCGAAAACCCTACAGCGTTATCCTTCTGGATGAGATAGAAAAGGCACATCCAGACGTATTTAACGTTTTGTTGCAGATACTAGAAGACGGGCGTTTGACCGACGGTAAAGGCCGCACCGTTAGTTTTCGCAATACAGTGGTGATCATGACCTCTAACGTAGGGGCCAACTATATTAAAAAACAACCGAGTGTAGGATTCAGGCCCGCTGATGCGGAAAAATCCTATGAAAGCATGAAAAACAGGCTGCTTGATGAGTTAAAACGGACTTTTCGGCCCGAATTTTTGAACAGGGTGGACGATCTTATTGTCTTCAAGTCACTTTCCGAAGAGGATATTGGCCAAATAGTAGATTTGATGTTAAACGATCTTGCTATGCGCATTAAGGAATATGGCTTGCAGATAGAGGTTACACCGGAAGCAAAACGCCAGCTAGCCAGGGAAGGGTACGATCCCACCTATGGTGCCCGCCCGCTGAGGCGTGTTATTCAAAAAAGACTTGAAGACGGTATTTCCGAGGAGATGTTGAAAGGGTACTTTACAGCAGGAGATACTATTATTGTAGATAAAAATAAAGATGAGGAAAAACTTGTTTTTTCCAAAAAAGTGATTGAGCAACCGAAACAGCAGCAGAAGGAACAGGCATCTTCGAGTTAAAATGAACAGCATTTTTAAGCGCGCAGCTGGAGCTTGTTAAAAGAATTCCAGCTGCAGCGCTTATCTTTTATAAAGCAAATTATTTTTTCAATTTCCAATTTATTTTTTCGAAAAACCTTATTTAAGTTAACTCACTAAGAAGGTTTTTTTATTATTATGTGGAATAAGTAATTTTGAACTTTTTTTTACGGTTAATTTTGCTTTTAAGGGGGGAAAATGAAGGGAACTTTTATCTAAAACAATATCAATTGTATAATAAAAGGGGGTAATAATAAAAATGAACAAAAAAATTTTTAGTTTGCTTTCTGTTTTGTTGCTTTTATCGGTATTGGTAGCCTCTGGCTGTGGCGGCAATGATCCGGCAGCAGATCCGGGGACGGAAGGTGAGGGAACTCCTGAATCTACAGTGGTAAAAGTCGGTATGGTAGGGCCACTGTCAGGGGGGGCTGCTACTTATGGGCAAAGCGTTAGAAACGGTGTAGAAATTGCTGTAAATGAAGTTAATGAAAATAACGAAATTGAGGGTGTTGTTCTAGAACTGCTTGCCGAAGATAGCGAGGGGGACTGGTCTAAAGCGGCCAATGCTTTTTCCAAACTGGCGGATCAGGACAAGGTAAATGTGATTGTCGGGGGCGTTTTAAGTTCAGAGTCTGAAGCAGGCGGACCGATTATCATGAGTGCTCAAATTCCTACAATTTCCCCTTCGTCTACGGCAACCGGACTTACCGTGGGGAATCCTTATCTTTTCCGCAACTGTCTATCCGATGAAGTACAGGCCTCCCAGCTGGCGGAGTATGCTGTTACGGAGCTTGGCTTGAGCAAGTTTGCTATTCTCTATACCAATAATGACTATGGAGTAGCTTTAAAAAATGCCTTTGAAGAAACAGCCGGCTCGCTGGCCGAAGTATTAGTCGTTGAGGCTTTTATGGATAACGATGAAAATTTCAAACCGCAGCTTACCAATATTCAGCAACTAAATCCCGAGGCGATATTTATTGCCGGCTATTATACGGAAGCTGCTAAGATAGCCCAGCAAGCTAAGGAGCAGGGTCTTGAAGTTCAGCTTCTTGGAGCTGATGGTTTTTATTCCCCGGTGCTGATAGAGATAGGTGCCGATGCGGTCGAAGGAGCCATTTTTACGGCCGGATTCCATTCCGGGGACGAGTCTTCTGCTGTACAAAACTTTGTAACAAAGTACAGAGAGCTTTTTAATGAGGAGCCGGATATGTTTGCCGCCCAGGCTTATGATGCGGCCAGGATTGTCATTGAAGCAATTAAAACCAAAGGGACTACTTCTGAGCAAATCCGGGAAGGCCTTGCTGAAACCGAAAACTTCCCCGGGATTACCGGCAACACGAGTATTGATGAAGAAGGGGATACGATCAAAGACGTCCTGATTTTAAAAGTTGAAGGCGGGGCTTTTGATCGCATCAGGTAATAAGCCATTAGTACGCAGGGGGAGGGAGAGGATATTTTCCCTCCCCTCCAGTATGTTTAGATTATAGAAGGCAATTAGTATTGGGGTGGGGCGATGTTCTTTCAACAATTAATAAACGGGATAATCCTGGGCAGCACTTATGCCCTCATTGCTTTAGGTTATACCATGGTGTACGGAATTATTGAATTAATTAACTTTGCTCATGGTGAAATATACATGTTCGGCGCTTTTATTGGGATGATTCTTGTAACCGTCTATCAGGTCCCTTTCTTCATAGCCTTTTTCCTGGCCATGGTTCTGGCCAGCCTGCTGGGAATAACCGTGGAATATCTGGCTTACCGTCCCTTGAGGCGTTCTACCAGGTTGGCGGCACTGATTAGCGCTATCGGTGCCTCAATCTTTTTACAGAATCTGGCTTTGTTAATTATGGGGTCTCGTCCATATTCTTTTCCCAGCCCTTTTGTTTCCAAGGTATATAAAACCTCCTTTGTTACTGTCTCCAAGGTGGAGGTAATTATTCTTATAGTATCGTTTTTGTTAATGCTGGGTCTGACCTTTTTAATACAGAAAAGCAAAATAGGTATTGCCATGCGCGCAACTGCCCAGGACAAGGATACCGCCAGCCTCATGGGGATTAATATAAACAAAGTTATTACTGTTACTTTTGCAGTAGGTTCAGCCCTTGGTGCTGCAGCCGGTGTGATGGTTGGAATTTATTTCCGTACTGTTACGCCGATGATGGGATTAATGCCGGGGTTGAAAGGATTTGTAGCTGCCGTCTTGGGAGGTATCGGCAGTATACCCGGAGCAATGCTCGGAGGATTGTTGCTTGGGATCGCCGAAGTGATGGGAGCAGCTTATATTTCCTCGCAGTACCGGGACGCTCTGGCTTTTGCAATATTGATTGTTGTGCTCCTTTTTAAACCATCCGGTTTAATCGGAAGCTCGCTACAGGAAAAAGTATAGTCGTGTAAGAAGGTGACAGGTGTATTGATTAGTGCTTACTATCTGCAGATAATCATCCTGGTAGGAATAAACATTATTATGGCGTCCAGCTTAAATTTAATAACCGGTTTTACCGGGCAGTTGTCTATTGGGCATGCTGCTTTTATGAGTGTTGGAGCTTATGCCAGTGCCCTTGTTACTCTAAAATTGGGCCTTCCTTTTTTTGTCTCCCTTTTGTGTGGAGGTTTGGTAGCTGCTTTTTTTGGTATTTTAATCGGTATTCCTACCTTAAAACTCAAAGGTGATTACCTTGCTATAGCTACCCTTGGTTTTGGTGAAATAGTGCGGATTGTATTTTTAAACCTGGAGATAACCGGAGGAGCGGTAGGTCTAAGGGGTATACCTAAAGATACAACGCTGGCATGGGTGATTATTGCCGTGCTAGTGACACTTTTTGTTTTATACCGTATAATAAGATCCAGGGTAGGCAGGGCGCTGATAGCTATCCGTGAGGACGAGACGGCCGCCGAATCCATGGGGATTAATACCACCTATTATAAAATTCTTGCATTTGGTGTCGGTGCTTTCTTTGCCGGTCTTGGAGGAGGGCTTTTTTCCCACTACTTTCGCTATATCCAACCCAACAGTTTTGGTTTTTTAAAGTCCATTGAATACCTTTGCATGGTTGTTTTAGGCGGGCTGGGTAATATGTGGGGTTCTATCATCGGCGCAGCGGCTCTTACCGCGATTCCGGAGCTTCTGCGGGCAAGCGCCGATTACCGGCAGCTGTTTTATGGTGCGATTCTTGTTCTTATGATGCGGTTAAGGCCAGAGGGGATAATGGGTGAGGGGATTTTTAGGAAAGGTAATTCAGAAGGGGATTCTCTCTTATCAAAAATAAAGATAAAGTTAAATAAACAAAAAAACCGGAGTATTTAAATTTTCTATAGGGGATGAAGGTATTGCCTGAAGTATCGTTTTCAAATGATAATGTCCTTGATGCTGTTAAGGTTAGCCGATATTTTGGGGGATTAAAGGCTGTTGAACAGGTAGATTTTTGCGTAAAAAAGCACGAGATAATGGGCCTGATCGGACCAAATGGGGCCGGTAAAACCACGCTTTTTAACCTTTTTACAGGTCATTATCAGCCTTCACGTGGAGATATCTATTTTAAGAAAGAAAAAATTAACGGCTTAAAACCCTTTCAGATCACAGCAAAAGGACTTTCCCGAACCTTTCAAAACATACGCCTTTTTGGTAAAATGACCGTCCTTGATAATGTGCTTGTAGGCAGGCATGCCAGGACCTGTTCGGGGTTGATCGGCGCTATATTGCAACGGCCACGCGATAAACGTGAGGAAATGGATGCCAGGGATATCGCAATGTCTATGCTTGCTTTTGTTGGCCTGGATGGTAAAAAAAATGAGCTTGCTAAAAACCTTTCCTATGGTGAGCAGCGCCGGCTTGAGATAGCCCGTGCCTTGGCAGCGGATCCGGAGCTTTTGTTGCTTGATGAACCGGCAGCCGGTATGAACCCTCAGGAGACAGGCAAATTAATGGAATTAATCTCCCGCATCAGGGATGAAATGGATAAGACTATTTTATTGATAGAGCATGATATGAAAGTCGTTATGGGCATCTCTGAAAGGGTTGCAGTATTGAATTACGGCAGAAAAATTGTAGAAGGGACACCTTCAGAGGTCCAAAAGAATGAAGACGTTATTCACGCTTATCTGGGCGATTCTCTTTAATCGTTAGACAAAATATAAATTTTCCTTGGGGGGAATAAGTTGCTGCGGGTGGAGAACCTTTCTACTTATTACGGAAATATACAAGCCTTAAAAGGTGTAAGCCTTAAAGTAGAAGAAGGGGAAATAGTATCTTTAATTGGGGCAAATGGGGCAGGTAAAACAACAACACTGCTCACTATTTCCGGATTGTTAAAACCGGCGGAAGGGGAAATCTACTTTCGAAATATAAGGATCGATCATGTACCACCCCATGATATAGTGAAAATGGGTATTTCGCATGTTCCGGAAGGCAGGCATGTTTTCCCCCGTCTTTCGTTAATTGAAAATTTAAAAATGGGTGCTTATACAATAGCTGATAAAAATACCGTAAACAGTGATATTGAAATGGTTTTTAATACTTTTCCCCAGCTCAAGGGCAGAGAAAAACAGGCTGCGGGGACATTAAGCGGTGGGGAGCAGCAAATGCTGGCGATCGGACGGGCTCTTATGTCCCATCCGCAACTGTTGTTGCTGGATGAGCCTTCTATGGGCCTTGCTCCGATTATAGTAAAAGAAATCTTTCGCATTATCCAGGAGATTAACAGTAAGGGTACAACTATATTGCTTGTAGAGCAGAACGCTCAAATGGCGCTGAGCATTGCCCACAGAGGCTATGTACTGGAAACAGGGAGCTTGGCCTTACATGATAAGGCTTCTTCCTTGCTGCAAAATGAACAAGTCCGCAAAACTTACCTCGGTGAATGATATCCACGATGCCGGATATGCCTCGGGTCTGCTATAGGCTCCTCTTTAAAAACGAAAATAATATGTTGCTTTCCCATTAAGGTAGAGAATGTTATTGCAACTCAGCATAGACTGAATTATCATAAAGTTAATAATATAAAAATAAAAGAATAATATAAAAATATAATAGTAATAAGAACATGGTAAATACCTGCATTCCTTCAGATATCCTATTGAAACTAAAATCATAATGCTGGATAGCAAAAAAAAGATTTACAATGGTAATTTACCATGGTATGAAATGTAAAAGTTTGCAAGGGGAAGCAGGCATGAATGATTGGAGGTGATTTTTTAGTAAAAAGAGTCCCAATATTGAATAACTTAATAAAATTAAGAAGGAGGTACAACCAAAAATGTTTAGAAAAACTGTTATGCTGTGGGCAGTTTGTACGTTACTTTTGCTGGCTCTTGCAACAGGATGTGCCCAGCAGCCGGCTCCGGCACCGAGTACCGAAGCAGAAACAGGAACAGGGGCGGAAGCACCGGCCCCTCCGGCCAAGGATAAGATTGTTTTCGGTTCGGTGCATTCTATTTCGGGTCCATTAGCAATTATTGAGGAGGCAGCATTTGGCCCAATCCGCGAGTTATGGGTTGAAGATGTTAATGCCAGGGGCGGGATATACGTAGAGGAGTACGGTAAACAATTATCGGTAGAGTTAATTGAGTACGATGATAAAAGCGATATTGGTACAATGACAAGGCTTCTGGAAAAATTGATTTTAGAGGATCAGGTCGATTTTATCTTGCCACCGACAGGGACCGCCATGCTTTATGCAGCTGCCCCGATTGCTGACAAACACGGTTACATACTCCCCGGGATGTCCGGCGGGGCTAAAAGTATTAAAGAAATTATCAGCGGGCTTCCGTATTTTTTTTCTAATTTAAATTATTCTGACACCCAGGTGCCGCCATTTGTTGAACTGGCAGGGGAGTTGGGTATAGAGACCGCGGCTATTTTATTTATTGAAGATCTGCACGGCGCGGAGTATTCCGGTGCGGCTGTTCCGGCATTGGCACAGAAGGGTATAGACGTTGTGTTCGTAAAAAGTATACCGCCAGGGATTAAAGATATGTCTTCTATCCTAAAGGAAGCCCAGGCGACTGATGTGGATCTCCTCATGTGCCTGGCTTATCCCGATGAAAATATTCTTTGTGTCAGCCAGTGTATGGAGCTGGGCTTTAATCCGAAAGCCATGATTTTTGGCCCCGGAGTCTGTTACGGATTCTTTAAGGATATATTTGGGGCCGAGGGAGTTGAAGGGTTGATGAGCTGGGGTGCTTGGAACGAAAGAAGTACTCCTGAATCCAAGGAATTTTTAGATAAGTTTATTGCCCGCTTCGGTGAATCTATGGTTGACTGGTGGGGACATAATCTTTACTGGGCGGGGATTCAAATCCTGGAGCAAGCTATTGAGAGGGCCGGCACTCTTGACCACGCCGTAATCAGGGAAATAATGGCTACCGAAAAGTTTGATACAGTTCTGGGTGAAACTTATTATGATGAGAACAGGATGCTTGCAGCAGAATGCCATACCGGGGAAGTCGGCCAGTGGCAAAATGGGAAGTTTGAGGTTATAGCGCCCAGAGACAAGGCCACAGCGGATGCTGTTTACCCGAAACCGGGCTGGCCGGGCCAGTAAAACATTAATAATTATACTACAGTAACGACAACAGGCTGTCTAAAAAATACCTGAACAACCTTTATTACTTTGTTAAGTAAGCATGAGGATTTCTTTGCTTGCCTTTTGGGCAGCCTGCCACGATATTATCAAGCACTGCTTTGGTTAGGGGCTGTGATTATGGTAATAGAGATCATTGATATACTCTTAAATGGTTTGCTAATGGGCGGTATTTATGCCCTTATCGCTGTGGGATTGAGCATGCAGTACGGTGTGGCCAGGGTGTTAAACGTATCCCACGGCGAATTTATTATGCTTGGTTCTTTTGTAACCTGGTCATTGTTTGCAATGTTTAACCTTAACCCACTGCTATCGCTTGCAATTTGCGGTCCATCCATGTTCCTGGTCGGTTTTTTCCTTTATAAGACTATGTACAGCAGCATTCGCATCTCCTCAGGAGGGGAGGCTGCCTTCGAAGGCAATTCCATGCTGGCTTCTTTCGGGTTACTCTTTATCATTCAAAACTTAGCCATTTTGATTTGGGGGGCTGGAATCAAGGGTTATTCTTACCTGGCTTTTCCCATAAATCTGGGAGGGGCTGTATTTGCCGCCAACCGGCTGGTAACCCTGTTGTTTGCTGTTGTTATCTGTCTTATTTTCTATTTGTTTTTAGCAAACACCCGTTTGGGAAAAGCGATCAGGGCAGCCGCCCAGGATCCTGCTGCTGCCGGGCTGATGGGGGTAAATATTAAGCAGGTGCTGGCGGTTTGTTTTGGCTTCGGGGCGATGATGGCAGGTGTGGCCGGGACTCTCCTGAGCATGTCTTTCAGGGTTCAACCCACGATGGGGTTGGAATATACCTTAATTGCCGTTATCGTTGTTGTCCTTGGTGGTTTGGGCAGTATTCCGGGCAGTTTTTTAGGGGGTTTCATACTTGGGCTTATCGGCAGCATAGTGAGTTCTATTGAGCCAAGTCTATCGCTGGTTGCCTACTATGTTCTCTTCATGATTCTGCTTCTGGTGAAGCCGACAGGCATTTTGGGGAGGTAGAGAAATGAACAGTGTTACGCATGCATCAAAAAGGTGCTTCTGGCTGGGGTTGCTGTTGTTGTTTACTATTTTGATCCTGTTAGCCGTTTTACCCGTATATGCCTCAGCATATAACGTTATGCTTATGTGCAATATTCTTATGTATATTATTATTACTGTGAGCTGGGTTCTTTTTTCCGGCCCTACCGGTTACATCTCCCTGGCTTCTGCTGCCTTTTTTGGTGTCGGAATCTATACCTCCGCTATACTGGGACAGATCTTGCCCCTGCTTGCTGTTGTTGTTGTCGGAGGCCTGGCAAGTTTTATCCTGGCCCTTTTTGTGGGATTAATTACCCTGCGGTTAAGAGGGATGTATTTTTCCATTTTTACTTTCGGACTGGTTGAACTGGTTAAGCATTTTCTCCTGTGGTGGGAGATCAATATCACCGGCACACGGGGCAGGTTTGTTTTTGGGGTGGATTACGCTACTGTATATTATATCATGTTTGTAATTCTGATGGTTTTAGTCCTTACTGCTTATCTTATCAGGCGTTCTAAATACGGATTGGCGCTGCAGAGTATTGGGGAAAACGAGGAAGCTGCGTCCCACATTGGAATTAACGTTACTGTTTTAAAGATTGCCGCCTTTGCCCTGAGCGCTTTTTTTATTGGTACAGCCGGTACTATTATGGCAACCCGGTGGACCTATGTCGATCCGTTCATCGCTTTTGATCCCTTCCGCTCTTTTATGCCCGTTTTGATGGCAATCTTCGGGGGTATGGCGCAGCTATACGGTCCCGTAATCGGGGCGACTATTTTTGCTTATCTGGAGGAGGAGCTGATAACGAGATTTCCTTACCACTATATGCTTATTTTCGGCATTATCATGGTTGTTTCTATTTTATACCTGCCTGATGGGCTGATCGGTCTTGGCAGAAAGCTGATCGGTTTGGTCCGAATGTGGCAGCAAAAAACTCAGATGGCCAGTAAGATTCGGGACAAAGATGGCAGAATAGAGGCCCGGGAGGGAAGCGGGAAAAATGCTCGAAGCTAAAGGAGTTACCAAGTATTTCGGAGGAATGGCTGCGGTATCCGCCGTTGATTTTATTGTAGGCCGGGGAGAAATTGTAGGTCTGATTGGCCCTAACGGAGCCGGTAAGACTACTTTGTTTAATTTAATATCGGGAGCTCTTCCCCTGAAATCAGGGGAGATCAGCTTTAATGGTCAAAAGATTAACGGTTTGAGCCCGCACCGCATTTGCAGGATGGGGATGGCTAGAACTTTTCAACTGGTTAAAGTGTTCAACAATATGTCGGTTTTTCAGAATATCCTATTAGCTTCTTTGTTCGGCAGGTTAAAACGGATTGCGCCGGCAAACGCAATCAGGGAAGCCGAAGAATTACAGGAATTACTGGGTTTGTCAAAGTACAGCACTACCCCTGCCAGGGATTTAACCCTGGTTAACCAGAAGCGGCTGGAGGTGGCCAGGGCATTGGCTACCGGGCCGGAATTATTATTGCTTGATGAGTTAATGGCGGGGTTAAACCCCACGGAGGTAACCCAGGCGATGGGGCTGGTAACAAGAATCCGGGATAACGGGATCACGGTCTTTATGATCGAACATGTTATGAAAGCAATTATGAGCGTTTGCGACCGGATAATTGTACTGCATCACGGAGAGAAGATTGCCGAAGGAACTCCGGGAGAGATTGCCGTCAGTAAAAAAGTAATTGAGGTATATTTGGGAGAGTGAGGTTGCGCCTATGCTGGAGATAAACAATATAAATGTTTTCTATGGCAAAGTTCAATGTTTATGGGATCTTTCGTTAAAAGTTGAAGAAGCTGAAATAGTTGCCCTGGTTGGTGCTAACGGGGCGGGTAAAACTACACTCTTAAATACTGTCTGCGGCTTGATGCGTCCATCCTCCGGGAGTATAACCTTCCTGGGTAATAGCATAGACGGACTGATGCCTCATTTGATTGTGGAGCTTGGCCTTGCACATATTCCGGAAAGCGGGAGGATATTTCCTGATATGACCGTGGGTGATAACCTTGATATGGGTGCTTATCCATTACGGTCCTGGAGGAAGAGAAACGAAACGCTTCAACAGGTTTACCGGATATTTCCCAGGTTGGCAGAAAGAGGACGGCAGCTGGGAAGGACATTGAGCGGCGGGGAAAAACAGATGCTGGCAATGGGGCGCGGTTTAATGTCAAGGCCTGCGCTGTGCATGTTTGATGAGCCGTCTTATGGGTTGGCGCCGAAGATGGTCTTAGAAGTTTTTAGGATAATAAACTCTTTGCGGGAGCAGGGAATTGCCGTGCTGCTGGTCGAGCAGAACGTCCGCCATACCCTGGAGATAGCCGACCGCGCTTATGTACTGGAAAACGGCCGGGTTGTGTCGGAAGGGGCCGGTGCCGAACTTCTTGAAAGTGACTATGTCCGAAAAGCGTACCTGGGGCTGTAAAGAAAAAAATGCCGGAAGTGTGAAGCCCTTGATAAGCTTGCCGGCAAACCTAAATGAAATTATTTAGAAGATGGAGGTTTGGCGAATACGGAACAGAAAAGGCCTGCTTTTAAGCAGGCCTTTTCCTTAGCACCAAATAATCTTTAGAAATGTATAAATTAAGAAAATTCTGGTGCAGGAATAAGGGCATAGGACAGAGAAAAAAATAATGAATAATTATGCATTTCTTATATAAAGGTAAATATTTTAAAAAGGATTTCGCTGCAGTATGTCGAACAAGAATAAAGGGTTGCACCTTTAAAATTAATCAGGGTTATCCGAAAAGTATTTCTTGCAATACAGAATACAGGGGGAATGTTTTTGTGAAAATTGCTGTTTCAGGCAAAGGTGGAGTAGGGAAAACAACTGTAGCAGCAAATTTAATCTACCTTTTTGCTGAAAACGGTTATTATGTAATCGCTGTAGATGCCGATCCTGATGCCAGCCTGGGGCTTACGCTGGGTTTGGATCCGCAAAAATTGGCCGCATTAACTCCACTGGCGGAGATGAAAGAAGTAATTGAACAAAAAAGCGGGGGCGGAGGAGCTTTTTATAATCTCAATCCCGATGTTGAAGATGTCATTGACGACTACAGTTTGCAAAAAGGCAAGATTAAATTTTTAATGATGGGCGGTATAAAACAAGGTGGTTCTGCCTGTTATTGTCGGGAGAACTCCTTTTTGAATGCCGTCCTTAATTCATTATTACTGGATAAAAAAGAGGTTGTGGTTCTCGATATGAGCGCCGGTATTGAGCACTTAACCCGGGGAACGGCGCGGGGAGTCGATATGATCCTGGTAGTTACGGAGCCGACCAGAGCAAGCGTTAAGACTGCGCAGGTGGTTAAACGGCTTTCTTCTGATTTGGGTATCCGGCAGGTTAAAATTTTAGGCAATAAAGTGCGCAAGGAAGAGGAGCGGAAGTATTTAGAAGATAATTTCTCCCCGGAGGAAATTATTGGTTTCCTGCCGTTTGAAGAAAAGGTATGGGAATATTCGATGGTGGATTCACCTGAGGGCTTTGAGAAAGAGAATCTGATTAAAGGTATTAGCGATGTATATCGTCAAGTAGTGGGGGGGATTGAGGAGGTGAAAGAACGCGGTAAATAAAGTATTGATGCGGATTCTTGAACTGATTAAATAACCAAAGAGGAGGTTTGGAAAAAAGTTATGGCTGATAAGAAGAAAGATCGCAACAGAAGTGTTGACCCGGCTGTATTAGAAATTCTTGCCCGGACAGAGGATAGCGGTTTTGATACCGCTTATGACCGTTTTTTAAAGATGCAGCCGCAGTGTAACTATGGAGAACAGGGCATCTGTTGCCATGTTTGTATCCAGGGTCCCTGCCGTATTACCAAAAAAGCGGATAAAGGTATCTGCGGTGCTTCAGCGTATACTATCGTCGCTCGCAACCTTGTGCGCCATGAGCTGGGTGGCTGTACCGCCCACGCCGACCACGGGCTTCACTCCACTCTATTAGCCAGGGAGGTTGTTGAAGGTAACGCACCTGATTATACAATTAAAGATACTAAAAAGCTCTATGCTGTAGCCGAGCGCATTGGCGTCTCCACCGAAGGTAAAGACGATAAGGCAATCTTAAAGGAATTAGTGGATATCGCCATGGAGGATTTCAGCCGCCTGGAGCGGACAAGATATCAAGTGGCTTCCAAAAGTAATCGTGCCTGAAAGGACCGAGAAATTTAAAGATTGCAATATTCTTACCCAGCAGCATTCACCGCACCATTGCCGATGCCATGGCCCAAACGCACTGTTGGCATGGACGCTGACCCCGTAAACCTGGTTTTTAAGGGATTAGAAGTTTCCCTGGCGGATTATGCCGGTGAGCACATCGCCACCAGCTTGTCCGACGTTTTGTTCGGGACCCCGAAGCCGGTTGTCTCCGAGGCCAATATGGGTGTGCTTGACGAGGAGTACGTTAATATTGCCGTTCATGGCCACAATCCCATCTTGAGCGAGATGATCGTGCAGGCAGCGCGGGATATGAAGGGTGAAGCGGAGGCGGCCGGCGCAAAAGGTATTAAATGCTGCCGGTATCTGCTGTACCGGTAACGAGCTGCTGATGAGACAGGGTGTGCCGATCCTGACAAACTATGCCTCCCAGGAGCTGGCTATCATGACCGGAGCTGTCGATGCTATGGTCGTCGATATCCAGTGCATTATGCCCGGCATCCAGGCTGTCTCCGAGTGCTTCCACACCCGTATTGTAACCACCAGCCCTTCGGTGAAGATCCCCAGTGCCTATCATATAGATTTCGATGAAGAGCGCGCCATGGAAAAAGCGCGTGAGGTTATCGAGATCGCTATCGGTGCCTATAAGGAAAGAAATAAAGATAAGATCCAGTATTCCGCAGTTTAAAAATAAAGTGGTAGCAGGTTTTAGCGTTGAGGCGCTTTTAGATCTTTTCTGCCGCTATCAATCCGGAAAGGCCGATCAAGGTCCTCACGGATGCCATCGAATCGGGCGAGCTTCGCGGAGTTTGCCTGATGGCAGGCTGCAATAACCTGAAGCGCTGTCCATGATCAAAACCATTCCGTAATTGCCCAGGAGCTGGCCAAGAACAACGTTTTTCTGGTAGCTACCGGCTGTGCGGCGCAGACTTATGCCAAGTTTGGTTTACTGAATGCCGATGGAGTTGAGAAAGTATGCCGGTGACGGCTTGAAGGCTTTCTTAAACCGCTCTATATGAAGCCAACAAGGATAAGCTGAGCGAAAAACTGCCCCTGGTATTTCATATGGGCTCCTGCGTTGACAATTCCAGGGCTTATGATCTGATGACCTATATGGCAGAAGAGATGCAGATTGATACACCTAAAGTTCCCTATGCCGCCAGTGCTCCCGAAGCGATGAGCGAAAAGGCTATTGCCATCGGTAGTTGGGCAGTATCTTTAGGTATGCCTGTCCATGTGGGTGTTGTTCCCCCGATTCCCGGCAGCCCGCTGGTAGATGGCATTGCCCTGCAGATCGCCCAGGATGTTTATGGCGGTTATTTCATCTGGGAAACAGATCCCGAGGAAAGCGCCAAGAAAATCCTGGCCGCCCTGGATGAGAGAACCTGGAAACTGAAAGTTCATAAAATGGCCAAGGATCAGTATGAAACAGAAGCCATTTCCAAAACCTGGTAATATAAAACCACGTAAAAAAAGGAGGTAAGAGCAGATGACCACAGATAGTGGTGTAAGGAGCAGAGAATGGGAAAATTCCTTTGAAGAAATATACGACGGTGTCATAGATGAATCCAAGCCGCCGCTACCATTATTCCAGAAAGCATATGATGGGGCGATTATTGCTACCAGTTATGCTGAAATTTTGCTCAACCAGGCGATTAAGCGCTATGGTCCCGAGCATCCTGTAGGTTATCCCGATACGGGATATTACCTGCCCGTAATTATGAACTTAAGCGGTGAGAAAGTAACCAAGCTGGGCGAGCTGGTTCCCATTTTAAACCGCATGCGCAACCAGATTAAAGAAGAGCTAAATTTCTACAATGCCCGGCTATGCGGTGAATCAACGGCCTATGCCGCTGAAATAATTGAAGCTCTGCGTTACCTGAAGGGTGAAGATCTCCACGTTTCTCCCTGGACCGGATTTTTAGGCGACCCGGTAGTTCGCCGCTATGGGATCCTCCTGGTGGACTGGACAATCCCCGGCCAGGCGGTACTGGTGGGTAAAGCCAAATCTACGGAAGCCCTGGCGAAGATCGTCAGCGACCTGCAGGCCAAAGGTTTCATGATCTTTATGGCTTACGAGGTTGTGGACCAGGCGATCGAAGCGGGTCTGAAACTGGGTATTGACTTTATTACCTTTACACTGGGTAACTTTACACAGGTTATACACGCGGTAAACTATGCTTTGCGTGCCGGTCTTGCTTTTGGCGGGATTACCCCCGGGCTGAGGGAAGAACAGCGTGACTACCAGCGGCGCCGTGTGCGGGCATTTGTGCTGCATTTCGGTGAAAGGGATGAAGTGCAGATAGCGGCGCATTTTGCCGCCATCTTCCTCGGGTTCCCTGTCCTGGTTGATCACGAGCTTCCTGAAGATGAGCAGATTCCCAACTGGTATATCTCTCATCCCGATTACGATACTATGGTTCAGGTGGCACTGGAAGTCCGCGGGATCAAATTGAAAATCCTCGATATTCCCGTGCCGTTTACTGTTGCCCCCGCTTTTGAAGGAGAGGCGATCCGCAAGAAGGATATGTACCTGGAGTTCGGCGGCGGCCGTACTCCGTCCTTTGAGCTGGTGAAGATGGTCGGGGAAAGCGAAATCGATGACGGGAAAGTAGAAGTAATCGGCCCCGATGTGGACGAGGTTCAAGAAGGGGCAGCCATCAGCGGCGGTCTTTATGTCAAGATTTACGGCCGTAAAATGCAGGAAGACTTTGAGGGCGTTCTGGAGCGCCGTATCCATGACTTTGTAAACTACGGCGAGGGCCTCTGGCATACCGGACAGCGGAATACCTGCTGGTATCGCGTAAGCAAGGATTGTGTTGCCAAGGGCTTTAAGTTCCGTCACTATGGCGACCTGCTTATCGCCAAGTTCAAAGACGAGTTTCCGGCTATTGTGGACCGCGTCCAGGTAACGATCTACACAGATCAGAAGATGGTGGAAGAAAAGCTGGAAGAAGCCAGAAAGGTATATGCTGAACGTGACGCCCGTCTGGCCGGGCTTACCGACGAGTCTGTAGATGTTTTTTATTCCTGCACCCTCTGCCAGTCCTTTGCACCCAACCACGTCTGCGTGGTAACACCGGAGCGCCTGGGGTTATGCGGTGCCGTGAGCTGGCTCGATGGTAAAGCTTCGAACGAGATCGACCCCACCGGTCCCAACCAGCCGATCAAAAAAGAAGGTATTATCGATGAGGTTAAGGGGATCTGGGAATCGGTAAACGAATTTATTTATACCAACTCTAACCGGAGTATTGAGGAGTGCTCAATGTACTCCTTTATCGACCGGCCGATGACATCCTGCGGGTGTTTTGAATGCATTATGGGTATTGTCCCCGAAGCCAACGGTGTAATGATTACTACCCGCGAGCACGGTGGTATGACCCCCTGCGGGATGAACTTCTCTACCCTGGCCGGCTCTGTGGGCGGCGGGTTACAAACTCCGGGCTTTATGGGCCACGGGCGTACCTTCGTCATCAGCAGGAAGTTCATAAGCGCTGATGGTGGCCTGGGCCGTCTGGTCTGGATGCCCAAAGAGTTGAAGGATTGGCTGGGTGATGACCTGAGAAAATCTGCTGAAGCGCAGGGGCTTGGAGCCGATTTCGTGGATAAGATTGCCGACGAAACCATTGGAGAGACGGCGGAGGAGATCCTGCCCTTCCTGGAAGAAAAGGGACACCCTGCATTAACCATGGAACCTTTGATGTAAATAGATATAAATACAAGTTGTTTATACAATTGTAAAGATGATCCCGTAGATGGAGCTTTGCGATGAAGTCTGTGGGAATTTCATCTGTATAAAACAAAAAGTGAAAGGAGTCGACAAAATGGGTTTAACAGGATTAGAGATCTTTAAGCATTTGCCGAAAACCAACTGCAAGAAATGTGGTTTTCCAACCTGTCTGGCTTTTGCTATGGCCCTGGCAAATGGCAAGACTTCTCTGGATAGCTGTCCTGATGTTTCTGATGAGGCGAAGGAGGCCCTTTCTTCTGCTGCTGCTCCCCCAATTCGCCTGGTAAAAGCAGGCAGCGGGGACAATGTGCTTGAGATGGGGGATGAAACGGAGATCTTCCGCCATGATAAGCGCTTTAATCACCCGACGGTAGTCGCTATTGCAGTTAACGATAATGAAGATATTGATGCCAAAATCGATGCTATTAATGGACTGGCCTTTGATCGCGTGGGTCAACATTATGAGGTTGATATGGTCGCGCTCATCAACGCTTCAGGTGATGCTGTAGCCTTTAAAGCCGCTGCTGAAAAAGCTGCTGCCAAAACACAGAAAAACTTTACCCTCGTTACAGCTGATGTTGCCGCTATGGAAGGTGCGCTGCAGGTCCTTAAGGAACGCAAGCCGGTTATTTATGCCGCGGACAAGGATAACTATGAAAAGATGACTGAACTGGCCAAAGCAAACGGCTGCCCCCTGGCTGTGAAGGGCGAAAACCTTGATGATTTGGCGGAACTGGTGGAGAAGATAGTTGCCCTCGGTTACCGTGAACTGGTTCTCGATCCCGGCTCCCGCGATACTGCAAAAGTTCTGGAGGATATGACCCAGATTCGCCGCCTGGCCGTGAGGAAAAAATTCCGTCCTTTTGGTTATCCGACAATGGTCTTTACCAGCAAGGATGATCCGCAGGAGGAAATGATGCAGGCGGTAACCTATGTCGCCAAATATACAGGGCTTGTTGTCTTAAATACTACAAAAAAAGAACTTTTGCTCCCCCTCTTAAGCTGGAGGGCAAATGTTTACACCGATCCCCAAAAGCCGGTTGCTGTTGAGCCCGGGCTGCACGAAATAGGAGAAGCAAATGAGAACTCTCCCGTTTATTGTACTACCAATTTCTCTCTCACCTATTTCCTGGTGGAGGGTGAAGTAGATGCAACCCGCATTCCCAGTTATATTATCTCCGTTGATACCGGCGGGATTTCTGTTTTAACGGCTTATGCAGACAATAAGTTTACTGCTGAAAAGATTGCCGCAGCCATTAAAGACCTGGGTATGGAAGGGAAAGTGAAACATAAGCAAATTGTTATCCCCGGGGCAGTCGCTGTCCTTAAAGGAAAACTTGAAGATGAGTCCGGATGGGACGTCATCGTCGGACCGAGAGAGTCCGCCGGGATTCAGAAGTTTGCCAAAGAAAGATTTGCCTAAGGCAGTATTTATTGATCATACCGTTTCAACTGGCCGGAGAACGCCGGTTAAAGGGGTATTACATTAAAAGGTACGAAAGGAGAAGAGCGATGGCTGTAGAGCTTTTTAAAGAAAAATATAGAAGCCAGGTTCGAGAAGTTGTACTGGGAGCGACTAAAGAAGAGGGTGGAACTCGTAGCCATACTCTTAAAGTCGGCGGGGAAAGCGCACTGCCCTTTCTCCATTTCGAAGGGGAGATTCCCAATCGCCCCCTGGTTGCCATGGAAATATGGGACATTGTTCCCGAAGAATGGCCTGCCGGCCTGAAGAGTTTTTTTGAAGATGTATACAACGATCCCGGAGCCTGGGCGAAAAAGTGCGTTGAAGAGTACGGGGCAGATCTAATCGCTGTACGCTTTAAAAGCGCGGATCCGGATATCAAGGATGCCTCAGCTGAGGATTGTATCGCTACGCTAAAAAAAGTCCTGGAAGCTGTAGGGGTTCCGCTGATTATTTATGGTTGCGGAAAGGCGGAGAAGGATAACACGATCATCGGCCCCCTGGCCGAAGCTGCGGAAGGGGAAAACTTGCTCCTGGGAGTTGCAGAGCAGGATAATTATAAGTCGGTTGCCAGCGCCGCCATGGCCTATAAACATTGCGTAATTGCACAGTCTCCCATTGATATTAATATCGCCAAGCAGTTAAATATTTTAATTGCTGAAATGAGTACACCTCTTCTGGACCGGATTGTAATTGATCCCACCGTTGCCTCCCTGGGTTATGGTATCGAGTACAGCTATTCCATCATGGAAAGAGCCCGTTTTGGTGCCCTGCAAGGCGATCGGATGCTGGCCATGCCCACTATAGCAAATGTTGGTCATGAGGTCTGGAGTAAAAAAGAATCTTTTATTTCTGAGGAGGAGCAGCCGGGGTGGGGCTGCCAGGAAGAGCGTTCCATAGGCTGGGAGGCCGCTACAGCCGGTGCATTGCTCCAGGCAGGGATGGATATTCTGGTAATGCGTAATCCCAAAGCTGTGGGGCTGGTCAAGAAACTGATTGACGATATGATGCAGGATAACAATTAAAGGTTTCATTTAAATAATTATTCAATCTAATAATTATACAATGAACACTATCCTGTAATGGTGGTTTATTATTGGCTTACTTCCAATTGTTTGTTTGTTGGAGACTGATTATTTCCTTAGGAAAACAAAGGGAGGTTTGAAAATGATCATTATTGGTGAGAGGATCAACGGTATGTTTCGCGATATAGCCAATGCTATACGCGAAAAAGATCCCCGTGCTGTTATAGAATGGGCCAAGAAGCAGGAAGCCATGGGGGCAGGCTATCTGGATCTCAATGTGGGGCCTGCGGTTGCCGACCGTGTCTCGGCAATGAAATGGCTGGTGGAGGTTACTCAGGAAGCCAGCAAACTGCCTTTATGCCTGGATTCTACTGACTACGATGCTATTGAAGCCGGCCTTGAGCTCTGCAAACAACCGGCGATGATCAATTCCGTTCCGGCTATTCAGGAGAAAATGGATAGGATTTTTACACTGGCCAGCAAGTATAACGCTGAGGTAATCGGCCTGGCGATGAACGAAGAAGGCATTCCCAAGGATGCGGAGAGCCGCGTAGCCCTGGCTATGGAACTAGTAGCCAACTGTGATGCTTATGGTGTGCCTATTGATAATCTTTATATAGATCCTCTGGTTTTACCCTGCAATGTGGGACAGGATCACGGCCCAGAAGTTTTTGAGACGCTGAGACAGATTAAAATGCTCTCTGATCCGCCGCCTAAAACGACGGTTGGTTTAAGCAACATCTCTCAGGGAACCAAGAACAGGGAGTTAATTAACCGTGTTTTTGCGGTTATGGCAATGGCCTGCGGCCTGGATTCAGCTATCGCCGATGCGTGTGATGAAGAGCTGGTTGCTTCCGTTGCAACTGCCAGAGTCGTACTGAATATGGACATATACTGCGACTCATATGTCGATGTATTCAAGTCACAAAATCAGTAAATACACAGTAACAAAAGCTGGAATCTGTTTTATGAAGAGGGAAGGTGAGAGAAATGATAGTTGGTGAACGAAAACCATTGGCAGAAATCTCCAAGATGCTGGAACCTTTCCGGAAAATATGTATTTTAGGCTGCGGCACCTGTGTTACCGTATGTCTGGCGGGAGGCGAAAAGGAAGCAACTGAGACAGCAGCTGCTCTTTCTTTGCTCAGTCAAAAAGAGGGTAAAGATTGGGAAATCAGCACACATACACTTCTGCGTCAATGTGAGTATGAATACATTGATGATTATGCTGAAAAACTGGCCGAATATGATGCTATTCTTTCCCTGGCCTGCGGTGTAGGTGTACAGACAATGACTGCACGGCTTCCGGATAAAATTTTCCTTCCGGGACTAAATACAAAGTTTATGGGTTATCCCCTGGAGCAGGGCGTTTGGAAAGAAAACTGCCTGGGATGTGGCAATTGTGTCCTGGATTTAACCATGGGCATCTGCCCAATTACGCGTTGCGCCAAGAGTATGCTCAATGGGCCTTGCGGCGGTTCCCAGGACGGCAAGTGCGAAGTCAATAAAGACATTGACTGTGCCTGGCACCTTATTTATGAGCGTCTTTCAAAAATGGGCATATCGGAGAGAATGGACGCAATCCAGCCCCCGAAGGATTGGTCTGCTTCCCACCACGGAGGCCCGAGAACTATTGTAAGGGAGGATGTCAGGCTTGAGAATAGAGAGTAATCTAGAAAAAGTACTTAGCAGCGGTCACTTTGCAGTTACGGGGGAACTGGGACCGCCCAAGAGTGCTGATATAGAAACTTTAAAACACCATGCACAGGAAATGCGCAATCATGTCGATTCCTATAATATTACGGATAACCAAACAGCGATAGTGCGTACTTCCAGTATAGGGGTTGCGGCGAGCCTTATACAAATGGGTTTGGAGCCCAATGTGCAGATGACTGTCCGGGATAGAAACAGGATCTGCCTGCAGAGCGACCTGCTTGGTGCGGTTAGTTTTGGAGTAAGAAATTTTCTCTGTTTACAGGGTGACCATGGCAAGTTTGGGAACGAGCCTGCCGCTAAAAACGTCTTCGATCTTGACTCTATGCAGCTTATTCAGGCAGTTAAAAATATGCGGGATGAGGGTGTTTTCGTCGGCGGTGAAAAACTGGAGCATCCCCTGCCGAGGATCTTTATCGGAGCAGTGGCCAATCCATTCGCTGATCCGTTTGAGTACCGCCCGTTGCGCCTGGCCAAAAAGATTGCCGCGGGTGCGCAGTTTATCCAAACACAGTGCATTTTTGACCTGGATCGTTTTGAAAAATGGATGGAGAAGGTCAGAGAACTGGGCCTGCATAAAAAGGCATATATTATGGGCGGGGTTACTCCGATCAAATCAATCGGTGCCGCTCGTTACATGCAAAAAAATGTATCCGGCATGATTGTTCCCGAGGAGCTGATTACCCGTATTAAAGGTGCAGAGGACAGGAAAAAAGAGGGAATTAAGATTGCTGTGGAAACTATCCAACGCCTGAAGGAGATAGAAGGCGTTGCGGGTGTTCACGTTATGGCAATCGCCTGGGAGGAAATAGTACCGGAAATCGTTGAAAGTGCCGGGCTGTATCCTCGTCCGAAAGTAAATTAGCTCATTTATTATTAAGATAGCAATATTTTGGTTGAAGATAAAAAGGCCGTTCTTCCAGGACGGCCTTTTGCCATGAGATGGATTGTAATAAAAATGTAAGTTTTTTTTGTTTCGGCAGGATTTATACGGTTCATAAAGAATCTTACATAAAAAGGAGGTCTTTGTTTGGGGAAGCAATTTGTCAAGGATTTAAAAATAGGCAGCCATGTTCATTCTCAGTTTGTTGTGGTTGCTCAGAAAACACTTTCTTTTTCCGCCCCTTCCAGGTACGGGGAGTATTTTATTAAACTGCTCCTGGGAGATATAAGCGGGACAATTAAAGGAATTATTTGGAACAGTTCCATGGTTAGGGAACCTATCCGGCCGGATGAGGTGCTTTTTGTAAGCGGTGAAGTGGAAGATTACAATGGCCCCCAGCTGGTAATAAATGATTACAGTACCGTAAAAAAAGAAAAGATAAACAGAAGTTATTTTCAGGCTACCTGCCCCAGAGATACCGATGAAATGTGGGGCAGCCTTTTGGAGATTGCTTCATCATCTGTTAGCAATAACCATCTAACCCGGCTTTTGGAAGTTTTTTATAATGACCAGGATCTGGTGAAGGGTTTTCATCTATCACCTGCTGCCAAGTCCATTCACCATAACTATCTGGGCGGACTGCTGGATCATACACTCGAAGTGGTTCAAATATGCAAGTACCTGACAGAACTGTACCCCGGGGAGATCGATGGTTCGCTGCTCATTACCGCGGCTATATTTCATGACATCGGGAAAATCGAGGAATACAATGCCGATAGCTTTACTTTTGAACAGACTGACAAGGGGAAGCTTTTGGGGCACATTACCATAGGGCTGGGGATAGTAAGAAAAATGATCGAGATGGTTCCTTCTTTTCCCGACGATCTCAAAATGAAGCTTGAACATATGATTATTAGCCATCATGGCGAAAAGGAATGGGGCTCGCCCGAGGTTCCTCAAACATTTGAGGCATTTGCGTTATTTCACGCCGATTTGCTCAGTGCCCGTCTAAAACAATTTTCAAAGCTGGTTAAAACTCATAACGCCAAGAATTCTGCCTGGACTGAGTGGGACCGTTTCCTGGGGCGCAGGATTTTTACTGCAAAGTAATAGTCCAGGGGAAGAAGGGATAAGGTAGGTGAAAGCATGAAACAGGTTAAAAATTCACGTAAGGTTGTGCCTCTGGTCAAAAATGCCGAATATTATTTTCAAAAAGGCAACTATTACTGTCGGCAAAATAAGCTGGAAAAGGCACTGTTATTTTATAAAAAAACGATTGAAGTTGAACCGCATAACTCTATAAACCATTATAACCTGGCCTGCCTGTTGAGTAGAATGGGTCATCTGGAGAGGGCCAACCAGGTTTTCTCATATATCGTTCATAAAATGGATCCATCTATGACCGAATGCTATTTTCTTATGGCAGTAAATTACGGGTTACTGGATGATTTGGATAAAACCCGTTATTACCTCAATTTATACCTGCAGTTATCCCCTGATGGTGAAATGGTCGATGATGCCGAAGAGTTGTTTTTTGCACTGAGCCCGGAAGAGGATTTCATAAGTTTGGAAGAAGATCGCTCCTATAATGAAGAGAAGTATGGGGAAGATGAAGAGATAGTCAGGCATTATCGTGAAGATAAAGAGGTAAGAAATATTTTATTTAATGCCCTCTATCATAATAACGAACAGTATGTGGAAAAAGCTATCCGGCTTTACGGGTCATTAATGGAGGGAACCGGCGAGCGAATATTAAAAGAATTTGTAAGGAACCCCTGGGTTAAACAGCGGCTGCGTTTGCAGGCTCTCCTTGAGTTAAAAAATATGGGTATAAAGGGATTAGTGCCTGTATTCATGGAAGGAATACTGCGCGAAGTGGACATTTCATATTATCCTTTAGTTGCTCCAAGGTGGCAGGAGAAATGGCAGCAGGTAATAGACTGCACCCTCCAAAATATGCGCTTAAGCAAGTCCTATAATGAACGCTTTTATGAGGATGTCCAGTCTATCTGGATTGATTTTTTGAACAACCTTTATCCCCGGGTCCCTCAAATCAAAAAAATAGAAGTATGGGCGGCGGGTCTTGAATATGCCCTTGCCAAGTACCATTTCCTGGGTATAACGCAAAAAATGCTGGCAGAACAGTACAATATCTCCCCTTCCAGCATCTCCGTTAGATTCAAAGAAATTAATGAAGTTTTGCATATCGAGCACCGGGCTTATCAAAATATGCTGATGTACCTTACCCGGCGGGATCGGGATAAAGAATGATAAATTCTATTCCTCGATAATCCTTTTCCAAAGGGTCCTTATTTCAGCCGGAGAGAGTCCCTCACCGAGATAGCTTTCGCCAATCCATATTTCAAAATGCAGATGTGAATTGAGTGTATTGCCTTCGGCACCCTCACTGGTTCCTGAATTGCCTACATTTCCGATATAGTCACCTGCTTCAACGCTATCTCCTTTCTCAAGGTTACCTGCAGTATCGCTTAGATGTGCATAGCGTGTGATGATGCCGTTTGAATGGATTAACCAGACCTGCCTTCCCCGGAGCATGTCCAAAATCTCAGCAGGGGTTTCATCCATTTTCCAGGCCGTCTCCAAGAGTATTTCCCTTTCATCTGTAGGGAGCTCAACAAAATCGTGATCAATTCTATAAACAGTACCCGGACCTGCTGCAAAAACCGGATCCCCATATTTAACAGAAATGTTACAGTAGCCTTCATAAAAATCTAACCCTTCATGAGTGCCGTTCCTGTAGGTGCGCGGTGCGCCGGGAAGCTGTGTATCCCTGGTTGTTACTTTAGCCCCCGGAAGGGGGCTTTCCAGAAAAGATAACGCTTCCAGCAGGGAATCATCATCCCAGTTTTCATAATTACCCCGCGAAGGCAGGCCACTTAGTTCTCCGTTTTCATCTCCGGGGAAACCGGGGTTCTCATCGTTCCCGGCATCTGAGGTATTTCCCCCGGGATTATGTACACTTACATTTTCTTCTTCTTCCTCATTAACCCCGGGAGGAAGTGTGCCCTCAATTTCATCTAGATTATCAGGTATCTCGCCTGAACTATCAGGAAAGATTAGCGGTGCAAAAACAATGCAGACAGCAAATATTATTAACAGTGGGATGAGCCTCTTAATGCGCATAATAGTCAAAAGCCTCCAATAGAGTAAATTCATATTTCATATTAACATATTTTAGAGAAAGATGTCTAAGGATTTTTCAGGAAAAAAATTAATATAGAGGAAAAAGGATGACATTTGCAGAATTTACTTATAAAGTGGGGGGATAAGATTGTGCAGCAGAAATGCGTTACCGGTTGTACTAAAGGATTTCGCTTCCCGGGATCCACAGGAAATGGCCGATTTAAGCGGTGCTCTTTATCGGGATAATACTATTATTCTTCAATACTGTAATCTTCCTCTTGCGGTTAACTACCCCCGGGGGGAGATTAATTTCCTTGAAAGAGGTAAAAACTCTACAACAGAAGAGAACTTACAGGAAAAGTTGTCCACGGAAGAAAAGGTTGTCATTTTGCAGTATCTTACCCGGGCAAGCGGCCTGCCGGTAAGAGGACAATGGCATTCTTTTCTCGACCTCAGGGGGGGGCCGCTGCACTGGAAGCCTTTTCAAAAAGAGGCTTTGGAGCCGCTGGCAAAAAAATACTACAGTAAAAAGGATCAATTCTTAAAACTCGCTTTCGAGCACGGAGGTTCGCCGTTGGAGCAGGGAGATGCAGGGGTTGTTATACCGGTGTTTCCCCGGATTCCTCTTGCTTTTATTCTCTGGGAAGGCGATGAGGAATTTGCACCGCGTTCAACGATACTCTATGATTCCGTAGCCGAAACCTATTTAGATACGGCCGGGTTATATGTTCTTGGTATCCAGGCAGTTATCCGGGTCTGGTTCCCGGGGGATACCAGATTTACTTAGAAGAGAGGGGAATACCTTTTTGTTTCCCAAAAATTTGTTTAATCTAAATGACTTATCACCGTCTGCGCTAGACGAGATCATGAGCAGAGCTGCTTATTATAAAAAAAGAAAAAATGAGGTGTTTTCTTTACTCAAAGGAAAAAATATTGTGCTCTCTTTTTGGGAACCGAGTACCCGTACACGCGTTTCATTTGAAATGGCTGTACAAAAGCTGGGCGGCAGGGTTATAAATTATTCGCCGGATACTTCCAGTGAAAAAAAAGGCGAAAATTTAAAAGACACTTTAAATACGCTCGTGGCGCTGGGTGCCGATGCGGTGGTTTTCCGGCACAGGTCTCCCGGTTTTTTTAATTTGATCTCCCGGATGGTGGATATCCCCTTTATCAGCGGCGGCGAGGGATGTTATCAACACCCTACGCAGGCTCTTCTTGATATTTTTACTCTGCATGATCGGGGAGTGAAACTATCGGAAATAAAGGTAATCATGGTGGGGGATATTTTATACAGCAGGGTAGCCCGTTCACATTTTCATGTGTTACCTGCTTTTGGTACAGGGCTTACGCTGGTTGCCCCCCCCGTTTTGCTGCCGGTGGAGCTCGTTCCCGACGGCGTAAGCTGGTCTTATGTTCTGGATGCTGTTCTTCCGGAAGGTGATGTTATATATCTTCTCAGGGTCCAACAGGAGCGGCAGGAGAAAGGTCTGCTGCCATCTCTTGCAGAATATTCAGCGCTGTACGGAATTAACGAAAAAAGGATTTCCATGTTAAAAAAAGGTGCTCTGCTGATGCATCCCGGCCCTGTCAATATCGGTATTGAAATCAGCCGCGGCGCGGTTGATTTCTTTCAACAGAATTGTCCGGAGAGGATCCTTTTTCAGGAACAGGCATTAAACGGAGTATTTGTGCGCATGGCTGTTTTAGATCTGCTATTAGGGGGAAGATAAAGAAAATGAACCTGCTTTTAAAAGGAGGTATTTTGTACGACCCCAAAAACGGCTGGGAGGGACCGGCGGAAATCCTGATCAAGGGAAGCAAAGTTGAGGCGGTTTCTTTATCCCTCGGCCCCGTCGATGTCCCCACTTTGGATCTTCAGGGGAAGATCATCCTTCCGGGGATGGTGGATATGCATGTCCATCTCCGGGAACCCGGATACGAAGGCAAAGAGACTATTGCTACCGGCTGTGCCGCTGCTGTTGCGGGCGGGATTACGGCCCTGGCATGCATGCCCAATACGGACCCCCCGGTTGATAATAAAGAGATTATCTGTTATATCAAGGAACGGTCAAGGCAGGCGGATCTGGCGCGGGTCTACCCCATAGGCGCAATTACCCGGAAGATCGAAGGAAAAGAAATCGCTCCCATGTGGGAGATGGCACAGGAAGGGGCCAGGGGTTTCTCAGATGATGGCAACCCGGTTAACGACAGCGGTGTTATGTTCAGGGCGATGCAATATGCTTTAAACCTTGGCCTTCCCGTGATCTCTCACTGCGAGGACCTTTCACTGGCTGCGGAAGGCGTTGTCCACGCAGGAGCTCACGGTTACCGGCTGGGGTTGCCGGTTATTACCTCCGCCTCCGAGGCGGTGATGGTAGCCAGGGAGATATTGCTGCAAAAAGAAGTAAAGGGGAAGCTTCACCTTGCACATATTAGTGCTAAAGAGAGTGTGGAGCTGCTGAGGTGGGCAAAAAGTGCAGGTATCAACGTAACGGCGGAGGTTACCCCGCACCACCTGCTTTTAACGGAAGAGGCGGTTGGGGATTTTAACACGGATTTCAAAATGAACCCTCCGCTGCGTACTTTAGCAGATAAAGAGGCTTTACAAAAGGCATTAGCGGAAGGGGTGATCGGGGCAATAGCCACGGATCATGCTCCTCACAGCCTCCAGGAAAAGCAAGAGGATTATCTCAGTGCGCCTTTTGGGGTAATTGGGCTTGAAACTGCTTTACCGCTGCTCTGGACAAAACTGGTGGGAGAAGGGCTGCTTTCGCCGGGCGAATTTGTTGACCGTTTCTCATCCGTGCCGGCACGTCTTCTGGGAATCCCGGGGGGCTCGCTTGAACCGGGATCTCCTGCGGATCTGGTTGTAATTGATCCGCATACGGAGCATACAGTAAGCAGCGAAAGGTTTTATTCCCTGGGGAGAAATACCCCCTTTGAAGGCTGGCGTTTAAAAGGTTATCCTGTAATAACCATGGTTGACGGGGATATAAAAATGTGGCAGGGGAAGGTTAAGGGATTTAGCAAAGATTTTCCTGCAATAAATAGAATTCTTCAAGCAAAGGAGTAAAGCTGTTTGTTATCAAAGGCGCGTGTGCTGAAAATCGAAGAAATCTATTCCGGCTGCTTTTTTTTGCAGCTCGAAGAGCGGCGCATCGCCGTGGATTCCCTCCCCGGGCAATTTCTACATGTGCGCGTAGCGGATAATACGGTGCCTTTTCTTAGACGTCCTTTCAGCATAGCGGGGGCTTCCCCCCGGAAAGGAACGGTAGAAATCATCTTTCGCGTTGTCGGAGAAGGTACCAGGATTTTGTCCCGCTTACAAAAGGATGATCTTCTTGATTGCCTTGGGCCGCTGGGAACTCCTTTTTCCCCCGGCGATGGTTTTCCTGTCAGCATCTTGCTGGCGGGAGGAGCGGGGATAGTCCCCCTGTTCTTTTTAGCCGACACTTTAACCGGTGAAAGGGAAAAAATACTGGTGTATTACGGAGCTCCGAGCTCAGGTGAGCTTCTTGCACCGGATCAGTTTTTGCCTCCAAATGCAGCAGTGTTCCTGGCAACTGAGGATGGTAGCGCCGGTTTTAAAGGCCTGGTAACGGATTTGTTTGAAAATAGCTTAACGGATGACCCGGGACGGGCTGAGATTTTTGCCTGCGGTCCTGAACCTATGCTCAAGACCCTGGCAGAAAAAAACAGATCCTGGGGCTATCCTATGCAGCTTTCTCTTGAAGAGCGAATGGCCTGCGGCATAGGTGCCTGCCAGGGCTGTGCTGTTCAGGTGCGCAGGGAAAATAAAACCGGCTACCTCAGGGTTTGCCGGGATGGTCCTGTTTTTAACTCCCAGGAGGTGGTCTGGTAAATGGTAAATCTGGAGGTTAATTTAGGACCGCTGAGATTAAAAAACCCTGTGCTGGCTGCATCAGGTACATTTGGTTTCGGCGAGGAGTACGACTCATTTTTTGAACTTGAAAAGCTGGGGGCAGTTATTGTCAAGGGGCTGACCTTAAGGCCCAGGCAGGGGAATCCCCCTCCCAGAATAGCTGAAACCCCTGCGGGAATGTTAAATGCTATCGGATTGCAAAATCCCGGGCTGGAGGCCTTTTTGGAGAAGGAGCTCCCTCGTCTCAGAGATATTAATGCCGCGGTTATCGTCAACATCGCCGGCGATACGGAGGCGGATTACCTCACGCTGGCACGGGAGTTATCGGAATCAACAGGCATTCTGGCCCTGGAACTTAATCTTTCCTGCCCTAATGTAAAAGAAGGGGGTATTTTTTTTGGTACCTCGGTGGATGTTATGAGCAGGCTGATCAGGAAAGTGCGCCGGATCTGCCACTTACCCCTGATTGTGAAGCTTTCCCCAAATGTAACAGATATTGTGGAACTGGCCGAAGCCGCTGAAAGCAGCGGTGCGGATATATTATCCTTGATTAATACATTAAAAGGAATGGTGATCGATGTTTCTAAGCGGCGTCCGTTGCTGGGCAATATAACGGGGGGGCTTTCCGGGCCGGCAATCAGGCCGATAGCGGTGAGGATGGTATATGAAGTATATAGATCTGTAAAGATTCCAATCATCGGGCTGGGAGGTATTACTAACCTGGATGACGCGCTGCAGTTTTTTTTAGCGGGCGCCCGTGCTGTAGCGGTTGGCTCAGCCAGTTTTATTGATCCTTATACCATACCCCGTCTTATTTCGGATCTGCAGATTTTTATGAAGTCGGAAGGGCTGCAGAGTTTGGACGAAATAGTGGGAGCAGCACAAAGGTAACTATTCTTAACAGCAAAGGGTTTCTAACAGCAAAGGACTTTAACAGCCTATGCCAATAAAATTGGAAAGAGCAGGGGACAGCCATGGAAGATATAAATAAGGCAGCCAGGAGAATTATAGTGGCGCTCGATGTTGAAAATGAAAAGGAAGCCTACGATCTTGTAAAACTTCTTTCTCCTACTATCAGCTATTACAAGGTGGGCATGAGGCTTTATACTGCCTGTGGGCCTCGTATCATTCAAGGTCTAAAGGAACTCGGCGTCAAGGTGTTTCTGGATTTAAAATTTCACGATATACCCAATACTGTTGCTTCTACAGTTGAGGTGGTAGCGAATTTTGGGATTGATATGTTCAATATTCATTTAAGCGGCGGCAGGAAGATGATTCAGGCAGCGGTAAAAGCGGCCGGGCAGTCCGCTCAAGAAGCAGGAAAAGCAAAGCCGCTGGTCCTTGGTGTTACCGTTTTAACCTCTTTAAACGAAAAAATGTTAAGGGATGAGGTGGGGATTGAGAAACAACTGGAGCAGCATGTTGTGGACCTGTCTTTAATGGGTAAAGAAAGCGGAATAAACGGTGTGGTAGCCTCCCCGCGCGAGGCGGCACTAATTCGTAAAGAATGCGGGGAAAAGTTTCTCATTGTATCCCCCGGTGTCAGGCCATTATGGGCTGCATCCGGAGATCAGCAGCGGGTTTTTACTCCACGGCTGGCTGTGGAGGCAGGGGCGGATTATATGGTTATCGGCAGGCCGATTATTAAACATCGTTCTCCCCGGGAAGCACTGAATATGATTTTATCTGAAATTGCTCACTGAAGAATAGTTGAAAAAGGTATACAATAAAGAAAGGCAGCAGAAAAGAGGTGCCGGAAATGAGATTTGGTTTACATATGCCGCAAAAAGGCGGATTTGCCAGGAATGTAAAACGTGCCGCGGAAATTGGCTGTCAAACGTTGCAAGTGTTTGTGGGGAATCCGACCAGCTGGAACCCGCCCCTGCCAAAACCCGAAGAACTCGTTCAGCGGGGCGAACTATTAAAAGAATATTCTATTTTCCCACTGATAGTACATACCCCTTATCTTGTTAATCTGGCAGCCGCAAAAGAAGAATTTTATCATAAGTCGCGATTGCTCTTTCGGAAGACACTGCAAAATGCCCTTAATCTTGGTTCCCCTTATGTAGTGCTGCATGCAGGCAGCCATGGCGGCAGGGGATACAAAGAGGGGATGGAGCTTTTTATCGCTACGCTGAAAGAGGAAATGGAGGACTGGCCATCTTCGGGGATAGAGCTCCTCCTGGAAAATACTGCAGGGGGGGGGACTTCCCTGGGAGGTACTTTTATTTCCATCGGCAATATATTAAAAGCTCTGGGTGAAGAAGCGCCTCTTGGAATTTGCCTTGATACCGCCCACGCCTGGGCGGCCGGTTATGATTTTTCCACCGGGGAAGGGCTGAAAAAGGCTATGGAAGAATTAATTGAACATATCGGCCTTGAGCGGGTAAAAGCCATTCATGCCAATGATTCGGGTACACCCCGCGGCTCCCACAGAGATCGTCATGCTCATCTGGGGGAAGGTTATATCGGCGACGAGGGATTTAAAGAATTTTTTCGCTACCCATGGCCGGAGGAACTGCCCGTTATCCTGGAGACTCCGGAGATCGGAAGTAAATGGGATGCTATTAACCTGTCCAAGTTGAGTTTTTATGCCGGAGATGCCCCGGATGCCTGAAAAAGAAAGGGGAATGCAACCGGATGGTAAGGGAGAAAATTGTATATGTTTGCCGTGAATGCGGTTATGAAGCGTATAAATGGGTTGGGCGGTGCCCGGGCTGTGGCGGTTGGACAACCATGGCCGAAGAAAGGGTCAGCCGTTCGACTCCGGATAAAGCCGCCGGGGCAAGACCTCCCGGGGAACCAACATCTCTAAACAAGATTGAACCTCATGCTGCAATGCGTCTCCCGACCAATATAGCTGAACTGGACAGGGTCCTGGGAGGGGGAATTGTCCCCGGTTCGGTAATCCTGGTGGGGGGCGATCCCGGCATCGGCAAGTCCACCCTTTTGCTGCAGGCAGCAATCAAGCTAGTCTTTGGGGGTTGCTGCGTTCTCTATGTTGCGGGGGAGGAGTCCCTTGAGCAGATAAAAATGCGGGCGGACAGGCTTTGTAAATCAGGGGCACCCCTTCTAGTGCTGGCAGAGACTGAATATGACCGTATTGAAGCAGTTATTGCCGAAAACAACCCCGGGGTAGTGGTGATTGATTCTATCCAAACCATAATGAAGAGCGAGCTGGGCAGTGTGCCGGGCAGTGTGGTACAGGTTCGGGAGATTACGGCATCACTTGTCCAGCTGGCAAAAACCCGGGGAACGTCTTTTTTTATTGTCGGCCACGTTACCAAGGAGGGAACTCTAGCCGGGCCCCGATTGCTGGAGCATATGGTGGACTGCGTTCTTTATTTTGAAGGGGACAGGTATCAGAGCTTTAGAATATTACGAAGTGTTAAAAACCGCTTTGGGGCTACAAACGAAATAGGGATTTTCTCCATGGGCCCCTCCGGTTTGAACGAAGTGCAGAATCCCTCAGCCTTATTTATGAATCAGCGCCCGCAGAGCATGGCCGGTTCGACGGTAGTTCCAATCATGGAAGGCACCCGCCCGCTGCTGGTAGAGATCCAGGCTTTAGTCACCCCTTCTTATTTTGGCGGTGCTCCCCGGCGGACTACAACCGGGTTGGACTATAACCGCGTAGCCATCATCATCGCTGTGTTAGAGAAAAGGAGCGGATTGCAGCTGGCTAATTGTGACATTTTTGCCAACGTGGTCGGCGGTGTTAGAATAATGGAGCCTGCTGCAGATCTTGGGGTAGGTATGAGCATAGCATCGAGTTTCAGAGATAGGCCGCTTCTCCAGGAGATGATGATGGTGGGGGAAATAGGGTTAACGGGGGAAGTACGGCCTGTCAACCGAATAGAAGAACGGCTGAGGGAAGGGGCGAAAATGGGATTTACCCGGTGTATCTTGCCACAGGCCAATTTAAGCGGAAATAGTGGATCCCACATCAAGGAAATGGAAAAGGATCTTAAAATTACTGGTGTAACAACCCTTGCAGAGGCCCTTGATATTGCTCTCAAATAAATAAAACTCAAATAAATGCAAGAAGCAGCTAACCTTACGAGAGGTGAAAATACCCCAGGGCCTTAAGTTTTTCATACTCTTTAAAGAAAATATCCTCCAGTTTGAAACCCAACAGGTTACACAAAGCGGTTAAATAAAAAAGGTGGTTTCCAATTTCCTCTTCGATGACCTCCTTGCAATTTTCACATAAACACCCTTCGAGATGTGACAGCATGTATTTCCGACATTCTTCAAGCGAAGTTCCGGCAGGAAGATGTTGTTTGCGGGCATTGATAGAGATACAACCACAATCCGTTACTGATTTTGTTATTGCTCTGTTTATCCGTACGGCGGTCTCTGCGTGTTTGGAAATACTGTCCAGGATGCTGCGGTGTCTGAGAAGCAATTCAGACACTTTATCTTGAAAAAGGTCAACAACCTCACCGTTCCCGGTTTTCATGTCCTTATGTCACCTCTTTAGCTTTCTTACTCTTATTATACTTGCTGCCTTAAAATCTTGTCAACTTCTACGTAATGATTGATTGATGCAAAGGTTGCAGAACATCTACCCGGCCACCAAAAAAAATAAAAAAATAAAATAATTTCATTGACATTAAGCGATGCTTATGATACGATATAATATTTTTTGACATAAACGCATTTTTGTGTTAGAATGTTTACAAGGTGTTTATGCCCTTGGATAAAAAATAATCTTCCATTAATTTATTTGTGGGCACAAGGTTTAAGGGGGATTACAATTAAATGTTTAATATTGGGGACAAGGTTGTTTATCCTATGCACGGAGCGGGTATTATTGAGGCCATAGAGGAAAAAGAAATCCTGGGGAATAAGAAGAAATACTATGTAATGAATATTCCTGTTGGAGATATGAAGGTAATGGTTCCAATGGATAATGTTCAAAAGGTAGGCCTGAGGGATGTAATAGAAAAGGGCTCAGTTTCGGAAGTATTTAACATACTTGAAAACGGCGACGAAGCTGCAAATGTTAACTGGAACCGGCGTTACCGCGCGAACATGGATAAGATAAAAAGCGGGAGTATTTTTAAGGTTGCGGAAGTCGTCCGCAGTTTATTGTTGAGGGAAAGAAAGAAAGGGCTTTCTACGGGGGAAAGGAGAATGCTCGAAAGCGCTAAACAAATCTTGGTGAGCGAGTTAATTATGGTTCAGGGGATTGATAGGTCAGAGATAATGGACAACCTGGAAAGGCTTTTTGATCGTCATGATTCTTAACAATATAAATATTTAGATAAACTAACAAATAAAGACATCAGGGGATGTCTTTATTTGTTAGTTGATTGTAATTTTATGTCGCTAATCATCTGCGATAGATTATAGCAAATAATTGCTTGCGTTATATCAAAAAAGCTGTACTACCTTTTTATGGGATTTTTTAAACAAATAAGCTGTTTCAGGGTATAATAGTCCTTGAATTGGGACAAATATATAAGTTATAATATAAGCAAAAACTTGGAGAAAGGAGGTGTACACATGTTAAAGATAATAATGCGCATTTTTGTAACAATTATTAGCTTTGTTGGCGGTTATGAACTTTTTAAAATTACCTTTCCTTCACTAATGATGGTAACAAATCTGCCCTTGCCCCTCCCATCCATTACCTGGTTTTCAGTTACGGGAGGAACGATATTTGGACTTATTTTCTATTTTATTACCCCAATAATAATGGATAATTTGGGTAAGCTTGCCTCATGGTCCGATAGCCGGATGAAGAACATTCCAACCCAGGATATCATCCTTGGGGTAGCAGGGTTAATCATAGCGCTAATCATCGGTGTTTTATTGAGTTTTCCTCTTTCCCGCATACCCTGGGTCGGACCGTATATATCGCTGGCTATTACCCTGGTTCTGGCTTATCTGGGAATTACTTTTTTCTTAAATCGCAAGGACGAGTTTTCTTTTCTTGCTTTCAATATAATGAAACGTCCCGGTTCCGCTCATATAAATAATACTCCAAGGTCGTCTGCGGTAAAGGTGTTGGATACCAGTGTGATTATTGACGGAAGAATTATGGATATCAGCAAAACAGGCTTCCTTGAAGGAGATCTGATTGTCCCCGGTTTTGTTTTGGAAGAGTTGCGACATATCGCTGATTCTCCCGATTTATTAAAAAGAAATCGCGGCCGCAGAGGTTTGGACATTTTGAACAAAATGCAAAAAGAGATGGATGTAGAAATTAAAATTGTCAATATAGATTACGAAGATATTGCTGAAGTGGATAGCAAGCTTGTCAAACTTGCCCAGGATCTAAAAGGTTTGATTGTTACAAATGATTTTAACCTGAACAAGGTCTGTGAGCTGCAGGGTGTGTTTGTTTTAAATATCAACGAGCTTGCCAATGCAGTAAAGCCGGTTGTCCTTCCTGGAGAAGAAATGAGCGCACATATTATAAAAGACGGTAAAGAAACCGGGCAGGGCATAGCTTATCTTGATGACGGTACCATGATCGTTGTTGAAGGCGGCAGGCGCTTTATTGGTGATACAGTTGAAGTTCTTGTTACCAGCGTATTGCAAACCGCTGCCGGTCGGATGATTTTTGCCAGGCCAAAGACCAATTCTCATGAAAGAATTAGTCTCAAACAATAATAATGGGGCTGTTCAATCTTATACAAGCCACATTACATAGGTAATAGGTGTGGGTTCAAAATTTTCCGGCGCGGCGGCCGGGCGTGTATTTTAAAGCCCGGCCGCCTTTTACTTGTGAAGGTGATTAATTTATGTCGGCGGATCATCAAAAAAATGTTTTGCTTATTGCTGCGGCAGGCCGGGGAAAGCGAATGGGGGCGGGGAGAAATAAAATTTTCCTGCCCCTTAAAGGCAAGCCAGTACTTGCTTATACCCTGGAGGTGCTTCTTAAAACGGATCTTTTCTCCCTTGCCGGGGTAATCATTGCCCCCGGGGAAGAAGATATTTTTTGGAATGAGGTCTATACCCCGTATTTTGCTGGTGACCGACGCGTTTTTACGGTTGAGGGCGGTGTTGAGCGCCAGGTTTCCGTTTTTAATGGATTAAAAGCTCTGAAGCAAAAGAAAATCCCCGAATATTTTATCGTATGCATTCACGACGGTGCGCGCCCCCTGGTTCAGGAATCTCTCATCAGGGAGGTATGCCGGGAAGCACTTTCAAACGGCGCAGCCATAACCGGCGTTCCCCTGAAGGATACGATTAAAGAGATAGACCGCGGACTGATTGTCAAAAATACGCCCCTCAGGGAGCAGTATATGGCTGTACAGACGCCCCAGTGTTTCAAATTTTCCATACTCTGGCAAGCCCATGAAAGGGCTGCGAAAGAAAACTATACCGGCAGTGATGATTCAACACTTGTTGAACACCTGGGGGTACAAGTAAAGGTTGTCCCTGGCAGTTATGAAAACCTTAAGATTACCACCCCTTTTGATTTAAGGATAGCTGAACTTTACCTCGCGTACAAGTAGAAGGAGGCCGTATAAATGAATATCCGTGTAGGTATAGGTTACGATGTGCACCCATTAAAGGAAGGCTTGCCTCTGATCCTGGGGGGGGTCAGGATACCCTTTTCTTCGGGTTTAGCAGGTTATTCGGATGCGGATGTGTTATTACATGCAATTATAGATGCTTTGCTGGGCGCTGTTGCCCTGGGGGATATCGGTACTCTCTTTCCGTCCGGCGACCTCCGGTATAAAGATATCTCAAGCCTTGTGCTTCTAAAAGAGGCCGCTGCCCGCCTCAGGCAGGCAGGTTTTGAAATAAATAATCTGGATAGCATTATTGTTGCCCAGCGGCCGCGGCTATCCCCTTATATCGGGGAGATGCGGAAAAACATAGCGCAAACCCTGAACTTAGATAACGATCTTATTTCCGTAAAGGCAACAACAACTGAAACCCTTGGTTTTGTTGGCCGTGAAGAAGGAATAGCGTCTTATGCGATCGCCGGGGTCAAGCTTGCATAATTGCATAGCTTAATTCTTTTTGATCCGGATTCTGCCTAATATTCAAGCCTTGTATTCTAATTTTTTTGCATTTGCTGAATCCTCATTTACATCCGTTTACACCCTGCATTAGCTTCCTGCCTGCCTGCCTGTGTATTAATTCTTACCTTTCAAGTCTGTCTTATATCTGCAGTGGATAATTTCTTTGTCTGAAAGCGGGGGGATATTCTTTTTTATACCCCTGTTGTTGTCCAAACTTTATGCCCCAACATAATATACAGTAATAATGAAGAATAGGCTGAATCTATTTTTCTATATTTTGTGTTTGGCAGGGGCTGATGAGATGAAGCTTCAAGATCGTTTTCAAGAAATGCTTCTACCTGTTTCCAGGAAAATAAAAAATGAGTGCAATTACAATTCAAAAAGCTGTACAGACGAGTTGACTTTTATACGGCTCGGCTTTAAATCAATTAAAAAGGAACTAATGGAAACACTTGAGATAGTTGTATTATTAAATCCAAGTGCAAAGGAATGGGAAAAAATCAGGGAAACGGGCAAGAACTTTTTAGAACTGCAAATTAATACAATAATTAGCGGTCTTCCCATGTTATGTGATAATGACAATAATCATCAAAGCGATATTGCATTTTTGAAGAAAGAAGTAACAGCAGAGTTTAATGCCTTTATTGATGGCCAACTAAAAGAAATTATACGCAGGCGCAAAAAGATTCTTTCCGATTTGATGGTCAAGATAATCAGCGGTATAGTGGGTGGCCTTATTGTTTATTTTTTAACAAAACCTTTTTTATGGCAGTTTTTTTTGCTTATAATTAATGCCAATTAGCGGTAAATTCAACCGGTTGACAGGTTTTTGGGATAAAGCTATAATGATTTTAATAAATTCAATACGCAAAGGCAAGGACGGGGAAGAGTACGCCTGCAGCGGCTGCCAGAGAAAAACCTTCAGCGGCTGGAAGGGGTTTTCAGTGTCAGGCAGGACGGAAGTGCGCTCCTGAGCTTTTTTCTGAACGGAAAAGGATATCTCTATGCGTTATTCTTTTTCACTGTAAGAATTAACGGTGCCCGCTGTTAAAGGGTCTCAAGCGGGGCGGCAGTGCTGCCCAAGCAGAGTGGAAACGCGGTTATAAGCCGTCTCTGTATTTTTAGAGGCGGCTTACTTTATTTCAGGTTGAATTAGATAGGGGTGCAGCAAGGGGATGTTAGAAAAGATAGGGAGAGAAATAACTGGGGAGGGGAGCGAATTGATAAAGCTTTATAATACGATCACGGGGCGCAAGGAGACGTTAAAGCCGGTAACGGATGGTAAAGTCGGTATTTATGCCTGCGGCCCCACTGTATATGATTATTTCCATATTGGAAATGCCAGGGTTTTTATCTTTTTTGATGTTCTGAGACGCTATCTCAATTATCGCGGTTACAATGTTACCTTTGTTCAAAATTATACCGACATTGACGATAAAATGATCAAAAGAGCAAGGGAAATGGGGATCTCCGTAAAAGAGGTGGCGGATATCTTTATTAAAGCCTATGAGGAGGATACCGCAGCCCTGGGAATTCTGCCTGCTGACCATCACCCCAGGGCAACTGAGCATATTCCCCAGATAATTGGTCTGATCCAAAGACTGATTGATAACAACCTGGCATATGATGTGGAAGGGGATGTATTCTTTGATGTTGCCGCATTCCCCGACTATGGCATCCTATCCCAACAAAATCTGGAAGAGCTGGTTTCAGGCGCCAGAGTAGAAATTGACCACAGGAAAAGACATCCAATGGATTTTGCCCTCTGGAAGAAAGAAAAAGAAGGGGAGCCTTCATGGGAGAGTCCCTGGGGAAGGGGGCGACCCGGCTGGCATATTGAGTGTTCGGCTATGTCCATGTATTATCTGGGTGAGACGCTGGATATTCACGGCGGGGGGCAGGATCTAATTTTTCCTCATCATGAAAACGAAATTGCCCAGAGCCAGGGAGCTACAGGCAAGCCTTTTGCCAGGCACTGGGTCCATGTCGGTTATCTCAACCTTGAGCATGAAAAAATGTCCAAAAGCCTGGGAAACGTCCTCACCATCAGGGAACTGCGCAAAATTGCAGATCCCCTGGCGCTGAGATTTTTTATGCTCTCCGCGCATTACCGTAACCCCATCAATTTTTCCAGGGAATACCTGGAGCAGGCTGTCAAAGGAATGGAAAGGCTAAATACAGTAATCTATAATCTTAAAGATCGGCTTGGCCGGGTCGATACAGGGGTTCCCGATGATCGGGAACGCGCGCTGCTTGATCTGCTTCAGAGCTACCGTGAAAAACTAATCGCTGTAATGGACGATGATCTCAATACCGCGGAAGCCCTGGCTGTATTGTTTGAGCTGGCGAAAGCTGCAAATACCTACCTTAACAGGCCGGAGGGCCAAAAGAGAAATGTCCTGGAGCCTATCCTCAATTTTTATAATGATATGGATACAATCTTTGGTTTTATGAAAAATGAATCATCTGCAATTCTAGAAAGGGATCTGGAAGAGCTGATTGCCAGGCGGGAGGAGTACCGCCGGCAAAAAGACTGGGCTTCTGCCGATGCTATCCGGGACAGATTGAAAGAGCAAGGTATTATCCTGGAGGATACTCCCCAGGGAGTAAGGTGGAAAGTGATCGCGGATGAGAAAAAGAGCACAAAGTGAAAAAAAATACGATCTTATCTGGGGCCGCCAGCCTGTTCTGGAAGCCCTGCAAAGCCAATTGCCTCTGGAATGGATTAATCTTTATGAAGGTGCCAGGGGTACAATTATTGATGAGATTAAAAAGAAAGCAGAAGAGAAAGGGATCCCGGTGCAAAAAATAAAGCGGGCACGGCTGGAAGATGAGGCTGCGGGGCAGAACCACCAGGGTATTGTGGCCTATATGGCTCCCTACGCATACCTTTCAGTTGAAGAGTTGCTGGAAAGTGTTCGCCGGGAGGTAAAATATCCTTTTCTTTTAATGCTCGATCATCTTCAGGATCCTCATAATTTGGGATCGCTTATACGTACCGCCGCTGCAGCCGGGGTCCACGGATTAATTCTCCCCAAGGACAGGGCCTGTGGGGTTACCCCCGCTGTTTTCAAAAGCTCTGCAGGCGCTCTGGCACATGTCCCGGTTGCCAGGACGGTGAATCTGGCCAGAGAAACAGATCTATTAAAGAAGCAAGGACTCTGGTTTATGGGCGCGGATATGAGCGGAAAGCAATCTTTTTATGAGGCTGATTTTACCCTTCCGCTGGTGCTGGTGCTCGGAAACGAAGGTGGGGGCCTTTCCAGGCTGATCCGGGAAAAATGCGACTTTCTTTTGCATATACCGATGCGGGAGGCAATTTCCTCATTGAATGTTGCCGTAGCCGGGGGTATTATTTGCTATGAAGTTTTTCGCCAGAGGGGTTTGAGTATGAGTTATTAAACCGGAGAGCCGCTATGTCCTTATTGCTTGTTGACGGATATAATATTATTAACTGCTGGTCGGAGTTTAGCGACCTGCGTTTGGAAAACATGGATATTGCCAGAATAGAACTGGCTGAAATGCTTGAAGAATTTGTGCCGCTTATCTGGCAAAAAATTATCATTGTTTACGATGCTTATCGGATAAAAGGAAAAGCTGCTTCATCATTTGATACCGGAAAGGGTGTTGAAGTAGTATATACCGGGGAAGGCAAGACCGCCGACGTTTACATAGAACGGCTGGTGGTAAAATTAATAGAAACCGGTGAAGAGGTGGAGGTGGCTTCCTCCGATAACCTCGAGCAGCATATTGTCCTCTGGAAGGGAGCGCGCAGGGTTACAGCCAGGGAGCTAAAGGAACGCCTGGTTGAGTGCCGGGCTGCCTTGAAGAAGGGATACCTTTGCTCTCCCCCGAAAAACTGCCTCGATGAAAGGCTTTCAGAAAGTGTAAAAACCATTCTGGAAAAATGGCGGCGTTTGTAGGTGTATGTAAACAAGCCAGTAGTTGTAAAAGTTGGTTGTCGTATATTTCTAATCTGGTCTTGACGCTTTTGCAGCCATGGGATATAATACATGAGTGAGAATGTCCTAATAAGACTATGGAGGCGATGTTTGTGGTTCTGACGGCGCAGGGTTTGAGGGAGGATGATGGCCCATGTATGGAATTAGATCTCTTAAAGGTTGAAAAATATGAAGATAAGACTGACGAAGAAGTTGCAGCTGAAGCCAAAAATGGCAATGACATCGCCCTGGAATACCTGATCAAAAAATACAGAAACTTTGTAAAAGCCAAAGCCCGGTCTTATTTCCTGATTGGCGCAGATCGCGAGGATATTATTCAAGAAGGAATGATTGGTTTATATAAAGCTATCAGGGATTTCAAAGGTGACAAGCTTTCTTCTTTTCGTGCTTTTGCAGAACTCTGTATAACCCGTCAGATTATAACCGCCATAAAAACAGCAACCCGCCAGAAACATATCCCCTTAAATTCTTATGTTTCTTTAAATAAACCTATTTATGATGAAGATTCAGATCGTACTCTACTGGATATTCTATCCGGGACAAAAGTGACGGATCCTGAGGAGTTAATGATCAACCGTGAAGAATATAACGATATAGAATTTAAAATAGGGGAGATATTAAGCGACCTGGAATGGCGTGTTCTCATGCTCTACCTGGAAGGAAAATCTTATCAGGAAATCGCCTTAGAGCTGGCGAGACACGTTAAATCAATAGATAACGCTTTACAAAGAGTAAAACGTAAACTGGAGCGTTATTTGGAAATCAGGCGGGTGTAGCTCAATGGTAGAGCGCTGGCTTCCCAAGCCAGTTACGTGGGTTCGATTCCCATCACCCGCTCCATTTAGATTATCGGATTATAAATATAAAAACCTTCCCTCAAAAACAGGGAAGGTTTATTATTTAAGTTTTATTTAACAGCTTATTGCCTAAAAAGCGACTGAACCTGCTGAATCTCCTGAGAGCTTGCCTGCTCTGCAGGCTTGTAAAACCCCTTTTGCTCGGCAATTTTGTACAGTTGATACTGAAACTGTTCATCGGCATTTCTGATCTGAGTTATTGTCTGTCTTAAATTTTGATCTGCACACTGGGCAATTACATTTGCATAACCCGTCAAGCTGCTGTTGATCATTGACAGGACATCATTTACCATAATTTTTTCTTGCATTTTTAATACCTCCTTATTGTAAAAATGACATCAGTTTTTGTTTCGTAGCTTTGGCTGATTGAGCGGACTGTTGGAACATCTGTTTAATTTGCGGGTCAACACACTGCTGGGCATAATCCTCAAGTTTCATTGAAGCAGTATCGTGTGAACCGATCAGATGTCTTAAATTTTGCAGTTCTAGTTTGTTCAGCGGCATCTATTCAACCCCCTTTATGAGATTTGGAGAATCATTATTATCTTTCCATAACACTAGAATATTATTCAATTAATTAATCTCTCTAATTGGGAGATAATAATTAACAACACCTTGATCGCAATATTTTATCAGCAAAAGGGGATGAATTATTTGAAAGCGGTAATTATGGCGGGCGGGGAAGGCGCAAGGCTGAGGCCTTTAACCTGTGACCGTCCCAAACCAATGGTTCCGATTTGTGACCGTCCAATGATGGAATATATAACCGACCTGCTGGTTTCACACGAACTAAGGGATCTGGCGGTAACCCTCCAGTATCTTCCGGAAAAGATAAAGGATCACTTTGGAGAAAGATCGGACCAGGGGGCAAATTTTATCTATTTTTTGGAAGAGGAACCTCTGGGAACAGCCGGCAGTGTAAAAAATGCTTCTTCTTTTTTAGATGAAACTTTTTTGGTGATCAGCGGCGATTGCCTTACCGATATTAATTTAACAGAAGCTATAGAATTTCATCGCCGCAAAGGGACACTGGTTACCATTGTTCTTACTCCGCAGGAAAACCCTCTCGAATACGGTGTGGTTATGGTTGATGATGAGGGAAGGATTACGCGCTTTTTAGAAAAGCCTACGTGGGGCGAGGTTTTCAGCGATACTGTTAATACAGGCATATATATTCTTGAACCTGAGGTGCTTGATTTTATCCCTGCAGGTAAAAAATTTGATTTCAGCAAGGATCTTTTCCCTTTACTTATGGAAAAAGGCTATCCCCTTTTTGGCTGTGTGCTGCCGGGGTACTGGTGCGATATTGGTAATTTGGAGCAATACCGCTATGCACATTATGATATCCTCGACAAGAAAATTAATATTAAGCTTCCCGCGGTGGAAGAAGAACCGGGTATCTGGATTGCCGATGAAGTTTACATAAATGCGGATACCCGGCTAATACCTCCTTACTACATTGGTCAAGGAACATATATTGGTCCTAAAACAGTTGTGGGTGAGTATGCTGCCCTGGGCGCTTATAACCACCTTTCAGAGAAGGTTTCCATAAAAAGGGGGATAACCTGGTCAAAGGTTTCCCTGGATAAAAATGTGAATATAAGGGGAGGTATTTTGGCCGGAGATGTACGCTTAGAATCCGCGGCGTCCGTTTACGAGGGAGTTGTGATCGGCGAAAGCAGTATTATAGAAAGCAAAGCAACGCTCAAGCCCGGTGTAAGAGTATGGCCTTGTAAAAGAGTAGAAAGCGGTGCCCTGGTTAATAGCAACCTTATCTGGGGTAACCGGTTCAGGCGTTCGCTTTTTGGTGCCGATGGGGTCCGGGGAGAGATAAATGGGGATCTTACGCTTGAAAACGCCCTTAGGATGGGCTCCGCTTTTGCTTTCATACTCGGAGGAGAGGTGCCGGTGGTTATCGGAGGGGATGCGTGGGAGCCATCGCAGTTATTAAAAAAATCCCTCACCGTTGGGCTGCTGGCCGGCGGAGCCGAGGTGCTGGATATTGGAGAAACCATTGCCCCTGCAGTGCGCGTGGGCATCCCCGGCCTGGGCGCCGAGGGAGGTATATTCGTTCATTCCTGTTCGTCTAATTACGGATACAGCGCCATCCGTTTTTTTGACCGTGAAGGTTTGAACCTTCTTCATGGGAAAGAGCGGAAACTTGAACAGATCTTTTTAAGGGATGATTTTCCCAGGGCAAGAAAGGATAAACTGGGCGTTAATAAAACAATTGAAGATTTTAACGAGATCTACAGGCGCATGGTTTTTAACGGCTTATCAACAGAGTTGATAAAAGAAGCAAATTTATCAATTCTGATGGCTTTCCCCCCTCCTCATTTACAAAAAATCTTGATACCGGTGTTGCAGGAGTTGAACTGTAATCTGGTAACAATGTATCCTCCAGGCAGAACAAAACTTGCTTGCTGGAAAGAGGATGATTTTGCAGTAAATAAGAACGACATCTCGCGGAGTATTATAAGAGATGAGATTGACCTGGGTTTTTGGATCACCCCCGAAGGAGAGAGTATGGTCCTTTTTGATGAAGAAGGCCGTGAAATATCCGGAGAGGTTTACCGGGCTTTGCTCTCTCTGCTGATTTTACAATCAAAGGAAAAGCCAATGCTTGTTCAACCCATTTCCGCATCCTGGATACATGAGGAGCTGGCCCGAAAAAATAAGGGGAGGGTTTTGCGAAGTAAAACTTTTCCCCGGCATTTTCAGGAGAAAATCAGGGAAATGTGCAATAGCATCTGTTCCATGGAAAACAACGGTAGTTACATACCGGCGAATTTTATGCAAATAGATGCCGTAACAGCCCTGCTTAAATTACTTGAAAGCCTTGCCCGTGGAGGTAAAAGCCTTTCTACCTTTATCAAAGAAATACCGGGGATAAATCTGCGTCAAAAAGAAATACCGTGCCCCTGGGGCCAAAAGGGAAGGGTAATGCGCCGGTTGATACAAGAAGGGCCCGGCAGTGCCGAGAGGGTAGAGATGATCGACGGTTTGAAATTCTATTATCCGGATGGCTGGGCGCTTGTGCTCCCCGATCCGGAGAGACCTTCCTATCGAATATACGGCGAGGGTTTTACAGAAGAAATTGCGGAGTCCCTAACTGATCTTTTTGCCGAGAAAGTTAAAACATTGCAGAAGCAACCTCATCCCTGAAAAGGAATTAATAACCCGAGGCTTTTACTTAGAATCTCCTTTGGTTCGGCTACAGCGGGTTTAAGCGCACCTAAATTGTTGACAATAAAGTGCTTCTGTGTTAAAATTACAAAGCGTTACCGCCCGGTTAAGGTCACTAAAATTTTATCCATGGCTATTTATTTTGCCGGAAGTAAAATTACCTTGAACGGCGAGATTAGAAAAAGAGAGGTATTCGATGTACGCTATAATTGAGACTGGTGGAAAGCAGTACAGGGTATCCGAAGGAACGATCTGCAACGTGGAAAAGCTGGATACCGGTGTTGGTGAAGAGGTTGTTTTTGATAAGGTGTTGTTAATTAACGACGAAGATCGCACAGAGGTGGGGTCACCTTATTTAACGGGCAGAAAAGTATCAGCCAAAGTGCTGGCCCATGGTAAAGGAAAAAAAATTATTGTTTTTAAGTTTAAGCCCAAGAAAAACTACAGGCGGAAACAGGGCCACCGCCAGCCTTTTACCCGGGTGGTAATAGAAAAAATTTCATGAGTAATTGCGGGTAGAGGGAAATGGTTAAGGTTAAGGTTGTAAGGGATAGCGATAATCATCCTCTTTCTGTGGAGGTTAAAGGACATGCTCTTTATGCTCCGGGTGGCAGCGATATAGTATGCGCTGCTGTTTCCATTCTCACACAGACGGTGCTTTTTGCACTCGAGGATTTACTCGGTCTTAAAATCCCGGCAATGCTCAGGGAAGGGTATCTGCTGATAACATCCCCGGTAGAAATTGAGCAGGGAAAAGAAGAAAAGTACTACCTGCTTATGGAAACAATGCTGCTGGGGTTAAAAGAAACTGCCAGATCCTATCCCCGTCATATTCTTTATGTTGAAGAAAAAACGTCATCTTCTCATGGATGTAAGAGATGAATTAAGTGCGAAGTGCGGCATGCGTGGAACTTTATAGGAGGGAGGTGTGAGGCCTGACCCAGGTTCAGGCCGAGCTTATGCGTAGAATTGACCTGCAGTTGTTTGCCCATAAAAAAGGAGTCGGCAGTTCAAGAAACGGGCGTGACAGCAATGCAAAAAGGCTTGGGATTAAAAGGTATGGTGGCCAGGAGGTTACTGCCGGCAGCATTATCGTCCGTCAGAGAGGAACAAGGATTCATCCTGGAAATAATGTCGGCAGGGGAAAAGACGATACCCTTTTTGCCCTGGTTGACGGATCGGTTGCTTTCGAGCGTCTTGGCAAATCAAAGAAATTAGTAAATGTGTATCCAGCAGAATAACCCGGGCTAACCGGGATTTTTTTTAGGTAAGGTGATAGTGCTTGTTTATCGATCGGGTTAAGGTCTTCGTAAAAGGGGGCAGGGGAGGAAACGGAATCGTTGCTTTCAGGAGGGAAAAGTATATCCCCCACGGGGGGCCTGATGGGGGAGACGGCGGAAATGGCGGTGACGTAATTCTGCTGGCCTCCGATGAAAAAAACACCCTCATTGATTTAAGCTACCGTCCTCACCTGCGGGCCGCCAACGGCGCCCACGGCCAGGGCAAAAAAAAGCACGGTAAAAACAGCGCTCCCTTATATGTTAAAGTGCCTGTAGGTACGGTTATCAAGGACGAAGGTGGAACTGTGCTCGCTGATCTGGGCCGCCCGGGTATGAAAGCCGTCGTTGCCAGGGGAGGAATAGGAGGCCGGGGAAACGCCCGTTTTACCACTTCCCGCCGCCGGGCTCCGGATTTTGCTGAAAAGGGAGAACCTGGAGAAGAGCGCACACTGATCTTGGAATTAAAGCTGCTGGCGGATGTAGGCCTTGTCGGTTTCCCCAACGCAGGGAAGTCGACCCTGCTTTCACGTATTTCCGCTGCTACTCCCAAAATAGCAGATTTTCCTTTTACAACTTTAATACCGCAATTAGGTGTTGTTTATCTGGGGGAAGAGCGCTCCTTCGTTGCAGCCGATCTCCCCGGAATAATTGAAAACGCCCATCAGGGGGCAGGCTTGGGCCATCAATTTTTAAAGCATATTGAAAGAACGAGGGTTTTATTGTTTATTATCGACCTTTCCGGGGCAGAAGGCCGTGACCCCTTGCAGGACTATATTAACTTAAAGCAAGAGCTGCAGCTTTTTGAGCAGGAATTGGTTGAAAAGCCGCGCGTAATCGCAGCTAATAAACTGGACCTGCCTTTTGCAGATAAAAATTTTCAGCTTTTCCGTTCCCGGGTGAGTGATGCGCCGGTGTTTCCTATCTCTGCAGTAACCGGAGAAGGGGTAAAACCCCTTCTAGAGGAATTGCATAGTATAATACAGAAAAATCTTCCAAACGATCCGGTTGAAGGGTATAATGAAGATGAATTTATTTATCTCCCCCCAACCGCTTATAGAGGTCTCAGCATAGAAGTAGTAGAAAATGTCTATACCGTCAGCGGTGAAGATGTTGAAAAGGTCGTTTACAAAGCCCACTTTGACAGCCCCGGAGGGTTAAACCGTTTCCAGGAAATAATGAAAAACCTTGGTGTAGAGAAAGAACTCTTAAAGATGGGGATTAAAGAGGGAGATACGGTAAGAATCGGGGATATGGAATTCACCTATTATCTTTAAGAATCCCGGGACAAAAGGAAGAGTGGAAATGAGTTTTTTACTGCCAAAAACAAATAAAGGAATTTTAAATATTGGTATCATGGGCGGAACGTTTGACCCCATTCACATGGGGCATCTGGTTACGGCTGAGGTTGCCCGCCAGCAGTTTAAGCTGGATTACGTAATCTTTATCCCTGCAGGCATTCCTCCCCATAAGGATATCAATACCATTAATGCCGCAGAACACCGTTATTTAATGACTTTACTCGCTGTGGTCGACAACCCGTTTTTTACTGTATCGCGCCTGGAGATAGAGAATAATCAGCCTTCTTATACGATTGACACAGTGCGCCGCTTTTTCGAAATATATAACGGGAAACTCAATCTTTATTTTATCACCGGTGCAGATGCGATTTTGGATATAACAACCTGGAAAGATTATAAAGAACTGTTGGATGCCTGCTCCTTCATCGCGGCATCCCGCCCGGGTTATTCATTCAGCAAGTTGAAAGATATTTTTGGCTCTCTTTTTCCGGAGATTATTAAAAAGATTAATTTGCTGGAGATACCTGCAATGGCAATATCTTCTACTTTTATTCGCCGACGCGTGGCAGAGGGCAAAACAATTAAATATTTAACGCCTGAACCGGTAGAACAGTATATCTATAAGAACAGGCTTTACATAAACGGCGCAAATGACCTTAAATCGAGTTAAACCTTGACTTCTGTCTTATTAGATGCTATGATGGGAAAGAAAAATTTGTCTTGATCTCTTCTTGTAGCCAAAATTGTAGGATTTTAGTTTCGGCTGTTTTGATTAATATAGATAGTTTTACTTTAGCTGATGCCTTTGGAGTAATTGGTTTGAAAAAAAAGAAGTATTTTGAGTTCTTTTCCATGTTACCCACCGGCATTATTTCTCAGGAGGTGAAAGAAGTATAAACTACTTTTTTCTATTGCATAATATAATATGAATCCAGAATGCCGGGAAGCGAGGTGACAAAATGGTTAAAACCTTGTATGTAGGAAATGTTTCCTGGGGGACCACTGAAGAAGATCTCCAGAATGCTTTTGCCAAACACGGTGAGGTGCTGGGTTGCCGCATCATAACGGAAAGAGCTACAGGTCGTTCCAGGGGGTATGGTTTCGTTGAGGTAAGCGATGAAGATGCGGAACAGATAATGGAAAATATGAACGGTACTGAAGTAGATGGCCGCCGGTTGGTGGTAAATGAAGCAAAACCGAAAGAAAACAGGCAACTTTAAGTTGCCTTTTTTATTTTTTTATCATATAGAGAAGGAATGCTTTATTTTCTGTCAAATTATATTACTTATGAAGGTGATCTCTTGTAGTGAAGATGAATATCGAGGAAGCGCGAAAAATTTTGAAGTACAGAATGAGCGAAGAGTTGTTCATTCATTCGCTGGGTGTAGAAGAAACCGCTTTTAATCTCGCTGTACTCCATGGCATTGATCAAAAAAAGGCTATATTTGCCGGGCTATTACATGATTATGCCAAAAACCTCCCTGTAAACGAACTCAGCCGGTTGGCTGCCGAGCATGATCTGGCGGACGATATTTCCCGGCAGGAACCCGCACTTCTGCACGCCCCTGTTGGCGCCTGGCTGCTGGAGCATGAACTGAGGATAGAGGATCGGGAGATATTGGAGGCGGTCAGGGTACATACAACAGGTTTCCCGGGTATGTCTACCCTGTCAAAGGTGGTATACCTGGCGGATTGTTTGGAGCCTGGAAGGGACTTTCCCGGTTTAATTGATATAAGAAATACTGCCCGCCGTGATCTGGACCGGGCACTGCTTATGGGGATCGATAGGACACTCAGATATATTATCGATAGAGGGAAAATCATTCATCCTTCTTCAATATTTCTTCGTAATTCCCTGATCATATCTCTAAAAATAAATTCAGGAGTTTAAGAGTCATGAGACCCAGCGCAAGAAAACAAAGACTATCAGGCAAAAAGGGATGGCATAAAAAGAGGCTTTTTTTTATACTTATTTTTATTCTTTTTCTGATCGTGGTATCCCTGGGTACGCGGTATGTGCGCTCATTTCAGGATTTTCAAAACAAATCCGCATGGGCGGTAAATTTACGGAGCGCTTCGCAGAGTAAGGGCACCAATTATCTTCTGTACGGGCTTGTTGAAAATAACGGGGAGGCGGGCATTGAAGAAATGTTTTTCCTTAATTACCCCCCGGACGAGCCATCCTGTAATATAGTATTTATTCCCGGAAAAGTCTTGATGCACCGCCTGGAAGAAAACGAAGCGCCATACGGGGCCACGTCAAAAGAGGAAGCTCCAGAAAGTGCGCTATCCGAAAGCGGAGGCGCTGGGGAGGAAGCCTCCAAAAGCGCGTTATCTAAGGGGGAAGCTTTCGAAGAGGACCCCATTCTTCCTGTTTATACCCCCAGCCATTTTTATAATGAAGGGGGCGGGGAATTGCTAATCAAACAAGTTTCCCGTTTTTTGAATGTTCCTGTTCATCATTTCATAGAAATTAAATATAATGGTATTGCCCGGCTTGTTGATTATAAAGGAGGAATTTCCTACCAGGGCTATGATTTAAACGGGCAGGATTACCTCGATTATTTTTTAAGAGAAGACGAAGATGAAGAACCCCTTGCACGAGCGCTGCGGAGGGCAGAGACAATCAGCGAATTTATTTCTATTCTTGGAGAAAATAAGGGTTTTTTAGGGATTTCTTCCCTGGTGAGGGAAACATCGCCATATATTGATACTGATTTTTCCTGGAAAGAGCTGCAGGACAATTATGCGATTTTTAGCCCGCTCCTTGATCCTCAAAGCATGATCTTCGAGCTCCCCGGCTCATGGCGGGATTTTGACGGGGAGTTGTTCTTTGAGCCAAACCGGTCGCAGATTGCTTCAATGATAGGAAATCTGGGAAAGGGATTTATCCTGCCGCGAGAACTTATTACGGTTGAGGTGCTCAATGGAAGTGGGGTTTCCGGAGTTGCCGCCCAGGTAGGACAGTTGCTTGAAGATGAGGGTTTCCAGGTAGTAAGAATAGACAATGCCGATAATTTTGAATACCAGCGCAGTCATGTAATATCCCGCCTGGAGGATATCGAACCTGCCAAAGAGGTGGCAATCCTTATTCCCGGTGCGGAGTTTTTTAAGGAACCATTAGGGGAATGCCCCGCAATGGTAACGGTGATTATTGGGCAGAATTTTTCTTTATGAACGAATTAACGGTAAAGGTGTAAAAAGTGAGGAGGAGATGGCTTGGCTTTAAATGCAAAGGAATTTGCCCTCGAGGCAGTTCGTTTGTTGAATGAAAAAAAAGCAGTGGATATAATACTTCTGGATCTCGCCAACGTTTCCCTTATCGCCGATTATTTCATTATTTGTAATGGGACTTCAAAAATACAAACGAGGGCACTTTGCGATCATCTGCTGGAGAACCTTTCTGGAGAAGAAAGCTACAGCTTGCTGAGAGTTGAAGGTTACAGGGACGCCAGCTGGATTTTAATGGATTATGGCGTTCTTGTTATTCATATCTTTATTGCCGAAGAGCGTTCTTTTTATAATTTAGAGCGTCTCTGGGGAAAAGCAGCGGTAATAGATTCAGAACCTTCAACTACCTCCTCTTAAAAGCGTTTTGAAATATGGCAAAAGGAGACTAGAGAATGAATCCCCCTGGAAGATACCATATTGATCCGGAAGGCATTCTGCGAGAGTTTGCCCCCAAAAAGGTTGTTGTGCTGACTGGTGCGGGTATTTCTGTGGCAAGTGGTATCAGTCCTTTCCGAGGACCGGGAGGGCTATGGGAGAAATACGATCCAGAAGAAGTTGCCAATATTGAAAATTTCAGGAGAAATCCCCGGTCCTCCTGGGTTATGCTGAAAGAGGTTCTGGAGGTGGTGGAGAAGGCACTGCCCAATTCCGCGCATTTATCCCTGGCCAGAATGGAGAAAAAGGGCTTTATCAGCAGTGTTATTACTCAAAATATCGATGGTTTACATCAGAAAGCGGGCAACAAAACGGTGATTGAATATCATGGGAATACCACCAGGCTGATCTGCCTGAGCTGTTCCTCTCTTTTCCCTTCCAGCGAGATAGATTTGAGCAAACTTCCTCCTTATTGCCCGGCATGCGGGGGAGTGTTGAAACCTGATGCTGTTTTTTTCGGGGAGCCCATACCAAAAGCGGCGTTGCTGCAGGCACACGTTGAAGCACAGCAGTGCCGGGTAATGCTGGTGATAGGTACATCGGGGATGGTTCAGCCTGCGGCGGGCCTGCCCTTTTTAGCTAAAAAAAATGGCGCCCGGATTATCGAGGTGAATCCCGAGCGTTCGTACCTTACTTCTTCGGTAACCGATGTTTTTTTGCAGGGAAAAGCAGAAGAAATCTTGCCGTTAATTGATCAATGGTTAAACGGCTGAGGTTTTGATTGTTGAAGGGAGCAGTATGTTTTATGCAGGGGCTGGATGATATTGTAAAATCGTATGCTGAAGAAACTATTTCGCCTGCAGGCATAGTATACTCGAAATTATCTTGTAATAATGCGCAGCTTGTGGTATCGCAGCTTTCTTGCACATTAAAAGATGTAGAACTTGCTGCTATGAGTAATGGCATTATTCCCGAACGCTATGAGCGGAGCCTGGGTACCGTCGGAGGGGTTGAAGGCCAGATTCGCTTATTAAAATCCCGGGCAGCGGTAGTAGGTCTGGGCGGCTTGGGCGGCCTTGCTTCAGAACTGCTGGCACGGATGGGAGTAGGAACGCTTATCCTCATCGACGGGGATACGATCAGTGAGAGTAATTTAAACCGCCAGGTTCTTGCTACAGAAGAAAACATCGGGGAAAGTAAAGCAGAAGCTGCCCGGAAGAGGATCAAACAGGTAAATGCCGTTGTAGAGACAGTACCCTTTAAAGAGATGGCGGATAGGGAAAACATTTGCGGCATGCTCCGGGGCTGCCATGTAGCTCTTGACTGCCTGGACAACCTGCAGACTCGTTTTTTACTGCAGGAAGCCTGTCGGGAATTGGGTATCCCGCTGGTACACGGGGCTATTGTACAGTTTTACGGACAGCTGTCAACGATATTCCCTGGCGACCCCGGCTTCAAAGCTATTTATAAATCTTATGAAATTGGAAAGGATAAGGGTATAGAAAGAGAACTGGGTAATCCCTCTGCGACGCCTGCTCTTGTTTCTGCCTGGCAGGTTCAGGAGGCCATTAAAATACTTTTAAACATTAAGGAGCTATTGCGCAACCGTTTGTTATTCATTGATACACTACACGGCAGTACGGAGGTAATTAAGCTTGTAAGGAATGATGATTAATGTCCAATGATAAGTACAAGAAAAAGAAGAAACAATTGACAATGAAATTAAAAGAAGAGATTGCAAGCGAACTGGGATTGAATGATAATATTGCCAAAAGTGGTTGGGCTAATCTTACGTCAAGAGAAACTGGAAAAATTGGAGGTTATATAGCTAAAAGATTAAGGGAAGAAAAGCAATAATCGGGTTTAGGTGCAATCAGTTTGCAACAACAATATCAACAATATCCAGACCAAAATAGCCGAAAAATTTTATATTGCCCGGTGACCAAGACCAACGCATACTTCGTTTAAATGAAGGAGACCTATGGCAAAAAATATTGCCACTGCAACATTATCGCCTTTTCTTGCAATGCCCACTTTGCCCCCGACGTTCAACCCGATGGCTTTCGGCATTACCTGGGAAAGTGCTTCCCTGGCAGCTCCCGCTACAGCCCCTTCGCCCAAATGTGTCTCGTCGACGATCCCTTCTCTTTTAGCCGCAACGACGGCTCTTTCCAAAACTTTTTGCAGAGAATTTATAAATTCACCACCGTAATCTACAGCTGTTGCTCTGATTCCTTCTCCAAGATATTTCTCCTTAAGCTTTTTCTCCGCTTCCCTGCCGGGGCTCAGGGCGAGCTGCAAAGCTGCCCGGGCTGCAAGAACGCTCTCTACCCGATTCATATATCCCACTCCCCTTTTAAAATCTAATAAAATTATAACACAAAGGGATAAGAAATGAGAATATATAATAATGTACATCAAAAAAATTCGTAAAATAAAAAAAGAACCCACAATGACCTTCGTTTCCGGCTGCATCACACCCTTTTAATAGCCTGTTAAGATCCTTTGACCTTAACAGACCATTTTTTTGAGCCTGATGCAACCTTGGCTCGACCAGTATAAATCCCCTCTGAAGCCACTGACGATCTTCCAACCGTCAGCGACCTCAATTTTGTTTAAAGCTACACAAAATTTTTTAATTTTTTATGGGAACTCATACTGATCTTAGCTCGACTGTGTTATATCCTTGATGGCCCCAGGATGATCTTCCTTGACCATCCTGGAACCAATTCAGAACATAACACAATCTTCCCTCCGGCTGGCATCGAGCCTTTTTGACCCGATACCAACCTTTGGCCGGTTACTGTAAAGCCTTTTGACCTTACAGCAACCTTCGCTCGGCCATTGCGGACCCTTATTACGTCTTTATTTTATCCAGTATACTATAAATTATTAGTATTTTTTTAAGGAAAATAATGGTAATAAGGACGGATAAAGTGTAAGCAAGAATAAAAAAATAATTAAAAATTTTTTTATATTTTTAAGATAACAAGCAGGGATTTATAAAACTATATAGAATTATTAAAATAGTGAAACAGTTAAAACCTAACCTCCTACAAATATTTTAAACAGGAGAAAAACCTCCTGTTTTTTTTTATAAAAAATAAAGCCGTATTTAACGGCTTTATTTAACGAAGATATGGTTTCCTATTGTAGTGCAATACTGTCTGTTACGTATCCAGAGGTTGGTTGCTTTGGCCGGATTATAAAAAGATACTGCTCCACCGGTTGGATCATTCCCCTGCAGGGCTTCTTTTGCCGCTTTTAGTGCTATATCGTCGGCGGGCAGGTTAATCTGCCCATTGCGTACCGGGCAATACTGGAAGCCATGATTGTATTGATAGATTACTTCCCGTATTGAATCGGGGTAGGCGGAACTTTCAACCCTATTGATAACTGTCGCCGCAACGGCAACCTTTCCTTTGTAAGGTTCACCTTTTGCTTCAGCGTGCACCAGCCTGGCCAGCAGGTCTACCTCCTGCAGATTGCACTGCACAATATTTTCATCAGGTGCATTTTTATCTTCCGCAGCCTTATCTCTTTCGTTACTGCCTGCTGAGCGGTTATTTTCGTATTCCTGCAATGCCGCGGCCGGAATAATAATTAAATCTTCGTTTACCGGATTATTCAGGACTGCTTCAGATATTGCAGGACATACCAACATTGATAGACAGATAATGGTTATTAAAACCGTTTTCATCTAAATTCCTCCCTTTGCCTCCGGAGTTAGCTGACGGGTTCGGGCCGGGAAAGCCCTGCTTAAATCTAAGTTCACCCCAAAAAATGGTTTCTCCGTACCCCGAATGGGGATTCGGCATTATTTTGTTATTTCTGTTGAGGAGTAGTATAACAAAAAACCCTGTAATGCTCAAACAAGCTTAAACAATGAATAATTACGAATGAAGGGCTTTAGGGGGAAGAGTTGACATAATCCCCGATAAAGCCCCTATAATTCTATAAACCTTAAAATAACTTTTAGATGGGAAAACGTTACTGTCAGGATTTTTTCTGTTATACTTGGCACAATGTTGAGAGCTGAAGCAAAAGTAGCCAAAAATAAATCCGGTATTTCCTATTACCGGATCATTTAATCGCTGTTATTTTCCCTGCCTGTAAAATTAAAAAAGAGCTTTTTTTTGGTCTCGCGTACTGTTTACTGCTTTTTGATACATTTTTTCGTAATATTCCTTGATCATTCTTTTGGAAGAGAAATTATTACTGGACATCTTTATACTTGCACGCATCATTTCTATCCATTTGGGACGGTTTTGATAGTAAGTAGGTATCGCTTCATTGAGCAGGATATGGTAAAGCGCCGTGAGATCCCGTTCGTCCTCATCAGCATGTTCAAGGGATATGTGGGGGTATTCATCCAGCAGCCAGCCGCATATTCCGTGTTTAACGCCTTCACCTACCCAGCCGTCCAGGACACTCAGATTGAGAGCACCGTTTAAAGCTGCTTTCATTCCGGAAGTGCCGCTTGCTTCAAGGGGGCGGCAGGGATTATTGAGCCATATATCACAACCCTGAACGATCAGGCGTGCTATTTTCATATTGTAGTTTTCCAGGAAGATCACACTATCTTTAAAATGACGGTCCATCCGGACCAGTTCCTTTATGATGCTCTTGCCGATATCATCGTCGGGATGTGCTTTACCGGAGAACAACAGCTGCAGTTTCCCTTCTTCGATTACCGGTGCGATTACCGCAGTATTTCGAAAAATAAGATCTGTTCTCTTGTAAGCTGCCGCCCGCCGGGCGAAGCCAACCAGCAGGGCTTCCGGGTTCATCTGCGCCCCTGTTTTCTGATAGACAAAGTCGATTAATTCCCTTTTTAGCTTCATATGAGCTTCCCAGAGCCCGTTTTCTTGATTATAGGCCTCTTTTATCTCCGTTGCTTGCCAGGTGTTTACATGAACACCGTTAGTTATTGAAATAATGGGGGATCTGTTATCAATATCCTTCCACATTTCTTTTGCCGTATGGCCGTGCATTTTAGATACACCGTTGCTGATAAAGGATATCCGCAGAGCTGCCGCAGTCATATTGAAAGGATCACCGCCTAATTTGACCAGTTGTTCATAACTTAAGGTGTTATTCGCCCTCAGATTGAAGAGCAGGTCGTAATTATGTTTTTCATTACCTGCTTCTACAGGGGTATGCGTAGTAAAGACCACCTGCCGGCGGGTCATCTCCCAGGCTTCTTCAAAGGAAACGTTCATCTGTTCCATTTTTTCCCTGATTAACTCCAAACCGCCTAATAAAGCGTGTCCTTCATTAAAATGGTAGAGGTCAACATCAATATTCAATGCTCGCAGTGCTCTGATGCCCCCGATACCCAGGATTATTTCCTGGGTAATTCTGTCGACGCTTCCCCCGGAATAAAGCCTTGCTGTAAAATTGCCATGCTTTTTCCCCGGCCTTCCGGCATCAAGCAGGTAAAGTGGGGCGTTGCCGAATTGATCGGTATGCCAGATCTTTAGCTCAACCTCATCGCCGCCTACGGTTACTGTAACTGTAACTCCCGTGTCGTTCAAGAATTCATAGTTATAATTGGGGAAAATGTCGTATGGATTTCCCTCAGCATCGATGTATTGTTCGGTGTAGTCCTGCCTCCAGAGAATTCCTATACCGGTTACAGGCAGATTAAGATCATGAGCCGCTTTGAGGTAATCGCCGGCCAGTACTCCCAGCCCTCCGGCATAAATGGGCAGCTTTTCATGCAAGCAGTATTCCATGCAAAAGTAGGCAACCCTGGGTAAATTATTAGCTTCTTCTTTTTTATTATTCAAAGAGAAATTAATCCTGCCTTTCCGGTCCTGTTGGTATTCTTTTCGTAAATAAAATCTTTATATAGTTTTTACAAATATGCCTTCAAACATTCTCTTCTTGGAAATGGAAAAAGTTGGCATTTTGTTTGCTGGGGGAGTGGATTTCCGAACGGCACGGTCTGCCCGCGATATGGTAAAGGGGAAGTCTTGCAGCCGTGGCAATAGGAGAATTTAGAGTTAGATGAAGATTGCTGGTTCTGATATGGTGGAGATGCAGGAATTAGAGGGCATCTCCGCGAATAAAAAAGAAGGGGATAAAAAGGCCGCGTTTGACATGAAGTTTACTAAAAAGTCTTCTATAAAGGGCTAATCCGCATAGAGAAATCCCGCAGGCTTTTTATCCTCAACTTTGAACAGGGGTGAGGTTTGTGCAAAATATATCAGGAAGTATCCCAAAGGGGGAAATATATAAGCGAATCGGACAGTTGCAGTCAAAACTGAAAGAAAAAGAATTTGATGCGGCGATAATTGTTCAGAATGTTGACCTTTTTTATTTTACAGGGAGCTGTCAGAGCGGGCACTTAATTGTGGCCGCTGATATCGGCAGTGAACCCTTATATCTCGTAAGAAAAAGCTATTCAAGAGCTCTTTCTGAATCACCCCTTAATAATATCCGGCTGCAGGAAAAATTTCGGGAGCTTCCCTCCATGCTTGGCGAAATCGCTCCAGGGGCAAAAAAGATCGGCATGGAACTGGACGTGCTGCCTGCTGCGCTCTACTTCCGCTACCGGGAGCTATTTCCCGGGGTGGAGATTGTTGATCTTTCCGCGGATATTAAAGAAATAAGGATGATTAAAAGTCCGCATGAGCTCGAGATAATTAAAAAAGCGGCAGGGCTCAGCGATAGAATGTTTGAGGCGGCTCCCCGTTTTTTGAAAGAGGGGAAAAGGGAAATTGAATTTGCAGCAGAAGTGGAGCATTTTCTGCGCAGTAACGGGCACCAGGGCGGGATGCGTATACGGCAGTTTAACCAGGAGTGTTTTTTCGGCCATATTATGTCTGGCGGAGATAATACCACCTGTCCTTCTTTTTTTGATAGCCCCACCGGCGGGCAGGGGCTCTCCCCGGCTTATCCACAGAGCGCCGGATGGAAAATGATTAACAGGAACGACCCGGTATTGTTGGATTACCTGACGATCATTAACGGGTACAATGTGGACTGTACCCGTATATTTTGCCTGGGCAAGCCTTCCGTTAAATTGGAAAAAGCCCACCGGGCGGCGCTCGATATCCAGAACGAAATTGTAAAAATGGGAAAGCCCGGCGTATTGTGTTCGGAGCTATATGAATTTGCCCTTAAGATGGCTGAAGAACTTGGCTACGGGGAATACTTCATGGGATTGGGGACGGATAAGGCCGCATTTATCGGCCATGGAGTCGGACTGGAGCTGGATGAGCTGCCGGTTTTGACTTCCAGGCATCAATATCCCCTGGAGGAAGGGATGGTTTTTGCCCTGGAACCCAAGATATTGCTCCCCGGTATCGGGGTGGCTGGAGTAGAGAATACTGTTCTGGTTACAGCAAGCGGGCTTGAAAAGCTGAACCTCCATCCGGAAGAGATTATTGTCTGTTAAGCTGTTAAGATAGTAATCTGGAGCGCTCCGCTTTTGCAAGGCTCTGCCTGGAGCAAGGAGTATGCTTTTACCCATTTCGTGGGTCGTTGACAAACAAAGGATTATTTCAAACTATATACTTCAAGTTAGGAATTCTAAGCCTTTGGGAGGCATGTAAGGGAATATGGCGCTAATAAGCCGGTAAAATTACGAAATTATAGCAAGGGGGGCAGTTATGATCGAAAAAATTTTACCCGGGATATTTAGAATTGAGCTGCCTTTGCCCGATCTTTCGCTGCAGTCGGTGAACGCCTATCTGCTCAAGGGCAAAGAGCGCAATCTCATTATAGATTCGGGTATGGATAAGCAGGAGTGCAGGGAGGCTTTAATGAGCGCCCTTCAGGAATTGGATACCAATCTGGAAAAGACAGATTTTTTTATTACCCATCTGCATGTGGATCATTTTGGCCTTGCCTCGGATCTGGCCTCAAGCAGCTCTACCATTTACCTTAACGCTCCGGAGGCGATCTTTTGGGGTGTTCACGACAGGTGGACTGAAGGCTTTAAACACGGCAAAAAAAACGGTTTTCCCAGGGAAGAGCTGGATAAATTTATTCGGGAGACACCGGATTTTTTAAAAATACTTCCCCTGGAAGAAATGAGAAATGCTGTAGAAGTCTATAGAGGAGAATCATCATCCCAGGTAGGCCGCTTGCGAATTGTTGGCGATGGTGAGAGTATAAATGTAGGAGAATATTCCCTCAGATGCCTTACAACGCCCGGACATTCCAGCGGGCATCTTTGCCTATACGAACCGGAAAAAAAATTACTTTTCTCCGGGGACCATATTCTAGAGACGATTACCCCGGCGATCTTCCTCTGGCCGGGGGAAAACCGCAACCCTCTGAACGAATTTATCGAGAGCCTTGAGAAAGTAAATGCTCTGGAGGTTGAGCTTGTTCTACCCGGGCATCGCGGGACCTTTCGGCAACACCGCGGTCGAGTATCCGAGCTAAAAAAGCACCATCTCCAAAGGGAGCATGAAATAGCAACGGTTCTCGTCTCTAACGGGAAAAGCGGAAAAACCGCTTATGAAATTGCATCCGGGGTGAGCTGGCACATACCGCTGCCCTGGGAAGAATTTACCACGGAGCTAAAGTGGATGGCCCTGGCGGAGACGCTGGCGCATTTAAAATCCATGCAAGATCAGAAAAAGGTAACGAGCAAACTATTAAAAGATGAGAATGGTGAAAGAGAGTACTATTTCTTGCTGACGGAAAGCTGACTGGCAGGCAAGCAACGCGCGAGGGGGCTTTCCGGTGTCCCCCGGCAGGCAGCGCATGCAGCGGTCAGGGACGGAGGGTTCGCCGACGGGTCCGCTGGGGGGGGGGGGGGCCCGTTGCGCGCCCTGTTATATCAAGCATATTATCTCTACACTGCGGATAGCAGGGGTGGAAGAAGAAAAACAATATACTTTGATTCATAATCTGTTCTCCACGATCGCTGCGCTGGACCCTTTAAAATCTCCGGCGGAGAATTCTTCGCTGGTTCTTTTTGAAGTATATCGTTTATTGGGAGAAGACGATCCTTATAAAAAGGCCAGGGCAGCTTCCAACGAAGTGGCACGCAAATATCTTCCTGTTTTGGAGAGGGTTGTCTCTGCCAGCAAAGATCCCCTTCTGACAGCCTTAAAGGTTTCCGTAGCCGGAAATGCGATCGATATGGGGATCAATCCTGATTATGATGTCGGTGCGAGTATCCGCCGGGAGCTGGACCGGGATTTTCGGCGCAGCGATATCGATTCCTTTCGGGAATTGTTAAGCCAGGGCGGCCCCCTGGTCATGATTGGTGACAACAGCGGGGAGATCGTTTTTGATTCCCTGTTGATGGCTCAGTTGCGGAACTATACCGGCGAGCTTCATTACGTTGTCAAGGGAGGGCCGATCCTTAACGATGCCACAATAGCGGATGCAGAGGATGCGGGGATGGACTTTCTGGCGAAAGTAGTCACGACAGGAAGTAATTATCTCGGGACAATCCCGGAACGTAGCGGGCAGGAACTTTGTTCTCTGTTAGCCTCTGCCCGCATTGTTCTAGCCAAGGGTCAGGCCAATTACGAAACCCTGGAGGGAACGACTTTTGCTGGCGAAAAAACCTTCTTTTTGCTGCAGGCCAAGTGCCCGGTGGTCGCAGCACATTTGGAAGTGGATCTGGGCGATTCCGTATTGGTACGCAATAAGCAACTTTAGCCTTGCAACTTTAGGGACGGTTCTTTTTCTTGCGCAAATTCATGGCCAACCGCGAAAAGCTTATTAGAGGGCAACTTGGACTTAGAATAGTCCCATATAAGCCACTATCTTAAATGCGATTGTGCCGAAAAAGGTTTTTAGGGCAAACAGGGTTCACCTGTCACTGTCAGCAAAAGTTCCGGGCAATATTAAATCTTTGGACTTTCTAAAAAGGTAAAGAAAGATTTCCTTCTGCCAGCTGTTCTTTATGCCGTTGGGACAGAGGACGTCTGCTCATGATGAGGTTTGTGAGTACCCCTGCTTTTCGGTTTTCACCGATGGAAATATACCCAACAAGGAGATCTTCTTGAAAAACCAGCTTCAAATAGCGTATCTTTTTCCCGGACCCTGTGGAATTTCCCGCCCGAAAGATCTCATATAGATGATCCGCGCCGCCCTCCTGCACTCTGCCCAGGCCTGCGGCGATAACGGGAAGCCCAAAAAATTCCGCCGCGTTCATTTTCATCGAACCCCTGTAAATAAGCTGTTCCCCGCTCATGTTGGCACCGGCTATTTCCCCCTGTGCTGTGGCGTTGGGCCAGAGGGCGTTATTGGCAGGCTTTTCCAGCAGCAGGTCCTTGCTGAGAACTACATCCCCGGCGGCATATACGTCGGGTAGGTTAGTCTGCAGTTGTTCGTTTACCGGGATGCCGTTTTCTCCCTCAATCCCGCTTTCTTTAAGGAATGAGGTACACGGCTTAACCCCTTTGCCGACCACGATGAGGTCGGTTTTCAGTTTCCGGCCGTCGGCAAGGGTAACGCCGGTTACTCCTGAGCCGTTGCCATGTATTTCGGTTATATCGTTTTGATAAACCATTCCCAGGCCTTTTTCGGCCAGGTGACGGGCAACCATTTCAGCCCCTTCATTATCCAGCATTTGGGAGAGTATCCGGTTAGAAGCGATGACCAGGGTGGTTTCCAGGCCCAGTTTGTGCAGAGAGTAAGCCGTTTTGAGGCTGACCAGCCCACCGCCCAGAAGCAGCGCTTTCCGGCGGCCTTTTGCCCTGGCAGCAATTTTTTCCGCATCAATAATGGTCCGCAGGTAATACACCCCGGGGGTATCTATTCCGGGGATATCCGGCTTCGACGGGGCAGCACCGGAAGCGATCAGCAGTTTTTCAAAGTGCAGCCGGTTAGTGTAGCGAGCATTTTGAGTATCGGAGGCGGATTTTTCTTCCCCATTATTGGAGAGGGGGGTATAGGCCAGGATCTTTTCCTCTCCCTTTACCTCTGTGACTTTGCCGCCAATGAACTCGATCTTATGTCTGTGATAATATTCCGCTTCCCGCAGGAATATTTTTTCTTTAGGGACCAGATCAGCTATGCGGTAAGAGGTAAGGGGGCGGAAATAAGGAAGGTATCCTTCCGCACCGATCATGACCAGTTTTCCCCCTGGGTCCCTTTTGCGGATGGCTTGTGCGGCATAAAAAGCAGCCGGGCCGCTGCCGATGATAGCGTACTTTGTACTGAACATCTTTATATCACTTCCCCTGTATTGCTGCTTCTTATTAAGAAAGCCCCAGCTTTGCACGTTTTTCGTTAATATGATTTTGAATCAGTTCCGCCGCTTTCAACGGGTCCCCTTCAACCGCGAAGGAAGCACCGACAACATCGCCGGCTCCTTCTGTTAACAGCGCCGTTACGTTGCTGCTGCCCAGCACCGGGGGAACGGTTCCCAGCACTGTAAAAATCCCCGAGGCGACCACGTATGCACCGATGCTGACGGCTTTTTCGGACATCCATTCCGGGGCGGCTCCGGCAAGCGGCAGGTCGCTTATATCGACTTCCAGGGCTTTGGCTGCCGCTGCCGCCACCACCAGGATGCGGCTAATATCCACACAGGATCCCATGTGCAGCACGGGCGGTATTTTCAACGCTTCGCAGACCGCGCGCAGCCCCGGCCCCGCCTTGGCCGACGCTTCCGGCAGGAGCAGCCCGGCCTTTGCACTGGCTATGGCGGCACAGCCGGTTTCAACTACCAGAATATCCTTTTTGATCAATTCCTCAGCCAGCGTAACATGGCCATAATCGTGTTTAATCTTGGGGTTATTGCACCCTACTATAGCGGCAATTCCCTTAATGTTTCCTTCCTTAATAGCGTTGAGCAGGGGGGCGAGAGAGCCTCCAAGCGCGGAGAGGATCGCTTCCACGCTGAAGCCGCCGATAAATTCCATTTTCTCAGCGGGGATAAAGACTCTTTCCCTGTTTCTGTTGGAGTAATTTTCCACGGCGATGCGGACAATCTCCTTTGCGATTTCCAGCGCATTGCCTTCATTAAATTGAACGTGTTGGGCTCCGGGAAATTTGGCCTTGGGTGAAGTAGAGATGATCTTGGTATGGTAGCACCCGGCTGCCTCTGCCAGAGAGGGCATAATGCACTGTACATCAACGATCATGGCCTCAACTGCACCGGTGATTACAGCCAACTCCTGCTGCAGGAAGTTGCCCGCTATGGGGACATCATGCCGCATCAACAGCTCGTTGCCGGTACAGCACATACCGCAGACATTGATGCCGTTTGCGCCCTTTGACCGGGCCAGTTCAAGAAGCTCCTGTTCTTTTGCCGCCCGGACGATCATCTCCGAGAGGGTCGGCTCGTGTCCATGGACGATAATATTTACTTCGTCCTCCTGCAAAACTCCCAGGTTGCTCATACCCCGGTGGGGTTTTGGGGTGCCGAATAATACATCGGATAGCTCGGTAGCCCACATGGAGCCTCCCCAGCCGTCGGATAAAGCGGCCCGTAAACCATGCAAAATAAGGTTGACATAGTCGGTATCCACCCCCATATGAGTCCGGTGCATAATCTCCACAATTTCTCTGTCAATGCCCCGGGGAACTATCCCTAACTTGCTCCACTTTTCTTTTCTCTGTGACGGTAAGCGTCCCAGGAAGTCCAAATTACCTTTGCCGGTGCCAAATTCATCGAGGGCTCTGCGGGCAATTTCGGCGGCGATTTCTTTTTCTGAGCGTCCATCCGTAGATACGTTTAACTCTCTTGCCAGCGCCAGCAGTTTTTCTTTATCCTTTACTTCGTAGTCAGGTGCTTTTCCTTCAGCAGCGTGAAGAAGGGTTTCCACTATATCCCGTCCGTGATCCGAATGGGCGGCAGCCCCGGCCGCTATGGCACGAAGCAGGTTGCGCGCAACGATAGTATCGGCGGTAGCACCGCATACTCCTTTATCCGGACCGTTGCCGAAGGGATCAATGCGGCAGGGCCCCATATTACAGTTGCGGCAGCAGATGCCGAGCAGTCCGAAACCGCATTGGGGTTCCTGTTTTTTAAACCGATCCCAGGCAACCTCTACACTGTCTTTTTCAGCCTTCGTAAGCATGACCCGAGTTGCGGAATCAATGCTTTTTTGGGCATGTTTATGCTTATCCATCTCTTCTCCTCTCCTTGGATGCTTAATGATAATGGCCAGTACATTCACTATGTTCTGACTTTTCAGGCGCCAAAAGTTATTCAGGTACTATTGGGTACTAAATTTCTTTGAAATTAGCCAGGTATTCTTTCCGTTTATCCTTTGCGAAGGAAGTTACCTCCTCCAGCGAAAGAGCTTTTGTCGGGCAGGAAGCCACGCAGGCCGGGATTTCCCGATCGGGACAGCGGTCGCATTTCAAAACTGACTGTTTTACCCTATCCCGGGTAATAACCCCGAAAGGACAGGCCATGACGCACATCCAGCAGCCAACGCATTTTTCCTGTTCGTGCTGAACAAGTCCGGTTTCTTCATTCTGCCGCAGGGCACCGGTAATGCAGGATTTGACACACTGTGCATCGGCACAGTGCCGGCACTGCAGAGGAAAGTTGAACTTTTCCCCGGCTTCCACATAAACCCGGGGAACGGGAGGTAAGGCTTCGAAGATAGCTGTGAAAAGATCTTTTGAAATTGAATGTTCCACGGCGCAGGCGAGTTCACAGGCCTTACAGCCCAGGCAGCGTTCCAGATAAACGAGGATCTCTTTCATCAAATTCACCCCCTTTCTGCCACTACAGCAGGTTGTTATTGCACAGGAACGAATAAAAATTCAACTTCGGTTTTTATGCGAGGCCGCACTTTCTTTTGAACGTTCAGGCCAGGCTAAAATAGCTTTATTACCCTATATTGCATGTATATTAATAGATTCAACAAAAACGATATATTTACCTTCGATAAATAATATTTTATAAAACACTACAAATAAAATAAATAAAAAAGGCAAGAACAAGAACCGTCCCCTATCTTGCTAAGAACAATTTATTTTTTTATTGACTTTTCATAGCACGTCTTATCACTTCCACATATAATAAAGTGAAACTATACTGATGTTGTTGTATAAGGAGGAAAATTCTATGAGCGGTAGTAATATCCCCCCTCCTCCCGAAGCATGCACAGGATTCATATATACAGTGCAGAGAGGGGATACCCTTTTTTTGATAGCCCAAAGGTTTGATATTTCGCTTGACAGTATCATTGCAGCCAACCCCCAAATTGCTAATCCTAATATTATTTTTCCAGGGCAACGGATTTGTATCCCGGCCATAATTCCGACTATTGAATGCTGTATGCTATTGTTCAGGACAGCAAACGTACCTGTACTGCCGGAAGCAGAAGCCGGTGGTGTTGCCCGGATCTTCCAAACCCCTGAAGGAGGGAACGTGCTGGTTTCTACTATTGGACTACCGCCTCCGGAAACTTTTGATGGGGAAGTTTATGTGGCATGGATACGGCGCCCGGGCTTACCTCCTATTCCCTTTCAATTACTCCAGACAAGGCCTGTTGTTATAGAGCCCGGTGTCTGGGTGGGGGCTTTCGTGTTTGGGGAAGGTGAACAAATAGCCCCGTTCCAGGATATTATTGTAACGGCCGAAACAGGGTTTCCTGTGCTAGAGCCAAATCTGGAGGGGATTGTATTGATTGGTTTCTTTGAACAGTGTAGCCCCCAGTAAGAGCAACTTTAGGACACTATTGCGCGAGATAATAATTCTCTGATAACAGAAGGATAAGAAAAAAGAAACAAGGAAAGATATTTATCCGCACAAAGCTATTTTTTTTCAATCCATTGATTACAGAAACATTGGGGTGCATTGCAAATGATCCTGTAATTCTGCACAAGGGCAGCCTGGAGATTAAATAAAAAAATATAAATACCAAAAGATCTATGCTAAAATAAACTATCTGGAATATCCGGAGGTTCATCATGTGGATTTATTTGATAATTGGTGTATTCTTTGTGGCCATTGGGCTAGCAGTACATGTATGCAAGTGGTACTTCCTCATCGCAGGCTATAACACCATGCCAAGGGAGAAAAAGGCAAAAGTGAATACGGAAGCCCTTGGCCGCTTGATGGGGGTTTATTCCTATATCAACGGCGGTGTTTTCATCGGAATGGGTATTCTTTACGCCCTCGGCCTGAAGCCAGGGATGTCCCCGGTCGTTGTATTTTTAACTGTTACAACGGTGTACATGCTGATCAAGGCGCAAAAGTATGATGGAAATATCTTTGATGAAAATGGAAAACTGCGTAGGAGAATTATAATGGGCATTCAAATATTCGGCGCAGCAAAATGCTTCGACACAAAAAAAGCAGATCGATTTTTCAAAGAGAGAAATATAAAATTTCAAGCTGTTGACCTTTTTAATACGGACTGAGCAAGGGTGATCTCCCAAGCGTAAAGAATGCAGTTGGTTTGGAAAATCTGTTCAACCAGAATTCCACCCGAATACAGGGGGTTGAACCTTCAGCATATCAAAGGAAGCAGCCCTCAGAGAGGAAATCCTCCCGAAAAATCCCAAACTCTACAAAATCCCCATCGTCCGCAACGGTAAACTGGCTACCGTGAGCTACCAGCCCGAAGTGTGGCAAAAATCGGTTTAAGAAGGGTAGTGCCATTGGTGTTGGCGTTGGTATTGTCAGCCGCATCGGATGCCGGCATCACAGTTCCTAGAAGTCCAGTCCAACCCGCAATGATATAGGCATTGCTTTCTGGATGTTTAAAAAAACTATGGCGATAGTAGTATAAGTGACTGCATAGAGTAAGGCAAATCTCCCAACTGTCCCCCAAATCTTACTATTCCCCCAGCTTTTTCAGATCGTTTCCTCCTTTTGGGTTTTCCAAAGATAGGATGTTTCCCCTGCATTCTTTAGGCAACGCAGAATGACTTCATCCGATGCGCCTAAAAGAAACTCTCCCTGAACAGGAATATCGCTTAATAGGGCAATGCTCTTTTCTTCTCCATTCCCTAGATAACAGACAAATTAAGACAAATTAAGGGACGGTTCTTTGACTTGCGTACTTAATCTTCCAAATTAAGGGACGGTTCTTTGACTTGCGTACTTAATCTTCAAATAAATAAAAGCAAGAACAAGAACCGTCCCTTATCTTGTTATCTTGCACGGCACAATGCTGGCTACTTTAGAAGATATTTACCGTCTAGCAAGCTTTTATTAAACTTGGCCTTGCTCATATCCCTGTAAATGTTGGACATTTGTTTTCTATCATTTTTTCTTTTTTCGAAGGATCGAATAGCTTTTTCTTCATAAGAAGAAAAAGTGTTGATGAAAGTATTGTCGTGACAACGTCTGCAAAAGGCAGGGCAAAAATAAACCCGTTAAATCCCCATGAAGTGCTAAAAATCACCAGAGCAGGAATATAAAACAAACCTTGCCTGCCGAGGGAGATGATCAAGGATTCCACTGTTTTTCCAAGCGATTGAAACATGGTCATCAGTATTACCTGAACTCCTAAAACAGGCATAGCCAGTGCTAGCAAGCGAATGATTTTAACTCCCAGTTCAATTACTCTGGGGTCATTTATGAAAATCTGAATTGTAAAGTCGGAAAAAAAGAAAAAGAAGACCGCAAAGCTCCCGCTGACCACGGTACCGATGGTAATAGCTCTTTTTATTACCTCCATTAGACGGTCGTATAGCCCGGCACCGTAACTGTATCCCATAAGAGGCTGACATCCATGACCCAGCCCCATGATAAGCATTACTGCAATATTAGAACTCCGCATAACCACGCCGTTGGCAGCCACTACATCGTCTCCAAAACCGGCTGCATAAATATTTGCCACGGCAAAACCTGTGCTCATCAGCGCCATGCCGACCGATGCAGGTATACCGATTTTAAAGATATCTGCATATACCCGGAGGTTAAAACTGTAATACTTCGCAGAGATTGAGATGATACCTTTTTTCTTTAAATAAAAAGATAACAGATACATAAAGCCGACAATATTGCCTATCACCGTTGCTATAGCAGCCCCGGCAACATCCATATCAAATAAGAAAATAAATACCGGATCCAGAAGGATATTCAATATGGAACCGCTCATCAATCCAACCATCGCTTCTCTCGTGGCACCTTCGGAACGCAGCAATCCTGCCAGTGTCATTTTGATCCCGATTAATGGGCTTCCCAGCAACATAATGGATAAATAGCTTTTCCCAAAACCGATCGTATTCTCGCTTGCCCCGCAGAACATTAAAATGGGCTCCACAAATAGAAAGACGAGGAGGGAAACAAAAACACAGACGGTTAAAGATGACCAGAAACTAACTGCTCCCGCCCGGCAGGCTTTTTCTCTTTCCCCTTTTCCCAGCAACCTGGAAATTAAAGAAGCTCCACCGGTTGCAAAGACGTTGCCAAAAGCCTGAACGATCATAAAAATCGGCAGGGAGAGGGAGATCGCCGCAACCATATTGGGATTATTCAACTTGCCAATAAAAAAGGTATCTGTCATGTTGTAGATCACTTGAATCAGCATGGCTACCATGGTGGGGATTGCTAAAGTCCATATAGCTTGATTTACAGGCATGGATTCTAAAATGGAGGTCCGATCCCGGGGTGTGCTTATATTTGTGGTTTTATTCAAGATGGTCATTCCTTTCTTCACTTTCAATACATTATCTTATTTTCTCCATAATTGCTACTGTAGTTTCCAGAGCATTTTTTAGCTTGTATATGTCTTCTTCTTCTAACTGTGCTATTTTGTTTGAAATATGCCGGTTATAAAGGAGATCAATTTTTTTGGCAATGCTCTTTCCTTCTTTAGTAAGGATTAAGGCATTTTTTCTTCTGTCATCACTTACAGCTATCCTTTTAATAAGACCCTTTTTCTCCAGACGGTCTGCAACTGCTGTGAAAGATCCTTTTGTAAGCCCCACTTTTTTACTATATTCCGACATAGGATTACCTTCATTTTTATGAAGGAATATTAATGTTTTCCCTTCACTAAAATTTAATTTTACCGGTATTTTTATTTCGATTCCTGCCAATAAAGAACCAAGATGCATCGGCAGTGAACCTATCAATTCCGCAATTTTTTCTTCCGTGGTAAACATATGATCCCTCCTGAGCACACTGAGCATACATGATTTGGTTCGAATTCTAACATTAATAAAAAAAATTGTCAAGAACCAAATTAAATTTAAGGGTGTTAGCATGAGGTTAGTTTTAACAAATATGTTGCCCTAAAGGAAAATTAATCCACATTGTTTCTTTCGTTTTCCAATAATTACATATAACTCCTTTTTTAAGATATGGATCTTTTGGAAGGGATTTCATCTTAAATGGCTAATTATAAATAAAATAGAAAGGAATGAGTATCTGGGTGAGGAGGAATAGCAATTGAGAAATAAGGTCATTGTGAGTTTTATGTTGTTTTGTTTGTTGATTTGTTGGGCCGGCACTGCTGCAGCTGACGGCGTTTACGAGTTCAGTGATACGAAAGGGTACTGGGCGGAGGAAACTATAGCTCGGATCAGCGCCCTTGGTTTAGTATCGGGCTACTCCGACGGAACGTTTAGGCCCCGGAATGAGGTTAGCCTGCAGGAAACAGTGGTAATGCTGGTGAACACGTTAGGGAAGAAGGAAGAAGCCGGGAGGCTTGACTGGGAAAATCTTGGCCTGCCCCCGTTGGATATTGGTGCCTGGGCAAAGGGTTCGATTGCTTTAGGAGTGAAGGATAGTTGGATTAGTCTTACAGATCTGGTGGACATGTCCTTCCGGGAACCGGCAACACGGCTAAACGTGGCCATGTTTATTGCCAGGGCGCTGAATCTTGATATCGACAATTCGAAGATTGCTTTTGCTGACAGCGAACAGATTCCGTTATCGTATTATCATTATGTTGCAGCGGTGATCAGGGAGGGAATTATGCAAGGCGTACCGGGAAACCGTTTTGAGCCGATGAGGGCTGTGACCCGGGCAGAGATGGCCTCATTAATGACCAAGATACTTGATTTAGAGCTGGCTGATCCCTGCCCCGGAAGGGATTTTGTGGCTGAATTGCGATCTAGCGATGCGAACAAGGTGAGTTTGAGGACGGTGGCCGGTGAACGTACTTACAATTTAGCCAGTTCTTATTTAATTTATCGTAGTAACCAGAAAGGATCACTTTTTAGCCTTTTTACCGGTGAAAATGTTCGGGTAGTTCTTGATAGTGACCATAAGGTAATTTTCCTTGCATATACAAGCGATAAGGTGGCCGGTGCTCCGCCCAAATCGGGGCATTTGGATGATGATGAGGAGGAAGAGGAAGAGGATGAAGATAATGATAAAGACATTTACCGGGAGGCATATGTAGTTAACAAGTACTGGGACCATTTTACTGTACGATACGATAACGGTAATCATGCCGAGGTGTTTTTTAGTACATCAACACGGTTTTATCAGGGGAACCGCCCGGCAGGTTACGGAGATTTCAGCCGCGGGGCGCGCGTAGAACTGGTCCGGTCAGGTTCAAAAGTTGTTGAAGTGCGGGTGCTTGATGAGCCGTACAAGGTTTTTGGTGAAGTGATTTCCGTTAATTCCGATGATATTACTATAAAGGATGCGGATGGCTATTCGGCCAGTTTTGATTTTGCAGATCGTGTGACCGTACGTGATGCGGACGGCATCCGTTTGGATTTGGATGATGTTCAAAAGGGCGGCTGGGTGGAGTTGCGTCTGAACGATGACGATTTAGTTGATGCAGTGACTCTGGATACCAGACAGGGTGATGAGGAGGGGGTAGTGGTGCAGATTAGGACTACACACACCCCCAGGATCACTATCGAGGATGACAGGGGACGGGAAGGCACCTATTTTATTACTGATGACGTCCTGGTAACCCGGGATAAGAAAACCCTTGATTTACAAGACATAGAAGAAGGGGATAAAGTACGCCTGTGGCTTGATCGATATGATGATGTGCTAGAAATAGAAGTGCTTGGCAGAGAGGCGGACAGGGAATACCGGGGCATAGTTACCAATTTGGATCTTTCAGATGAAATAATTACTATTCAAAGAGGAATACGTACTATGGAATATGATTTAGGCCGTAACGTGCAGGTACGCCGTGACGGGGCAAGAATATATCTGGACGAGGTGATCATCGGGGCCGAGGTAGAGTTAACGGTTGTTGACGATACAGTAATCGGGATTGAAGTAATCGAAGACCAAAACACCTGGATAGAAGGCGAAATAATACGCATTGATGATTACCGGGGGCAATTAACAATTGAACAATCAAACGGTTCCGTTTTCCGGTTTGACTTTGCTGATGATGCTTACCTGCGGGATTATGATGGTTCAAGTATACGAATCCGTGACCTGCATACCTATGAGGATGTAGAAATTGAACTGCGCGACGGTAAGATTTATCGTTTGTACGTCCTCTAAACAATTAATATACAAAATGTCGATAGTACTCTCTTAAAAAAACAGGCAGGAACCGGTATCTTAAATGCCGTGTTTCTGCCTGTTGATATGATTGTTCTGACGAAATTTTTCTTTATCAAGAGCAGACAGCTTAAGCACATTAGTATTATGCATAAAAAATAGGTGCGGCGCTGAAGAATAAATAAGCGGCCCAATCAGGCCGCTTAAAAAATATATATTAAGAGGGGGTCAACTATTAATATAATAAGTGAGCAATATTACACAGATGTTTCAGCCATTTTATTTTTTGGTTACATTAAAGAAATTCCTGAAGAGATTTTAAAGAAAACGGGCAAGGATTAAAAAGAAGGAGTATTAAATTAATGAAGAATAGATTAGCAATTATTGGTTTCACCGTTCTAATATTTGTTGCACTTGCTGCTGGAGCGTTTGCTTCAAACCCAGTAAAGCTGTATGTAAACGGCCGGGAAATCGAGCTGGATGTTCCCCCTCAAATTGTAAATGGTAGGACGATGATGCCGGTAACTCCAAAAGGAGAGGCTGAAACCACTACAACAATTTATTATTTTGACGGTAAAAATTTTGACAAATAGTTTTTATTTCGGTTATAATTTTTGTTATAATATCTTTGGATATGAAATTTGTGGTCGATATGCATATATATACATATCATTGGCTTAGCGCTTTCATCAATATTTAAATGAGATTAATTAAAGAGGTGAATTGGATGGAAGAGATTCGTATCAACCCTATAGGAGCAGTAAAAACTCCGGTGGATGATATTAGTTCCATGCCCATGGAAGGCGAAAACGCGGTCATAGAGTTAAAAGAAGAATATATCCCCGCGCTGCAGCGCATCGAAGAAAATTCCCATATCTGGATTATTTGCTGGTTTGACAGGTCCGAACGGGATGTATTGCAAACGATGCCCCATATTATGGAGCCCGAGCCGGTCAAATTCGGGGTTTTTGGCCTGCGTTGCAATAAAAGGCCCAATCCGGTGGCCATTACCCTGGTTTCCCTTGATAAAGTTGAGGGAAACCGGCTTTATGTAACCGGCCTTGATGCCGTGGAGGGGACGCCGGTGCTGGATATCAAGCCATACTACGAGCAGGACAGTATTTTTTCACCTCTGACCCCGTACATAAAACCCAAAGAAGAGCCTGTACGCCGCAGCCTCATGCATAAGCTGGCTTTGCGCCATCACGGTGAGGATTCGGCAGCCCTGGAAACAGGGCTGCGTATCTGCCTGACGGCGGAAACACACCTGGGGCATCTGCTTAACCCTGCTGTGACGGTATCGGTAACAGGTTCCCGGGAACTGGCCGACGTGATCCAGGGGATTACCAGGGCCAGGCTGGCCAATCCCCCCCGCTTTACCTTCTGCGAAGCAGACATGGATAAAGTAATTTTTACCAGAGATGAAAAAGTGCTGAAGTTCAGCGTGAAAAAAAGGTTTTCTTTGGAAGAGCTGCAGGGCTTACCTGATGAAGAGGTCTTTATAATCACAGAAGAACCGGGCATTTCCAAATAGTATAAATAATAACAAACTTAATCGAATCAGGTGAGGGAAATCCGGAGAAAAGGTTTATTTTTAATTTTAATACTGGCGCCGTGTGCTATAGTGTTAATATCGCTGGCTATTGGCCGCTATCCGCTGCCGCTGTCTGATATCGTTAAAATATTGTGGTACCGTTTATGGGGGTATACCGGACTTTTTCCGGATACATATGAAGTGATTGTCTGGGATATCCGGCTGCCACGAGCGCTGCTGGGTGTTTTTGTCGGTGCAGCCCTGGCAGTAAGCGGTACTGCCTTTCAGGGTTTATTCCGCAACCCGCTGGTCAGCTCGGGAACGCTGGGGGTCAGCGCAGGTGCCGGTTTCGGCGCGTCGCTGGCCATTGTCCTTTTCAATAATACCGCGCTTGTTTATGTTTTTGCTTTTGCCTTCGGAGTTCTGGCCGTGGTGCTCAGTTATCTCATTGGACGTTTTTACAATGCCATGCCCACCATTACGCTGGTTCTGGGTGGTATAATTGTTTCTTCTGTCTTTTCAGCGCTTGTTTCACTGGTCAAGTATATCGCGGATCCATATGAGCAGTTGCCCGCCATTGTTTTCTGGCTGATGGGCAGCCTAGCCTCCGCCCGCTACAGCGACTTGATGGTGGCAGGGTTTCCCATGGCCGCAGGGATGGCCGGCCTATATGCCGTTCGCTGGCAGATTAACGTGCTTTCCATGGGCGAACGCGAAGCGCGCGCTCTCGGTGTTAATACTACCACAGCCAAGGGATTGGTCCTGGCCTGCGCTACAATGGCCACTGCCGGTGCGGTCTGTGTCAGCGGGATTATTGGCTGGGTGGGCCTGGTTATCCCCCATATCGGCCGCATGCTCATCGGCAACGACCATAAACTGCTGGTACCGGTCAGTATTTCCCTGGGTGCTTGTTTCCTGCTGCTGGTGGACTTACTGGCCAGGACTGTTTCCGGATCGGAAATTCCCCTGAGCATTTTAACCTCTCTCCTGGGCGGCCCTTTTTTTGTTTACCTGTTAAAAAAGACCAAAGGAGGGGGCTGGTAACTGTGGCGCTGGTAGAAATCAGAAACTTGTCTTTCAGTTACGGTAACCGCAGAGTTCTGGAGAATATCAGTTTCAAAATTCACAGGGGGGAGATTTTCTGCCTCTTCGGCCCTAACGGTTGTGGAAAATCAACCCTGCTGGAATGTGTGCTGGGTACGCTAAAGGCCCCCAGAGGCAGTATCTATCTGGAGGGCAGGGATGCCGGCACCCTGCGCCCTGCCGAAACAGCCCGTCGAATGGCCTACGTCCCGCAGCTTCATGAGAAAACGTTTCCTTATACAGTAAAAGAGGTTGTTTTAATGGGACGGGCTGCTTATGTCGGTATGTTTACTTCGCCGACGGAAGATGATTATGCCGCTGCCGAAGATGCCATGAAAAAGATCGGTATCCAATGCTTGAGCGGGAAGCTCTATACCCAGCTGAGCGGCGGGGAACTGCAGCTGGTGATGATTGCCCGGGCTCTGGCGCAGGAGACGCCGGTTATGCTCATGGATGAACCCACCGCGCACCTGGATTTTCGCCATGAGCTTATTATAATGGAAACTGTTGTTCAACTGGTCAGGGAAACGGGGATGTCAATCCTGATGGCCACGCATTTTCCCAATCACGCTTTTTATTTTTCCAATAACGATATACCCACTACGGTTGCCCTGATGGACAGCTGCAGGTTTGCAGCTGTAGGCCGGCCGGAAGAAGTCCTCTCCGAAAAGAACATGCAGCGGACATTTAATGTGGAGACGCGCATGGTATCCTACCACCGGGAAGGGGATAAGATATTCCGGCAAATCGTAGCCCTTAAAACCGGCGGTTTGCGTTGATTAGTACATAATTTGGAGGAATTGAATAATGAAAGTAAGAAGAGCCGGTCTTTGCCTGATACTGATTATTTTTTTGCTTATGATGTCATTGATATTGGGATGTGCCGGTAAGAAAAATGAATCCGATCCGGCATTATCTGTAGAAGGCCAAAAGGTAACGGTTACCGATTCTTTTGGGAGGATCGTCGAGGTGCCGGCTAATGTAGAGCGGGTTGCCACCCTGTATGCCTTTACCGGGCATGTAACTACGCTGCTTGGCAAAGGGGATCTGATTGTTGCTGTGAACCGCGGTCTTAAACGGGATATTCTTTTTAACCGCATCAACCCGGTGGTCGAAGCTGCAGTTATGCCTGTTGCTTCCGATAAGGTCAATATAGAGGAGCTCCTGAAGGCTGACCCTGATCTGATCTTTGTGCAGGGCAGCGTGTACCGGGATGAAAGGGAAAGGGAGAAGCTGGATAAAAGCAGGATTCCCTATCTGGCGGTGGAATTTGCCGGTATTGAAGGGCAGATGCAAGCCATCGAAGCTATTGGAAAGGCTCTGGGCGCCTCTGATGCTGCTGCGCGTTACCTGGATTACTACCACAGTGTCCTGGATTTGATCCAAAAACGGGTGGAGGATATCCCCGAAAGCGAGAAAATCCGGGTTTATCACTCCATCAATGAGGCAACCCGCACCTACGGACGGGATAATCTGGCCGCGGACTGGACAACCCTGGCAGGGGTTATTAACGTATCCCTGGATCAGGAACTCAAGCTGCTGGACAATAATTACTTTGCCGGCCTGGAACAGATTTTGCTTTGGGATCCCGATCTTATCCTGGTCAACGAGGACGGGGTCGCCGATTATATCCTTACCAATAAGCAATGGTCGCCATTACAGGCGGTAAAAAACAGCCGCGTCCACCAGATGCCTGTCGGGGTTTCCCGCTGGGGGCATCCCGGCTCGCTGGAAACGCCACTGGGAATGCTCTGGGCTTCCAAACTGTTTTATCCGGAACGCTTTGCCGATATTGATATCCTTTCGGAAACGCGTAATATATACCGGGATTATTTTAATTATGACCTGAGCGATGAAGAACTGGAAAGCATGCTGAGCGGCAGGGGCATGCGGGAGGCGAAGTAGTACAAAACTGCATCCGGATACTAGGCCGCGGGTTATACACCAGCAAGGGAGGCTTAACGGTGAAACTGGTAATTTGCATTGACGATACAGATAATATTGATTCCCGGGGAACAGGATCGGTAGCCGAAGAAATAAAGGATATGATTACTGAAAACGGCTTTGGCAGGTGCGTTTTTACAACGAGGCATCAGTTGCTCTTGCATAAGGATATTCCTTATACTTCCCACAACAGCTCGATGTGCTTTGAATGCGATATCAGGGATGATGCATACGATGCTGTGGAAAAGGCAGCTACAGAATACCTGCGCAGGGAAAGTGCTGAAGGCTCCGATCCCGGCATTTGTATCGCCAAAAAAATAAAAGGGCTGAATGAAACCATTCTTATTGAGTTTGGCTTAAAGGCTAAAAGACAGGTATTGACAAAAGAAGATGCTTACAGCACAGCGGCACAGGCAAATGTTTACTTAAAGGAGGTGGGCGGGACAGGCCAGGGAATTATCGGTGCGCTGGCCGGTGTAGGCCTGCGGTTTGACGGTAATGACGGTGAAGTAAAAGGTGGGGTCGAACATTTCCGCAAAGGTGAGTTCTATACGGTGGAGCAGCTGCTTTCCAACCCTGCCATTGAGGCGGTTTATGATAGCAGCTTAAATTCCCTATCGGGCGATCAAAAGGTCTTTATTGTGTGGAAGGCAAAACCTGTTATAGTCGACAAAAGGCCGGTACTCGTGGTTTCCAGGGACGAAGAGGCACAAATCTGGAGGAGTATGTACAAAAAGGAAATGCGCGCTTTTGGTGACGAGAGTACATATAAAAAGGCGTGCCGGGCTTTTACTTTTGATGTGGAGGAGGAGCTGGTAAGCGAAGATGAACGCTCGTGCCTGAACTGCCGGTACAGGAGATGGACCGATAATTCCTTTTCCTGCAGCTATAAGGGGTAAATTGCGGCTTTGCTTGATAAACCTATACTTTATAAGAAGAAAGGAATGGATAAGATGAAAAGGATAATAACATTCACAATTATGATTACAGCTTTACTGTTAGCGTTTACTGTTACCGCCTGGTCAGCGGGGGATGGTTCCGGTGGAGGTTCCGGAGGGGGAGCGGGCAAGCCGCTTGAGATTGTCTCCTCAAGCATCAGTAACGGGGAATCCGATGTAAATTTGGACAGAGAAATTAAATTTGTCTTGAGCAAAAATATTGCTAATATCAGTGTTGCAGAAAACAATCGCCAGTGTTTTACTATGACCGATTCAAGCGGCAACACCATCCCCATAGAGGTTGTTACTTTCGACGATCAGATTGAGCCCGAGAAGAAAAATGACATTATTGTGAAGCCTGAAGCCCTGCAGGAGGCGGAACAATATACCATTACCATCAGCCCTGATTTGCAGGCAAAAAACGGTGATAAGCTGGGTGAAGAGGTTAAATATACTTTTTCGACGGTTGGATTTGCTTCAGAGGCTGGCGGCAATTCGTCATCATTGTGGATTTATGTTGCAGTAATAGTCGTAATTGTTGTGGCAGCATTTCTATTTCTAAAAGGGAGAAAACATGGTTGATAAAAGACATTTTATCAAGCTCCTTGCTCTGGCCTGCGTTATTCTACCGGTTATATTAATTCTTTTTTCCTTGTTTATCGGGAGGTACGAACTTGGTATCAGCGATATCCTTTCGATTCTGACAGAAAAAGAAAAATGGATTTCGGATCCCGAACGGGCCATAGAATATTCTCTAGTTAAGGAAATCCGATTGCCAAGAGCCTTGCTGGCTTTTATCGTCGGGGGAGCGCTTTCCATCAGTGGGGGGGCTCTGCAGGGAATGTTCCGAAATCCCCTGGTTGATTCCGGTATGCTGGGGGTCAGCGCAGGCGCCGGCTTTGGCGCCTGCCTGGGTATCCTTTATTTCCCCAATTCGGTGATGATTTATTTCCTGGCTTTCTTTTTTGGGGTATTTGCCGTACTCTTAAGTTTTTTGACCGGGAAAATTTACGATTCTGCACCAACGGTAACTCTTGTTCTGGGCGGGGTAGTCATATCGGCCATTTTCAGCGCCCTGATATCCTTTGTAAAATATGTGGCTGATCCGCTGGAAAAACTTCCGACCATTACCTTTTGGCTCATGGGTAGTTTGAGCAGGGCCAATTTTCAGGACATGTCCGTTGCCCTGATACCGATTGCCATTGGGATCGCCGGCATTATGCTGGTTCGCTGGCAGATTAATGTGCTCTCCCTGGGAGATAGGGAGGCGAGCACTCTGGGCGTAAATACGGGTCTCTGTCGGGTTATCGTAATTACCTGTACGTCCGTAGCTACTGCGGGAGCCGTGTGTGTGAGCGGAACTATAGGCTGGGTAGGATTAATTATCCCCCATATTGTAAGAATGCTTGTCGGCAACGATAACCGCGTTCTTTTGCCTGTCTGCCTGTCTGTCGGCGGTTGCTTTCTCTTAATTGTAGACCTGATTGCCCGCAGCATCGTCAGTACGGAAATTCCCCTCGGCGTCCTTACGGCGATAGTGGGAGGGCCGTTTTTTATCATGATTCTCAAGAGAACAAAGGGAGGCGGGAGCTGGTAATGGCTGTTTTGCAGATTGAGAACCTCTCGTTTGGTTACCAGGAAAAAAAGATTTTAAAGGGGGTCACTTTTACCGTCGAACAGGGCGAGGTTTTTTGTATTTTTGGTCCCAACGGATGCGGTAAAACAACCATGCTGGACTGCATCCTGGGTCTTAACAAGCCTGACGGGGGGATGATCGCCATTGAAGGGGAAAATTCAGCAGCTCTCTCTCCGGCTGAGAAAGCCAGAAAAATCGCCTATGTTTCCCAAAAAAGCGATCGAACCTTTCCCTATACCGTGCTGGAAATCGTCCTCATGGGCAGAACAGCTTACTCAGGGATATTTTCATCTCCCGGGCGGGAGGATGTGAAAATTGCCGAAAATGCCTTGAGCAGCGTGGGAATGCTGGCCTTTAAAGACCGGATTTATACAAAATTAAGCGGCGGAGAAGCGCAGCTTATTAAAATTGCACGGGCAATAGCCCAGGATACCCGGATGATCATTTTTGATGAGCCTACCTCCCACCTTGATTTCCGGCATGAGTTGAATGTAATAAAATATATCTCCAAAATAGTCCGGGAAAAGGGGATATCTGTTGTGATGGCTACCCATTTCCCCAACCATGCCTACTTTTTTGAAAGCTTCGGATTGACTACGCGGGTGGCATTAATGGAAAATGGGACTTTTGGAGCAGTTGGGCTTCCTTCAGAAGTTTTGAGCCAGTCGAATATGGCCAAGATTTTTCAAATTGTAACGAAAAACTTCAGGGATTATTACGACAACAGGGTTCTTAATTATGTAGTGCCTGTAGACTTTTGCTCGGGAGGCGAATGGCAATGAACAGAAAGTTTATATATGTTTTGGTCGCAGCAATTTTGTTAACGGTGCCTTTTTCGGGTGGTTGCTCCCGGCCGGCGTCAACCGTTGCGGCTCCGGATTTAACACCGGAAGAAGGATACATTATCGTTACCGACTACTTGGGAAAAGAAGTGAAAGTAAAACAAAACCCCGATTATATCGGCAGTGTTTTTGCCGTTTCCAGCCATGTTTTAGCTATGTTTGGGGATGTGGAGAAAATTGTGGCTATCTCCGAGGGCAATACGAGGGACTTCTTATTTTGTGAAATATATCCGCAAATTTTAAATGCCAGAGTAGTAAAGGGCAATAACATCTTAAATATTGAAGAAATAGCCAAAAAGCCCCGGCCGGAGGTTCTTATTTTCAATCCGGAGATTACGCTCGACGAAAGAATGACAACCCAGCTGGAAAAGCTGGGTATACCTATCGTTACAATAGCCTATGACACCATGGAGCAGCAGCAGCAAACTTTAGAGCTGCTGGGCAGGATTGTCGGCCGGGATAAAGAAGCTGCCGCGTATAACGAGTATTACAGGCATGTCATCGATCTGGTTTCTTCCCGTACAGCAAACATTCCCCAGGAAGAAAGAAAGTCAGTATATCATGCCATCAATGAATTGTTACGGACCGACAGGGCAAATTCCCTTTCGGAGGATTGGCTGAACCTGGTTGGGGTGAATAATGTAGCTTTTTCAGGTGTACAGGAAGAAGTATTCGGTATTGAAAAAAATTATATATCCCTGGAGGAGCTGCTCCAGCAGAACCCCGAATACATTATTATTAACGGAGGAGATGTGCTGGATTATATCAATGCCAGCACGCAGCTACACAATCTCAGGGCTTACCGGGAAGACCATATTTATCTCTTACCTTTGGGAGTATCCAGATGGGGACATCCTTACTCAATAGAAACCCCGCTGGCGATCCTCTGGACGGCAAAAACGATTTATCCTGAACTGTTTCCCGATGTGGATATAGAAAAAGAAACAAGAGATTTTTATCGGAACTTTTTTGATTACGAGCTTTCGGACGCCCAGCTTGCCAAAATATTGTCCGGCAGAGGGTACAAGGAAATAAAGGGTTCGGGTGAATCCGGCATCTAACGGAAACCCGGCCGGTAAGATGGGAAGGTTACGTAGAAAGGGGGAGAGGGCTGTGTATGATGTTATTGTAATCGGCGCTGGGGTAACGGGAGGCTTTGTTGCCCGTGAACTGCTGCGCTATAAAGTAAAGGTCGCCGTATTGGAGAAGAACAACGATGTCTGCTGCGAGGTTACCAGGGCCAATACAGCAATTGTGCACAGCGGCTACAGCGCCAAGCCGGGAGCTTTAAAAGCCGGTATGACGGTACGCGCCAACGAAAATTTTCACAATACCTGTGCAGAGCTGCAGGTGAAGTTTAAGCGCACGGGGTCGCTTATGATCGCTATTGGAAACTATGGCATAGAAAAGATTAATCAGAAACTAAAAAGGGGCAAGAAAAACGGCGTCAAGGTTATGAAAGTGCTCAACCGTGCAGAGACCCTGGCCTTGGAGCCGAACGTTAATCCGGAGATTATTATGTCGCTTTTTGTTCCGTCAACAGGCGTTGTCAATCCCTGGGAGTTTGGACTTGCCGCCGTAGAAAACGCTGTGGATAACGGAGCAGAGCTTTATCTTAATACCAGGGTTACAGGCCTGGAAAAAACAGGCGGCCTCTATCGCGTTAAAACAACTAACGGTGATTTTACGGCCAAAAATGTTGTTAATTGTGCCGGCCTGTATTCAGATGAAATCAGTGAAATGGTCGCAGCCCCCTTTTTTAAAATCATGCCCAGGAGGGGCGAATATTTTGTGCTGGATACCGATGCCGAAGGCCACGTCCGCAGGGTTATTTTTCAGGCCAGGGAGGACGACACGAAGGGCTGTATTGTCACCCCCACGGTGCACGGAAATATCCTGGTCGGTCCCAGTGCGCAGGATCTGGTTGATAAGGACGATACCGCCACTACACAGGAGCATCTGGCTTTTATTAAAAATGTAATCCAGCGAAGCGTCGTCAATATTCCCTATAATCATGTCATCCGGTCTTTTGCCGGGATCCGCCCCAGACCCAACTGGGTCGCCAAAAATCCGGAAACAGGCGAGCTGGAATGCTATGAGGACGATGTTAAGGATTTTATTCTGGGTGAACCCAAAGGATGTGAAAACTTTTTTAACGTTGCCGGCATTAAATCCCCCGGTCTTACCTGTGCGCCGGAAATCGGTCGGTATATAGCAAAACTGGTGATAAACAAAATGGAGAAACCACAGGTTAATGAACAGTTCAACCCCTGCCGCCGAAAAAAAGTCCGCTTTGCTGAGCTCCCGCTGGAGGAGCAGCGAAAAATAATCAAACAGGACAGGCGCTACGGTAAAATCGTCTGTCGCTGCAAAAAAATAACCGAGGCAGAAGTAGTTGATACCATTAGAAGAAATGCCGGTGCCAGAACGGTTGACGGGGTTAAAAGAAGGGCCGGCACCGGCCTGGGGCGTTGCCAGGGCGGGTTTTGCACGGAAGAAATTTTGAAAATCCTCTCCAGGGAACTGAACAAACCCATGGAAGAAATTGAGAAGGACAGCCGCGGATCTTATGTGCTGAGCGGGCGGCTAATGTAGCGCGGGAAGTAGGAGGATGGTTCTCTTGTGGCGCGGGGGATGGTTCTCTTGCATCAATACTTTTATTAATGGGGATGAAGAAGGTGCAAACTACAAAAAAATACAACCTCATCGTGGTGGGCGGAGGCCCGGCAGGTCTTGCTGCCGCGGTTTCGGCTAGGGAAAACGGAGTTGAAAGCATTTTAATCCTGGAGCGCGGCTGCCGTTTAGGCGGCATTTTAAACCAGTGTATTCATAACGGCTTTGGAATTCATTATTATGGCAAGGAACTAACCGGCCCGGAGTATGCAAACCGATTTATTGAACTTGTCAAAAAGCGCGGTATCGAATACAAAACAGATACCACTGTGCTGGATATTACGGAAAATAAAACAGTAATCTCTGTCAGTCAAGAAGACGGTTTACTGGAAATTCAAACGGATGCCGTTATTTTTGCCATGGGTTGCCGCGAGCGGCCTAGAGGCGCCCTCACCATCCCCGGGACAAGGCCTGCCGGTATTATTACTGCGGGTGCGGCACAAAAGATGATCAACGTCAACGGTTATCATGTGGGCAATGAGGTTATTATCCTTGGTTCTGGGGATATTGGCCTGATTATGGCCAGGAGGCTGACTCTGGAAGGGAAAAGGGTCCTGGCGGTGGTGGAAAGAATGCCCCATTCCAACGGGCTGGCAAGAAATATTGTCCAGTGCCTTGACGATTTTGACATCCCGCTGCTCCTTTCCCATACCATCACGGAAATAAAAGGTAAAGGCAGGGTCAGCAGCGTCGTCGTCAGTGCGGTAGACGGGCAGTATAACCCCATTAAAGGCAGCGAAATCGAATACAAATGCGATACCGTCCTGATGTCGGTGGGGCTTATCCCCGAGATCGAACTGGGCAAAAAGGCTAATATGCTTCTGGACCCCCGTACAAACGGACCGCTCGTCAACGACGCCATGCAAACCAGCATTGAATGGGTTTTTGCCTGCGGCAATGTCCTTCACGTGCATGATCTGGTGGACTTTGTCACCATGGAAAGCCAAAAAACAGGCATGGCCGCTGCCCGCTATATTTTACAAAGGGAAAGCGCCAAGGAGTGTGCAGCAGTTACCTATGCTGCCCCAATATCCTATGTCGTCCCGCAAAAAGTTGCTCTGGGAAAAGGACAGGCCGAACTGTATTTTAGAACCGACAGGATCATGGTCGATGTAGAGGTTGTGGTTCGCAGCGGGCAGAGTGAACTCCGGCGCCTTAATGCCCGGCGCATTAATCCCAGCGAAATGCAAAGAATTGTTATAGATAAACAAAAGCTTAACGGGACAGAACCCAACCTAGAAATTAGTATTGAAGGTGTATTTTAAATGGCTGAGCAAAGTAAAACAATTGTCTGTATATGCTGCCCCCTGGGATGCGAAATAATTGCGGAGAAAAGGGAAGTCGGCTTTAAGGTGGAAAACAATAAATGTACAAAGGGCTGGGATTATGCCTTTTCAGAACTTACCAACCCCGTCAGACATGTGACCTCCACCATAACCTTAGGCGGCGAGCCGGGTAAACTGCTTCCTGTCAGAACAAGCCTTCCCGTTCCTAAAGATAAAATGTTTGCGGTTGTAAGTGAGATCAAGCGGTTGAAGGTAAAAAACCCTGTTTCTGCGGGTCAGGTCCTTATAAAGAATGTAGCCGGTACTGAAGCAGATATTATCGCTTCCGATCATTCCTGTACAAAGATCCGTTAAAAAACGTTTTTGTATATACAAACTTGTCTCTATGGTTGTTCTTATTTTAGTATAAACCCGCTATAAAATCGCACAGTAACATTGCTGCTGCTCTTTTTTTCATAAAGGTTATCTCCCCTCCTATATTTTTAATGATATACCGGGAATTCCGTAAAATACTTATTGAAGTTAATTGACAAATAGAGGTTTGGCATGTTAGAATAAATCCTATAATACCTATAAAATTACTAGGATTAATGAGCAAATAATTCCTGTGGAGGGCGATAAAATGCCAAAGATTGTGACGAACTTAACTGATTTAATCGGAAACACTCCTTTGCTCGAACTAAGTAATTATCGTAAAGTCAACAAATTGGAAGCTGTTTTAATTGCCAAGCTGGAGTATTTTAACCCGGCCGGCAGCGTCAAGGATCGAATTGGTCTTGCGATGATTAAGTCCGCGGAAGAAAAAGGGTTAATCAAGCAGGGCACTGTAATAATTGAACCCACGAGTGGTAATACCGGTATTGGTTTGGCCTTCGCAGCTGCAGCCAAAGGATATCGGCTGATCCTGACGATGCCTGATACCATGAGCATCGAGAGAAGAAAGCTGCTGAAAGCATTAGGCGCTGAGCTTGTTTTGACTCCGGGTGCTGAAGGGATGAGAGGGGCGATCAAAAAAGCCGAAGAACTGGCCGGGCAATATGATCATGCTTATATTCCCAACCAGTTTGCAAACAAAGCCAATCCTGAGATTCACCGGCAGACGACTGCAGAAGAAATCTGGCGGGATACCGATGGCAAAGTAGATATTTTTGTAAGCGGCGTTGGTACCGGCGGTACAATTACAGGCGTAGGTGAAATATTAAAACAAAGAAAACCGCATGCACAAATCGTAGCAGTTGAACCCTTTGATTCGCCGGTACTTTCCGGCGGCAAGCCTGGACCTCATAAAATTCAGGGGATAGGTGCCGGTTTTATCCCCGATATATTAAATGTATCAATTATCGATGAAATCTATCCAGTTAAAACAGAAGAAGCGTATGAAACGGTCCGCCAGTTATCCAAAACAGAAGGCTTATTGGTCGGCATTTCATCCGGTGCGGCTGCCTTTGCTGCGTCCCAGGTAGCAAAGAGGACGGAAAACAGAGGCAAGACCATTGTGGTATTATTTCCGGACAGTGGTGAGCGCTATCTCTCCACTCCTTTATTTCAGTAATTTTTTCCGGGTATTTGAATTATTAATTGGGCATTTAGTATGGAAATATTTCTTTAAGGGGAGATTCAGGTCTGGGAAACTTTCGCCTTGAGTTTAGTGCTGTGAAAAGGAGGAATAAATGCCGTGATGAAACTATCGACCAAAGGCAGGTATGGATTGAGAGCAATGCTGGAACTGGCTTATAATGCAGAAGAAGGCCCCAGGACAATTCATGCTATTGCAGAAAAACAGGAAATATCTGAGCGCTACCTGGAACAGCTGCTGATTCCATTGAAACAATCCGGATTGGTTAAAAGCGTCCGCGGTTCTCAGGGGGGTTACATTTTAGGACGTGCTCCGCAGGATATATCAGTGGGAGATATTATCCGGGTCCTGGAAGGGCCTTTGTCGCCGGTTGATTGTGTAAGTGAGCAAAATCCGGATGATTGTAAAAGGGCAGGTATTTGTGTTACACGTCCAATATGGACTAAAGTCCGGGATTGCATCGCAGAAGTACTGGATTCATATTCTCTGCAGGATTTAGTAAACGAAGCGCGTCTTATGCCTGGAAACAATGCAACTGACTCGGATATAGATGACCCAATAAGGCCCTCCTAATCTGGAAGAAAAAAGAAGGTGAAAAGTATGAGTGGACTGAGCCCCCAACAGCTCGGCAAACTTGTAAATGATATTGCTACCGGTTATCGAAAGAACGAACCCGAAATATCTTTTGTCTCTGTTTCGATACCTAAGCGGGAAATAATTATTAAGATTATTTTTGTATTAAGGGAATTGCTTTTCCCGGAATATTTCGGCCAGCGTCATCTTATCAACACAACCATTGAATACCATATTGGTGATCTGCTAGTTAAGATTCATGAAAAATTGCATGAGCAAATATCTTGTGCCCTCCAGCACAGGGCAGTGAATGGTGATGCAGATACAGATAATAATACCAAGAAAGCTGATGAAATTATCTATGCTTTTTTAAGCAAATTGCCTGAACTTCGTGAAACAATTTTACTTGATGTAGAGGCTGCCTTTGCCGGCGATCCGGCGGCTGCGGATAAAGATGAAATAGTATTCTCTTACCCGGGTGTTTTTGCAGTTTTTGTTTATCGATTGGCCCACGAACTGCAGTTGCACTCTGTTCCGTTAATCCCCAGGATTATGACTGAATACGCTCACAGCGTTACCGGTATTGACATTCATCCAGGGGCAAAGATCGGCAAGTATTTTTTTATCGACCACGGTACAGGAGTTGTTATCGGTGAAACCACCGTCATCGGGAACAATGTAAAAATCTATCAGGGCGTAACCCTGGGTGCTCTATCCACACGCGAAGGTCAGAATTTGCGCGGGGTAAAACGCCATCCAACTATTGAAGATGATGTAACCATTTATTCCGGAACATCAATTCTGGGCGGGGAGACTGTAATCGGTAAGGGTGTGGTCATCGGCAGTAATGTCTTCTTAACTAAATCAGTCCCGCCCGGTACGAAGGTCAGCAATAAAACTCCGGATTTAGTTTTTAAAGGCCGGGCAGCATGGGAGCCTGACAGTCAATGCTTGCATTTAAATATTCAGCAGCAGGGCGGCCAAAACAGCTGTTGATTTTCTTGAAAGTTACTGAGCGAATAACGAAAACAGGAGGTAAGTGCCCATGGATAAGATTCCACTGCCCCGGCCGGTGCTCAAAGGGCGTCTCTCGGTGGAGGAGGCGATTTATGACCGCATCTCGCGGCGCAATTTTCAAGATCAGGATTTGAACCTGGCCCAGGCGGGGCAGCTGCTCTGGTCCGCGGGCGGGCTGGGCGCCGTGGGCGACGCCGGGGTGTCACGGGCTGCTCCTTCTGCCGGGGCCACTTACCCGCTGGAGCTTTACCTGGCGGCAGGCGAAGTTGACGGCCTCGATCCCGGACTCTATCACTATGATTACCGGGCTCATGCACTGGCAATGTTGCAGCGGGGCGATCTGAGGGTGGAGCTGGCCCGGGCCTGCCTGGGGCAAGAGATGGTGGCACAGGCGCCGCTTTCTATTGTCCTGGTAGCCCATTATAAAAGAACCACCCGGCGATATGGCGAGCGCGGTTACCGTTATGTGTATATGGAAGTAGGCTGCGTATCGCAGAATATCTATCTGCAGGCCGAAGCGCTGCACCTGGCCACGGTTGCCGTGGGCGCTTTCGATGACGCCGCGGTAAAAGAGATCCTGGCGGTAGAAGGAGCTCCCCTGCTGCTCATGCCGGTGGGTACCAGATTATAACATACTATCTATTGCCGAACAGATCTTGGCCCTGGTTATGGCTCTCGGTGCCAATGCCTAAGCGGCGACGCTCCTGAACCTGGAAGGGCGTCTGGTGATCCCCGCGCGCTGGGACGGCGGTGGAGGTTGGTGATCTGCCATCTTCATCCGTTGTATGGCGTAGCATGGACAACAATGTAGTTTATGCCGTCAGCCGGACCTTGACGAAAAAGGGGATCGCCTCTTTTTGCTTCAATCTCCGCGGGGTGGGACGGAGTGAGGCGTACATGACGGCGGTCAAGGTGAGATTGACGACACCCTTGCCGCCATCGCCTACTTGGCCGTAGCGAAATCGCATCCGGAAGGGTGGGCCTCACCGGTTATTCCTTTGGTGTGGTGTGCCGTCGCCCTCAAGGAACCGCTGGAGAGCGAAATATCAGGTCTGTTCCTAATTGTAAAACAATTGAAGGGGTTTTCTGTAAAACAGCAAAGAGAATGGAGGAACATTATGATTTTTGTATGTTACCCGAAATGCACTACCTGCCAGAAGGCTAAGAAGTGGCTGGAGGCAAACGACGTAACCTTTGAAGAAAAGCATATCAAAGAAAACAATCCTACAATCGAGGAATTGAAGGATTGGCATAAAAAGAGCGGTCTGCCACTGAAAAAGTTCTTCAATACCAGCGGACGGTTGTATAAGGAACTGAAGCTGAAGGATAAGCTCCCGACCATGAGCGAGGATGAACAGTATAGCCTGCTGGCATCAGACGGTATGATTGTGAAGCGTCCGATTCTTATCGGTGACGGCTTTGTTCTGGTAGGCTATAAGGAAACTGATTGGAAAGCTGCGCTTGGCATCGAATAACTGACCTTTAGATGAGAAGCCCAGGTAAAAGCAGAAAAAGAAGCAATTCAACTCTTATAAAAAAGATCAGAAAAAATGGCTGTACAATGGCTGTACTCAGAGGGAGATCGCTAGAAAATGGGAGTTTATGAAAAAAAAGGGACGCCCACAAAGCACGATAAAATGGGCATCCATTTTTTTATCGTGGTGGACCCGAGGGGAGTTGAACCCCTGACCTCTAGAGTGCGATTTACGAAAAGCATAGTTTAAGCGAATTTGAAAACGTCTCCCAATGCCCTATTTATCGGCATTTATAAGGAGTTAATACTTTTTTCAAAATTTAAAGTATTCATTCATAAAGCAAAACTGCCGTAAGTTTTACAGTATGAATTACATAATATTACATTTAAAATATTACATCCTGGGCGACAATTTATAATGAATGTTTTTCCCCTTAATGAGATTTAAGCCTCACTGGAGGCATATTTCTATTACCTTTCATTTGGATCAATAATCGCTCTTATGACCTTGCCAATAATTTGCACGTTTTCTATTGGGCATACCTGTGGTGCGAATGATGGATTATCGGATTGCAGGATAATATTATTGCTGTTCAGATAGACCCGTTTGGTAGTAGCGTTTTCTTCGCCAACCATAACTACAGCTACTTCCCCATTGTTAATTTCTTCCTGTTTTCTTACAAGCACAAAAGACCCGTCTTTTATACCGCTACTCGCCATACTGTCCCCTGCTGCCTGTAAAAAGAAGTATTCTCCCTCTTGAAGAAAATCAGGGTTAACGGGTTCAAGCCCGATTACATTTTCTTCTGCGTAGAGAGGCTGTCCTGCTCTTATTACTCCAAGAACGGGAAGCAGGGCAATGTTTTTGACAGGGTCAATTCCTTCGGGCAAGGTAGTTTTAATTTTACTTTTACTCAAATATCCTGCCAAGTCGAGCATATCTTCATAACTTGCGTTTAATGCTATGGCAATTTTTTGCAATATGTTGGGATTGGGATGTTTACGTTCTCCACTGAGTATCCTGCTGATTTCAGCGTTGCTTACGTCTGCTTTTTCAGCCAGTTTTCTAAAACTCTCAAAGCCTCGATCTTTCATCTTCTCTTCAATATACTTACCAACTTCTGTCTTGGCTTCCATTTTATTCCCTACCTTTCTTGATATTGAATGGTGTTACCGATAGTAGTTATATTATAATATATATTGTTACCGATTGTCAACATATTATTCTAAAAAATTTCCCGGAAGTGGGGGGGGGTTGACAAATAGAAAATGTTGACTATAATATAAAATAGGGAACACCAAATGGTAACACAGGGGGTGATATATACAATAAAAATTGTAAAAAATTTTGTTGAGAAGGGAGGTGTAATGAGATGCAAGAACCACAAGAAGGACGGCTGACATACTCCATAGTTGAAGCTGCAAAGGTCTTGGGAATTGGCCGAAACTCAATGTTGAGATTAGCAAAAAATCCTGAATTCCCAGCGGTGCAAGTTGGCAGAAAATGGATTATATCTAAAAACTCACTTCATAAGTGGGTAGATGGAATTACCAAAAATTAACAACGGAAAAGGAGAGTGATCATTAAATGCTAACTATGGAAAAAGAAAAAACGGAAAGGACTTCCTCTAGTTCTGCTGAACAAGAAAAATTATCTTTATGGCCGGAACCTTTAGCAGAAAATGCTTATGAAGGTTTGGCCGGGGAGATCATAAAAATTATTGAACCCCATAGTGAGGCTGATCCCGCTGCCTTGCTTTTTTCTCTCTTTGTTTTATATGGTAACGTAATTGGCAGGACTGCTTACTTCGTGGCTGAAGCAGATAGACATTTCCTTAACTTGTTTTCCTGCTTGGTGGGTGAAAGTTCAAAAGGACGTAAGGGTGTTTCCTTCGGGCAAGTTAAGCGGTTATTCGAGGCCATTGACGAGGAATGGTCAAAAGACAGGATAACTCAAGGGCTTTCCAGCGGTGAAGGGCTTATTTGGGCGGTAAGAGACGAGCAAAAAGATGTCAAGAAAAACAATAAGGGCATAGAAGAAGAAGTAGTAACGGTGAGCGGGGTTGAAGATAAGCGATTAACAGTAGTAGAGCAGGAATTTGCCTCTGTTATCAGGGTAATGAAAAGGGAAGGAAATACTCTCTCTGCCATTATCCGTAAAGCATGGGATGATGGAAACCTTGACACATTAGTAAAAAATAACAAGGCAAAATCTACCGATGCCCATATTTCAATCCTGGCACACATAACTAAAGATGAATTGCTGCGATACCTGGACAATACAGAGATGGCCAATGGCTTCGGAAACCGCTTTCTCTGGGCTTGTGTCAAGCGTTCTAAATTCCTACCAGAGGGTGGGAAACTGCATACAGTTAACCTTGAAGATGTAACTAATAAACTAAGTCAGGCAGTAACATTCGGCAAACAAACAAAAGAGATAATACGGGACGAGGATTCCCGGGAGTTGTGGTATGAGGTATATTCAGAACTCTCAGGGGGTAAACCTGGCTTATTAGGTGCTATGGTTGCAAGGGCAGAGGCAATGGTAATGCGTATAGCATGTATCTATGCCTTGCTTGATTTTTCAAGCACTATTAAAAAGGAACATCTTAAGGCTTCCCTGGCAGTTTGGGATTATTGTGAGAGATCAGCAAAATATATCTTCGGAAATGCTATGGGCGATCCGGTAGCTGATGAAATATTAAAAGCTTTAAAACAGGCCGGGGAAAACGGTATGACAAGAACAGATATTTATAATTACTTTGGACGAAACAAAAAATCATGGCAAATATCAAGGGCATTAAATGTGTTAGAAGATCATCAATTAGCTTTTTACCAAAAGGCAGTTAACAAACAGAACAGGCCGGTTGAAGAATGGTATTCAAACTAAATAGCTTACGCATTACGTATTTTGAAATAAATCTTTCCTGTAAATACGTAGTGCGTAACAACTACGAAGGAGCTTTTTTGTAATGAGCTATTTGGCAATGGCTGAGAAGTGGGAAGCAAATAGGAAGCAAAAACCTGCCGATCTTATTAATTTTGCTGAAGAAGCAAGAAAAGTTTCCTCTGAATTGCGAAGGAAAGGCATTGCTGCCATTCAAAGCGGAACCCTTGACAACGAAATTGTATATTTTGCGGTTGACAACAAAGCAGCAAGGCAAGCTCCACGTCAGTCAATAGTCTATACCATTGACGAATTGCAAAAACTCGTTGGATTGGACAGAAAAGGATTAAAACAAATGCACAATAACAAAAAGGTTTTCGGAGGCAAAATAGTCAAATGAAATGAAGTGGTAAAAAGTAATCCGTAAGGGACAATAAGTTTTCTTGCGGGTTACTTTAATATTTTGGTATGGCGGTTATATGTTGAAATATGAAAATATTGCAAGGCGCAGGCAGGAATTGTTACAATATACAGAGAAATTAAACTCCGATACAAAAGATGTAAATGGAGGATGTTTTATGAATAATAAAAATATATTGGTTACTACAGGAGATTTAAAAGAGGAATATGAAATAATTGGGCCTGTATATTTTCAGGTTTCAAACAAGGGGCTTATATCAAGTCAACTCAGCAAGTGATGAAAAAATATATAAGACAAATAGATTCTATGAAAAGAGAAGGTTTATTATCAAGAGAGAATATTGATTGGGGTATTTGTATGGTGAATTTAGCGCAGGACAAAATGACTTCGATAAAGCTTTTTTCATTGCAGTAGAAGAATTAAAGAAACGTGCTGCTATGTTGGGGGCAAATGCAATTATTGCTATGAGACAAGACATTGATATAGATACAACAGGGTTTCAATTTTTTTACCTTCAAATGTACGGAACAGCTGTAAAGATTAATTAAACAATAAAAGCTTTGATTGTGCAAATTGGATCAATGCCTTGTAATAACACCAGGAATGGAGAGAGAATAATGAGCTTAACAGATCGAATTTCAGGTTTACCCGATGAAGAATTACTTATGATGGTTAATAAAAAACCGGAAGAATATACAGAATATGGAGGCAAGTGAATGAAGAGGAATTGCTTGTTGTTAATAGTTTTAGTTTTTATTTTATTGATTATAGGCTGTGGGCCTGAAGATTTAGCTACAGAGGAATCTCAATTAACATCTCAAGCTATGATTACAGATGAAGAACTTATTGAATTACAAGAAACGATTACTGCATTAGAGAAAGAAAACGAAAAGCTAAGAGAGGAAATCAAGCAATTAACGGCTGAAGTAGAAAAAAAGGACTCTTATGAAGAACCAATTGTTGCCGAAACAGAAATATTGGACGAAGAATTAGTTTCCGTAATAAGTACTAATATATTAGTTCAAGACACCAAGCATAAAACTTTATATCCTGATTTAGTAGAGATTGTAATACAAAATAATTCAGATGAAACCATAAGAGATTACAAAGTAGGAATGCTGGCTTACGATGAAAATGGCTATCCGGTTAAGATTGAATGGAGTTGGGACTTTTCAGGCGGTGATTATGAAAAAATTGGAATAGCAGAAGATGCAAACGTTTTGCCTGGGAAAACGTACGGAAAGAATAAGGGCTGGAAACTTTCCGATCCACACAATATACATTATATTTTAGCTTGTGTGTATGAGGCAACTTTCTATGATGGCAAAACATGGAAAAACCCAAATTATAACAACTGGCGAAATAGTTTTATCGAAAAACCGTTACCTGAAAAATATAGAAATTAAGCACATTTATATAATTACATATAAAGGGAGGAATTTTCATGCTTGGTAGATGGAAAATAAAGGCTGTTTTTGGGTTATTAACTATAATAATCGCATTACAATTTGCAGTTCCCGCTTTAGCAACAGAAATATCTTTAGAGGGGGAAATTGTTGACGGTAGATTCTTAGTGCCTATGAGGGGAATATTTGAGGCATTAGGGGCAGTTGTGGCCTGGGATGGTGAAACAAGAACGGTAACGGGAACCAGGGGGGATATAACAGTAAAACTAACCATTGATTCCAAAACTGCAACAGTAAACGAGAATATTATTGAACTTGATGTTCCAGCAACGATTATTGATGGGAGAACATTTGTACCAACAAGGTTTGTAGGCGAATCATTGGGAGCGAATGTTAGCTGGGATCAGGTAAATAGAATAGCAACCATTTCCCAAGAAGGTACAGTGATTAAAGTATTTGAATCAGAGCAAGAGGAACTAATCACAGAAGAAATAATGAATAACAAAAACAAATTATTAAATCCAAGTGATACCATAATTTTAGAAGCAATAACCGAAGGTAAAAAGGGATATGCCAATGTTAACAGACTTAATAATTCTATATTTAAACTTCCGGTTGAAAAAAGTAATCTATTTGATTTTACTCCCGAGGCATGGGCGCAAACTCCTTATTTCATCATAATGAGAGCATCCGTACTTGAGGATATCAAATATAGAGAATTGACTCTAACAGAAGCAAAAAGGTTAATACCTAATAATTTTGCTTTTGAATTGAAAACCTATGGTACTTCAATAATAATGGGCAGTACTTTTCATTTTGTTCTAGAGCAAAACAATAAAATAATTCAACCTTCAGATATAAAGGAATTAATGCAATTTGCCGAAAGAACTTCCACCTGGCCCAACGATCCAGCTTATTATAAAGTTTATCATGTATATTATCCAGTAAATGAGATTAACTTTGATGAACCTGCTACACTTATATTTTTATATGCAGGAAAAGAAATGTCAGCCAGTTTTATAGTTGATTTTAGTAAACTAAAATAATAATAATAAAAAGGGAAGATTCTTACTGCCGGGTATATAAGTTTATATTTCAGGTATGCAATAAATACCGTATTACATGCCAAAAATTAACTTCGTAGAGTGCCCTAATGGCTTCGTGCTGGCGTTTAAAATTAAAACAGGCATATTACATTACCATTCCCCGGCATAAAAAAACGCCTCTACGGGGACATGAGAGAGGGGTAAAAAAGGTAAAATTACCATTAAATGCTGATTATATGGGGATTGAGGGCAGTTTCAAGGGGTAAAATTTTGCCTATAAACTGCTTCAATGATGATTAATTCGGGGTTTATACAATGTTCAACTTCTTTATTATCTATGTTTTGATGAAAAATCACTTTTGAAAATTGAAGTTATCGCTAGGGGGATCTCTCCGCCTTATGTAAACTAAGTCCCCCGGGGGGGTAAAAAAAGAGGCAATAACAAGGAGAAAAACTGCCGTAAATTATACCGTAAAGCATTATCAATAAGCATAAATACGGCGTTCAGGGCATGACCGCTTGATTTGTTCTCAAGTAACATTAGACTGGCAATGACAATTCAACGGTATTTATAGCCGTTCATGAAGTGAATAGTTATAAAATGTGTTACGATATATAATATACGTGTTATTTTAGACAGGCTTTAACTTAGGGGTATCAACCTGATATTTTACATAAATTGGAGGTGAATGGTATGCGTAAATGTTTTTTGTTAATAATGATTATTGTTTTGATGATGTTGTCGATTGTGGTTATGGGATGCGAAGAAAAAGAATCTTCCATTGAAGAAATGTTGGTGGGCGAATGGCAAGCAACCGATGGTTCAGGCAGTTTTATCTTCAATAGTGATGGTGGCATGATGTTAACAACGGGCAATATTGCTGTTGAAAGTATTGAAGATATACAATTAAACTGGCGTATTGACGATACTCAAGAACCTATACATTTAGATTTCATAGGGATAAATAAGCAAACAGACATAGAAGAAGAAACTCCAATACGAATGATAATTCGTTTTCTAACTGATGATAAAATTCAAATTCGTATGGGTGAATATTTGAATAACGGAGAATGGAGAAGGCCGGATGATTTTACTGATGATTTAGAAGATAAAAGCCAATTTATATTAACTAGACAATAATTAGTTGGTCTTTATTCCCTTCTTCAATGCCTCTTCAATTAAAAATTTAATAGCTGCTGCCCTTGATTCAAAGCGATTTTCAAAACGAAAATCGTCTATTTTTTCGATAACAGTTGACATACGGTGTCACCTTTGATATAATAATGGTAACAGCTTTAAAAAGGGAGGCTAAAAACAATGGCAAGAAAAAGGGCTAAGAACGGTAAAGGGACAGTGTATCAGAGGAAAAACGGGACATGGGCGGCAGATTGTTTCATACTTGACGAATACGGCAATAAGAAGCGGAAGTCTTTCTACGGTAGAACAGAGGATGAAGCAAGGTTAAAAATGGAAGAGGCGTTAAAGCAGGTAGAACAGCATGGCAAATTCAAGGATTATTCTAAACTGACATTAAAACAATGGATGGAGCAAGTTTTAGAAAATAAGATGATAGCTGATTCCACCAGGGAAAGTTATGGGTACACGTTGAAGCATGTTTACAATACCATAGGGGATAAATTAGTTAAACAGGTAAGCCATAGCGATATTCAAAGGCTAATTAGCAATAAATACCAAAAGGAAAATTTATCCCCCAGGACAGTTAGACTGATTTACACCCTGATTAATAACTGCATGAGAAAGGCAATTCGTGAAGGTATTAGAACCGATAATCCAGCAGAAGGAATAGACCTGCCGGAACAGGATAAAAAGGAAGTTAAACATCTCTCCCCTGAAGATCGGGAAAAATTAATGGCCGAAGCAAAAAAATCTAAGCATTATGCAGCTATACTTCTTGACCTCTCTACTGGTATAAGGCGGGGCGAATTGCTGGCCCTGGAATGGCGGCATGTTAATTTTAAAGACAATACTATTACCATTGAACAAGCATTAAACAGGACAAAGGAAAAAGGAATACAAGTGGGGAAAACTAAAAACGCAAATTCTAAGCGAAAAGTAAGCGTTCATAAATCAGTAATGAGTGAGTTAAAAAAGCATGGATGGAAGCAGAAGGAGCATAAAGACCTTTTAGGGGATGCCTATTACAGAGGACATGACCTTGTTTTTTGTAAAGAGGACGGAACCCCATTATGCCCGGTGGCCTTCTCCAGGACGTTTAAACGGCTTACAGAAAGAGCAGGGATAGAGGATTTCTCCTTTCATGGTCTAAGGCATACCTTCACAACAATAGCTCTGGAAAAAGGGGTTGACCTTAAAACAGTATCGGCAAGTTTAGGGCATAGCAATATAGGAGTAACAGGCAATATCTATGCCCATGTAACAGATAAGATGAGCGGTAAAGTGGCAGAGGTAATGGGAGAGGCGTTAAGTGCTTATGTATAAGAATCCCCTGCTAAAAGCAAGGGATTCAGAGACAATTAGCCGGTTAATATACCGGCTTTTTCTTTTGCCGTAAAAAACTGCCGTATTCGGTGATTTTTTATATTTTGGGATTTTAACGGATGCCCTTTTTATCGCTGGTGGACCCGAGGGGAGTTGAACCCCTGACCTCTAGAGTGCGATTCTAGCGCTCTCCCATCTGAGCTACGGGCCCGTGTTATTACTTTACGCTTTATTATTATAACAGGTGGGGGCATAAAAGACAAGGGCCTGAAATTATAGCAGAATTATAGCAGGTGGGGGTTAAGGGGTTAAAGAAACCAGGCCTAAATGCTCTTTTATTTAATCTGTGGTTAATGCGATAATGTGCCCTGGTTATGTTAACAACCTCAGGAGTGCTGTGCTTACCATCCCCGCAAGTACAGTCAAAAACATGTTTTTGGTAGATAATGCGACGACAAATGAGGGCAGGGCTGCCCAGAAATATATGTTTTCAGTTATCCGAATGGTTAGTTTGCCTTCTGCCATTAGTAAAGCGGGGCCAAGCAAAGATGCCAGTACAGCTACGGGTACATAGGAAAGCCAGATCTCGGCGAGCGGGGCAAGTTTCCTGCGGGACAGAAAAAAGAGGGGCAGAAACCGGGGAAGATAGGTTACCGCTGCCATGAGGAAAATTGCCAGTATAATTTTTTCTGAGGCATAATGCATAGCTTTTACTTCCCTTTGTTTATTGTGCTGGAAGCCGGATCAAGGCGCTGTATTTTTCAAAACTGTTTTAGTAAGATTAAAGAGGTTGAAGATAGAGATAGAGTATGCCGGGTCAGGGTGCCGTATCTTTCAAAACCTGGTTTTTTGTAGTGCGAGCCCGATGGATGCACCTATCAGGGTAGCGATAATAATGTGCCAGTGACCGCCGAAACCCCGGAAGAGCAGGGTGGAAAGCAATAATGATATTACTGCTACGGCAATATGCTTGCGGGTCCTTATTTGAAGGACAAGCAGGGAAATGAACATAGCGGGTAAGGCGTAGTCAATTCCCCAGGCTTCCAGGTTGGTAAGCATAGAGCCCGTCCATGCACCGAGGATAGAACTGCTGATCCATGAAAGGTGGGCAGTTGTATTGGTCACAAAAATTCTTTTTTGGGGGGGCAATTTTTCATTTTCAAAGTCTATACTGTGCACGGCAAAGACTTCATCGGTGAGTTCGTAAGCGAAAAAAGCCTGCTGTAAACGTCCCAGATGCCCAAGGGATGGGGCCAGTGCAGCACTCATAAGCAGGTGCCGCAGGTTAACCAAAAAAGTAGTAACGGTAAGCGTTAACAACCCCGCCTGGTTTTCAAGAAGGCCTACAGCAATGAGTTGGGCAGAGCCGGCGTAAACGAGCAGTGACATGAGGAAAACCTCCAGAATACTCATTCCCGCATTTGCCGCGAGTATGCCAAAGGCAAAACCTATTGGGAAATAGCCCAAAACAACGGGAATACTTTTTAGGAAACCGCTTTTTATTTCATTCTTTATTTTATTCTTTGTTTCATTTCCATATATATTATCCGGTAAGGTTTTCCCCTGGGATTTTCGGTTTGAAAAATTAAAAAGCATGGGTGTTATGTTTTTCCTTTTACTCTTTTCCCTTTCCCTTTCCCTTTCCCTTTTACTGATGAACTACTCTTTAACTATACTGGTTATAAATGTGGTAAGATTGTCTAAGAGGTTAATGGTGCGTAGATCTTTACTGTCTTTTTCAGTGATCCGGATAACAGGACGCAAAGGCATATTGGGGTGCAGGGCCACCACTGTTCCTATTTCACCGGTACTTAAAACAACCTTACAGCCGACGGGATAAAAGGTCATATTGCGGAGAAAAATGTTGAGGTACTGCATATCCAGTTTACCGCTGTTCCCCATAAGTATCTCTGCGCCCTCATGCGGAAGGAGAGCATTCCTGTAGACCCGGTCAGTAGTAATAGCATCATAGACATCAGCTATTGCTAAGAGGCGGGCCCAGTGATGTATTTGCCCCCCCCTTAATTTTTGTAAATAGCCGCTGCCATCCATCCTTTCGTGGTGCTGCAAAATAGCGCTCAGCACATTATCGCTCAACCCGCTGAAATTACAGACGCGATTATAGCTGTAACGGACATGACCTTTCATAACCTCAAATTCTGAATCCGATAACTTGCCGGGTTTGTTTACTATTTCAAAAGGAATATCCACCTTCCCAATATCATGAAGGAGACCTGCAAGGCTTATTTCCTGGAGTTGTTTGGTTGTGAAATTCAAAAACTTGGCCAGGGATGATACATAAATAGAAACATGTACCGCATGGGAAAAAGTATAGTTATCTACAGCTTTGAGTAAAGCGATTTGTAATAACACCTGATGATTACGGATAATTTCACCAGCGATACTCTCAGCAGCTTTAGTTATGTCATATAAATCTACCTTTGCGTTAATACCGGACTTATTATAAAAATCTTTTACAGTATTAAAGGTGTCCTTGTAAATTTTTTTCGCCTGAAGCTTTTTTTTGTTAATACTTTTTGGAATTTGATTGCTAATTTTCTGCTTTATTTTTCTTTGATGAAGATCCTCTAGAAAGTCTTTACTCTCATCGGCCTTATTGGCTTCGTCAACCTCGCCGGCATATATTAAGCATTTTCCCTGGACATTAAACTTCCTGATAGCCCGGAGCGCTTTTGCTGTTATTTTACTACATGCAGAAAGTAAAACAATCCCGTTTGGGTTGTCCCGAATATCTTGAGCCAGAATCATACCGGGTTTTAATTGAGAAATATCAATAGATATCGTTTTAGATATCGCTTTCATCGCAATAAACCTCTCCAAAAGCGATTTAAGATTCTTTCAAGGCATCTATTATATCAAAAAGCTCCTTTTCTTCCAACTGCCCGGATAATGTAACGATAGAATTATTTTGTTTCCACGTTATTGTATAAAAACCGTTCTCGTCACAAATGATGTATCCGTTGTAATGGCCAACCTGGATGGGATGTGCCAGGCAGTCGGATGTTGTTAATTCCGTATCCCCGGGTACTCTGCTTTGGAAAAATTTCTGGGTTAACGAGATAACTTTTTCTTCCTCGTTTATATATTTCTGAGATACGCTATGGAGAAAAGTATCGGTTCTGGAGATAAGAGCCTCATTAAAAGCAAAGCCTTCGGGAACAGAATCGATCCGCCAGATATTTTCCGGAGCGAGGTATTTACAATTATTTAGCTCTGAAATAAATAATTCTTTTTCATAAAGTACCGATTCTTGTAAGGTTTCCTCCAGCATGGCGTTTTGAGCGGAACCCTGTCTATCACTATCACCCTGTCCCCGACCCTGCTCCTGTTCTAACCCCGGACCTTGTTCTTCTTCGTGTTCCTGACCTTGAGCCAGACCCTCTTCCTGCTCACTAATTTCTTCTTCTACTGAAAAAAATTGATCTGAGGATTCACCAATGAATAAGCTATAGCTTTCAGCTTCAGCGCTCTCCTGCGGAACAGCCCCTTCGGCGGGAGGAGGCAGGGAAGCCGCCCTTTCACCTGCTTTTATCGGTAACTCTTTTTTCTCCACGCTTTCTTCTATTTGTGCGGCATCCTCAGTTTTCATTTTCAGAGTTCCGCTACTAAAATTCTGATCATCCAGAGCCGGTTTGGTGCTCATCTCAGTGCCCATAAAAGCAAAGAACCTCTGAATGAAAGTGCTCATCCCTGAAGTGGGCACGGCTTGCAATGAAATAATGAACATTACCAGGCAGGCGGCAACAAGTCCGGTCAGGTATTTGTGTTTCCTCCAAAAGATATTATACACTTTATGAAATACCTGTCTCTTTTTTGGCGGAGCCTGCTGCAGTTGCGCAAGTTTATCCTCAATTTGTTGCATACCTATGCTGTCTATCCGCTGCTGCAGATCAGCCCAGAGTTTTTTGCTGGAGGGCACTTCCACCTGCTGAGCTTCTTCCTGGAAACACTGGCTGAGCATTTTATCAAGTTGTTTTTGTGTTATCTTTTGCATATTAACTTACCTCTTTTCTTTGGAAAAGAGAGGATTAATCCTATAAATCCTATCAAGCTTACTTAATAGACGTTATTATTGTTTTTTAGGTTGCAGCAATTTACGAACTTTTTTTCGGGCACGAAACAACCTTGACTTAATTGTTCCTTGCGGGACATTAACGATGGCGGAAATTTCATTTATGCTTAACTCGTTAAAATATTTTAAAACAAGAATTTCCCGTTCTTCGGGTTCAAGCAGCAGAAGGGCATCTCTAATTTCCTGAGCTTCCTCATTCTTTTCCCAGGCATCCTGCGGTGAGTTGCCCGGGTTACGATCGGCGTGTGCAGCAAAATTATCCGTAAAGATCATTTTTTTCTTTTTCCTCAGCATATCTATAGCATAATTGCTTGCAATTACATTAACCCAGGGGCCGAATTTATCCAGGTCTCTTAATGTATCTAGATTGGAAAATGCTTTAAAAAACGCTTCTTGTGCTGCATCTTCGGCCATTTGATGATCTCCTGTGACCAGGAATGCAGTACGGTACGTTTTATTAAAATATTGATGGTAGAGTTTTTCTAATGCGCTTTGCTTCATAAATACATTTCCCCATCTTAAAGTTCGTCACCTATAATGTTATTTTAACATAGAATTGTCTTTTGCTCCTAATAAATTTTCAAGTTTGCCGTCAAATTAGTGTTTTGCCTATTGCAGCGGTGATGACCTGCACCCTTATGCAGGCAAGCCAGTTGCGGGTTTTACAGCACAGGTTGGCGGTAAGAGGCGGTTTATAGCAAGATCAGGGAATCAAAAATTATTGACATGAAGAAAATCCTTCATTATAATTAAAAAAAAGTTGCCACATTGCGAAAATATTTTTAAGATTTGAGGTAATAATTTCTTTGTTCGGCGGTTTGGATAAATGGGAGGTACAAAAATATATGACAATAGCTCAAAAGAAAGATCAGAAACTAATCAGCACTAATCCCTTTGAAATTGCTCAAAAACAATGTGATAGTTGTGCGGATTTTCTTAACCTTGATCCGAACATACACGCAATAATCCGGGTTCCGAGGAGGGAAATACACGTTTCCATTCCTGTGCGCATGGATAACGGATCCGTCAAAGTTTTCCAAGGTTTCAGGGTGGTACATAACGATGCCCTGGGGCCTGCAAAGGGAGGTATCAGATTCCATCCTGACGAGACTATCGACACGGTGAGAGCACTTGCGACCTGGATGACGTGGAAAAGCTCTCTTCTGAACTTGCCCCTTGGCGGTGGTAAGGGCGGCGTTATCTGTAACCCCAAAGAGATGTCAATGGGTGAGCTTGAACGTCTGAGCAGGGGCTATATCTCTTCCCTCTGGCAGTTTATCGGCCCGGAAGCAGATATTCCTGCGCCAGATGTATATACAAACCCCCGGATTATGGCCTGGATGATGGACGAATACTCCAAAATCGCCGGTAAAAATCAATTTGGCGTTATCACCGGCAAGCCGCCTGTTCTTGGAGGCTCGCTTGGGAGGGGGGATGCGACAGCCCGCGGCGGCCTTTATGTTTTGCGTGAGGCGGCAAAAGCCTGCGGCCTGGATTTAAACGGCGCGAGCGTTGCCGTACAGGGTTATGGAAATGCAGGCTATCATGTGGCAAGTCTGGCCAACACATTATTCGGATGTAAAATAACCGCGATTAGTGACAGCAGAGGCGGGTTATATAATAAAGACGGTCTGGATCCTCAATCCGTATATGAGTATAAAATGAAAACTGGTTCGGTGATCAATTATCCAGGCGCAAAGGCTATTTCCAATGAAGAGCTTCTGGAACTGGACGTGGATGTGATTTGTCCCTGCGCGCTGGAAAACGTCATCACGGAGAATAATGCCCCGCGGGTTAAGGCGGCAATAGTTGCGGAATTTGCCAACGGGCCGACAACACCGGATGCGGATGAAATTCTATATCAAAAAGGCGTTCATCTTTTGCCCGATTTTTTATGCAACGCAGGGGGAGTAACAGTATCATATTTTGAAATGGTCCAGAACTTTTCCATGTATTACTGGGAGGAGGAAGCAGTATATGAGCGGCTGGATAAAAAAATAACCGCTGCCTATCATTCCGTACTGAAAACTTCAAGAGATTATAAAATAAATATGAGGCAGGCAGCTTATACCGTTGCTGTGAAAAGGGTTGCAGATGCTATTAAGCTGCGTGGATGGGTATAGTACTTCCCGAACTTCCTGACAGCCTGAATCCCTGTTAACGATATGGCTTTTGGCAGGGGTTCTTTTTTTATATGTATTGCCGAGCTGTAAATTTGATAATATTATATTGTAGAGTACATATAGAAAGTGGGAGATAGAGTGCGCTGTGAGATAATTGCCGTAGGAACCGAGCTTCTTATGGGACAGACTACCAACACCAATGCCAGGGATATCGCCAGGGAGTTATCTTCTCTTGGAGTAGGTGTTTATTACCAGGCGGTAGTAGGGGATAATGAAGAAAGACTTGCGGATGTTTTCCGCCAGGCACTGGGCAGGGCTGATTTAATCATCTTAACCGGAGGCCTGGGGCCTACCGATGATGATATAACCCGGGAAACTGTGGCCAGGGTTTTGGAGCTTCCCCTGGAGAAAAATAAAGCCTGGGAAGAAAAGCTGGAAAAATTTTTTGCGCGTTTTAAGCGGCCGATGGTAGCGATGAATCTCAGGCAGACAATGGTCCCGCGCGGGGGGAGATTGTTTTATAATGACAGAGGAACTGCTCCCGGCATTTACCTGGAGGCAGAAGGGAAGTTTATTATTCTATTGCCAGGGCCTCCACGGGAGATGTTACCGATGTTTAAGGAGCAGGTCATTCCACTGCTACGTGAAAAATTGCAGGAGCAGGGTAACCTGGGCATATTGCAATCCAAAGTGCTGCGTATTATCGGTCTGGGCGAATCAGCCATGGCGGAGATGATCAAACCCCTGCTGGAAAACCAGGACAACCCCACCCTGGCCCCCCTGGCGAAGGGAGCGGAGGTTCATTTGCGCATTACCGCGCACGGCAGTTCTCCAGAGGAAGCAGGGGAGCTTATTAAACGCAAAGTGGAAGAGGTCAGGAAAATCCTCGGTAACTATATATACGGGGAGGATGGGGAGGATCTGGAATATGCGGTAGCTAAATTGCTCTGGGAAAAAGGTAAAACGCTGGCTCTGGCAGAGTCCTGCAGCGGGGGGCTATTAAGCCACCGTTTGACCAACATTCCCGATAGTTCCAGGTACTTCCTGGCCGGTTTGGTAACTTACAGCAATGAAGCAAAAATAAATATTCTCGGTGTCGATCCGGAGCTTATAGCTTCTCTTGGGGCTGTCAGCGATGAAGTTGCCAGGGAGATGGCATCAGGCGTTCGCCGGCTCTGCCATGCAGATATCGGCCTGGGAATAACCGGGATAGCCGGCCCCGGGGGGGAGACCCCCGGCAAACCCGTGGGGTTAACCTACATTGCTCTGGAAGGGGACCGGTTTCAATTTTGTAACCGCTTTGAATTTTGGGGAAACCGCCTGGATGTAAAGGAGAGGGCCACACAAACGGCGTTAAATCTCCTGCGCCTTTACCTCCTTGGTATATTAAGAGCAAAATAGCGTGTGCTTTTGTATGAAAAAACGGGTATAAGCGATTAAGGGAAGCCGGTTGACTTCCCTTAATTAATATTGTTGTGTCCGGCATGGCCTCTTATCCGATTGAATATTAACGCTAACTCAACAGAATTACTTTAACAGAGCCTGATCAAATGCCTTATTCTTTTATTGGCCGGAATTATATATTTTCGGATTCTTGAATAATCCCGAGACCCTGCTTCAGGTAGTCGTCGCGCAGAACGTGGTATGCCTCACTGCTTTTTTTGACATACCATAGTGAATTCCCGGAAATTTCCTTTTTTGCTTCTGCAGGGCTGCCAACCGCTAAGCACCGGGGCGGTATGACAGTGTTAACAGCTACGACACTGCCGGCAGCGATAATTGATTCGTCTCCTACGCTTGCACCATCCAGTACCACAGCATTAATACCCACGACCGCGCTTTTTCCTATAGTACAATTATGTAATATCGCACCATGAGCAATTGATGCATTTTCACCAATAACGGTCTCACTGTCGAAATGGGTATGGACCACAGTATTATCCTGCAGATTGGCACCTGCTTTTACCACAATTGGGCCAACATCCCCGCGCAGAACTGCTCCAAACCAGATGCTTGCCCCTTCTTCTACTGTCACATCACCGACAAGCGCTGCTGTGGGTGCGATAAAAGCTCCTTTGGCGACTTTTGGCGTTTTACCTTTATATGGAAGTATTACCACTGCTTTTGCGGCCATTCACTGCCGGCAAATGGCCTGGCCTCCTTTCAATATCATGAGTATGCCGTTTAATAGTAATTCGCTTTTGAAAATACAAATCCTTTTAATCGGTTTGTGTAATATTGCTTGTTTTGAAGATAGGACGGAGGAGGGATGAAAGGTTGAAAGTTGAAAAAATAGTGTTTTCCAGCAGGAAAAATGTTTCTGAAGAAGAATAATTATAAAAAGAAAGAACGGAGGTCAGGTTAATTAATTTGGGGATGTTTTCTGCCTTTTAAAGCACGGAGTTCCGGAAGGAGGCAAATAATTTAGAAGGAGTGGAAAAGATGACAAATGCCAGCAGTGTATTAAAAGAGGGTTCTCCCGGTATCCCCCCCTGTCAGGCGGCTTGTCCCATTCATCAGGAAGTACGGGAGTATTTGCGTCTGATTGCTATCGGAGATTTTGATCGTTCTCTGGAGGTCATAAAAAGGTCAAACCCGCTTTCTTCGGTTTGCGGTACAATTTGTGCACACCATTGCGAAGATGAGTGCAGGCGCCAGAATGTTGACAAACCTCTTTCCATACGGGGTTTAAAAAGAGCGGCGGTGGAGTTCGGAGAGGCAGATTTTCAGTCTCCGGCAAAGGTTGATCCCGCTAAAAAGGTAGCCGTTATCGGTTCCGGACCGGCAGGGTTAATTGCAGCTTTTGACCTGGCGCTGCAGGGTTGCTCCGTAACTGTTTTTGAACGTGAAAAATACCTGGGTGGTGCTCCGCGGAATTTTATTCCCCTCTACCGTCTTCCCGATGAGACCGTAGAGAAGGATATTGAAAACTTGAAAAAACTCGGCGTTGAGTTTAAGACAGAAGTAGAATTCGGTACTGATTTTGGGGTGGAAGACCTTCGGAAGGAAGGCTTCAAATCGATACTTATAGCAGTTGGTCTTACGGCCAGCCGCGGGCTGCCTATTCCTGGTGCCGATCACAGCGATGTGCTTCTGGCGCTGGATTTTTTAAAGGCTTCGAAAAGAGACAATTTCCGACTCGACGGTCGTGAGGTAGTTGTTATCGGCGGTGGCAACGTGGCGATGGACGTTGCCCGCTCGGCTGTCCGCTGTGGTGCGTCAAAGGTAAGGCAGGTTTGCCTGGAATCGGAGAAGGAGATTCCCGCTTTCCCCTGGGAGATCGAGGAGGCTAAGGAAGAGGGGGTCGAGTTCAACTTTTCCTGGGGTCCCAAGGCTGTCAGGATAGAAAACGGGGTAATTCAGGGCCTCGAAGTCAAAGAATGCCCGTCTGTTTTTGACGCGCAGGGAAGGTTTAATCCCACCTATAATGAAGATAATGTGATGTTTTTACCGGGTAATACGGTTATTTTTGCCATTGGACAGGGGGCTGATCTCGAAGCTGTAAAGAAAGCCGATATCCCTGTAGACGAGAGAGGACGAATGGTCTTTGATCCTGCCACCATGAAAACACCGGTAGAAGGGGTTTTCGCCTGCGGTGAGATCGTAAATGGCCCCAGTACGGCAGTAAAAGCTATGGCCAACGGCAGGGTAGCTGCCATGGCGATTAGTTACTATCTGGAGGGGAAACCTTTCATTAGCTCGATGATTGAAGAAGAACAGCCCCTGCCCGAGCTGGCTTCCGATGTAGCGGAGAAAGTGAAAAGAATAGACCGCCACGAGATTCCGATGCTCACCCCGGAAGAGCGTTCCGATAACTTCCGGCCGGTGGAAAAAGGCTATACCATGGCTATGGCCGTCTGGGAAAGCGCCCGCTGCCTGGGATGCGCTGCCGGAGCACAGAGGATTGTGGAAAAATGCGCCGACTGCCTGACCTGCCTGCGCACCTGCCCCTATAACGTGCCCGTAGTAAGCGATCAGGGCGATCTGATGATCCGCGATTTCCAGTGCCAGGCCTGCGGGCTCTGCCTGACCGTATGCCCCAACCTGGCTATTGAATTTCGAGCCCCGTATATTGAAGAAGCGGAAAAGGAACTGGAGCCTGCTGTTAAGCGGTTGGTGGCTTCCAGAAACGGAAAACCGTCAGTATTGGTGTTATCCTGCGGGCTCGGTGCCTATGCCCTGCCGGAATTTAACAATTTCCTCAAAGATAAACCCGCTAACGTGGAGGTTGTAAAATTCCCCTGTATTTCCAAGATCGATACTTTGCATATGCTCAAGGCCTTTGAGCTGGGTGCGGATGGAGTTATTGTAGCGGGCTGCGCGGAAAACGAGACAAACAGCTGTCCTTTCCAGCAAACCCTTTACTGGGCCGGCCAGCGCGTGAGCCGCGTTAAATCCATCCTCAAAGACGTCGGTCTGGAGGAAGACCGCCTTGCCCTCTGCAGCTTTAAACCGGAAGAGGTGGCTGACTTTGGCCAGGCTGCAGGCGAAGCATTGCAGAAGATTGAGGAGCTTGGGAAGAGGTAAAGCTAAAATTATTAAAGGTATTTTAAAGATACTGCTTTTTTGTAGCCGGAAGGTTTAATCTTCCGGTTTATTTTTTAAGTTGGAGATTAATTATTTATTTCCGCAAAAATATATTTCCGGAGGGGCGGGGGGGGGAACCTTTTTACGGTTGAAACGTTTTATTAGTAGAATAAAAAAAGGGGGGGAGAACTCTTATCCTTTGATTTAAGGGTAGGAGTAAAAAGATGGTTAAGTTCAGTAAGAAAAAGCATTTCCATTATATGGCGGTATTAATGCTGGTTATCTTTTCCCTTGCCGGCCTGGCCGGTTGCGGGGGCGCTGGTACTAAGGATTCAGCGCCGGCGATGGCTCCGCAGGAAATGGCCGAGGCGAGGGATATGGAAATGGCGTACAGTATGTCTAACAGCGGAGCCCCGGCCGGCGCTGCAACCGGTGCAGAAGCAGAGATGGCAGGTGAAGATGGCAGCGGGGTTCAACCAGAGGGCGGGGCAGGGGTAGGGGTGCGCTATGTTATTCTCAATGCCCGGCTTACTCTGGAAATAGAGGATATAGAAGAAACGACCAAAGAAATCCAGAACTCGGTAAAACAACTCGGCGGCTATGTGGCCTCGCTGGAAATTTATGACCTTTCCCGGGAACGCCGGGCCGGGCAGATGTCAATCCGTATTCCACAGGATAAGTATGCGTATGCCCTGGAAATACTGGACGGGCTGGGCAAGACAAAAAATATCAGCGAGAATACCAGCGATGTAACCATGCATTATATTGACCTGGAAGCCCGCATTACCAACCTGGAGGCGCAGGAGAAAAGAATGCGCGAGCTTCTGGACAGGGCGGAGAACATGGAAGATATCCTGCAGATTGAGAAAGAACTGGGAAGGATTCGCGGCGACCTGGAGTCGATGACCGCTGAGTTCAAGCACTTGCAGGAAAGGGTAAATTATTCGACCATCGATATTCGCCTGGAGGAAAGAGACCCGCGCCAGGAGACAGTGGTTGACGGTTTTGGTAATTTTGGCGAAAGGATCGGGAATCTAATGGCGCTGAACACCAACCGTCTTCTGGATGGTATGGCCAATTTTGTGATTGTCATCATCGGATCCCTGCCGATAATTATCCCTTTACTGTTATTAATTATTATTCTCTGGAAAGCTGTTGGAGCGGCTGCCAGAAAAAGAAGAGCTCAGGAACAAAAAAATTATATTACTGATGTTCAAATTCCCGGGGAAGGCGGGAAAAAATAATAAGATAGCTCTGGTAACTATTATAAATATTTTATAGGATGGAATTAGGCATGAAGCCTCAGCTTCATGCCTTTTTTGTCGGAAGGGTTGCAAATATTGAAAGTTCCATTAGACGCTAAGTTTTCAAGGGAAGTGTTATCAATAAGTTTTCAATTAGCAACAGCTACATAAAAACAAGTCTGCCAAGGAAAAATATAAAAAAATGTGAGGTGTATGCAATATGGACTTTAAAGAGGACAATAAGGATAAACATATATTAAATAAGGGCATTTCACCGGATTTACAGAGTTCTATAAATTGGTACTCCTGGGGTAACGAAGCATTTGAAAAGGCAAAGGCTGAAAACAAGCCGATTTTGTTAAGCATATCCGGAAGCTGGTGCCACTGGTGCCATGTGATGGATAATACCACGTATAGCGATAAGCAGGTTACCCGGACCATTAACAGGGATTTTGTCCCCATCAGGGTGGATACTGACCGCAGGCCGGATATAAATGCGCGCTATAACCTTGGAGGCTGGCCTACAACAGCTTTTTTAACCCCCGAAGGACATATTATTACCGGTGCTACTTATATACCGCCGGAGAAAATGCTGGCATCCATGGAAGAAGTAACTGAACTATACCGGGAAGACTCTGAAAGAATAAAAAAGGAAGCCCGGATAAGAGATAGTGGGATATCCGGAGCAGAAGAAAATTTTCAAAGAAAGGGAAAAAGAACTGTGGCCAGAGGGGATGGAGCTTTGGAGACGGAAACTTTTGCCGATCTGTTGGGTTTTGCAGCGGATAAGGTTAAAGAACAATACGATAAGGAATACGGTGGGTTTGGTAACTCTCCTAAATTTCCCATGTTTGAAGCTTTGGAGCTGGCACAGGTGGCCTATCTTTACCAGGGAGGCAAGGACTGGCGGGAAATCTTTGAGCAAACCCTGCATTCCATGTATTCCGGCGGTATCTACGACCCTGAGGAAGGAGGTTTTTTCCGTTACAGCACTACCAGGGACTGGAGCATACCCCATTATGAAAAAATGCTTGAGGATAATGCCCGGATGCTGTCCTTACTACTTACATCCAGCAAGCTTACGGGGGATGAATTTTTTGCTGCTGCCGCCAGGGATGTGTTGCGCTACCTGGAAAACAACCTTTACCTTCCTGAAAGGGAGGGTTGGGCAGGCTCCCAGGATGCCGACGAAGAGTATTATTCTTTACCGCTGGATGAAAGACAAAAACAAGAAAAGCCGCGAATTGACCGGACAATTTATGTCAGCTGGAATGCCCTGCTGATCCGTTCACTTTTTAAGGCTGCGGTAATTCTGGCTGAACCGCGCTGGTATGATCTCGCTATGAAGACATTAAATATGCTGAAAGATCGCTGTTTTAGCCGGGAGCTGGGGATGGCACATTACCTGGCTGAAGGGGAGAATGAAGCGCAAATATGGGGGCTGCTCGAGGATCAGGCAGCCATGGGGTTAGCCCTGACGGCGGCTTACCAGCACAGCGGGGATATGAAGTGGCTCGATATAGCCAGGGAACTGGCTTCTTTTTGCCTGAAGAAATTAGCGCGGGAAGAGGGCGCATTTAGAGACAGGCCTGTGGAGAAAGAAGAGCTGGGAAAACTGTCCCGGCCGGTCTATGATATTGAAAATAATTCACTATGTGCAAACTGGTTTGTTGAGATGGCTTCTCTGACCGGCGAGGAGGCTTACCTGGAAAAAGGTGCTGATATTATCCACGCTTTTATGGATAAATATCGCAGCCATTCTCTCTTTAGCGCCGGGCTGGCGCTGGCAGCATTCGGAGTCAGGGAGCGGGGTGCGGTGATCGATGTGGTAGGGCCACATAATGACCTCGGGCTTTTGCCGCTGCACAGCACCGCGCTGGCGGCGTTTGTGCCTCCAAAAGTTGTCAGGTTGCTTGAACCCGAGAAGGCCGCGGAGATTGGCCGGGAAGAATATGCCGACATGAAAGTGGCCAGTGCCTTTGCCTGCCTGGGCAGGCACTGTTTCGAACCGGCAACCGACCCCGGGCAGCTGGAGCGGATAATTGACAAAATGGTTAAGGAACGGCGTGCCCATGTCCTTTTCACCGTGAAAGAACCTTCGGGGGTATAGAGCGAGCAACGCGGCTCGCTGGTTTTAAACTTTTAATACCGCCTTTTGGCCTTTTTAGATTCGGTTGCCGGGATGCTCGGTCAGACCGGCAGCCGGTCTATAAATTCTTTATTCCAGGATATTGAGTATATTCAATTCCGGTATGTGTTCGGCCATTACATCAAAATCACGGTCATCGTGGAGCAGCAATAAATTAAATTCTATTGCTGTAAGAGCTATCAGCATATCTATGGTGCTGCGCGGGGTAATTCCTTTACGACGCAGGGTAAAATACAACAAAGCCGCTTTTTCGTAAGTTGCGGCTTCTTGTTTAAGAAAGTAAATTCGTTGCGTGGAGAAGTATTTCTTGAGTGTTAGCAGTTCCTTTTTATCCTTGGCGCCTTGCAATATTTCCGTCTGCCAATTTAAATTTTTCCACATCTTTCCTTGATTATTTTCATGACATTGAAACAAAAAGGGGTTATAATCGTCTATAATAATGAAATAGAAAATTATTGCCGGCATCCGGCATACGATAGAAAATGGCATACGATAGAAAATATTAAAGGGGGTAATACCGGTGAAAAAGGCGGTTATTATTTTTTTGGCGGCGCTGATGATCCTGATTCTCAGTTTTCCGGGATGTGGTCCGGGGGAAACTCCTGAAGCGGAAACTCCCGAAGTTGAAACCCCTGGAGCGGAAATTCCTGAAGTAGAAGCTCCCGAGAGGGAAGAGCCGCTGGAGTATGAAATAGTAGGGGACCTTAATACCCTTCCCGAAAAAGTGCAAAGCGCCGTGGAAGAGCTGAAAGCCGAAAGGGGATATTTTGTTTTCAGCGGACCCGATATTTATAACGGGGATGATGTATTTTTGCTGGTTTCGTCCGGAGAGAAGGCGACGGGAGGATACGGTATTGCCCTGGATACTATAAATGCTGCAAAGTCGAACCTGGAAGTGATTGTTGAAGAAACAAAACCAAAAGAAAGAGATGCTGTAATTCAAGTTTTAACTTACCCCCTGCTGGTGATTAAATTAAATGGAACTTTTGAAAGCTGTAAGGTTCAAAATACTGAGAACGATATATTTGAAGAACTGGTTTACGTCAATGGAAATGACGGCAGTAAGCAATTGGAGAGAAAAACGGGCATATTTTCGGGGCAGATTGACAGCAACTTTGTGGAGATTGAAATAGACGGCCAGGCGAAAGCTTTTATGCTGCCGCAGGATCTTTCCGAAATTTTGGCCGGGCTTGACAGCGGGGATAAAGTAAATCTCCGTTATTTTGAGAACGAACACGGGCAGCTTATAATCGAGGAAATAGAAAAAGAATAGACATTATGATAATATTTATTATATGATATGGTTATTTTAGCAATGCCCCCCTTGGGTCGAAAAAGCTCTTATTCCCAAATTGACGTTGAAAGAGAGGATCATTTTTAACAGGATAGCAAAAGAACAACCCCTGTTATTGTTTATCAGGCAAAGCAAACTACGCCCCCCTTAGGCTATTGACCTAAGGGGGCAGTGTTTTTTGGGGATAACATAATTGCATATAACCTGGGGTGAAAATATCTGCATTGCCATTTGCACACAGCTCCATTTTCATACCACTGGACAGCAGAGCTGAAAATTGTTACATTAATATAGGATTAAAATATAGGATTAATATAGGGTCAAAAATATTCATTTCACGGCAAAAATGCATTTTCTTAGCTTAGTTGCTTATTTTTTATAGTAAGAAAAATGCCTTAGATAAACAAGGAACCATGTGGCAAAAGGGGGTGAGCCTCTGGCCTTATTAAGTATTAATAGACTTTCGAAATATTTTGGCGACCAGATGGTCTTATCAGGGATGTCCCTGCAGTTGCATCAGGGTGAAAAGGTGGGGCTGGTCGGGCCCAACGGCGCAGGAAAGACCACGCTTTTGAAGATTATTACAGGGGAGATAGAAGCCGATGAGGGAGAGATTTATCTGGCCAGAGGACTTTCCCTGGGTTATCTGAGCCAAAAACCGGGGATACTGCCCCGGGCGACGCTTGAGGAACACTTACTGGAAGCCACCAAAGATATAGTTTTTCTCCGGCAGGAGCTTGCTTTCCTTGAACAGGAAATGGCTTCTCCCGCTATGAAAGAAAAAAGCGCCGCTCTGGCTTCTTTGATGGAGAAATACGGAGAGCTCGCCCACCTTTTTGAGGAAAAAGGGGGTTATACGCTGGAAAAACGCCTGGCTGCTGTTGCAGGGGGGCTGGGTTTTAATGAAGATGATTTTGGACGCCAGGTTTCGGAATTCAGCGGGGGTGAAAAGACCAGGGCGCAACTCGCCTCGCTGATCCTTCAGGAGCCGGATCTGCTTTTGCTGGATGAGCCTACCAATTATCTGGATATTGATGCCGTGGAATGGCTGGAAAATTTTTTGCGCGATTGGTCCGGTTCCATCCTGGTGGTCTCCCATGACCGCTATTTTCTTGATCGGGTTGCCGGCAGGATCGTCTCCCTTAAAAACGGGAATTTGAGAAATTACCGCGGCAATTATTCCGCATATGTGGCTCAGCGAAAGATTGAGGAGACAAGCGAAGAAAAAGCCTATAAAAAGCAGCAGGCAGCGATCAATAAAGACCTCGAATTTATCAGAACGGCTGCTGCGGATGAGAGGACCAAGCGCCAGACCCGCAGCAGGGAAAAACGGCTGCAAGCGCTGAAGACGGTTTCCAGGCCTGTGAAAGATAAGTCAATGAATCTCAATTTCACTTTTACGGGACGCAGCGGTAAGATTGTGCTTGCCATGGAGAATGTTTCCAAGGCTTTTGGAGAAACAGTTCTTTTTAAAGATGCCGGTTTTGAAATAAACTGGGGAGACCGGGTTGCACTGGTCGGGCCCAACGGTGCCGGTAAAACTACTCTCTTGCGAATTATAACGGGAGAGGAAATACAAAGCGAAGGTAAAATTTATCTCGGTCCCAGTGTAAATATGGCATATTTTGATCAGGAGCAGCAGCAGCTTGACCTGCTCAGTACGCCGTTGGAAACGATTATGAACGTCTCCTCCATGGGGGAGACGGAAGCCCGGAAACATCTGGGGCGTTATCTCTTCCGGGGCGATGAGATTTTTAAAAAGGTTGGGGATTTGAGCGGTGGGGAAAAAAGCCGTCTCGCTCTGGCAAAGGTTGCCCTGGCAGAGGGTAATTTTCTTATTCTGGACGAGCCTACCAATCACCTGGATATTACCGGAGTGGAGGAACTGGAAGCAGCACTGGACGATTACCCGGGGACTTTGCTCGTAGTATCCCATGACCGTTATTTTGTATCGCGTATGGCGACCAGGATCCTGGAGATCCGGGATCGCCGGGTAAGGTTGTTCAAGGGCAGTTACCGTGAATACGAGGAGATGAAAGCAAAAGAGAAAGAAGAGAAGGCCGCCCTGCGGGACGATTCTGATGTATTGTCCCGCCGCCGTGAAGAGGAAAAAAAACGCAGGGAAAAAAGAGAACATATTCTTGAACTGCGCCGTAAAAAACGCACCCTGAAAAAACGCCTCCAGGAGCTGGAAGAAGAAATTTTCTTGGAAGAGCAAAAAGTATCTTCATACCAGGATAGGCTTGCCGATGGGGAGATCTATCAAAACTTTGACGATGCCCGCAGTGTGGCGGAGGAATATAAAAAAGCACAAAAACATCTTCACCGGCTCTATGAACAATGGGAAGCTGCAGCTCTTCAGCTGGAAGAGCTGCCTGAGGAAGAAGAAATGTAATCCTTTTGCGTATTGTAGCCGAAATACGGTCTGTTAATGAAATGAGACTTTTTGAGGAACAATCAAGCTATTAAAACCCAATTGAAAGTAGCAAGAGGCCGTATAAATTTTCAGATTTATCTGAAAAAATATTGTGCACAACTTTGTGCTTGATTTATTTTCTTGAAAGAGGTATTATGAAAAAAATTTAACTAATAGCACCCTATTTGGAATTTATTGGATCCATTTGGTATCTGTGGTTAGAAAATACAGTGAGGCAAGAAAAAACGGAAGTATATTTTGCTAGTGAGTACCGTGATTTTTAATGGGGAGGAATTATATGTATACGGAAGATCTGGTGGAAGTGCGTATCCACGGCAGGGGCGGTCAGGGAGCTGTCCTCGCCGCTACTCTGGGTGCGGAGGTTGCTTTTCACAGTGGTTATTATCCCCAGGCTTTCCCTTTTTTTGGAGCGGAGAGGCGGGGAGCTCCGGTGGCGGCCTTTTTGCGCTACAGCAGTTCGCCGCTGATGCCCCGCTGTCGTATTTACGAGCCTTTTTGCGTGACCGTATTTGATGCAGAAATACTTCCCCCGGAAATAGCCCTCAATGGTTTAAAAGAAGAAGGGAAGCTGCTCTTGAATACTTCAGGTGATCTTTCACCCCCGTGGCTGAAGGCAGCCGGAGGAAAAAAAATTTATGCCGTGGATGCCGACCATATTGCTGCCGATTGCGGCCTCATTTTTTCCGGTATGCCGCTGGTGAGCAGTGTTATGCTGGGAGCTCTGGTCAGGATTTTGCAGCTTGCATCGCCGGGGCTTTTGGAAAGTGTCTTAAGGGATAGCCTTACTCAATACAAAAATGAAAATCTTGAAGGAGCGCTTCAGGGGTATAAAGGGGTTGGGGAGGTTCTGCAAAATGCAGTACTGCAGTAAGAACGGAGAAAGTTACCCGGTATTTGTTGAAACAGTGCCGACACCTGTGAATAAGACGGGTTCATGGAGATTTTTATCGCCTGTTCGCAAAGAAAAAATTTCACCGTGCAGGGTCTCTCTGCCCACTTGAAAACGAAATTCCCCGCTGGATGAAAGAGGTAAAAGCGGGCAACTGGCAGGAAGCCTGGAAGATTGTACGGCGGTACAATCCCTTTCCTGCCATTACGGGTTATATCTGCTATGGTTATTGCATGGAAAAATGCAGCCGGGCTTTGCTGGACGAGGCTGTCGCTATCGGTCAGGATTGAAAAGGAGATCGGCCTCTGGAGGCATGATCGCTTTGATGCTGGGAAAACCTCTGCCGAAGTTTTTCAGCTTGCAAGCCAATTGAAAAAAGCAAAAAGGGTGGCGGTTGTAGGTTCAGGGCCGGCTGGTTTAAGCTCCGCTTATTACCTGAACAGTATGGGCATGGAGGTTACAGTTCTGGAAAAGCTGCCGGTGGCCGGAGGCCTTCTGGCAACAGGTATTCCGGAATACCGCCTGCCAAGGAGTGTATTGCAGAAGGAACTGGAGATACTGCAGGCAAAAGGTATTGTGATCAGCACCGGCCTGGAGATGGGGAGAGAGATCGCACTGCAGGATTTGCAGGATGATTACGATGCTATTTTGCTGGCGGTGGGAGCGCAGGAGAGCAGGCCCGTTAATATAAGCGGTGATGATCTGCCGGGTGTTACAGAAGCACTGAGGTATCTGAAAAGTCTGAACATCGGCGGCGTTTCTGAGGTGAAAGGGCGGATAGTGGTAATCGGCGGGGGTAACGCCGCGCTGGATGCAGCCTGTATGGCCAGGAGGCATGGTGCGGAGGAGGTAAGCGTCCTTTACCGGCGTTCTGAGAAAGAGATGCCGGCTCATCCTGATGAGATCAAAGCCGCTGAGGAAGCGGGAGTAAATTTTGTTTTTCACACCGTTGTCCAGGAGATTATCGGTAAGGGAAAAGTCCAGGGGGTGCGCATCTTGCGGACCAGACCCTCCCGGCGGGGGGAAGCTGTGGAGAGTATACCCGGTACTGATTTACTCCTTGAATGTAACCAGGTTATTCTGGCTGCAGGTCAGGAAAGCAGTTTAAAAAAGATTGCCCCATCTTTTACGGGAAGAGCAGGATTACAACAGATCCTGGCGGAAAACAAGACCCCGGTGGAGGAAGCAGTCAAAGTATTGGCGGGGGATTCCAAAAAGGTGCTGGTTGCTGCAGGGGATGCCGTGACAGGTCCGGCCAATATAGCTGCAGCCATCTTTGGAGGCCGGCTGGCCGCCCTGCGAATATATCATGTTCTTCAAGCGGGAAAAGATGATAGTGAGCACCATTTAGCTCCACCCATGAACGGAAGAGAGAAAGCCGTAGCCGAGGGTGCTTTAAACCCCTTGCTTTTTCAGAAGCACAGGAGATATCTTTCACCGCAGGAAGAGGCTTCCCGCTGTTTTAGCTGCGGGATATGCAGCCAGTGCGGGGTTTGCTGGGTTTTTTGCCCTGACATTGCCATTGGGAATAGCTCCGGCAATTATGAGGTACTCCTCGATTACTGCAAAGGTTGCGGGATCTGCGCAGCTGAATGTCCGGCAGGGGTTTTGGAGATGGAGGAGGTGGGCAAAAATGGAGCGTAAACTTATGAACGGGAATCAGGCTGCTGCGCTGGCAGTCCAACTGTCAAGAGCCCAGGTTGTCTGCGCCTATCCCATCACTCCACAGACGTCGCTTGTTGAAAACATTGCCAGGATGTGGGCCGAGGGAAATTTCCCCGGGGAGTATGTAAGCGTGGAGTCCGAATACTCCGCTCTTTCCTATCTCATCGGTGCTGCTTACGCCGGTGCCCGGACTTTTACCGCCACTTCCAGCCAGGGGCTGGCCTATATGCATGAGCTGCTGCACTGGGCAGCCGGGGCTCGTTTGCCGATTGTAATGGTCAATGTAAATAGGGCTTTGGGGGCCCCCTGGAGCCTTGAATCCGATCAGCTGGACAGCCTTGCGCAGCGCGATACAGGCTGGATCCAGATTTATTGTGCGGATGTACAGGAAATATTCGATACCGTGCTGCTGGCTTTTTGTTTGGCGGAGGCAGCAAGAATTCCCTGCATGGTAGTCTATGATGGCTTTGTTCTTTCCCATACATATGAGGTTGTGGAGCTCCCAGGCCAGGAAAGGGTTGACCGTTTTCTTCCGCTGCCTCCCGGGGAGCCGCTTATTGATCCGCAGGAACCGCAGAATATTTATGCTGTTACGGATTTTCGCTACCTTGCACGCAATATTCAGGAAAGACATTTATCCATGCTTAAAGTTCCTGCAGCTGTACAAGAGCTGGAGCTTGAATATGCAAAGATTTTCGGCAGGAGCTATCCGCTGGTGGAAGCTGTGGGGCTGGATGAGGCTGAGACTGTAATTGTTGCTGCAGGTTCGGCAGCGCAGACGGTAAAGAGCGCTCTGCCGGCGTTAAATATTAACGGGGAAAAAAAGGGGTTGCTGCGCATCAGGCTTTTCCGGCCGCTGCCGAAAGAGGAGATTATTTCACTTTTGAGCAGCCCCCGGTTAAAGAAACTGGTTGTTATTGACGGAGATATCTCCAGCGGAACAGGAGGGATTTTTGCCCAGGAAATGCGCGCGCTGCTCCAAGGGGCATCTTTCAGGGGAGGTTTCTATGAACTAAACCTGGCCGGAGGCGTTGATTTAACACCGCAGAAGTTAATCCAGGGACTGAATAAAACAGATGAGACAGAAAATGAAGGAGACAAAATTATTTGGGGGGTTGACCTGTAATGCTGGAAACGATACTGGGGAAAATTCCCCGGGAAGAATATATGTTAAGCGGCCATAATGCCTGTGCGGGATGCGGCCCCGCTCTGGCAGTGCGCCATATGATCAAGGTTTTGCGTTCCAAGGCCGTAATTACAATTCCCGCCTGCTGCTGGAGTATCATCTCCGGAGTTGCCCCCCTGCGCAGCCTGGAAACTGTGGTCATGCACTGCCCTTTCCCTGCCGCTGCTGCAGTAGGAAGCGGGATCAAGAAAGGTTTGGAGGCGGTAGGCGACAGGGATACACAGGTGGTAGTCCTTGCAGGGGATGGGGGGACCTTTGACATTGGCCTGCAGGGCCTCTCCGGTGCTGCGGAGCGCAATGAAAATATTATTTTTGTCTGTTACGATAACGAGGCCTATATGAATACAGGAACGCAGAAGAGTTCCGCCAGCCCTTACGGATCGCTTTCGACGACGACGCCCGCTCCCAGGGTAAAAAATAACCCCAAAAAAGACATCATGAAAATACTGGCGGCACATGAAATCCCTTATGCCGCTACGGCTACGGTTGCCTTCCCCGGGGATTTAATTGCCAAGACGAAGCGTCTTCTGGAGACCAGGGGCTTTCGTTTTCTGCATGTTTTGACCCCGTGCCCGCCCGGCTGGGGCAGCCCGACAGAAAAAACTATTGCACTATCCCGTCTGGCTGTACTAACCCGCTTTTTCCCCCTCTACGAGGTGGAAAATGGGGAGAAATATATAATAAACTACAAGCCGCAGGAGTATATGCCGGTGAGGGAATACTTGAAAGGGCAGCGGCGTTTTTCCACCCTGGATGAAAGACAAATTGATCTGATCCAGGAAAGAGTAGAAAAGCGCTGGGATACCCTCTGCAAAAGCTAGCAAAAGCTAGGGACGGTTCTTGATCTTGCCTTTTCTCAAAGTATAGCATTTTTATAGATGAAGATATTCCTGTAAGGAAAGGACACCCGGATCTTCTCCAAGCTTAAGTTCCTCGATTATCTTTCCTGCAGCCTGGGCTGTGTCCAGCGATGTGAAACAGGGGATATTATGTTCGACCGCCGACCTGCGTATGCGGAAGCCGTCTGTTTTAGGCATTTTCCCCCTGGTCAGAGTATTGATCACCAGGTTAATCTTACCGGACTGGATTATATCGACCACGTGCGGCGACCCTTCGCGGATCTTATTGACAGTATTGACTTCCAGGCCGGCTTCCTTTAAAAAGAGGGCTGTTCCCCTGGTGGCGTAGATTTTAAAACCCATCGCGGAAAGCCTTTGGATTAAGGGAAGTGCTTCTTTTTTATCTTTATCCGCAATTGTGACCAGGATATTGCCCTTACCTTCCGGGGAGAGGCTAAATCCCGAGGAGAGCAGTGCTTTGTAAAGTGCCTTGGGGAGATAGCTGTTAATACCCATGACCTCACCGGTAGATTTCATCTCCGGCCCCAGCGAGGTTTCCAGAAGGAAGAGCTTGGAGAAGGAGAAAACGGGCGCCTTTATGCTTACAAAATTCTGCGGGTTGGCCAGGCCGCCCTCATAGCCCAAATCCCGCAGCGTTTTCCCAAGGGCTATTTTTGTAGCCAGGTTTATCATGGAGATACCCGTTACTTTGCTCAAAAAAGGGACTGTCCGGCTGGAGCGCGGGTTCACTTCCAGGACATAAAGCTCGTTTTCATGATAGACATATTGAATATTGAGGCTGCCTTTGATTTTCAATGCCAGGGCCAGCTGTGTAGTGTAAGAGACCACCTTTTGCTGAATTTCAGGAGAAAGATTCACCGGGGGGTAGACAGCTATGCTGTCCCCGGAGTGGATGCCGGCTTTTTCAATATGCTCCATGATTCCGGGGATAAGGCATTCGTGCCCGTCGGAGACAGCGTCCACTTCCAGTTCCACACCCTTGAGGTACTTGTCAATCAGCACGGGATGGTTGGGGGATACTTTTACCGCTGTGGACATGTATTCCCGCAGGTCTTTGATATTATAGACGATCTCCATCGCCCGGCCGCCCAGCACATAGGAGGGGCGAACCAGGACAGGGTAGCCTATCCTTTCGGCTATCGTTTCCGCCTGTTTGGTAGTGACGGCTGTTCCCCCTGCCGGGCGGGGAATATGCAGTGTTTCCAGCAGGTCGTCAAAGCGGTGCCGGTTTTCAGCGGCGTCAATATCTTCAACCGTCGTGCCGACAATATTAATTCCTTCTTCACTCAGGGTTTCGGCGAGGTTGATAGCGGTTTGGCCTCCGAATTGCACTACTGCCCCCATCGGGCGTTCCATCTCTACAATATTGAGGACATCTTCCGGGACCAGGGGTTCAAAATAAAGGCGGTCGGAAGTGTCAAAATCCGTGCTAACTGTTTCAGGGTTGTTGTTAATAATGATTGACTCGATACCTTCTTCCCTGAGGGCCCAGGAGGCGTGCACGGAACAGTAATCAAATTCAATCCCCTGGCCGATCCGGATGGGCCCCGCACCCAGGACAACTGTTTTTTTGTTCTGGGAGGGCAGGGACTCGTTTTCACGATCATAAGTGGAGTAATAATAAGGCGTCTCGGCATCGAACTCCCCGGCACAGGTATCGACCATTTTATAAACGGGGGTGATTTTTCCTTTCCGGCGCAGGGAACGTATTTCCTCTTCTTTGTTTCCGGTTAACTGCGCAATGGTATGGTCGGCAAAGCCGTAGTACTTGGCGGAGAAGAGAAGCTCTTTGCTCAAGCTTTCTTTTCCGTCCGTTTTCAGCCGGTTTTCCAGTTCAATGATATGCTTTATTTTATGGAGGAAGAAATAATCAATCCCGGACATGCTGTTTATCTCCCCAAGGGAAAAACCTCTGCGGATGGCTTCCGCAACGGCGAAAAGACGGCGATCCGTAGGAAAGGAAAGTTCTTCCCGCAGCGCTGCCGATGAGAACTCCTTCAGCTCGGGGAGCTCCAGGTGAAAGATATCGATTTCCAGAGATCGCACTGCTTTGAGCAGGGCTTCCTCCAATGAACGGCCAAGAGCCATCACCTCGCCCGTGGCCTTCATCTGTGTGCCCAGTGTGCGGTCGGCGGCCGCGAACTTGTCGAAAGGCCAGCGGGGAAATTTTACCACGCAGTAGTCGATAGAGGGTTCAAAACAAGCCCATGTTTTGCCTGTAATTGCGTTTTTTATTTCATCAAGCCTGAGCCCCACGGCAATTTTACTGGCAACTTTGGCAATGGGGTAACCGGTAGCCTTGGAGGCCAGGGCGCTGGAGCGGCTTACTCTGGGGTTGACTTCGATTACGTAATAGTTATAGCTGGCAGGATCCTTGGCAAACTGGATGTTGCAGCCGCCTTCGATACCCAGGGCACGGATAATTTTTAAGGACGCGTTCCGCAGCAGCTGGTATTCGCGGTCGGTTAGTGTCAGGGCAGGGGCAACAACGACGCTGTCACCGGTATGAACTCCCATTGGGTCAATATTTTCCATACTGCAGATGGTGATACAGCTGTCTGCACCATCGCGCATCACCTCGAATTCGATTTCTTTCCATCCGGTAACGCTTTTTTCAATAAGGAGCTGGCCGATGAGGCTGTATTTTAATCCGCGGCGGGAGACATCCCGGAGTTCTTCTTCGTCTCTGGCCATGCCCCCTCCTGTTCCCCCCATGGTATATGCCGGTCTGACGATGACGGGATAGCCGATCTCTTCGGCGAGTGAAACAGCGTCCTCCACGGTGGAGACGATTCCGCTTGGCGGGACAGGTTCCCCGATCTCCTCCAGCATCTGCTTAAATTTCTCCCGGTCCTCCGCTTTTTGTATGGTATCCAGAGGTGTGCCCAGGAGTCTGACGCCGAGGCGATCCAGAGCCCCCTGGCGGGCTATCTCCTCGGCCAGGTTTAAGCCGATCTGTCCCCCGAGTGTGGGTAAAAGCCCGTCCGGTCTTTCCCTTTCCAGTATGCGGGTTACAAATTCGGATGTTAGCGGTTCCAGATAAACGCGATCGGCCATATTCGTATCGGTCATAATAGTGGCGGGGTTGCTGTTCACCAGCACTACTTCCACGTCCTCTTCTTTCAAGGCGCGGCAAGCCTGGGAACCCGCGTAATCAAATTCGGCGGCCTGCCCGATGACAATGGGCCCGGAGCCGATTACCATGACTTTTTTTATTGCAGGGTCTTTCGGCATACTCAAAGCACCTCCAGTTTTCTTGTTGTATTATGTTTTTATTCCGACCGCCGGATGAGCGGATGATCGCTGTTGTTATATTTAAAATGACTTCAATAGCTCAAGGAAAAGTTCGAAAAGATGATGAGAATCCGTTGGACCGGGAAATGCTTCCGGATGGTACTGAGTTGCAATTATCTTTAATTTCTTTTCCATGAGCCCTTCTATTGTGCCATCGTTTAGGTTCCTTTGGATAACGGAAACCCCGGCCGGAAGGCTTTCTTCATCAACGGCAAAACCATGATTTTGTGATGTGATATAGACTTTATCTCTAAGGAGGTCTTTTACCGGGTGGTTGGCTCCCCGGTGCCCAAATTTAAGTTTGTAAGTTTTCCCCCCCAGGGCAAGAGCGATAACCTGGTGCCCCAGGCCGATTCCTAAAAGAGGGAGCTTTCCAGCGAGTTCCTCTACCGTTTTAATTGCATTTTTTGCCATCCTGGGGTCTCCCGGACCGCCGGATAATACCAGTCCGTCCGGTTTGAGTTCCATGATATCCTGAGCATTTAGGGAAGCGGGCACCACGGTAATGCGGCAGCCCGTGTTGTGCAGGGAGCGCGCGATGGAGAGCCTGCGCCCCAGATCCATAATGACAATATGCAGTCCGCTGTTTTCCAGGGAGTAAATTTCCGGCGTTGTAACTTCTGCAATAAAGTCAATTTCCGAGATATGTGGAGCCTTTTGTAACTTATCCAGCAGGACTTCGCGGGGTGTATCCTTAGTAGTGATAACCCCCCTCATGCTTCCTTTTTCCCGGATATGTCTTGTTAAAGCCCTGGTATCGATATTATCCAGGGCTACTATATTGTTTTCTTTGAGATAATCTGTGACGCTCATAACAGAACGCCAGTTGCTCGGAGTTAAGCAGAACTCACGCGCGATAAAGCCCCTTAAAAAGGGGCGTCTGGATTCGAGATCTTCATAATTTATTCCGTAATTGCCGATGAGGGGAAAGGTCATGACCAGTATCTGGCCGCAATAAGATGGATCGGTAATAATCTCCTGGTAACCGGTTATGCTGGTATTAAAGATTACTTCCCCCCAGGCTTCTCCCCCTGCTCCCCGGGAGACGCCCGGGAATGTAGTGCCATCCTCCAAAACAAGCCTGCCCTGCATCTATTTTACCTCCAATCAAAAAACCTCCACAGCCGGATACGGCCAGGAGGTTAAAAGCCACCTACAGGTACAGTAAACAATTAACTCCTTTCCAGCCTCTCCGGACTGGTTTAAAGGGTCTTACATCGTTTTTTATTTTAGCAGTTGGGGGTGGAGATGTCAATAAACAAAGCGAAAATAAATTTGTTATTAAGCGAAATATTTCATGATCATTGACGATCATTATGATGGATACATTCATGTTTATAACCGCTCCTTTCCTTAAACCCCGGCTTTATGTATGTAAAGGAGCCGGTAACATATTTGGATCCCGCAAAAAATGGGATCTGAAATATGCCTTAAATAATACGAGTGCCTTAATAGAACTCATCAATTCTAATATTTTCACAATCAAAAAAAGCGCATTTATTGAACCATAATTATTTCACTTGAACACATTTTATGGTATTATTGATAGTACATCAGAGGCGAACAAAGAAGGCTCAGGGACATTGGACCGCGATTACAGCAAAAGGTTATTGAATACGGTTAAAAGGACGATTATCAAATACGATATGATTAAAGAAGGGGATGTAGTTGCCCTCGGGGTTTCCGGGGGTAAAGACAGCAGTACCCTGCTTTATATCATGTCTCTTGTGCAGCAGCATGCTCCCTTTCCATTCACCACGCAAGCGGTTTTTGTCGATATGGGCTGGGAAATGGATATTACGCCGTTGCGGGATCTGTGCTTGCGCCTGCAAATGCCCTTTTTCGTTGAAAAAACACATATCTCGAGAATTGTATTCGAAGTGCGGAAGGAGAAAAACCCCTGTTCACTGTGTGCCAAGCTCAGGCGGGGAGCTCTGCATAAAGCGGCCAAAAGCCTTGGTTGTAACCGGGTTGCCCTGGGTCACCATCTGGATGATGCCCTGGAAACCTTTTTCTTAAATTTGCTTTATTCCGGGACGATAGGTACATTTAAACCCCATACTTACCTTGACCGGCGGGATGTTTACCTGATAAGGCCGCTCATTTCCCTAAGAGAAAAGGCAATAGCCTCCCTTGTCAAAGAAGAAAACCTGCCGTCTATTGAAAATCCCTGTCCTGCAGCCGGCAAAACAAAACGCGGGGAAATGGGGGAAATAGTGGATTTTATCGCCCTGCGTTATCCTTTTTTATACGAAAGGTTTTTAACCTCCCTTGAGAAAAGCGGGATTTGGCCGCTTAAGCCGTATTTTGTCGGTGATGATTAGAAATCATCCAATATATGCAAGAAGGGCTGTCAATTAAAGCTTTCATTTAAATATAAGAACAGGAGGGAATTAATAATAATGAATCCAGCAGAATTATGCCAGGATATTATCGACTGGCTGCGGAAAGGGGTCCTTTCGTCAGGAGGTAAAGGCGCAATCTTTGGGCTAAGCGGGGGCATTGATTCTGCACTGGTAGCCGTACTCTGTAAAAAGGCTTTTGATGACCAGTGCCTGGGATTGATTATGCCGTGCCACAGTCTTGATATCGACACTGAGCATGCTTTGCTGCTGGCAAGAGAATTTGAAATACCCTATATGATTGTTTCGCTGGACGGGGTATTTGACCAGATGCTTCTCTCGCTTGGGGAAAAGCCGGAGGATGTGGAGAAAAGTCTGGCCGCAGCAAATATTAAGCCCCGCCTGCGAATGACCGCTCTTTATTATCATGCTGCTAAAAATGGCTATCGCGTTATCGGGACAGGAAACAAAAGCGAAATCGTGATCGGATATTTTACAAAGTACGGCGATGCGGCGGTGGATCTTGAGCCTATCGGCGACCTATTAAAAGAAGAAGTGATGGAGATTTCCGCTTACCTGGGGATTCCTCGTGTCATAACCGATAAAGAACCCTCGGGAGGATTATGGGAAGGCCAGACGGATGAAGATGAGATTGGTTTTTCTTACAGCGAGCTTGATCGCTATTTAAGAGGGTGTTCGATAGATCCTGCTGTTCAAAAGAAGATTGTGGAAATGCAGCAAGGCAGTGAGCATAAAAGGTGTATGCCTCCGATATTTCATAAAAAATAAAGTAAGCCTATAAAAGGGGCCTGCAAGCAGACCGCAAGCAGTTTTCCTTATTGTCAGCGGTAAAAAGTTGTGTTAAAATGAAACGTAAGTAAAAGCTTTTTTAAAAAATCGCCTTAATCGGCGTTTTTTTTAAGAGTATGCTTGCATTTGATTACAGGCTGTGGTAAAAAGAGTATATCGCTTTGGCGGATTTAGATGGCGGATTTAGATAACTGATTGAGATAAAAATTTTTTTATTCAAGATATTATGGCTGCATATTATGGCTCCATACAGCTGCCATATCTTTGATTTCCTGTTAGATTAAAGGAGGTTGGCATAATAAGTGTATAAGTGGGAAAAGATAGACACTAATAAAGTCTGTCTGGAGATTGAAGTCCCTGTAGAAGAAGTAAACGATGCTTTGGATAAGGCTTACCGAAAAGTGGTCAAAAAGGTATCTGTTCCAGGTTTTCGTAAAGGTAAGGTTCCCCAAAAAATACTGGAATCCCGTTATGGGCCGGAAATTTTTTATGAAGACGCGCTGGAGATACTTGTTGATCCCAATTACAGTAAGGCTGTAAAAGAATGCCAGCTTGAGCCGATCGATCAGCCTGAATTCGAACTGGTTCAGATGGAGAAAGGCAAGCCTCTAATCTTTAAGGTTACTGTAGATGTAAAGCCCGAGGTAGAACTGGGCGATTATAAAGGAATTACAGTAGAACAGGAAAAAAAAGAGATTACCGCTGAAGATGTGGAAAGATATTTAAGCTCCCTCAGGGAACAACACGCAAGATTGGTTGCCCTTGAGGAAGGGGAAATATGTGAAAAGGACCTGGCTGTTATTGATTTTAACGGCACTATTGATGGTGAACCTTTCGAGGGGGGAGCCGGTGAAAACTACTCTCTGGAGATCGGTTCAGGTTCCTTTATTCAGGGCTTTGAGGAACAGCTCTTAGGTATGCATAAGAACGAAGAAAGGGAAGTTAAAGTCACTTTTCCTGAAGATTACGCCCAGGAAAAGCTTAAGGGGAAAGATGCGGTTTTTCATGTAACTGTAAAAGAAATTAAAAGGCCTCAACTTCCTGATTTAAATGATGATTTCGTTCAGGAACTAACAGAAGAATTTTCCACCTTAGAGGAGTTTAAAGCCGATGTAGAGAATAAACTTAAAGAGAACCTGGAAAACAGAGAGAAAATAAACCTGGAAAGCAAGCTCATCGAAAAAATTTCTGCAGAATCCAAGGTGGACGTTCCCGAAGTGCTTGTGGAAAGGGAACTGGATAACAGAATGGCTGAATTCGAGTATTACCTGCGCATGCAGGGCCTTAACCTTGAACAGTACGGGCAGCTGGTAGAGGGAGGACTCGAAAAAATAAGGGACGAACAGCGCGGTGAAGCATTAAAGCATGCCAGGGCAAATCTGGTTCTGGATGCAATTATCAAGAAAGAAGCCCTGGAGGCCTCCGATGAGGAAATTGAGGAGAAGCTTAGGGAAGTTGTGCGGAATGCAAATGCAAAAAATAATACAGATGAAATAGACCTGGAAAAAATCAAAGAGCAATTTGAAAAACAGGGGCGCCTTGATATCATGGCCCATGAAATTCGCTATCGTAAGGCCATCGATTTGCTTGTGGAGCATGCCAATGTTATACAAGTTGAACCTGCCCCTGAGGAAAAAAACAATGATGAAAAAAACAGCGATGAAAATGTTGAAAGCGTTGAAGGTGTGGAATTAACGGAAGCAATTGAAGAAGGCGAAAAGAAAGACCCGGGGGTGGAACAAAACAAAGAATCACAAAAGGAATCACAAGATCAATAATAGCGCAAAATCTAACAGTAGCGCAAAATCTAACAGTGGCTCCGGCAGTGGCTCCGGATCTTGTGAAAAAGTATTTTTTGGGCTGTTTTTTGTGAAAAGTTGTCCTGCAGGGGATTGATCTAATTTTTATTTTAGGGAGTGAGTAAGCGATGGAAAACGAAAAAAACCTGATGCAACTGGTGCCTATGGTAGTTGAGCAAACAAGCCGCGGGGAAAGGGCTTATGATATTTATTCCCGTCTGTTGAAGGATAGAATTGTTTTTATCGGCACCCCAATTAACGATACTATAGCCAATCTGGTTGTTGCCCAGCTGCTTTTTTTAGAGTCGGAAGATCCGGATAAAGATATCAATATTTATATAAATACTCCCGGCGGGGAGATTTATTCCGGGATGGCAATCTATGATACCATGCAATATATTAAGCCGGATGTCTCTACTATCTGTGTTGGGTTGGCGGCAAGCCTGGGAGCTGTTTTATTAACGGCAGGTGCAAAGGGAAAAAGGTATGTTCTCCCCAATTCCCGGGTAATGATGCACCAGCCTCTTGGGGGAACCAAAGGTCAGGCTGTGGATATCGACATTCAAGCCAAGGAAATTTTACGCCTGAGAGAATCCCTGAATAAAATTCTATCCTACCATACGGGACAGCCGGTTGAGCGTATTGCCAGGGACACCGACAGGGATTTTTATATGTCGGCTGAAATGGCTGTAGAGTATGGTCTGGTTGATTCCATTGTGGAGAAAAGGGAATTAAAGAGGTGAAATAATTAATGTTCAAATTCAGCGATGAAAAGGGGCAGCTCAAGTGTTCCTTTTGCGGCAAAAACCAGGAGCAGGTTCGCAAACTGGTTGCAGGCCCCGGTGTTTATATCTGTGATGAGTGTATCGAGCTATGCAACGAGATCATCGAGGAAGAAATCGGGGATGATTTTGAACTTAACCTGATAGATCTTCCTAAGCCCGCCGAAATTCACGAAGTGCTAAATAAATATGTTATCGGCCAGGAGGATGCTAAAAAGGTTCTCTCAGTGGCTGTTTACAATCATTACAAGCGGGTCAACGCCGGGCAGAAAGCGGACGATATTGAGCTGCAAAAGAGCAATATTTTGCTCATCGGGCCTACAGGTGTGGGGAAAACACTCCTGGCGCAGACTCTTGCCCGCCTTTTGAACGTTCCTTTTGCTATCGCCGATGCCACTTCCCTGACGGAGGCCGGGTATGTTGGGGAAGACGTGGAAAACATTCTCCTTAAGTTGATCCAGGCGGCCGATTATGATCTGGAAAAAGCTGAAAAGGGTATTGTTTATATTGATGAGTTTGATAAAATAGCCCGAAAAAGCGAAAATCCTTCTATTACGCGGGATGTCTCCGGTGAAGGTGTCCAGCAGGCGCTGTTGAAGATCCTTGAAGGAACAGTGGCCAGCGTCCCTCCCCAGGGTGGGCGCAAGCACCCTCACCAGGAATTTATGCAAATAGATACTACGGATATTCTCTTTATCTGCGGCGGAGCTTTTGACGGCCTGGAAAAGATTATTCTTAAACGTATCGGTGCGGGAGGAATGGGCTTTGGTGCAGATGTCAGGCCTAAGGTTGATTTGAATATAGGCGATGTGCTACGCCATGTTCTTCCGGAGGATATGATCAGATTTGGATTAATACCGGAATGTGTGGGGCGTTTGCAGGTGATCGCCATCCTGGACGCGCTTGATCGCGATTCCCTGGTCAGGATATTAACGGAGCCTGTTAATTCGCTGGTTAAGCAGTACCAAAAAATGTTTGAACTGGATAATGTCCAGCTGGAGTTTAAAGAAGGTTCCCTGGAGGCTATTGCCGAGCAAGCTACGCAGCATAAAACCGGGGCTCGTGGTTTGAGGAGTATTATGGAAGGATTTCTGCTCGATATTATGTATGAGATACCATCCCGTGATGATATCGACAAATGTATTATTACTCCCGGTGTGGTAAAAAAAGAAGAAAAACCCAGGCTTCTTACTTCAGGGAAAAGGCACAAAAAGGAAGTCTCGGCTTCTTAAATATACTGCTTTTCCAGGGTGGCCTGCAGGCGGCCACCTTTTTTTATACTTTTTTCATTCCCATACCTTATGGTTAATTGTATCCTTCTCAGGCAATAATATATAAAGAATTTGTAAAACTGAGAAGGATGTGAGGATATTTTGTACGGTTGGGCCGGGTTATTTGGTTTAATCCAACTGTTTTTTGCTGTAGTAATAGGGCTTTACTTTTGGAACCTGCTGCGCAATCAGAGGGGGAGCAAAGTTGCTATCGAGAAGGAATCATCCAAGGAAATGGATGAGCTATTACGCATGCGTTCCCTTTCTCTGACGGAACCCCTTGCTGAAAAAGTGCGCCCCTCTTCTTTTAAGGAAATAATTGGACAGGAGGATGGGCTCAAGGCTTTAAGAGCCGCACTTTGCGGCCCAAATCCCCAGCACGTTTTGCTCTATGGTGTTCCGGGTGTCGGAAAAACAGCAGCAGCGCGGCTTGTTCTGGAAGAGGCTAAAAAAAATAAGCTATCTCCCTTTACGATGGATGCCAAATTTGTAGAGGTTGATGCTACCACAATGCGTTTTGACGAGCGTGGCATCGCCGATCCCTTGATGGGTACTGTTCACGATCCAATTTACCAGGGGGCGGGCCCCATGGGGATGGCAGGAATACCGCAACCCAAGCCCGGTGCAGTTACAAAAGCTCACGGCGGAATTCTTTTTATAGATGAAATCGGCGAGTTGCATCCCGTTCAAATTAACAAGTTGCTGAAGGTTTTGGAGGATCGTAAAGTTTTTTTGGAAAGCGCTTATTACAACAGCGAAGAGCGTAATGTTCCCCGGCATATTCATGACATTTTCCAGAACGGCCTTCCGGCGGATTTCCGGTTAATCGGTGCTACAACACGGCAGCCGGAGGAGATCCCGCCTGCTATCCGTTCCCGCTGTATGGAGATTTTTTTCCGCGTGCTTACTCCGGAAGAGATCGGCAGGATTGCCCTTAACGCCGCAAACAGGGTTGGTTTTGAAATAACACCGGAAGCCCTAAAGGTGATCACCACTTTTTGCCTTAACGGCAGGGATGCGGTTAATATGGTCCAGCTGGCAGCAGGGGTTGCCCAGGGGGAAGGAAGATCTGCCCTGGAAGGCGAAGATATGGAATGGGTTGTTAATAATAGCAGGCTGTCGCCCCGGCCCGAGAAAAGGATCCCCGAGTTTCCTCAGGTAGGGCTGGTAAACGGCCTTGCAGTTTACGGGCCTTATCTGGGTGCGCTTCTTGAAATTGAGGCTTCCGTCCTTTTTGTTGGTAAAGGGGATGGGAGACTTAGTATTACCGGCATCGTCGAAGAGGAAGAGATGGGCGGTATGGGCAGAACGCTCAAACGCAAAGGTACTGCCCGCGGTTCAGTGGAAAACGTATTGACTGTGCTCGGGCATTTGCTAGGTGAAAATATGCGGAATTACGACATCCATTTAAATTTCCCGGGCGGTATTCCGGTTGACGGCCCGTCAGCCGGAGCAGGGATTGCTGTGGCAGTTTATTCCGCCTTTTCCAAGGTTCCTGTCGATAATACTGTGGCGATGACCGGCGAGCTTTCTATCAGGGGGATTATATGTCCTGTAGGCGGTGTTACTGCAAAGATTGAAGCTGCCCGGGATGCAGGTGTCAAAAAAATATTTATACCCGAAAAGAATTGGCAGCATATCTATAATAATATCAGGGATATCGAAATAGTACCTGTTTCTCACATTAAAGATCTTTTAGAAGGGGCTCTGGTTAACAGGGAACATATTCTTAAACCAATGCCAATGATAAAAAATGATCTTTATCCTGCAGGCCCAACGATTTCTTTCCATGCTGAAAGAGGAAATTTATGATCAGAAGAGAAGAAATAAACGGGTAGCAGGTAGGTTTTTCTAGGGATTTTCAGGGAGAGGAGGACGTAATAAAAATGAGAATTAAACTGCCGCTTTTGCCGCTACGGGGAGTTGTCGTTTTTCCCAATATGGTTCTTCATCTGGATGTTGGCAGGGAGCGTTCAATAAACGCCCTGGATGAAGCCATGGTTAACGATAATAAAATCCTGCTGGTCGCTCAAAAAGATGCAAAGATTGATGACCCGGCATCCGATGATCTCTTTCCTCTGGGAACCATTGCAAACATTAAACAAATGTTGAAGCTTCCGGGAGGGACGATTCGTGTCCTGGTGGAGGGGTTAGGTCGCGCTCAGATCACGGATTTTCTAGAAAATAAATCTTTTTTTGAAGTTGAGGCCGAAGAAATAGAAGATGATAACAGTAAAGATGCTGAGTTGGAGGCCCTCGTGAGGCACGTTCTTTCTCAATTTGAGCAATATTCCAAACTCAGTAAAAAGATTTCACCGGAAATCCTTTCTTCAGTATCGGAAATTGAAGAGCCGGGGAGGCTCGCTGATATTGTTGCTTCACACTTATCGCTGAAGCTTGAACAGAAACAGGGTATTCTGGACGCAGTATCACCCCAGGACAGGTTGGAGTATCTGGCGGGGATTTTTAGCCTTGAGATGGAGATTCTCGAACTGGAGAAAAAAATCGGCCTGAGAGTCCGCAAACAGATGGAGAAAACTCAAAAAGAATATTATTTGAGGGAGCAGATAAGGGCTATTCAGAAGGAACTGGGCGAAAGGGATGAACGTACGGCAGAAGCAGATGAATATCGGGAAAAAATCGACGAAGTGAATCTGCCTGAAGAGGTGGAGAAGAAAGCCTTGAAAGAGCTTGAGCGGCTGGAAAAGATGCCCCCTGCTGCTGCTGAGGGCGTTGTCATCCGGACTTATCTGGATTGGCTTCTAGAGCTCCCCTGGTCTGTGCAAACGCAGGATCAATTGGATCTGCGGCTGGTTGAAAAAATTCTGGATGAGGATCACTACGGGCTGGAGAAAGTAAAGGAACGAATTTTGGAATATCTGGCTGTGCGCAGCCTTGCCCATAAAATAAAAGGCCCCATACTCTGTCTCATCGGACCCCCTGGGGTTGGAAAAACTTCCCTGGCACGTTCCATAGCGAGGGCTATGGAACGGAATTTTGTGCGAATTTCCCTGGGAGGCGTCAGAGATGAAGCTGAAATAAGAGGCCACCGCCGCACTTACGTTGGGGCGATGCCGGGTCGGATTATCCAGGGTATCCGCCAGGCCAAATCCCGCAATCCGGTTTTCTTGCTGGACGAAGTAGATAAGATGTCCACTGATTTTCGGGGCGACCCGTCTTCAGCCTTGCTGGAGGTCCTTGATCCAGAGCAAAACAACTCCTTTAGCGACCATTATATCGAGACCCCTTTTGATCTTTCTCAGGTTATGTTTATCACTACCGCCAATAACCGCTTTAATATTCCTCAACCGCTCCTGGATCGTATGGAGACGATTCATTTGCCGGGATATACGGAAGAGGAAAAGGTCAGGATCGCCCAGCGGCATCTCATTCACAAGCAGCTCGAAGAAAACGGCCTGAGCGATAAACAACTGCGGATTTCCGAAGGTACTCTGCGGCATATTGTAAGAGAATATACCAGGGAAGCCGGTGTCCGTAATTTAGAGAGGGAGATAGCCAATGTCTGCCGGAAGACCGCCCGCGAAGTGGTGAAAAATAATAATTACAACGTTACGGTGAGCCGCAGCAATTTGCATAAATACCTCGGCCCTCCCCGTTTCCGCTACGGAATGGCTGAAAAGCAAAGCGAGATCGGGGTAGCTACCGGAGTTGCCTGGACCGAGTCCGGAGGAGATCTGCTGGCTATTGAAGTAACCCTGATGAAGGGTAAAGGAAATCTGATCTTAACGGGCAAGCTGGGCGAGATCATGCAGGAATCCGCTCAGGCGGCGCTGAGTTTTATCCGCTCCAGGGTTGATTCGCTGGGAATCGATGAGAATTTTTATAACGAGTACGATATCCACATTCACGTTCCCGAGGGAGCAATTCCTAAAGACGGGCCTTCGGCGGGGATAACCATGACCACGGCAATGGTGTCTGCGCTGACCCGTATACCGGTGGATCACCAGGTTGCTATGACCGGAGAGATTACTTTAAGGGGGAAGGTTCTTCCTGTAGGGGGAGTAAAGGAAAAGATCCTCGCCGCGCACCGTGCCGGTATTAAAAGGATCATTCTTCCCGAAGAGAACAAGAAAGATCTTGCGGATATTCCCGCCAATGTTCGCCGGCGCCTGGAATTTATTTCGGTGGATCATATTGAGCAGGTTCTGGAAAAATCACTGGTTAAGAAAGAAAAAAATGAAAGTCAAAAAAGCGGAGCTCTTAAAGTTAGTTAGCACCCGAAAGGATCTTCCAGCAGCGAAGCTGCCGGAAATCGTTCTTGCGGGACGTTCAAATGTAGGAAAATCGTCGCTTATTAATTCACTGCTGGGACGCCGTAACCTGGCAAGGACAAGCAATACTCCGGGTAAGACGCGCGCGCTGCATTTTTATCTGGTGAACGATTCCTTTTATTTTGTTGATCTGCCAGGTTACGGTTATGCAAAAGTATCCCGGGTCTTACAGCAAAAATGGGGTTCTCTTATAGAAGACTTTTTTTCGAGCAGAAAGAAAATCTTGCTGGTACTTCTCGTAATTGATCTACGTCACGAACCTTCAGCCGAAGATAAAGAAATGGCTGCCTGGCTCAGGCATTTCTCCTATTACACCGTAGTTGTAGCAGGCAAAGCCGATAAAGTATCCCGTGGGAAAAGGGACAGGCAGAAACTGTTTATAGCCGCTTCTCTGGAGGTTGAACCGGAAGCAATTATAATTTTTTCTGCGAAGACCGGAGAAGGCCGGGAGCAGCTGCTCAGAATTATTGATGACGAACTTGCGAAAGGCCGTTGCTGAAATGAAATTGAGTTTCCCGGGGTAGATTCGGCATGATGGGTTTAGAACTTACAGACCGGTCTTTTCAGCAATAAATTTGCACCCGGGAAGCCGGCAGGTTTCTAATGACTGTTAACGTGTTAATGTGAGTATTTTACCGGAGGGAGTACTTTGGAAGAGCATGCTCAGGAAAAAGTATTCTGGATGAAGCTGGAGGAGGAGGAAAATATACTCCTGCAAAAAAAAGAGAAGTTCGCGTGGATCTGCAGCTACGCTCCTGTAGAAATTATTTCTGCCTGCGGGCTGCATCCTTATCGTTTTCCAGGGAGGGAAGGAACGTCCTTTTCCGCAGATTCATATTTGCATTCAAACCTTTGTTTCTTTGCCAGGTGTTCTCTGGAGAGGGTATTGAAGGAAGCCGGAGAAGGTAAAGACTTTTTAGCAGGAGCGGTTCTGGTAAACTCTTGCATTTCGATGTTACACATCTACCATGCTCTTGAAAAGCTTGGCTGTCTGCCTTTTTTATATCTGCTTGATTTGCCCAGGGATAGCTCCGAGCAGGCCCGCCATTATTATGCCGAAAGTTTACGCAGTTTTCATCAGGCCCTGGCCGAATATTGCGGTTGTGAGAACAATGAAAGCGAACTCTGGAAACAAATATCCTTGTATCGGGAAAACAGGGGCAAGTTGCAAGAACTATATACCGGCCGGGATGGAGAAATTGCTGTAGACGGGGATGAAATAATGCGGCTGGTTAAAGCTTTTACCGTTCTATCCCCCGAAAAATTCAGCGTTTTTTTTACAGTTTATCGCGAGAATATTCTTAGTAAAAAGAAAAGTAATCTTTCAGGCCCCCGTTTGTTTATTACGGGGAGCTTTGTTCCGGAAGGGCTCACCGGATTTATCCGCGAGCTGGGGGGTGTCCTGGTTCTTGATGATCTGTGTGCCGGAAGGCGCATGTTGCAGTTTCCACCGGGGGAAGCTGCTGAAGTGGAGGCGGATCCTTACAGTTACCTTGCCCGTGCATATTTAGAAAAAGATCCCTGTCCGCGCATGCCGCGGGCTTATGAAAAACTGAAAGAAATGGAAAAAATGCTCAGGGCATATCATATTGATGGTGTAATCTTTTATTACCTGAAATTTTGTGATCCCTGGTACTATTATGGCCAGTTATTAAAAGAAAAACTGAATAATATTCCTTTGCTCGTTTTGGAAGGGGAATATGCGGGAATAACAGGTCAAATGCGTACCCGCATCTCTGCCTTCCTGGAAATGCTTGGCTGAAAGGAAGTTGGTCATGCTGGAGTTTATAAAAAATAAAATTATTAAGGGCAAAGCCCCGGCAATGTTCCGCCTTCCGTTTGTTTATTCTTTAGGAAAAGCCATGGTGAGGTGCAACCTGCTGAAATACTCTTACAGATCCGCTGCCATGACAGCGGAGTACGGGCTGGAGCAGATCAGAAAGATTTTCAAGGGCCGCTCACCGCATGTATGGGTCAGTGCTTTTTTCCCCACGGAGCTGCTGCATGCCCTCGATATTGTCTCCCTTTCCCCGGAGGTGATCTCTGCTCTGGTAACTTCCCTGGGCTTTCAGAATAATTTTCTCGAAGAGGCCGAGAGCAGGTGGTGGAGCAGGGATAACTGTTCTTTTCACCGCTGTGCAATGGGGGGGCTTTTCTCAAATTTTTACCCTGTTCCGGCTGCCTTTTGCACCAGTTCCCATCTTTGTGAGGGAGGCGTTTTTATGTTTAACAACCTGGCCAGGCATTATAATCGCCCATTTATCCTTCTTGATACGCCGCTGGATAATAACGGTAATGCTCTTTTGTATGTAATTCGGCAACTCCAAAAAATAACAACCCTGCTGGAAAGGGTTGCAGGCACAAGGCTGCGGACAGAAAAATTGGAAGAGGCTGTGCTCAATACCGAAAAAACCCGCCGGGCTATGCTCAAAGTAAACGAACTTCGCAGACACCCTGATTCTCCCCTCAGATCGAGAGAGGCCTTTGCATACCTCTATCTCTACTTTACCGGTATGGGGAGCAGGGCTGTGACTGGCATTTATGAAACCCTGGCTGCGGAGCTGGAAAAGAAGATTAAAGAAAGTCAAAACAGCAAAGGTGGGGAAACATCTCCGCGCTACAGGCTGTTATGGCTGCACCTGCAGCCCTTTTATGAGAACGGGATCATGGACTACCTCGAAGCAAACGGGGCAGAGTTGATTTTTGAGGATTTTAGCCATGTTTACTGGGAATCCGGAGATGCCGGCAGACCCCTGGAATACATAGCCTGCCGCATGCTTTCGCATTTTAATTACGGACGCATCGATCGCAGGATAAAGACAATCCTAGAGCTTGCACGGCGCTATAAAGTCGATGGTGTGATTCATTTTTCTCACTGGGGCTGCCGCCAGAGTAACGGTTCTATAAATATAATCCGCAAATCTTTGCTGGAGGAAGGGTTGCCTTTTCTGGTATTGGATGGGGATTGCATAGATAATCGCAATTATGCTTCCGGTCAGGTTCAAACCAGAATTAACGGTTTTTTGGAGATGCTGTCCTGAACCTGTGCAAATATAACCCTGTGACACAGGCGCAGGTTCAGGTGCAGGTAGAGGCAGTAATTTTTTATACTAAAGATTTCCTAATAATAATTGATAATAATTGGGAGGGATTTTTTTGCCAGTTGCCGGAATTGATATCGGGTCTTTGTCGACGGAAGTGGTGATCCTTGATCAAGGGAAGATGCTTGCAACAGTTATTATTTCTACAGGGGCAAATAGCAGGTTGGCTGCAGAAAAGGCTATGGAAATGGCTCTGGAAGATAGCGGGCTGTCCAGGGATGATCTGGAGTACATTGTTGCCACCGGGTATGGCAGGGTTAGCGCTCCCTTTGCCGATAAAAAGATTACGGAGATAAGTTGTCATGGGAAAGGGGCTTTTTACCTTAATCCTGAGGTACGTACAGTGATTGACATCGGAGGCCAGGATAGCAAGGTTATTCGCCTTAGTCCTCAGGGAAAAGTAGTTGACTTTGTAATGAATGAAAAATGTGCCGCCGGTACGGGGCGCTTTCTTGAAGTAATGGCTCATGCCCTGGAAACAGATTTGGAACAAATGTCCCGTCCCGCACCACGTGACGTAAAAATAGCACATATCAGCAGCATGTGTACTGTTTTCGCCGAATCCGAAGTTGTCTCCTTGATCGCCGAGGGTCATCCCCTGGAAGAGATAATTAAGGGTATCATTTATTCAGTTGTGGAGCGCACGATAAGCATGGCCCGGCGCGTAGGCGTGGAAGAGGAGCTGATGATGACCGGGGGCGTCGCAAAAAATACCGCCCTTCGGGAGGCGCTGGGGGAAAGTCTGGGGTTTAAGGTATTGGTACCGGACGAGCCGCAGGCGGTGGGCGCCCTGGGTGCCGCCCTTCTAGCCGCTGAGGAATTGGGAAAATAGTGCAGTAAACCCGGATATAAATTGCCGGGATGACTAAACGTGCATTGGTGTTTCTGTTGATGGGTTTAGTTTACTTCGTTACCAGTAACCGGAGGGATAAGATACCTGTTCTCCTATGTGCGACAGCGAGAACCGTCCCCTCTGTCGCACGTCCCCTCTGTCGCATCGGGCAAGTGGGTATCGACAAACCCGGTAATAAAAATTGCCGGGTGGTATAAACATGCATTAATGTTTCTGTTGATGTTGCAAAGGCTCATTAATCTTCTCGCCAGCCTTGCCTCTTGCCAGTGAGGCAAAAATGCCGCCGATGCAAAGAACGGTAAAGATGATGAAGATGGTTTTGTTACTGTTTAAAAAGAGCCCGTGTGTTTGAGGTGTTATCTGTGTACTTCCCATGCCGTTCAGGGCAAATATGAGCATTACTATACCCATACTGAACAGCTGACCGGTCATCCGCATCGTTGCCAGCGTTGCCGAGGCGATTCCGTAATAATTCTTTTCCACGGAACTCATAATGGCGTTTGTATTCGGGGACGAAAAAAGCGCAAAGCCAAAACCGAGAACCATTAAATCGAAAACTATAAAAGCAGGGGCTGTATATGCATTTAAGATGACAAGGGGTATAAGCCCCAATACCAGAACAGCCATGCCGGATGAAGCCAGAATTCTCGATTCGACTTTATCTGAAAGCCTGCCGGCCAAAGGCGATAAAAGAGCCATGACCAGGGGTTGCGCTACCAGTATCAAGCCCGCTTCCTGCGGATTGAACCCTTTAATATATTGCAGGTAAAGGCTTAGTAGAAAACCGATGGCAAAGGTAGCGCTGTAGTTGATTAGCGCTGCCAGGTTGGAAAAAGTAAACACCTTGTTGTTCTTGAAAAGGTTCATATTTACAACAGGGTTTTCAACTTTCAATTCCCACCAGATGAAGAGGGCGATACCGCTAATTCCTGCTAGAATTAACCACAGTCCTCTTATTGCCGGTATAACGGAGAGGCCGTACATTAATGACAGGAGTGAAACACAATAGATTAACGAGCCGGTCAAGTCAAACCTTTCTCCCTGAGATTCCGCCCATTCCTCTTTCACTTTCCAGTGAATCAGGAAAACCGACGGCATGGCCAACGGGAGAATGATCATAAAAATGCTTTTCCAGCCAAAATGCTGTGTCAATATTCCCCCCAGGACCGGGCCGAGGGACAGCCCAAGGTAAATTGTAGCAATGTTTATCCCCAGAGCCCTGCCTCTTTCACCGGGCGGAAATACAGATGTCAGTATCGCAATGGATGTGCTAAAAATCATCGCGCTTCCAACACCCTGTAAGACTCTAAAGCATAGAAGCAAAGCAATTGATTTTGAAATTACACAAAAAAGTGAAGAAAAGGAAAAAACCAACACGCCGTAGGAAAAGATTTTTTTCCTTCCATAAATATCTGCTATTTTCCCCAGCGGGACAAGAAATATCGCTGTAGTTAAAATGTAAGAGGTGGCAACCCAGCCCAGCAGGACCGCGCTGGCGGAGAACTGTTCACCGATAGCGGGGAGGGCTACGTTAATGGATGAACTCATAAAGGGCGTTACAAAAGTTCCCAGCGTGGCAGCTATCAGGACAATCCTTTTTTTTATATTCATATCTTCGGTCATTTTTTCCTCTTTCTGCAACAAGTGCACTTTTTATTGAATAAGGCCCATCTTTAAGAGCCGGTGCCTTACTGTAAGGCTAAAGCCTGCGGCCGCAACAGCTTTTAATATATCCATTGGAAGAAAGGGTATTACCCCCAGCATTATGGCCTGGCCGAGGTTAAGCCCGGCGATAATTGCCAGCTGCAGCGCTCCCAAAGAATGGATGGCGCCAATGCAGATAATCATTCCGGTGAGCATTGAAAAATAGGACTCCCGTTTTTCGATAAATCGGCCCAGCAGGTAGCTGCCCGGGATAAATCCCCAGATATAGCCGCCGCTTGGTCCCAGCAGCATGTGCATCCCGCCTTGAGCAAAAGAGAAAACAGGGAAGCCGATGGCACCGATGAAAATATAAGTTAGCATGGAGACAGCGCCCCAGCGCCCCCCAAGGATAGCTCCTGTGAGAAAGACGCCGAATGTCTGTCCCGTAATGGGAACCGGGCTGAAGGGTATGGGAATTGATATTTGGGCAAGCAAGGCCATAATAGCAGCAAAAAGGCCGCTTAAAATAATATATTTTGTTGGGAACATTTCATGCCTCCATTAATTTCTTATTATGTTATCTGCACCATTGTTGCGCATTTCCCTTGCGTTACCTCAGCGTAACCTCTCCTGAGTGAAACTCCCTTCTTGTACCATCTTTTTCTTCAAGGATAAGGGCACCGCGGGGAGAAAGGCCGACCGCTGTACCGGTAATCCGATCGCGGAAAGTGTTAATCGTTATTTTCCTGCCCAGGGTAATGTTATACTTTTTCCACTCCGCCAGAATAAATCCTGGACCCTCTAAGAAATATCTCCGGTAAAAATCGTCCAGCTTCTGGAGGATACTGCAGGTAAGCTTCTGCCGTGAAACCTCTGTTTTATTGTTTTCAAGGTAGATTGATGTGGCAATTTTTTTGAGCTCCGGAGGAAAATCTTCTAATTTTGAATTGACATTAATGCCTATGCCGATAATCAGATAGTGAAGCAGATCGGCTTCTGCTTTAATTTCAGTCAGGATACCACAAACCTTTCGCCTGCTGATCAGAAGATCGTTAGGCCATTTAATTCCTATAGAAAGACCGGGTGCCACGTTATTGATGCCTTGCGTTACGGCTGCTGCGGTCATAAGGGTAAAAAGCGGTGTATCCCCCGGCGCCAGGGAAGGCCTTAATAAGATTGAAAGCGAAATACCCTTTCCTGCGGGGGAAGACCACGAACGCCCCAGCCTTCCCCGGCCTCCGGTTTGTTCCTCGGCAATTGCTATGGTTCCCTCAGGCGCTCCCTGGTCCGCCAGGTTTTTTAAAGCGGTGTTGGTAGAATCAACCTGTCGAAAGTAACAGATCAACTCGGGGGCGGAGGCGATTATCCTGGATTGCAACCCCTTGATTATTTCCGCGGGATAAAGAAGGTCGGGAACACCTGTCAGGCGGTAGCCCAGGCGCGGGCTGCTCTCGATATAGTAACCATCCAGCTGCAGGGCTTGTATATTTTTCCAGACAGAGGTGCGGCTTACACCCCAAAAGCGCGCCATTTCCTCTCCGGAAATGTAGGCGGGACTTTTGTCCCTGAGCAATTGTAAAATCTTCTGCCGCAATTTTATCACCACATCCTCTCGCATTTCAAGGCTAAAATCATGATAATAGAAAAATAATGAATTGTCAATCATTACAAACGAGAAGGTTAACATTTCGCTGCAAATCCTTACCTGGCTTATACAAGAGTAAAAAAATGTCTTTGATAACGTTAGCCCCCTCACTTTAATAAGGTTGTTGTGTTATTTCATTCGCCATATTAAAATCTTAAAGTTGACTTTGTTTACCGAAGATTGTAAGATAAAAAAGAAGATTTTAGGTAATATTATTGCAGTGTAACTATCAGAGAAAGGAACAGAAGGATGACTGTTAACCTTCCACCCGTTTACGAACCTAAAGAGGTTGAGGACAAGATTTATCAATTCTGGCTGGATAATAATTACTTTTATGCCGCCGGGGAAAAGGGGGAAAAAACATTTACGATCGTTATTCCCCCGCCCAATGTGACAGGTTCCCTGCACATGGGACACGCTCTGAACAACACCATTCAGGATGTCCTGATCAGGTGGAGGCGGATGCAGGGTTTCGATACTCTCTGGCTGCCCGGTACAGATCACGCCGGAATTGCTACCCAGAACAAAGTTGAAGGGCATCTGGCTTCTGAAGGTCTTTCCCGGTATGATGTCGGGAGAGAAAAATTTCTTCAAAAGGCCTGGGACTGGAAAGAGGAGTATCACGGCCGCATCTTGAAGCAGCTTTACAAGCTCGGAGTGTCATGTGACTGGTCACGCGAGCGGTTTACCCTGGATGAGGGTTGCTCGAGGGCGGTGCGTGAGGTGTTTGTATCACTTTATGAGCAGGGTTTAATTTACAGGGGAAACTATATGATAAACTGGTGCCCCCGTTGCCATACGGCAATTTCGGATATAGAAGTGGAACATGAAGAAAAACCCTCTACGCTGACTCATATTCGCTATCAGGGTATTGATTGGGAAGGCGCTATTGTTGTTGCGACAACAAGGCCGGAAACGATGCTGGGTGATACCGCTGTGGCGGTCCATCCCGAAGATGAACGTTACCGGCATCTTGTCGGCAAAAAAGTACTCCTGCCTTTAATGAATAGAGGAATACCCGTTATTGCCGACGAATATGTCGATCCTTCATTTGGTTCAGGTGCTGTAAAGATTACCCCTGCCCATGATCCCAATGACTTTGAAATAGGTCTCAGGCACGATCTGGAGGTAATTAAAGCAATCGGCGACGACGGCAAGATGACCCCGGAGATGGGAAAATATGCCGGTATGGATCGCTATGAGGCGCGTGAGCGGGTTTTAGCGGATCTAAAAGAACTCCGACTGGTGGAAAAGATCGAAGAGTATTCGCATGCGGTCGGGCATTGTCAGCGCTGCAGTACGGAAATTGAGCCGCTCGTTTCTCTGCAGTGGTTTGTAAAGATGAAGCCGCTTGCAGAGCCGGCAATAGAGGTTGTCAAAGATGGCAAAGTACGTTTCATACCGGAACGCTTTACGCGGACGTACCTTAACTGGATGGAAAATATCAGGGACTGGTGCATTTCACGTCAGATCTGGTGGGGCCATCGTATCCCTGCCTGGTATTGTTCATGCGGAGAGATGATTGTCTCAAGGGAAGACCCTGAGCGGTGCCCGGCCTGCGGTGGGGAAGACCTTCGGCAGGATCCCGACGTCCTCGATACGTGGTTTAGTTCTGCGCTCTGGCCTTTTTCAACCCTGGGGTGGCCGGATAAAACCCGAGATCTGGAGCATTTTTTCCCCACCAATGTCCTGGTAACCGGTTATGATATCATCTCTTTCTGGGTGGCACGGATGATTTTTATGTCCAAGGCTTTCATGAATGAGATACCTTTTGAAGAGGTCTGCGTCCATGGGCTGGTGCGCGATGCCCTGGGCAGGAAAATGAGTAAATCGCTTGGCAATGGTGTTGACCCTCTGGAGGTAATCGAGAAATATGGCGCCGATACTTTGCGCTTTACACTAATTACCGGTCAGGCCCCCGGGAACGACCAGCGCTTCAGATATGAAAATGTTGAGGCCAGCCGCAATTTTGCCAACAAAATATGGAACGCCTCCCGCTTTGTGCTCATGAATCTGGAAGATTTTCAGCCGAACGGGTTACCCTCTGCCTTAAACCGTCATCAGCGCTGGATATTGGACCGTTTTGCAGAGGCTGTTCATCAGACCACTGAACTTCTTGAGAAATATGAGCTGGGGGAAGCTGCCAAAGTTGTATACGAATTTATCTGGGGCGATTTTTGTGACTGGTTTATTGAACTGAGCAAGGTTTCGCTTTACGGCAATGAAGACGGGGAAAAGGAAAAAGCAAAAGCCGTCCTGTACTATGTGCTTGAAGGCACAATGCGGCTTTTACATCCTTTTATGCCTTTTATTTCCGAGGAAATATGGCAGCACCTGCCCCGCAGAGGCGGGGACGGGGCATTAATTAGATCTCCCTGGCCTGAACCTGCGGAGCAACTGTCAGATCACCCTGGCGCGGGAAGAAATGGATCTGGTAATGCAGGTTATCAGGTCTATTCGTAACCTGCGCAGTGAAATCGGCATCCCTGTGGGGAAAAAAGCTGCCGTAATTTTGAGGGCTCCAGCGAAATATCTTAACCTTTTGCGCCAGGAGGAAGTATTTATACAAAGGCTGGCCTGGGCAGAACAGATGACCTTTATCGATAACGCTGAAAGAAAACCATCCCAGGCGCTTACCGCTCTGGTTGATGAGGTGGAGGTATACCTTCCCCTGGAAGGAATAATCGATCTGGAGCAGGAAATATCCCGGTTGGAAAAGGAACTGCAGGGTGTTGAGAAAGATCTGGCGAAGGTGGTTGCCAAGCTTTCCAATGAAAACTTCTTGCAAAAAGCCCCGGGGGATATAATAGAAAAGGAAAAAAACAAGCAAGACGAACTGGGCTCAAAACGTGAAAAACTCATCACAAGAATGGTCGAACTAAAAAAACTCTAATACGACAACGGGGACGGTTCTCGCTGTCGCAAAAACGATGCAATGTGCGACAACGGGGATGCGACAACGGGGACGGTTCTCGCTGTCGCAAAAACGATGCAATGTGCGACAACGGGGACGGTTCTTGCTGTCGCAGAACGACTAAGTGCAACAACGGGGACGGTTCTTGCTGTCGCAATTCGACTAAGAAGACGGTTCTTACTGCTTAACAAATGTGCGACAACGGGGACGGTTCTGCTGTCGCAATTCGACTAAGAAGACGGTTCTTACTGCTTAACAAATGTAGTTATTATCATATAAGAATTTCGAGCGACAAAAAGGACGATCTTTCTGCTGGACGTCAAAGGTACGTGCGACATAGGGGACAGTTCTTAATGTCTCACAATGAAGTTAATTAAAATGATGTAGCGGGTTATAAGCGACAGGAGTGACACATGGCCTTTCTGCCGGTGTCAAAGGGTACGATGATTTACTGCAAAATGAAGCAAGCTGTGCGAAAAAATGCGACAGCGAGAACCGTCCCCTTTGTCGCACCCTTTGTCGCAGTCCCCGTTGTCGCAAGATTGGGGGATAGGAAATTGGATTATGAAGAGGCCCTCTCCTGGATTCACAGTATTGGCAGGTTCGGTATGAACCAGGGACTGGTTAGAATAGAGAAGCTGCTGCATGAACTGGGAGATCCCCATAAAAAACTGAAATTTTTGCACATCGGCGGCACAAACGGCAAAGGTTCTACCGCAGCTTTTGCGGCTTCTGTCCTCGAAGCATCCGGTTACAGGGTTGGCCTTTATACCTCCCCATACTTAGAACAATTTACCAACCGTATGTCCATTAATGGGGTGGATATCCCCAGGGAAAGGTTGGTAGAACTTGTGAACAGGGTAAGGCCGATTGTGGAAAAGATTGCTGCTGATCCGACTCTCGGTCAACCTACTGAATTTGAGGTGGTTACTGCTCTGGCTCTGGCTTATTTTGGTGCGGAGTCCCCGGATATCGTTGTTCTTGAAGTAGGTCTGGGCGGCAGGCTTGATGCCACAAATGTGGTTCGGCCTTTAGTTACCGCCATATCCACCATCAGCCTGGAACATACACAGGTCCTGGGTAATACCGTTAAAGATATTGCCCGGGAAAAAGCCGGTATAATAAAAGAAGGAAGTGCTGTTGTAACCCAGGCAAAAGGAGACGCCCTTTGTGTTTTGGAAGATACCTGCCGCAGAAAAAACGTACCGCTTTTCAGCCTCGGAGAGGACTTCAGCGCTGATAAGACGGCGGGGAATTTAAACGGCCAATTTTTTAATTACCGGGGGTTGGCGCATGCCCTGTTCGATTTACAAATATCCCTGTTAGGGGATTATCAGGTCAATAATGCCGCCCTTGCACTGGCAGCTTTGGAGTTGCTGATTAAAAAGGGTTTTAAAATACCGGAGGAAGCTATCCGCAATGGCCTTGCAGACACACGGTGGCCCGGCCGTCTGGAGATTATGCGCCGTTCACCGCTGGTGGTTATCGATGGTGCTCATAACGAAGAAGCATTTTTGAGCCTGCGCAGTGCGCTGGCGGATACTTTTTCCTATCGCCGCCTGATTCTTGTTCTTGGTATTTTGAGCGATAAAGCGCTTGAAGGCATTCTTTCGATAATCGTGCCGCTGGCAGATGCGCTCGTTATAACGAAACCCAACAGCCCGCGTGCAGCTGATCCGGAGGATTTACAAAGAATCGCTTGCAAAATGGCAAAAGGACCCGTTTTTGTGGAGGATAATATTCCAGATGCAATAAACCTGGCCATTTCAATGGCCAGGTCCCCGGATTTAGTTCTTGTGGCCGGGTCGCTCTATGTTATCGGCGACGTCCGTCTTTTTTTAAAAAGGAAATCCGCTTCTCTACCCTTTATTTAGCATATAGGCCAGAAGGACAATTTCTTTGCCTTCTTCCCGGTCCATTTCGTGATCCGGCTGGCTGTTCTGAAGGTAGGTTGAATTTATACATTAATATGGGGAAGAAGGGTAAACTTATAAAGAAATAAATTACTTCCGAGGTAAAGAGGACCTTGTTTTAGGGGTCCGTTGTTTATCTTGGGGCTCAAGAGATTGAGGGGGTAAGTATATTTGAATTGCGATGAGTTTCTAACACCGGAGGAGGCTTCTCGTTATTTACGCCTCACGTTGGATACTGTATACAGGCTGATTAATCAAAATGAAATTGGAGCGATCAAGGGAGGAAAAATATGGAAGGTTAGACGTTCCGATTTGGAGGAATTTGCAGAATATCAAGGTGAGAGAGAGGAATTTCCAGATTAAATTAGAAAAAGAAATTAATGGAAAGATATTATAGAGGATGGTTTTCTATGGATATTACACTGCATCATGGTCAAGAACAGGAAGTAAGTGAAAAATATTACCGGATTGCACAATTGGTAAAAGAACGTGCAGAACTTAAATATTCCCTGGATGAATTAATGCGGTTTGCCGAAAAGCTGGAATATGCCAGGCCAACGGAGAATGCACAGAAAATAGCTGCAGCCCGTTATTTCCGGCGGGATGAAGAAGGGAATATTACCGAGGATTGGGATGGCATGTTGGAGCGCGTTGCGGCGGATATTGCTTCCGGTGCCGGGGCAGATTTGGAGGAGAAATTATTATTTATATTTGCAAAGGTTATGAAAGCGGGAATTTTCTTTCCAAACAGCCCTACGTTAATGAATGCCGGAACGCCTGTGCAGCAGCTGCAGGCATGTTTTGTTTTACCCATTGAAGATTCAATGGAGAGTATTTTTGAAACACTGAAACACTCGGCGTTGATTCAAAAAAGCGGCGGTGGGATAGGATATTTTATCGGCAAGCTGCGTCATAAGGGAGCTGTTGTAGCGACCACCGGAGGGGAGGCATCCGGGCCGCTTTCATTCCTTTCTATTTTTAATAAGGTAAGCGATGAAATCCGTCAGGGGGGGCGGCGGCGTGGTGCCAGTCTGGCTACTTTGAACTATAATCACCCCGATATATTGGAATTTATCGATAGCAAGCGCAGCAGTGGCCAGCTAAATAATTTCAACATTTCAGTAAGGGTTGATGATGCTTTTATGAAAGCCGTGGAGCAGGACGGTATCTACGATCTGTTGGATTCGCGTGACGGGCAGCCGGTAGAGAGAAAACTCAAAGCAAGGGATGTTTTCAACCGTATTATTGAAAATGCCTACTTAAATGGAGAACCCGGCCTGCTTTTTTATGACACCATTAACCGCGATAATCCCACACCTCATCTTGGCGAGATGGAGACTACCAATCCTTGTGGTGAACAGCCGCTTCTGCCTTATGAGAGCTGCAACCTGGGGAGCATAAACCTGGCAAAGATGCTTATAAAGGAAGGAAACCGCTTTGTTCCCGATTGGAAGAAGATTCGCTATACGGCTCATATCGCTACAATATTTTTAGACCGTGTTTTAGATCGGAATAAACCTCCCATTCCAAAGATCGGGGAAATAATGAAAGGAAACCGCAAGATTGGTCTAGGGATCATGGGGCTGGCACAGTATCTGATCAGGCAGGGGATCCCATACAATGCCGAAGCGGGATTTTCTGCTGCAGAAGAGGTAATGAAAGAGATAGCGGTACAGTCCAAGATAACCTCCCTGCATTTAGCAGAGGAAAATGATCCATTCCCCAATTTTCAGGGTTCTGTATGGGACAGGCTGCAGCTTCCCCAGCGAAATGCCACGACTACGACCATCGCTCCCACAGGTTCCCTGTCGATTTTTGCTAATGCATCCCCTAGCGCAGAACCCCTTTTTGGTGTGGGTTTTACGCGCAATATTATGGACGGGCGCTTTACGCAGGTCGATAGCGTTTTTGAGGAGATTTGGAGAGAACGTACAGGTGAAGAGCTGCCGCAGGCATTAAGGGAATTAATTGGAGAAAAGGGCCCGGAGGGGATACAGGGGATCACCGGGATACCCGAAGATCTGCGCGCACTTTTTCTCTGTGCACACGATATCTCTCCGCTGGAGCATATTAAGATGCAAACTGTTTTACAAAAGTGGGTCGATAACGCTGTCTCCAAAACCATTAATGCTCCAAGCGATGCCACATATGATGACTGCCGGGAGGCATTTATGCAGGCCTGGCGAATGGGTGCGAAGGGTATTACTTATTACAGGGACGGCTCCAGGGAAAACCAGGTTATCGCTTCCGCTCAAAATAAAAAAAAGGCCGGGGATAAAAAAATATCGGGAGCGGTTCCCAGGGTACGGCCGGAAACAACTTTCGGGCATACAACCCGCAAGCGCATCGGTTTTTGTGGAAAACTATATGTTACAGTGAATAAGGAGATCACAGAAGAAGGGCAGGAGCGTGTTTGTGAGGTGTTCACCTCGGTTGGTGAGGAAGGGTGCCCCCCGTTATCCAATGCCCTGGCGAAGATTATCTCTATTTCAATTCGTGCCGGTGTAGATATTGATGAGATAGTGGAGAACCTGCGCGAGGAGAAGTGCCCCTCCTGTATGATGCATCCTGATACTACAGTATTATCGTGTACTGATTTTATCGGACAGGAATTATCCAGGGCGGCTGCAGGGAAAGTATCTTACCGCCTCAATGCGGCCGGAGGGCCTAAAAATATTCGCATCTGCCCTTCCTGTAAAACAGGATATATGATTCCCGATGCTCTCTGCAGCTACTGTGACCAGTGCGGCTTTTCAACGTGCGGTTGAAAAAAAAGCTTGCCGGATGCAGGATTTTTACAGAAAATATAGAAATGCAGATTGTTGCTTCATTGAAAAAAATTACGGGGGGAAAAAATGAATCTACCTGATTATATAGGACCATGTGCTTTTGGGATAAAGCTGGGTGTAATACTCCCTGGGTGTGATCTGCCAAAGATAATCCTTGATGCCTTGAAAAAGGCAGACCATGACGGGTTACTTTCTGATGGGGATTCAATCTGTATTACGGAGTCTGTAGTGGCGCGGGCACAAAACAATTTTGTCACCATAGCCGAAGTGGGTGAAGAAATTAGAAAGAAGCTTTCGCTTTTGCCGGGTCAGAAAATAGGGGTCCTTTTTCCGATAACCAGCCGCAATCGCTTTGCCATGGTACTTGAAGGTATAGCAAGGGCTGTTCCACAGGGCGAGGTTTTGATCCAGTTATCCTATCCTGCCGACGAGGTTGGTAATCAACTTATCCCGCCGGATATAGCCGAAGAAATGATGAATAAAAAAGGCGACTATATTACTCCTGAAGATCTCGGACAGGACTATGCACATCCATTAACTGGGGTCAACTATATACAGTTATATACGGATATTGTTGCCGGAGCAGGCGCACGCCCCAATATTTATTTGAGCAATAATCCGTTAAATATACTAAAACATGACCCGCATGCTGTTATCGTGGCTGATATTCATACCCGGGAGAAGACGAGAAGCAGGCTCGCTCCCCATATAGATAATTGTATTACTCTTCAAGAAATCTTTAACGATAACAGCCGGGAGGTGTGGTCCGAGTGGGGTTTACTCGGGAGCAATATGTCCTCGGGAAATAAAATTAAACTGGCCCCGCGGGAAGCTGACAGTATTGCTTTAGATTTGCAAGGGCGCGTACTGGCTGAGATAGGCAAAAAAATTGAGGTTATCATCTATGGAGATGGCGCTTATAAAGATCCCAGCAGCGGTATCTACGAGCTGGCGGATCCGCTTCCGGCCTTTGGAGCCACACCGGGGGTAAACAACCTCCGCAAAGGGGTAAAATATAAATATTTGGTGGATATTTACCACGAAGAAGGAAAGTCTGAAAAAGAAATCCTGGAGATCCTTGAAAAAGAGTTGGGGAAGGAAAGAACGCTGGATAGTATTGAAACAGAGGGTACTACCCCCAGGCGTATGCAGGATGTCCTGGCCAGCCTTGCCGATCTCGTAAGCGGTTCCGCTGATGCAGGGACTCCACTGGTTATTGTAAAAGGTATCTGTGATAGTATCTCTTAGAGAAAAAAACGGAAAGAATAAGAATAAGAACGCAAAGGCAGAGGAAATAATCTCCCCAGCAGCGATATAAGGTCGTGCGCTGCGGGAGATTTGTTTCCAGCAGGGCAATTTCATCTTCCGCACGCGGCAAACTTAATATTTTCCTCCCTTTACAGTCAAAGGAAACAGTATAGCCGGTATTAGCGACCTGGGTTACCCCTATCCCTGTTTCAATCGCCCTGATTGCCGCTGCCTGTGCATGCTGCTCCATGCCACTGCTTTCCAAAAACCAGGCATCGTTACTCAGCACGAAGAGGTGTTCTGCCCCCTTTTGTGCTGATTTTAGAGCGGGGCCGGAGAAATAAGACTCAAAGCAGATAATCCCGCCAATATCCCAGTTGTCAAGGCTGAAAAGTCGGATATCTGTCCCGGGTGTGTAAGTGCCAAGCGACACTTTTGTAGGCCAGATCCTGTTTAACATTCCGCGAAAAGGGAAATACTCCGCAAAAGGGACAAGCTTTATTTTATCGTAGCGCTGTTTTTCCTGCTCCTCCCGGCCGCTTTTTTGCAGCAAGATGGAATTGTATGTTTCCCCTTCCTCATGATCGGTGTGCATGGCGCCCAATAAGATAGGCGCTCCTGTTTCTTCAGCCAGAAGCATCATTTCCTTTTCCGCTTCAGGGTGGTAGCGTGCCACGCTCGTGGAGAAAACGGTTTCCGGCCAGACAATCAGATCCAGGGGTGCAAATAGTCTGTTCGCCCTGCCGGTAAGATCGAGGTATTTCTGAAAATTGTCTTTCGCGCTGGAAGGGTCTAGGATATCCTCCTGAGCGATATTTCCCTGTATCAGGGCAATACGGAAAACACTGCTTTTTCCTTCTACCGGAAACAGGGAAGGAAGAAACATTCCGCTGCCCAGCATGATTAAAAAAACAAGAAAGGGAAAGAGCAGTTTCCGTAGCGGCAAGCCCTCTTTTTCTTTTAGCGCTGTAAACGCGAAAAAGATGGTTGTCTGCAAGAAAATAATTAAGAAAGGAAGTCCCCAGTAACCGTAGAGCGCTGCGGCCTGCAGGATTGGAACGTAGCTGCTCTGACTGTACCCTAAAAAACCGCCTGTATGCCCCAGAAGTCCCAGCGAGCGAATAAACTCCAGCAGCACCCACGCGGCGGGTGCAGCCATGGCGGAAAGAATTATAATTTTGCCTTTTAGGAATAAAGAAGAAATCAGGGAAAATAACCCAAAAAAAACGGCGGAATATAACGAGGCGGCAAATACGACCAGATAGCCGAGATAAGGCGGAAAAAGAAAATTAACCGCCACCGCCATATAGGAATAAAGGTACAGGAAAAAAATCATGCCGGTAATGAATCCACCTAAAAAAATGCTTCTCCGGGAGGAGCTGTCTTTATGCCGATATAAGAAATAAAAAAGGGGCAAGAAACTTATCCAGGCAAGATACCCCTGGTTCCAGGGAGGGAAACTCAGGATAAGTAACAAGGAGGAAAACAGTGGTAGAGCCCAGTAGTAAAGCTTATTCCATCGCAATAAAGATCACCTTCCTGATATCAGTCTATCAAAAAGTATGCATTTCTTAAAGCATGAATTTTAAAAGACGAAATACCGGCTGTTTTTACGGTCATTTTTTCATAAAAAACTAATTGACGATTTTTTATAAATGTGTTTTAATATTAATTGGTTTGAGCTTTATATATAATAATTACATTACTTGGGAGGAGATAGTTATGCCGGCAAAGGTTGATGTGGAAAAATGTTCCGGGTGCGGCAGTTGTGCAGATGTATGCCCCTGTGAGGCCATTACAGTGGACGATGTTGCCAGTGTTGATGCAAACGAATGCACAGAATGCGGTTCCTGTGTAGATGAATGTCCCGAAGAAGCCATTACATTAGATGACTAAGCTCTCATTTGATTACCAAGCTTTTATTAGATGGCTAAATTTGCATAGTTACATGGTTTTATATCCAGAAGTTTTATATTCTGAAAAAGGTACGGCGTTAGCGACGTACCTTTAATTTTTTGATGAAAAGGGTCTATAATTATCAGGAAAAATCCATTACCGCAGTTGACAGAATAAAGAAGAGTAGCTATAATGTAAAGGGCGCGGGAGAAAAGGATTTTTCAAAACGGGCTTATAATTATCGCGATGGTAAGGGTTAGCTTGCCGGATCTTGCCGGATAAAAAAGTAAAATAACACGGGGCTGTGGCGCAGTGGGAGCGCGCTTCCTTGGCATGGAAGAGGCCGCGGGTTCGACTCCCGCCAGCTCCACCATAATTATGTAAATCTCGTCCCTGGCCGGAAGGTTGGTGACGAGGTTTTTTGGTTTTTATAGTATTGCTAATTGTATATAATGGGGTAGAATAAGAGTTGAGGAAAAATTTATTAATAATCTCTTAGTTGGATAAATTTATTATTTACAGGGGGTATGCACTGTGGAAGAATACAATGCAAAAGAGCTGGAACCTAAGTGGCAAGCTTTCTGGGCGCAAAATAATTTTTTCAAAACTGAAATGGACAAAAGCAAGGAAAAGTATTATGTCCTGGAAATGTTTCCTTACCCCTCTGGAAAACTCCATATGGGCCATATGCGTGTTTATTCTATCGGGGATGTTTTGGCGCGCTTCTTAAAAATGCGGGGGTTTAATGTCCTGCATCCCATGGGTTGGGATGCTTTTGGCTTACCTGCGGAAAACGCCGCCATCCAGCATGGTGCAGACCCCGCGGAGTGGACCGCCTCGAATATCGCTGCTATGAAAGAGCAGCAAAATGCTCTGGGGCTCAGTTATGACTGGGACCGCGAGGTTACTACCTGTTCTCCTGAATACTATCGTTGGAACCAGTGGCTTTTCCTTCTTTTTTATAAAAACGGCCTGGTATATAAAAAAAAGGCGGCTGTTAACTGGTGCCCTTCATGCAATACTGTTCTTGCCAACGAGCAGGTTGTTGATGGGGGATGCTGGCGCTGCGGGAGCGAGGTTGCCTGGAAAGAGCTGGAACAGTGGTTTTTAAAGATAACGGCTTATGCCGATCGCCTCCTGAATGACCTGAAGCTGCTGGAAGGCTGGCCGGAGAGGGTAAAAATTATGCAGGAAAACTGGATCGGCCGCAGCACAGGCACTGATATCGTCTTTACGGTAAAGGAAACGGGAGACGAACTGCGGGTTTTTACAACGAGGCCGGATACCCTTTTTGGTGTTACTTATATGGTTCTGGCGCCGGAGCACCCCCTGCTTGATAAGTTAATCGCGGGAAACCCTCAGGAAGAAGAGGTCAGAGAATTTGTCCGGCAAATGCGCCGTGAAAGTGAAATTACCAGGACGTCTGCGGAAACGGAAAAAGTGGGGCTTTTTACGGGAGCACACGCTATTAACCCGGCTAACGGGGAAGTGGTCCCCATACTTGTTGGGAATTATGTTCTCATGAGTTATGGAACCGGTGCTGTTATGGGTGTTCCGGCTCATGACCAGAGGGATTTTCTTTTTGCACAGAAATATAATTTGGATATCCGCGTAGTGGTTAATTCCCCGGAAAAAGATCTAACCGCTGCGCCTTTAACGGAAGCCTATGAGGGCAGCGGAGTACTGGTTAACTCCGGTAAGTTTGACGGTATCCCGAACGAGGACGCTATAAAGGCGATTACCGACTGGCTTGTTGAACAGGGAAAAGGCAACTACCAGGTGAGGTATCGCCTGCGCGACTGGCTTATTTCCCGTCAGCGTTACTGGGGGACCCCTATTCCGATAATCTACTGTGACAATTGCGGCCCTACGGCGGTTCCCGAAGAGGACCTGCCTGTAATGTTACCCGTAGGTCTAAGTTTAACCGGCAGGAGATCGCCCCTTGTCGATAGCGCTGACTTTTTGCATATGAAATGCCCCCGGTGCGGGGGAGAAGCCCGCCGCGAGACGGATACAATGGATACCTTTTTTTGCTCTTCGTGGTACTTCATGCGCTACGCTGATCCGAAACAGGATAAAGCCCCTTTCAGCAAGGAAAAGGTTGATTACTGGCTGCCTGTGGACCAGTATATCGGTGGTATTGAGCACGCTGTGCTTCACCTGCTTTATTCTCGTTTCTTTACCAAGTTTCTTTATGACCAGGGTTTGGTAAAGTTCCAGGAACCTTTTCAGCGCCTTTTGGCACAGGGTATGGTTTACAAAGACGGTGCCAAAATGTCCAAGTCCAAGGGTAATGTGGTTACCCCGGATGAGATTATCGACCGCTATGGCGCCGATACCGGGAGGCTTTTTATCCTCTTTGCGGCTCCTCCGGAAAAAGATCTGGATTGGAGTGAACGGGGCGTTGAAGGCTGCCATCGTTTTTTACGCCGTGTATGGCGCCTCTTTATACAAAACCTGGATCTATTTGATAGAGTAGATAAAGCAACGGATAAGCTGCCTTCCCTGGGGCAGGAGGAGAAGGAGCTGCAGAGGGCGATGCACGCGGCCATAAAAAAAATTAACGCCGATATTGAGGAAAGGTTTAACTTTAACACCGCCATCAGTGCGATCATGGAGCTGGTTAACGCTGCCTACAGTTATTTTAACGAGGCAACCCCTGAACGCAGGGAAAGTTTTTCCCCGCTGCTCTGTCGGGTACTGGATACGATAATCATTCTGCTGGCACCCTTTGCACCCCATATAAGCGAGGAACTCTGGCACAGGTGCGGGCATGAAGGGAGTGTGCACCAGCAAAAATGGCCGGATTTTGATCCCCGTGCTCTGGCCGTTGAGGAAGCGGAAGTCGTTATCCAGGTAAATGGCAAGGTCAGAGGGAGAATCCTGGTTCCGGTCGATTCTACCGAGGATGAGCTCCTGGAACGCGCCCGCAGCAACGAAAGAGTACGGCCATACCTGGAAGAGAAGGAGATCGTAAAAACAATAACGGTACCCGGAAAACTCGTAAATATTGTTGTTCGCTAAAAGCTGTCAAGCAGGCAGCAAAACATCTGATTTCCTTTCGGGCGACCACAGGTCGCCCCTACATTCCCCTGACAATTATTTTCCTGTACAACTTGCGCAGTAACAAAAACGGTGGTTTAGGGTGTTGTCGGTCAAAAGTTTCATAATAATAACTAAAAACATCAGGGGATAAGTTGTCCAGCGGGAAACGCTTGGTAGACATTGCTTCTTTCTTACTGGCTGAACCTTGGATATTTCCGGCAAATCCCAGTTCAAAACCTGCTTCCCTGGCCAGCTTAATTATTTCCTGATCAACCGTACCGCTGGGATAAGCAATGCTATTGACCTTTTCCCCAGTCAGCCGGTTGATTACCTGCCTGGACCTCTTAAAATCTGCAAGTACCCTTTCAGGGGGCAAAGCCAAAATAGCTGGTTTTCCGTTAATTTCCCGGTGCAGATCATAGGAATGGCTTTGAAAACTGATTATTCCCGATTGGGACATTTCCTGAATTTGGTCCACGGTTAGTTTGGGCGGGATTACCTCTTCGGTTGAGACGTAATCGGGATCATGGTATTTTGCGATCAGGAAGATCGTCGCCGGGATTTGTTTTTCCAGCAGATAAGGGTAAGCATATTGGTATATACTTTCCCCACCGTCGTCAAAGGTAAGTAGAAATGATTTATTGGTTACCTTTAGTTTGTTCTGCTGCCATAAAGCAAAATCCCCCAGTGTTATAGGTTCCCAGCCGTGTTCTAAGAGGGTGTTAATATGGGAGTAAAAATCTTCCGGATCAATAATTGGCCATTCCTGTGAACCCCCGGGTTCAAGCTCGTGGTAGAGCAAAACCTCAATGCGCGAATTGGGTGCCACGGCAAAGCTAATAAGCAGTAAGGCTGTTACAAAAAACATAGCTATTGCGATCAAAATGGCGGTAAGTTTTCTTATTTTCATAGATAACGGTGCCCTCCTAAGCGGGCGACCACAGGTCACCCCTACTACCTGCTACATTTTGCCGAAACAAACCCTGCCTGTCATAGGTACATATGCTGCGGGTATTGTAGGGCGGCCTTTAGTTAAGGCTAAAGCTGATATCCTCCAGGGCAACAATCTTTCTAAATTTTTTGGTCAAGCCCTCTACCTTTAGCATTATATCCCCCTGGGGGCAACGATGTTCCGCATTTGCACCGGCTTCAGATCCTCTCAGATCCTCATAATAGCAAAAAGCATTACTGTTTATTGATCCTATCTACGTTCTCAATATATAGAGATATTTCACCACATTTAGGGCAAATCGCCACTTTAGGCTTTTCAATTCTTTTTGCGAATACACCTGTACCATCTGAAATTTTAATTCCATACGCTCCACCCTCAACTTTTAAATCAAATCCTTCTGCCATTTTAATATTACAACGATAACACTTTCTCACAAATACCTTCCTCCAATTTTATGCGTATTTTTTGATGTATAATTTATTATATCATCTGGAGATAGCGGAAGATAGCTTTATTACCCAACTGAAGAAGGAAAATGAAAAGGCTCTTGAATAAGTCATCGACAATTGCGGATGGATTTGACCGAGGAGCAATTTCAGGAATGGTCTGCTGCCGCCGGTTAGGCCATGCGGGATTACGTGGAGGGCAGGATTTCCGACGGGCCTTTCCCGTTTGAAAATGTATGCCGCTTGTTTTTTGGGGCATACTTCAAAAAAAAGGGAAAGGAGTTCTATTATATGAGCAAATTTGAGAAGTTGGCAAGCCCGGTTCAAATTGGGAGGATGCAGCTGCCAAACAGGATGGTTATGGCACCGATGGTGACCAATTACTCTTATATAGACGGTTCGGTAACCGGCAGGCTGCTGGCCTACATGACAGAGCGCGCGGCAGGCGGAGTGGGGATGATTATTACCGAAGCTGCTTTCGTAAAGCAGTCGGGAAAAGGTTTTCCAAATCAACTGGGTGTTCATTCCGATCGCCTGATTCCGGGATTGAGAAAACTGACGGAAGAAGTACACCGCTTCGGGACAAAGATCTGCCTGCAGCTCTACCACGGGGGGAGGCAGACTTCTTCAGCGGTAACCGGCAGCCCTATCGTGGCGCCTTCGCCGATCCCCGATCCTATTAAAGAGGAAACTCCCAGGGAACTTTCTGCGGAAGAAATCCGCGAGATAGTTGCTGCTTTTGGCGCGGCAGCAAGAAGGGCCGTTGCCGCAGGTTTTGATGCAGTTGAATTGCACGGTGCAAACGGTTATCTGATCAACCAGTTTCTTTCTCCACATACAAACCGGCGTACAGATGAATACGGCGGCTCCTTTGAAAACCGGATGAGGTTCCCTCTGGAAATAGTGCAAGCAGTTCGTAAAGCGGTAGGTCCTGACTTTCCCATTATCTACAGGCTGGGCGCGGACGAAAAAGTTGACGGCGGTCTTACCCTGGAGGAGACAAAGGCTGCTGCTAAAAGGCTTGAAGAGGAAGGGGTAAACGCGCTGCACGTATCTGCCGGAATCTATGAATCGGCCGCCTGGATTATTCAGCCCTATTATCTGCCCCGGGGCTGCCTCGTCGATCTGGCGCGGGGGATTAAGTCTGCAGTAACCATACCGGTGATCGCTGTCGGACGTTTTAATGATCCGGAGCTTGCCGAAGCCGTTCTGGCGAAAGGGGAAGCGGATTTAATAGCCTTTGGGAGACAGCTCCTTACCGATCCCGATACGCCGGCCAAGGTTTTGCAGGGAAGGCTGGAAGATATCCGCAGGTGCATTGCCTGCTGCCAGGCCTGTATAGATGAGCTGTTTCTCGATCATCCCATCGGCTGTACAGTCAACGCCAGGACAGGATTTGAAGAAGAGTTTCCTCTCGATAAGTCTTCGTTCCCCCGCAGGGTCCTTGTTGTAGGGGGCGGGGTTTCCGGTATGGAAGTTACGCGTGTAGCGGCGCTGAGGGGGCATAACGTTACCCTCTGGGAAAAGACAGAAAAACTTGGCGGGCAGATCGTTCTTGCCGCACTGCCTCCCCAGAAGGACGAAATAGCCCTCTTCAGGGAGTATTTAATCGGCCAACTGAAAAAGCTGAATGTAAATGTAAAGAAGAACAAGGAGGCAACCCTGGAGGCTATTCGCGCTGAAGCGCCTGATGTAGTGGTTGTAGCGACAGGCGCACGGCCGGCGGAAGCAGGCGTGCCGGGAGCGGAGCGGAAGAACGTTGTAAGCGCCTGGGATGTTTTGGCCGGAAGGGCAGAGGCCGGGAAAAAGGTTGCCATTATCGGGGGAGGGCTTGTCGGGTGCGATACTGCGGATTACCTGGCGGAAAAGGGCGGAGAGGTAACCATTGTCGAAGCGTTGCCGCAGATAGCTGAAGGTATCGGGCCGCTTGTCGGGGCAATCCTGTTGGGTAGGCTGGAAAAATACGGGGTTAAAGTTGTTACGGGAGCCAGGCTTTTATCAATTGACGATGGGAGTGTAAACGTTGAGATAGACGGCAATAAAGAAGTTCTAGCCGGTTTTGATACGGTTGTGCTTGCCCTGGGATCTATCCCGGATGACAACCTTGCCGGAAAACTTGAGGGCACAGGTATAGAGTACTACGTTATCGGCGATGCCTGGAATCCCAGGCGCATCACACATGCCGTCTATGAAGCGATGCGCGTAGGACACGAGCTGTAGTACTTTTTTGCCGCCTTTTTTACAAACAGCAGGAACTTGAAAAATATTGTCGAACTTGAATTTACAGACTTCTTTTCAAAAGGGTGGTAAAATTGTTTAAACTAACCCCAAAAGAACAGAAACTGGTATTGCTGCTGGTTTGCCTTTTGGTTCTGGGGATTGTGTTGCGTTTTGCTTTACCTGTCGGAGGGGAGAGCCCGGAAATCCTTCTTAACGGTGAAATGAAAGGAAATGACAAAGATGCTGAGGTTCCTGAAGGAGAGGTTCCCGAAGAAAAGGAGTTGATTATTATCCACATTACCGGAGCTGTGCGGGAACCCGGCGTTTATATTCTTGAGGAAGGGGCCAGGGTTTATGAGGCTGTTGAAAAGGCCGGGGGGCAATCCGATGATGCTGATCTTGAAATGATAAACCTTGCCGAGCCGCTCTACGACGGGCAGCCGGTCTATGTGCCCAGAAAAAGCGACAGGGATCCTTCCCAGCCTCCAGGTGGAATATTCCAGGGAGGACTGCAGCAGGGAAAAGAAGGCAGAATAAACATAAATTCCGCCAACAAATCTCAGCTGGAAACCCTGCCCGGGATAGGTGCCGTTAAAGCCCAGAACATTATTGATTATCGCGAAAAAAACGGGCCGTTTAAGAGTGTTGACGACCTGCTAAAGGTAACCGGCATAGGGGAAAAAACCCTGGAAAGTTTGGGTGATCTGATAACTATTTATTAATGGTTTAAAAGATTTAAGGTTTATTAAATTTAACTGCTTTTAACTGCTCAGGTTTACTTTTGCTCTTTAAAAGTTGAAGAAAATTAAAATTCAGGAAGGAATCCTTGCAAAAAAAACTAAATATTTTATAGCAGCAGAAAAGATTTGGCCGTGCCCGGCCGTTTTTGTTATTATTTGTTTATACATTATGCATATGGCTCGACGATTTATTTTTTCTAAGATAAGAAAGGAGGCAAATCCTGTAAAAGAACGGGGTTTATTATGAGGTTTAGAACTTTTTTTATTGTTTTATTTTTTATCCTGCTGGGGTTTTTGTTCTGGTCAGCAGGGCTCTACACTGATTACCTCTGGTTTAATCATCTAAATTATGCTTCCGTGTTTTTAACCGTATTTTTATCTGAATGGGTTGTACGCCTTGCGGCCTGGCTGGTTTTTTTTCTTTTCCTTTTTATCAATCTCCTGTTCATGCGCGGTGTACTGTTAAATGTACCCAACCTGGAGTTAAGGGAGCGTATTATTGGAACTGCCCTCGGCAGGATGTTAACTCCACGGAAAATTACCCTTTTTTTTCTTGTTTCCAGCCTTGCCGTCTCCTTTCTTCTCTCGTCCTATACGGGAGGCCTCTGGCTGGAGGTGCAGCAGTTTTTACGCGGAGCCAGGTTTGGGGTAACCGATCCTGTATTTAATTTGGACGCTTCTTTTTATATCTTCCAGCTTCCTTTCTGGCGCCTGCTTTATACTTATTTGCAAACCATGGTTATACTGACGATTCTGGTTGCAGGGTTTATCTATTTTTTAACCGATCCGCCGGTCCAGGTAGGCAGGAAAGTTGTTTTCTTCCCCTCACGGGGGCAGGGGCACCTTTCTCTTTTGCTCACGTTTGCGTTTCTTTTAAAAGCCTGGGATTACCGCCTGAAAATGTTCGAGTTGCTGCTTTCGCCACGGGGTGCTACTTTTGGCCCCGGTTATACGGATTTGAACGCCAATCTTCCCGCTTTGTGGATTCTTTTTTTTCTAACCCTGGGTATCTGTGTAGTGCTTATTTATAATATTTATCGGCGCCAGTCGCGTTTGATCTTTATTAGTGTTGCTGTTCTGATCGGTGCTTCCCTTGTTGTCGGAAGCATTTATCCCTCCCTGGTGCAGCAGTTCAGGGTAGAGCCCAATGAATTTGCTTACGAGCGTCCCTTTCTAGAGCACAATATTAATTATACCTTGAAAGCTTATGGACTGGATAATGTGGGGATAGAGGATTATCCTGCCAGAGAGGAGCTTGATTGGGGAGATTTGGAAGAGGATGCAGACACACTGCAGAACGTTCGTCTCTGGGATTACCGCCCGCTGCTGGATACCTATAAACAGCTGCAGGGAATACGTCCTTATTATGACTTTGCAAGTGTTGATACAGATCGTTATTACCTGGACAGAGAGTACAGGCAGGTCATGCTTTCGGTACGGGAGATGGACCAGACACAGCTTGCGGAGCAGGCCAGAACATGGGTTAATACACGCCTGCAGTATACCCACGGCTATGGGCTGACGATGAGCCCCGTTGCAGAGGTATCCCCCCAGGGTTTGCCTAAATTCACGATCGGGGATATTCCCCCGGTTGTTGAGAGGGGGGTGGAGCTAACGAGGCCGGAGATTTATTATGGGGAACTCAGCAGCAATTATGTCATTGTGAATAGTAATACCCGTGAATTCGATTATCCTATGGGCGATACCAATGTCTATACAAGTTATGAGGGTACTGGTGGTATCCCGCTGAGCAACCTGGGGAGGAGGTTGCTTTATGCACTTAAATTTTCTGATTACCGGATTCTTATCTCCAGCGAGATAACGGATGGGAGCAGGATCATGCTTAACCGCCCCGTCAGAGAGAGGGTTTTCCGGATAGCGCCGTTTTTAAGGTATGATGCCGACCCTTACCCGGTAATAGCCGGCGGGGGGATTTATTGGATTTTGGATGCTTATACCACAACAAATAATTTTCCTTATTCCGAGCCTTTCGGTGGAATAAATTATATGCGCAATTCAGTTAAGGTAGTGGTAGATGCCTACAATGGTACGGTGGATTATTATATTGTTGATCCATCTGATCCTTTGATAGTGACTTATGCGAAAATTTTCCCCGCGCTTTTTAAATCCCTGGAAGAGATGCCGGAGGAAATCAAAGCGCACCTGCGTTACCCGGAGACACTGCTGAGCTTGCAGGCGCAGGTTTTTGCAACATATCATATGGCGGATCCGGTAGTATTTTACAACAGGGAAGACCTCTGGCAGATACCGAATGAAAAGTACAGGGGGACAGTCCAGCCTGTAGAGCCATATTATACAATTCTGGAACTCCCTGGGGAAGAAAATCCTGAATTTGTCCTTATTCTTCCTTTTACTCCAACCACCAGGGACAACATGATTGCCTGGATGGCGGGGCGCTCCGACGGTGATAATTATGGAGAGCTTGTAGTCTTTCTTTTTCCAAAAGACAGGGTGGTCTTTGGCCCGATGCAGATCGAAACGCGTATTGACCAGAATACCCTTATTTCCCAGCAGCTTGCCCTCTGGGACCAGAGAGGCTCACGTGTTGTTCGCGGTAATTTGCTGGTACTTCCCGTAAACGATTCTATTTTATATGTTGAACCTGTTTTTCTCGAAGCGGAGCAGAGCCAGCTTCCGGAACTGGCACGGGTTATCGTCGGCTTCGGTGAGCAGGTAGTGATGGAGCCCACCCTGGAAGAGGCGCTGGTAGCAATTTTTGGCGCTCACGATCCGTCAGGTCCTGAAGCTCCGGGCGAATTGCACGGTCCCGAAGGGATAGATGAAGAAGAACCGGATGAAACGGCCGGGCCCGAAACCATGCTTCCTCCTGATATTCCGGGGCTTGCCCGCAGAGCACAGCAGTTGTTCCAGAAAGCTCAGGAGAGTTTGAGAGAGGGTGATTGGTCCGGTTACGGCAGCTCTTTGCAGGAACTGGAGATTGTTTTGGATGAACTGGCCGAATTAAGTGCTGCTAACGCAAATATAACGGAATAATAGAAGTGCCGTGGCTGGGATAAATTGTTGAGTTGCGTGCAATGCGGAGGAAATTTTCCCGACGGGACCTTACAGACGGAATATTTCCGGCAACTTCAAGGCCGGGTTATATTTCTAACAAGGGGAGGTTTAAATATGGGAGAAGAGAAGAAAATCGGTTACACTGTAATTGGGACGATTAAAGAGGTGAAAGGCTCATGCAGTGCCGGGCACAAAGTTGGAGACCAATTGGAGCTCAGCATGCATAAAACGGGAGGCATGTGCGGGGCATTTTATCACGACATCTATCCTTATGTTGTGATGCTGCAGATGGGCGGCAGTTTTCCTGCCGAGTGGGGAGATGTGGATACCATCTACCTGGAGTGCATGGATCGTTATAATGTAGTCGGTCTAGAATTGAAGAGGATAAAGGAATAGTCCATTATCGGACTGTGATCTGTACAGGGGAGGTTCCCGGAGCCCGCGATGATATTACAGCAATACAGCTGGCCGTGGTTATAGTTTGTGAAAATGCCGGTCCTTTTGGGAACGCGCTATGCCCTGATATCTTCGGGCGAAGCCATGTCCTGAAAAAAATGCCGGATTGTCTTGAAATATTTGCTCCGGTTAGTGTATAATTCTAGTATAATTAAATATGCCGGGGGTGCTTCCGAGCAGAGGCTGAGAAAGAAACGCGATGAAGTTTCTTAACCCTTAGAACCTGTTTACCTTCTGAAAGGCAGTTAAAAGGATGCTGCTCAGGAGGTGGGTAATGCCAGCGTAGGGAAGGTGATTGTAATGGTTTTGGATTAATTACGGGCCCCTGTTGGCCCGTTCTTTATTTCGGAAAAGGTTCACCAACTCTTCAGGATTAAATTATCTTATTCTTTTTACTGCTATTATGGCGAAATTGTTCGAGAAAGAAGGATTAAATTTAAATGTATGGGTTTATACAGGATGAAGGATCATGGCGCAGTGGGAACCCATTAGTGAAAGGAGTTAATAAAAATGGAGAGTTCCTTATCCAAAACTTTTTCTTTACGTATAGTTACAGCAATTGGGTTGCTGGTTGCCCTGGGTACAGTTGCTTCTCCCTTTTCCATCCCGGTAGGGGTTTCCAATGTTTACCCTGTTCAACATGCCATTAATGTTCTGGCCGGCGCCATTCTGGGGCCGGTGCCCGCTGTGGTTGCTGCGTTTCTTACGTCCACAATCAGAAATCTGCTGGGTACCGGAACACCGCTGGCTTATCCGGGGAGTATGTTTGGAGCGCTGCTTGCCGGCCTTGGCTATTGTTACCTGAAAAAAGAATATTTTGCGGCTGCAGGTGAGGTTATCGGGACAGGATTAATCGGAGCCCTGGCAGCTTTTCCTCTAGCAAAATGGCTGCTCGGTTTTCCCGGGTTGGCTTATGCTTTTATCGTTCCTTTTGGGCTGAGCAGTCTGGCAGGTTCTTTAATTGGCCTAATTATTTTAAAGCTCTGGAACAGGACCTCCGGTAAAAAAAAATGATTACGGCAGGGTATAACCAATGTGCGGTTATATTTACAGATGGTATGCCAGGGGTGTTACCTGCTGTAATGGCGAACGGGATGCTATTATTCTTTTAAAAACAGATGGGATGTGAGTGAAGATTATGCATAAGGTTTTTACCCAGGTATCCAGAACAAAAAAGGGAGAGGTAACCCCTCAGGTTAAGGCTGTTGCCGCCGATGAGAGCCTGCCGATAGAGGTAATCATGGAAGGGCTTACAGCAGGGACGATTGTAATTCCTGCAAATATCAAGCGTAAGAATTTGCACCCCCGCGGGATAGGGAATAAGCTGCGGACAAAGGTAAATGCTAATATCGGCAGCTCAGAGGCTTTCCCCGATGCGGAGAATGAAAGAATTAAACTGCAAGCGGCGTTAGAGGCCGGTACCGATGCGGTCATGGATTTAAGCACCGGCGGCGATCTTAGAGGGATCCGTTCAATGGTGCTGGAGCTTTCTTCTGTTCCGGTGGGCACCGTTCCCATTTACGAAGCAGCGGTGAAAGCGCGGCTTTCCTCCGGGGCGGTATTGAAAATGACTGAGGAAGACCTTTTTTCTGTAATCGAGGAGCACGCAGCCGGGGGAGTGGATTTTTTGACACTGCACTGCGGACTGACGCTCTCCGCTTTGGAAGCACTGCGTCGGGAGGGGAGAATTATGGGGATCGTCAGCCGTGGCGGTGCGATGATCGCCGCCTGGATGCTGGAAAATGAAAGAGAAAACCCTCTTTATGAACAATATGATCGCATTTTGGAGATTGCTGGAAAGTACGATGTGACCTTGAGCCTGGGGGACGGTATGAGGCCGGGAAGCCTTGAGGATGCGGGTGACAGAGCCCAGATCCAGGAGCTGGTGACGCTGGGCGAACTGGTTAAAAGAGCCAGGGAAGCGGATGTACAGGTTATGGTGGAAGGGCCGGGGCATGTCCCGTTTGATCAAATTGAAACGCATATGAAAATAGCCAAATCGCTGTGCAGGGGTGCGCCCTTTTATGTTTTGGGGCCCCTGGTTACCGACGTTGCCCCGGGTTATGATCATATTACGGCAGCCATTGGGGGAACGATGGCCGCAGCTTCAGGTGCTGATTTCCTCTGCTATGTTACGCCCACCGAACACCTCGGCCTCCCCGGCCCGGAAGAAGTCTGCCAGGGTGTAATGGTGTCCCGTATAGCGGCTCACGCTGCCGATGTGGCCAGGGGTGTTCCCGGAGCTAAAAAATGGGACAGGGAGATGTCCCTGGCGCGTCGTGAGCTGGACTGGGAACGTCAGCTGGAGCTTTCCCTCGACCCCGTTCTTGCCAGGACCTTATATGAACGTCTCAACCCCGGGGGAAAAGAGGAGTGCACCATGTGCGGTTCTTATTGTGCCCTGAAAATGGTCAAAAAACATTTGCAGTAATATAAAATATAAATTTAAACTATAAATGGAGAGTTGAAATAAGATGCGAAAATGTGTTTTAACTATTGCTGGCTCCGATTCCGGGGCAGGGGCGGGTATCCAGGCAGATATGAAATCAATGGCCGCTCAGGGGGTTTACTGCCTGACGGCGATAACAGCCATTACCGCGCAGAATACAACTGCTGTAAAAAAAGTGCAGATGCTCGATTTAAAAATGATTGAGGCTCAAATAGATGCCGTGATGAGCGATTTCCCCGTAACGGTGGTAAAAACAGGGATGCTCGGCAGCGCGGAGATTATCAAACTGGTTGCTGTGAAACTGAAACAGTATCGTATAAAAAAAATAGTGCTGGATCCGGTCATGGTGGCAAAAAGCGGGGACCTGCTTCTGGAAGAGGGGGCACAGACGGCACTGCTTAAGGAACTTTTTCCGCTGGCTTCAATTATTACCCCCAATATACCGGAGGCAGAAGTGCTCTGCGGCCGTTCCCTCAAGAAGCCAGGTGAACTGAGAGAGGCTGCGCGCATTCTTCATGCGGCCGGGGCTTCCACTGTCCTGCTCAAAGGAGGGCATGCACAAGGGCAAAACACTTTGACGGATATTTTATTCGATGGAGAAAGGTATTACTACTATCGCGCCCCCCGTATCGATACCAAAGATACGCACGGCACCGGATGTACCTTTGCTGCTGCCATTGCCGCCCACCTTGCCCTGGGGGAGACAGTTCCCCTGGCCGTGAAAGCGGCCCGGGATTACCTGCAGTCTATTCTTCCGTATGGTTTAAACCTGGGTCATGGCAGCGGGCCGATGGATCATTTTGCCGGAAAGGGATGCTTGTATGTTTAAAGGCGCGGAGATTTTGGAGAAAGTACGCCGGGAAAGGCCGCTTATTCACCATATCACCAACGTCGTCACCTGCGGGGACTGTGCGGACATTACAGCGAGTATCGGTGCCCTGCCTGTAATGGCCTTTGCCCTGGAAGAGGTAGAAGAAATGGTACAGGCCGCCTCTGCGGCCGTGATCAATACAGGCACTCTATTGCCGAATCAGCTGGCAGCGATGATAAAAATGGGGAAAAAGGCCGGGGAAAAAGGGATCCCGGTTGTTCTTGACCCGGTAGGTGCAGGGGCGACTGCCTACCGCAGTAAAGCAGCCCTGGACCTGCTGAAGATTGTCAAGCCGGTCATCATTAAAGGAAATGGGGCGGAGATAGGCTCCCTGGCAGGGGTAAAGGGGGTCAGGATCAGCGGAATACAGAGCATTGACGCCGGAGATCCCCTGGAAGGTGCCGGGCGATTGCATGCAGTGCTTGATTACCGGGCGGTTGTTGCCGTAACCGGCCCTGTGGATGTAATTACGGACGGTAAAAGGGTTGCCAGGGTTTTTAACGGGCACAGCTATTTGCCTCTGGTGGTGGGAAGCGGCTGCATGAGCGCTTCCCTGGCGGCTGCCTTTGCCGCCGTTGAGAAAGATTATTTTCTGGCTGCTACTGCTGCACTGGCTGCCATGGGCGTGGCCGGTGAAATTGCCGCTGAAAAGGGGGTAACCGGTCCGGCAGGATATAAAGTGAGACTCCTGGATACACTTTTTCATCTTAGCACGCAGGAGTTTTCAAACCGGGCCAGAATAGAAATAAGATAAAGAAAGTCAGGGTGAGGACTATGAAGGCAATACCAAGATCGCCCGGTTACCTGAAGTTTTATGTCATAACCGATCGCCTGCTTTCACGCGGCTGCTCTCATGCTGATGTGGTCAGGAAAGCCATAGACGGCGGGGCAACCTGCATACAGCTGCGCGAGAAGGATGCTTCCTCCAGGGAGCTTTATTTGCTAGCCAGTGAACTGAGGGCGATTACCAGGGAGAAAGATACTGTCTTGATCATTAATGATCGTCTGGATATCGCTCTTGCTGTGGGTGCAGACGGCGTTCATCTGGGGCAGGACGACTTACCGGTTGACGCGGCGCGCGGCATCATGCCTCCGGGGATGATCCTCGGTGTTTCGGTAGATAACCCCCGGCAGGCACGTGAGGCGCAGGCTATGGGAGCTTCTTATCTGGGCGCGGGGGCAGTTTTTGCTACGGCAACCAAGGCTGATGCGGGGGAGCCGGTTGGCCTGCAGGCCATCTCGAAAATTTGCCGCATAGTTGATATCCCCGTGGTGGGCATCGGCGGGATTAATTTGCATAATGCGGGGCAGGTTATTCAGGCGGGGGCTGCGGGAGTTGCAGTTATCTCCGCTGTTGTGGCGGCGGATGATATTACGCTCGCAGCCGCAAGGATTGCCCGCGAAATCAAGGAAGCTCAGAGCTCCCTTGGCTGAGAAGGACTGATCTAATAAAATGAAAAAAGTTATTATCTATACCGATGGTGCCTGCAAGGGCAACCCCGGCCCCGGGGGTTGGGCGGCTTTATTATTCCATAAACAGCATGAAAAAGAAATATACGGTGGCGAGAGGCATACAACCAACCAGAAAATGGAGCTTAAGGCAGCAATTGAGGGGCTAAAAGCGCTGAAAGAACCCTGCGAAGTGGAGCTATTCTCCGACAGCGCTTATTTAATCAATGCCTTCAAACGGGGCTGGTTGGAAAAATGGCAGCACAACGGATGGAAAACAGCTGCCAGGGAGCCGGTCGAAAATCAGGACCTCTGGCGGGAACTGTTAAAACTCAGCCGCTATCACAGAGTGCAGTGGATTAAAGTAAAGGGGCACAGCGATAACGAGTACAATAATCGCTGCGATCAGCTTGCCCAGAAAGCCGCCGCCGAACAATGATCAACCATAGACGGGAATTTGGTCGGGGAGGTCGTCGGAGGCCGGAGCTGAACCGATGAACTTTCTGAGCGGAACTTGGAGCGCGCACCAGCCTGCACCACAACAACTTACTATTGAGGGGGTTTTTTATTGCGCCCGGTATTATTTGAAATAGGTAGTTTTGCCATTTACTCCTACGGGGCTATGCTTTTTTTGGCCTTTTCTGTAGCGATAATCTGGTCGCTGAAAGAAGCGGAAGACGAGCGTATAAATCAAGATTATCTTTTTGAGATCTTTATCATGAGCATTATTCTCTCCCTTCTGGGTTCCCGTCTGACTTATGTTTTTCTTAATCGTGAATTATTCATCGGTCAGCCCTGGTGGAAAATCTTTGCCTTCAGGGAGGGAGGGCTTACTTTTCACGGTGGTCTGATTCTGGCTTTGCTGGGAGGGGTTTTTTACAGTAACTATAGGAAAATTTTATTTTTAAAGTATGTGGATTATTTATCACCCTTCATTATCCTTGGTTACGCTATTACCCGCATCGGATGTTTTTTAAACGGGTGCTGCTACGGGCATATAACCGATCTGCCCTGGGGTGTGGTTTTCCCGGTTATTGATGTCAACCCGCGACATCCTACCCAGCTTTACGCCTCGATTGGAGCCCTGATAATTTTTTTAATGCTTCGTTACCTGAAAAAGTATAAATATTTTCATGGCTATATATTCCTTTATTTTATCATTTTTTACGGAGTCTCCCGTTTCTTCGTTGAATTTTTCCGTGTTAGCCCGGCAGCATTATGGGGGTTGTCACAGGCCCAGATCGCCTCGCTGATATTTATTATTTCCGGCGCTCTCCTTTTGTTATATCAAAAATATCGGTATAAAGGGGGAAAAGTCTAAAACTTACAACGCTTTTCTGCTAATTCCTTCCTATATTAGGAATTTTACCTAGATTACTCATTATCCGGCTTGACACTTTTGCCCATTGAAGGTATAAAGAAAGCTAGAACGGTTAATTGTAAGTGATAATGAGGTGATCTTGTGATTGGAGATAATGTTCAAGATACGATTAATAAATTGCCTGGATTAGGCCTGGATCTGGGCACCTTTGCTGTCAAAGGGGTGCTCGTAGAAGGAGAACAGGTAAAAAAAATTACTGTGCCAACAGCAGGTAACCCTGTAGAGGCCTCCCGAAAATGCCTGCATTATCTTTTGGAAGGCAGGGAGGAAGAGCTGGTTTCCTGCGGCTTAACGGGTACCAACGCCTACCTCCTGGCCAGGGAAGCCGGTATCAAGCCTCTGCTGGAGATAGAAGCCTTGCAGGCAGGCCTGCATTTTCCGGAGTTGAATAATTACGCTGTTTTATCCCTGGGCCATGAAAATATGTACTACCTGGAACTCGGGCCAGGTGGGGTTGTCCATTTTTTTAACCGCAACGGCCAGTGTGCCGCCGGAAGCGGCGCCTTTTGGTACCAGCAGGCTACCAGAATGGGTTATAACGATCGTGAATTGGCCGAAATAGCTTTGGGTGCGGACTCGGCGGTGAAAATTTCCGGGCGCTGTGCTGTTTTTGCCAAATCGGATATGACCCATGCTATAAATGAGGGCGCCACGCAGGCGGCCGTATCTTCCGGAATGGCCAAAGCACTGGCGGATATGGTGCTCAGCGGAGTGGCACAGAACAGGATTAACGGTCCGGGGACTTTAATCGCCGTTGGGGGATTTGCCAACAACAATGCTGTGATGAAGTATATCAGGGAGTACTGTGCCGAGCGTTCTGTGGAGGTGATTGTTCCTGAAGGTCATGAATACATAAATGCTCTGGGTGCTGCTAAAGGACAGGCCAGGCTGAAGATGAAGGATTTCAGCGTGGAAGGGCTATTAAGCCGGAAATATGTTCCTGAGAATCCACTGCCACCCCTCAACGGTAAGCGGGTTCATTATATGGAGCTGCCTCCTGAACAGAAATCCTTTGATCTTACAAATGTTTATCTGGGAGTTGATTGCGGTTCGGTATCAACCAAGTGTGTACTTCTGGATAACAGGGGAAAGTTCATCGGAGGGATATACCTCCCTACCGCCGGGCGCCCGGCGCTGCAGGTTTTGGAATTAATGAAAGAGGTTGAGCTGAAATATGGAGATTTGTTAAAGGAGACACCGATTAAAGCCTGTACTACAGGGTCCGGGAGGTTCCTTTCCCAGAAAATCCTGAACGCGGAGTATGCTGTGGATGAGATAACCTGTCAGGCCGAAGGGGTAAAGTACCTCTGCGGTGAAGAGGGGACCTTTTCCATTATTGAAATCGGTGGGGAAGATTCCAAGTTCCTGCAGTTGAAAAATGGTGTTCTCTATGATTATAATATGAATCCTGTTTGCGCTGCCGGTACCGGTACCTTTTTGGAAAATCTCGCCGGGCTTTTAGGAGTGAAGATTAAAGAAGAATTTTCCAGGAGATCTTTTGAAGCGGATTATGCCATAGATCTTGGGGATACTTGCACGCTTCTTTCCCAGACCAGCCTTGCTACCGCGGCTTCCCGCGGGCTGCCCCTTTCATCCCAGCTGGCCAGCCTGGCCTACTCCTCTGCCCGCAATTATATCAACAAAACAGCGGAAAACAGGCCCCTTGAGGGGAAAATTATTTTTACCGGCGCAACGGCAAAGAACCATGCCCTGGCCAGTGCCTTTGCGGCCGAGTGCGACAGTGACATAACCGTTCCCCCTTATCCGGAGCTTACCGGGGCACTGGGTAGCGCCTTGATCGCTAAGATGTTCCATGAATCGGGACAGGAGGGGCAGTACTCATTCCGCAGCCTGCAAAATTTACATACCTTTACAGTTGAAAAACGCAAGTGTAAGGCGGTATGCGAATTTGAACATAACTGTACACTGGATGTAATCAAATTTTCAGACGGCAGCAGCTTTATTTACGGTGACCGCTGCGGCCGTTATTCGGGGTTGGAGAAAAAATCAAAGGCAAACGATCTGCCGGATTACGTTGCCCTCAGGAATGATCTTTTTTATCAGTTTGCCGGTCAGCCTTTGAAAGAAGGGGGGCCACGGGTGGGCATTGCCCGCAGTGGGCTGTTTTTTGACCTTTATCCTTTCTGGGCCGCTTTCTTCAGGGAACTGGGAGCCTGCGTTATACTCTCCTCCCTGACCTCAGAGGACATCCTGGAAAAAGGGAAAAGAAAACTTGAAACCGAGATGTGCTATCCAATGGAAGTGCTGATCGGGCATTATCAGGAGCTCGCCGAAATGGAGCTGGATTATATCTTTGTCCCTGAGGTTGTGACGATGGAGCCTCTTCCCTGGGCGAAAAACTGGCCTCGCGCCTTTTCCTGCCCTCTTATACAGACCGTAAGGGGGACTGTTGCCAACTCACTGCAGGTAGATAATGAGAAAATGCTTTATGCCCAGTTAAATTATCGCGAAGGAAGGCAGATGATTAAATCCCAGCTAGAACCGGTTGCCAGGAAAATATTGGGCAACAATTATCGCCGGAAAAGCTTTGAAAATGCCCTTGAGGCTGGATACCGGGCGCAGGAGGTCTTTCGGCACGCGATAATGCGGGAAAGCCGGCGAATTATGGAAGAGATTAAAGCAAATAAAGAACTGGTAACGGCAATTTTCCTGGGCAGATCTTATACCATTTATGATGATTTTGTTTCCAAGGGATCACTGCATTATGCCCTGCAGAGAGGCTTACCGGCTGTGCCCCAGGAGTTTATCCTTGAATATCTGCGGGGATGGTATGAGGGAAAAATAAATGATCCTGCGCTGGATAACGAAAGAATTGGGTTGGGCAATCGTCTAACCCAATTGCTCACACATATGGATAATATTTATCCTATACAATTGCAAAAAATGCTCTCAACTGTCTTCTTCGTTAATTTTTTAAATGAAAGGACAGAAAAAACAGGGTTGCCTTTATTACATGTTGTTCTCCAGGATCCTTTCAAATGCGGCCCCAATGCCATGCTTCGGCATTATCTTGGGAATCTTACCGGATATCTGCGGCTTACACTGGACGAACATACGGCACCGGCAGGCATGATCACCAGGCTGGAAGCTTTTAAAAATACCTGCCGTTCACAGAAGGAACCGGTTCAGTCTCAATTTTATTCCGCACGTACACAAAAAATTTCCGATCGGGATTGGAAAAAAATCCTTATCCCTGAACCCACCCACCACGCCAGGGTGTTTGAGGCGATGTTTAGAAATTACGGAGTGGATGCTGAGATCTTGCCCCGTAGCAAGGATAAGGACCTGGTTCTGGCGCGGCGGTTTGTCAACGGGGACGAGTGCCTTCCCCTGATACAGAACGTTCAGGATTTTTTGGATTACCTTTATACTAACGGAAATTCACTCAACCTGGATGAAACAGTATTTTTCCAGGGATGGGCCTGCGGCCCCTGCCGCTACGGCCTTTATGCTCCTACCCAGTCTCTGATCATCAACAGGGCGGGTTTTGGTGAGTGCAGGATCTGCTCTGTCAGGGCGGAGGATGCCGTTAAGAGATTCGGTATAGGTTATATCCTCGGGGTTTACGATGGGATGGTAGCCATGGATGCGCTTTACAAGATGCTGCATGCCACGAGGCCGTACGAGCTGGAAGAAGGAACCAGCGATGCCCTCTTCGAAAAATATTCCGGGAAGCTCTGCCGGGTACTGGAAGGCTTGCGGGTTAACCTTACACATCTGTTAAGCGTGAAGCATTTACGCCCCCTGGAAGAACTGCTGCGCGAGGCATTGGAGGAGTTCTCCAAAGTGCCCCGTTCCGGTGAGAAAAGGCCCCTGATTATTGTCGGCGGAGAGTTTTATGTCCGCCTGGACGATCGGTGTAACCGGGAAATTATCAGGAAAATTGAGCGTGAAGGCGGCGAGGTTTCACTGGCACCGGCCTCTGAGCTTTTTACCTACACGGTGTTTATTAATTACCAGGAGGCCCGTGCGGCCTTCGAGGACAAAGAAAAACCTCCTTAATTTCCTGTTGAAGACGGGTTACAGCTTTGTTAACCGCCTGGCCCTCAGGGATGAAAAACGGCTGGAAGCGGTCGTCAGCGAGTATCTGGACGGTCTGGAAGAGCCCTCTCCCGAGGAAATCAGGAACCATGCCAGGAAATATGTTTCCGAGCATTACGGTGGCGAGCCTCCGATGACTATCGGCAGGGCCTGTGCCCTCGCCGGACATAACGGGGTATCCGGGGCTGTTTTTGTGGCACCGTTCACCTGCATGCCCGGTTCCGTAGTGGAGGCCCAGATGGGAGCGATGCGCAGGGATATAAACCTGCCAATGATCTCCATCTATTATGACGGTAAAGATAATACCAATCGCGAGGAATTTATCGAAAGCCTGGTTTTCCAGGCCAAACAGCGCAACGGGGCCAGGCTTGCATAATTTCATAATCGAAATGAATAGGGGAAGCTTTATACTTATCTGTGCAGTATTTGCTAAGGGGAGTGCCGGTTATGGCCCGTTTCCTGGTTTTCAGCACCGTCTTTTACGTCCTGGGAATAATCCTGGGACGTTATTGTATTTCTCTCCCGGTATCCTTTTGCCTGGCCCTTGCCGTCCTGGTAAGTGGAAGATGAACCCCTCTGGCAGGAAGATGAGGTGGTTTTTACCTTTTGTTCCGAAAAGATCATTTTTCTGGGTGAGGAACATGTTCCATGTTCCAGACGAGGAAAGTGTGGTAAATGTCAATTCGGGTTTGTAAGTATTAAGCTTTCACGTTTGCAGTTTTAAATAGGGTATTAATGAAATTTTCCAATACTTCAGATATACTTCCTTTATACCAAATTACAGCTGTTTCCAGTTGAATATTCGTGTCTTTTATGGGTAAAAAATTTACATAAGTATTTTTGTTATAGGAAATTGAAGCTGGAACAATAGCTACACCTAAATTAGCAGCTACCAGGTTTATTATTGTTTTTGTATGGATTGCTTCATAATTAAGTATAGGTTTAAAGCCAGCTTGAGAGCAAAGCATCAATGTTATATCTTTGCAACAAGATTCAGATTCATTTGGAGGCAAGATAAAAGTTTCATCAGCTAATTCCCCGATTGAAATTTCAGAAATATTAGACAAATAATGTTCTTTCGGCAAAACTACTACAAAAGGTTCCTTATACAGTACTTTATATTCAAAATCGTATTCTTTTAATTCATTTTTTAAGAAAACTGTTCGTAAAATACCCAAGTCAATTTTCCCTTTATCCAATGCTTTAATCTGCTCTTTTGAAACCATTTCGATTATATTAATTCTTACCTTTGGGAAAAGAACTATAAAATTATGAATAGCTTCAGGAACCAGCTTTTCTAATAGCATTCCAGTAGCGGCAATAGAAAGCTGGTCTGTTTTTTTTCGAACAGCCTGTCTTGTCTTTTCTATTGTTTTATTAACTAAGTCCAGCACTTCTAACGAACCTTCGAGAAAAATCTTTCCTGCATAAGTTAGCTCTGTTTTTCTTTTTGATCGTTTTAACAGTTTAACCCCGAGTTTTTGTTCAAGCTGGCAGATCTGCTGGCTTAAAGGAGGCTGCGTCATATGCAAACGTTCTGCAGCCCTACCAAAATGTAGTTCTTCTGCCACTGTAATAAAGTATTTTAAATGCCTGAGTTCTATAATAATATTCACCGCCTATTACACATGTTAACTTAAGGATATTTGACACATACTGTTTTAGTTTCTTATTATTATTATATAAGAAAACAAAATATAAAACAATTCTTATATGAAAGTTTCAATTAGCGATTTGGATTTCAGGTTGTTTATTACTTTTAACAGGTCTGAGAAAAGATTAGTTTTCAGGCCTTTTGTGTAGGTAGAAGCGATGGTGTTTGTAACCCCTTTGTTTGTTGATGTAATACAAGCAACAATGAAGGTTTGCGAGTACCAATACCGCAACAGATATATGAAAAAATTTTGAGGAGGTTGTTTTATGGAAGTTGCTAAAGTTGGTGTTATGGGAGCCGGGGCAATGGGAAGCGGTATAGCACAGCTAGCTGCACAGGCCGGGTATCAGGTAATACTGAATGATTTAGAAATGCCATTTGTAGAAAAGGGCATTGGACGTATGGATGATTTTCTTGGTAAGAGCGTAAAAAAAGGCAAAATTACTGAAGAGCAAAAACAACAGATACTTGGACGTATCAGCAAAAGTACAGATATTTCTGATTTTAGCGATGTTGATCTGGCCATTGAGGTAATTGTAGAGGATTTGGAGCTGAAGAAAAAAGCTTTTGGACAGCTGGATAGCATTTGCAAGCCCGAGGCCTACCTGGCTTCGAATACCTCATCAATGCCTGTTACTGTCCTGGGCAACGCTACTAAAAGGCCTGAACGCGTTGTCGGAATGCATTTTTTAATCCGGCACCGATTATGAAACTCGTGGAGGTTATCAGAGGTTATTACACGAGTGACGAAACCGTTAAGGTTGCCACCCAGGTAGCACAAAAAATGGGTAAGACGCCGGTGGAAGTGAAAAAAGATTCCCCTGGATTTATAGTCAATAGGCTTATGATGGCCCAGTACATCGAAGCGATACGTCTCCTGGAAGAAGGCGTGGCTACTATAGAGGATATTGATAAAGCTGTAAAACTGGGGCTCAATCACCCCATGGGGGCCTTTGAGCTGCAGGATTTTGGTGGGCTTGATATAGGATATTTCGTAGCGGAGTATTTCTACGAAGAGTTTAAGGATATGCGCTGGAATCCGCCCCAGGCCCTGAAGGCCCTTATCAGGTCGGGCAGATTGGGCAGAAAGACAGGTGCCGGCTGGTACGATTATGAACAATAAATAATGTATTCCAGTAAAGTCCGCGTGGAAGGGATTAATGCTTTGCTTGAAAAACGCAAGCCTAATTTTAACGGAGACTGTAGCAATAGAATTAGCAGTAAACTTATTAAAAGGAAAGCTGGCCAACAAAGCCCAGCTCCTCTGTAATAAGTCATTATACGTTTTAAGTTTTATAAAAATATATATGGTTCTATAATAATACTCATAGTTCCATTTAATATTCTTTGCATATTACACTTATAAACCTTATGATATTTGACACAAACTTTATTTATTTTTAAGATATAATTAATCAAAATATAAAATAAGTAATTACATGATAATTTTTTAAGGTTTTAGAGGAGAGGGAAAATGAATAACAAAACAAACAATTTACCTTTTGAAAATGTCACAATTTTAGCGGCAGAACACTTTGAAACGGCTCCAATATGTACATGTATGTTGGCGGACCTGGGGGCAAACGTTATAAGGGTAGAAAAACCCGGCAGTGGTGAGGGCGGTCGCGCCATGGGGCCGGTATTTGAGAATAAGCGCGGAGAAAAACTTTCCAGTTTTTATTTCCGTTTTAACCATAACAAAAAAAGTGTTGCCATCGATCTGAAGCATCCAAAAGGCAAAGAGCTCTTTTTAAAATTAGCGGAGCAAGCTGATGTCGTTGTTGAAAACTTCCGGCCGGGCGTTATGACAAAACTTGGTTTGGGTTATGAGCAATTAAAGCAAGTTAAACCTGATATTATCTATGCTACTGTTACAGGTTTTGGCCATTCAGATATTTATCAGAGCCCATACGTCGATCGCCCGGCATTTGATTTATTGGCGCAAGCTTATAGCGGGTTAATGTACACTGTCAGCAATACTGATGAGCCGACCTGGGTAGGGCTGCCGGCCGGTGATCACTATGGCGGGGTAATGGCCGTATTAGGGATAGTATCTGCCCTTTATTACAGACAATTGACGGGGAAAGGACAGCATGTTGATATTGCGATGTACGATTGTGCATTGCATCTTAACGAAAGGCGAGTAAATATTTACGATGTCCTTGGAGTAAAAACTAACAAAATGACTAATATAGGGTCAGCTCCTTATGGGCCATATAAAGCTAAGGATGGGTACATAGCAATTTCCGGAGGGCAGCCTCCAGTTTGGCCGAGATTTTGTAAAGCTGTTGGCCGAGAAGATTTATTAGAGGACGTTACCCTGAAATCAACTCAAGACAGGGCTAAAAACTACCCACGATTGAGAAAAATAGTAGAAGAATGGTTAAAGGATAAAACAAGAGAGGAAGCGCTGGAAATATTTTATAAATTTGAAGTGCCGGCGGCACCTGTACATGATGAAATTGATTTATTCAATTGTCCTCACGTTAAAGCACGTAAAATGATTAGAGAATATGAAAGTGATTATTCAGGTAGAAGGAGGGTAGTTGGAAACCCAATCAAGTTATCCCTGATGACGGAAAAGGAACCTGTTCCTCCACCAGATGTGGGTGAGCAAACAAGGGAAGTATTAAGGGATATGCTTAATATACCCTTACCGGAAATCGAGCAGCTCAAGAATGAAGGTATAGTTTACTGGAAGAGCGAGCAGGAGTGAATTTCAAAGGTGTGAACCCAAGGTGTAAACCTTTAGAATAGTACTTAATGTTTAATGTTAAGGAGGAGAAAGATGGAGCAATTATTAAATAAATTCCAGCAAATTGCAGCAGAACCCCTTAAAACAGCTCAATATTGGAAGGAAAAAACGGGAAAAAAAGTAGTTGGATGCATGGGGCTGTATGTTTCGGAAGAGATTTTTCATGCTGCCGGCTTGCTTCCTGTAGTTGTTCTTGAAAAAGAAAGCCCAATTCTTAAGGCACAAGCTCATGTTCAAAGTTATATGTGTGGATATATTCGTAGCGTTACAGACCAGGCTTTAGCAGGCGATTTGGATTTTATAGATTGTATTATATCACACGATTGTTGTCATACGATACGCATGACAACTGAAATAATAAAACGTAATGCTACTGGCATAAAGGATATTCAACCGATCTTTTTACCGGTAACAATCAAGAAAGCCGAATCATGGACCTATACCCTGCAGGAACTATCTTTTCTAATCGAAAAGGCGGAAAAATTAGCCGCAAGATCTGTTACGGAAGATGATCTTATGCAGAGTATTCAAACTTATAATAAACATCGCAGGCTTCTAAAGAGATTATATCAGCTTAGGCGGGACAAGCCCGGGATTATAAGCGCCAGGCAGGTTTCCAATATAGTAAAAGCCAGTATGCTTATGCCAAAAGAAGAACACAATGCCATGTTGGAGCCATTACTTGAAGCTATGGAGAATAAAACGGTTGAGGCTAATAATAAAATTCCGGTAATTGTTTCCGGCAGTTTATGTGAAACATGCGATGAATATGTGCTGGATATTTTAGAAGAAGTTGGTGGCGTTGTTGTTGACGATGATTTGTATGTAGGGTCCAGATATTTTGCCACAGAAGTAGATGAAAGTTTATCCCCGTTAACTGCGCTTGCTTTGGCTTATGTAAATATGGTCCCTCCCTGCCCAACACGGCATGACCCCGATAGCAACCTGGGTGATTACCTTGTTAATATGACTGAAAGAGCCAAGGCGAAAGGGATTATTAGTGTAATTGTAAAATTTTGTGAGGCTCATTATTATTCATATCTGACTTATAGGAGAAAGATAAAAGAATTTAACATACCTGAATACTTAATTGAAACAGAACATGAAGGAGTTTCTCCTGCGCAAATTAAAACGAGGCTGCAGAGTTTTATTGAAAGTATAAGGGGGTAAAGCGGATGAGTAATGAAAAGAAAAAAGTAAACCGAGTTAAATGTACTGCGAACATTTCAGGTATAATGGATAATTTTTATAAGGATATGTTTGATGATAAAAAAGGACCGCTTTGTTGGTGTGTAGGAGCATGCCCTTATGAAATGTTTAGTGCTGCTAATGTAAGGCGGTTTCAAACTGAAAATCACGCCGCCAGAATTTCTACCAGGCAAGAACAGGCTATGTTTATTGAAGTAGCTGAAGCAGAAGGTTTATCTGAGAATGTTTGTTCCTATGCCAAAATCAATATAGGGTTTGCATTAATGATGGCTCGCGGTGAAGAGGACAAAATACCCGAGAGGTACAGGTTGCCTAAACCGGATATGATCTTTGCACTTAATACCTGCCCGACGATGATACAGTGGTGCGATATGTTAAGCGATATATTTAAGGTTCCCAAGTTTGTTGTAGATGCTGCCTATATCTATGATGAAAATAACTGGGACCGAAACGTTGAATACGTAAAAAGCCAGCTATACGATTTTGTCAGATTTTTAGAAAAGAATACCGGACAACCTTTTAATTGGGCCAGGTTAAATGAAATAGTATTTCTAATGAAACAAATAGCAGTAGAATGGAGAGCTGCGAGGGAACTATGTAAGAATGTACCTACTCCGGTAAGTTTTCTTGATGCATTGATAGCCATGGGTCCCAAAAATACTGTTCGTGATGAAGCTTCACTTGCATTTTATAAAGATTTCCATAATGAAGTAGCACAAAGGGCAAAAGATGGAATTGGAGTATTAGAACAGGAAAAATATCGGATAATGTGGCGAGGGAATTTCCCCTGGCATAAGTTAGGAACATTATCCCGAATGCTTGCAAAATATGATGCAGTATTAATATCCGGAGTATATGGGCTAGGTACCTACGGCGATCATGCCATTGATAATATCTTGCCTGATGGATTTGATGTTAGTGATCCGTTGCGCACAATTGCAGCTGAACATTGCTGCCGCAGCTATACACGCAGGTTTGATTGGAAAATGGATCATGAATTCCGCAGACATATAGAGGAATATTCCATTGATGCCGTTATTATTCATTCGCCGCGCACCTGCCGTCCGTGGGCCTTAACGACATATGACATGGCCAGAGAAGTTGAAGAAAAATATAAGCTTCCAGTACTGGTTCTTGAAGTAGATCATACAGATCCAAATTATTTTCATGATGCTCAAGTTGAGACAAGAATAAAAGCCCTTCTGGAAACTATCAAAAAATGATCTATGGACAGTGGAGTTTAGAAGGGGGAAAAAATGAACAAAAATAATAATGTTTATTTTGCTGGAATAGATGTGGGGTCAACTACAACTAAAATGGTATTGCTTGATATTGAAAAGAAGATCAGAGTATCTTCTATTATTCCAACAGGCCCCATCATCAAAAAAGCCGTTGATAAGGTAATTAATATATGTTTTGAAAAAAACTTAAATGGAATTGATGACATTAAATACTGTGTTGCAACAGGTTATGGCAGAGAGATTGTTGATTTGGCAGATGAACAGATTACTGAAATAACATGTCATGCCAAAGGTGTTAATGCAATATTTCCACAAGCAAAGACAATAATTGATATCGGTGGTCAAGATAGTAAAGTTATCAGCGTAGACGGCAACGGAAGTGTTTTATCCTTTGTAATGAACGATAAGGTGTGCAGCAGGAACCGGGAGGTTTCTGGAAGTGATTGCCCGTTCACTTGAGCTTGGCATTGATGAAATGGCAATACTTTCCCGGCAGTCAAAGAAAAAAAGTAGAAGTTAGCAGCATGTGCACAGTTTTTGCTGAATCGGAAGTAATATCCCTTGTCTCACAAGGAGTTGAGGTTTCTGATATTGCAGCTGCAAATTAACAGATCAATAGCAAGGAGATTGGTGGGACTGGTCCAAAGGGTTGGATTACGATTACCTTTAGTATTGACATGGCGGGGTTGCGCAAAACAAAGGCGTAGTTAAGGCTATAGAAGAAGCATTAAATATTGATATTTTAATTTCAACTGAACCTCAAATAACCGGTGATGATATACCTACAAGTGCCGTTGAAGTTGCGAAGAAAAGTCTCATAGATGCATTTGGAGTAATGATTGCCGCCAGTTCTCTTGGTGAAGGCTGCAAGGAAATTGTAAAATTGGCCAGCGAAGGCGGCGGTAAAGAAGAAAGCACAGTTCTAGGGTTTAATTTAAAAGTTCCTATGATTATGGCTGCTTTTGCCAATGGATCAATGGCCCATGCTATAGATTTTGAAGACATTCACGATGGAGCGCTGCTTCACCCAAATGCTGCAACTATACCGGCAGCGCTTTCAGTTGCAGAATCTATTGGAAACATTAGCGGGAGGGATTTTATTACTTCTATAATTGTAGGTAGTGACCTTGCTTGTCGCTTGGGTCTTGCTATGAATGAGGATATTTGTATGTATGGCTGGTTTCATCCGCAGATCTTAGCAGTTTTTGGAGCTACTGCTGCAGCTTGTAAAATAATGAATTTGTCCGTAGAACAAATCATAGATGCTTTTTCTTTGACTCTCTGCCAGGCAAGCTGCAGCAGGGAATTAGCCCTTAGCGCTAATTCTATAGTAAGATCGATGCGAGATGCTATTTCTGCAAAAGCAGGAGTATTGTCAACATTAATGGCAAGAGAAGGTATTAGAGGATTTGATAAGCCGTTTGAGGGAGAAGGGGGTCTGTTTAATTTGTATGCTAGAGGAAACTACGATCCTCTAGTTTTAACGAATGATTTGGGAAAAGTTTATGAGTGCGAGAATGTAAGTTTTAAACCATGGCCTGGTTGTAGAGGAACCCATGCTTATATTGATGCGGTCCTCAGTCTTGTAAATACACACAATATAACTTGTGATGACGTAATAGAAATAAAGGCTTACGTCAGTTCTACAAATGTACAGCTATGTGATCCTTTAGAAATAAAACAAAAACCTGAAACATCTATAGGTGCTAAGTTTAGCATTCCATTTGTTATTGCCACCGCACTATTTTATAAGAGAGTTGAGCTAGAGCATTTTACTACTGAAGCTATCATGAATAAAGAGGTACTTGAAGTTGCTAAGAAGGTTAGCTTTGAACTTAATCCATCCTTAACGATTAAAGAAGCAAATACAGGCTCTCTGACTATAAATACAAAGGATGGCTCTTATTCAAAGCAAATTTCCTTTCCATATGGACACCCCAAAAATCCTGTGACTAAGGATGATATAATCAACAAATTTTTAGATTGTGCCAAGCATTCGGCAAAAAGGATTCCTGAGAGTAATCTAAAACATATTATAGAAATGGTATTTAATTTAGAAGAAGTAGAAGAGATTAGCGAGATTACAGCACTGCTATCATCTAAAGAATAAAAGAAATCCTCAACCTGATATCTAATCATGAAAGTAGAGGCTAATAAATGGACCTGTTGACAGATACATTAATATTGTTTCTATTAGGTTTTTTAGGTTGGGGTTTATTTAAATTGATTAAATTTCCTGTTCCAGCACTTTTAGGCACAATATTTTTGGTAGGAGGTTTAAGGGCAGCAAATATTGAAGTGCCGTTACCCCCTGAATTTATTTATCCCTTGGTCCAATTGATGTTTGGATTGCATATAGGCAGTGGTTTGACAAGAGAAGCAACTAAAAAATTCAAAGAAATGTTGATTCCAATTTTAATCGTAATTACGTGGGCGTTAACAAATTTATTCCTGCTGGGTAGTATTCTGCAAAAAATAACATTTCTGGATTTAAAAACCGCGATACTATCTTCCAGTGTAGGTGGCCTCCCAGAAATGACGGTTTTGGCACTGGCTACTAATGCTAATGTCTCTGTAGTTGTTATTGCCCAAACGTTGCGTATGATTAGCACCTTTATTGGATTACCGTTAATAATACATTTTATGGTTGCAAAAGAGGGCAGTAAGGAAAAAATTAGTACGAAAAACAATAGAGAAACTTCAATATGCTTAAAAACTCTGTTTACCATTAACGTAAAAAAAGTATATGAAAAATTGTTAAGTATATTCAGAAAAGCGGAGCATCCAATCCAATCGTTTTCGCCCTACTTTAATAAAGGTATTTTAAAAACATGCAAACTTATATTTTTGTCATTAACCATTGCTTTGGTTGGCGGAAGTTTGTTTTATTATATTGGAGTGCCTGCTGGAATAATGGTAGGCGCAACTTTCTTTGTTGCACTTGCTTCATTTATAGGCCTGGAGGTAATAACCCCACCTAAGGGGTTAATAGGGGTTATACAAATAGGACTGGGGTTAGAAGTATCAAAAAATATTTCGATGAAAACCTTTGAAGTACTAGCATCTGGGGAACTGTTAATAACACTTTTATTGTTAACTTTAATAATTGGCATATCATCATTTGTTATTGCCTTAATTGTCCATAAAATAACCAAGTGGGATTTTGCCACCTGTTTGATGGCTTGTGCACCTGCTGGTTTTACTGTAATGATTGCCTTAGCTATAGACTATGGAAAAAATTCATTAAATGTTACTATACTACACATGTTTAGAGTATTATCCATAAAGATTTGTGTGCCTATTTTATTTATGTTGCTATTTTGAGGTATTCAAGAAGAGAGGATAATTGAATTTTTATATTTCTATTTAATAAAGGAACAATTATCCGCAGGCCTCAGGAAAGCAATATAAATTGATAGAAGATGATATAATTATCTTTAATGTAAACGGTAAGGGGGAGTACGTGTAAAAATATTAAAATATCAATAAGACAGTGAGCCTCAAGTTATTTTCAAGGGATGAATTTAGTAGAAAAGAGTAGGTAAAAGTTATGCGTGATATTAATGTGCAGCTGCTAACCGAGGCAGTTGCGGATATGTGCAAAGAGGCCAATTATTTCCTGGGGCAGGATGTAATTGCTGCTTTGGAAAGAGGCCTGCAAGAAGAAGAGTCGCCGGCGGGAAAAGAGGTTTTTAAGCAACTGCTGGAAAATGCCCGCATTGCCGCCGAAGAAGAGATACCTATCTGCCAGGATACGGGTTTTGCCGTAATTTTCGTTGAGCTGGGGCAAGATGTTCACCTGACAGGCGGAGATTTTAACGAGTCTATACAGGAGGGTGTCAGGCGTGGTTATACAGAGGGGTACCTGCGGAAATCGATCGTAGAAGATCCCCTGGAGAGAGTTAATACGAACGATAATACCCCGGCAGTAATCCATACCGATATTGTGCCTGGGGATAAAATAAAACTTGTTTTTTGTCCCAAGGGTGGCGGAAGTGAAAATATGAGCGCTGTGAAAATGCTTACTCCTTCTCAGGGAGTCGGCGGAATGGTTGATTTCGTTGTGGATACCGTGAGTCTGGCCGGGGCTAATCCCTGCCCGCCGTTGGTGGTAGGGGTAGGTTTTGGCGGCACCTTTGAAAAAGTAGCCCTTCTGGCTAAAAAAGCGCTTTTACGCCCCCTCGGACAAGCTAACGCCAACCCTTATTATGCCGGTCTTGAAAAAGAAATGCTGAAAAGAATCAACCGGACCGGTATTGGGCCGCAGGGCTTCGGCGGCAGGATTACGGCTTTGGCTGTTCACATTGAAGTATTCCCGTGCCATATCGCTACTATGCCGGCCGCGGTTAACATAAACTGCCATGCCTGCCGTCATGTTGAACGGGTTATTTAAGGCTAATAAAAAATATGGAGGCATTTTAGTTGGAAGCAAAGAGAATACAAGTCCCTTTAACCGATGAGGTAGTAACAGAATTGAAAGCCGGGGATAGCGTTCTAATATCCGGAGTAGTCTATACGGCCAGGGATACCGCTCATAAAAGGCTGGTACAGCTGCTGGAGCAGGGAGAAGAATTGCCGGTAGACTTAAAGGGGCAAATAATATATTATGTGGGGCCAAGTCCTGCCCGCCCCGGACGGGTTACAGGATCTGCAGGCCCAACGACCAGCGGCAGGATGGATCTTTACACTCCTTTACTGCTCAAGCAAGGTGTTAAGGGCTTGATCGGAAAAGGCCTTCGCAGTGATGCCGTACGAAAAGCCCTGCAAGAACACCGGGCGCTTTACATGGCCGCTACGGGAGGCGCCGGTGCCCTTCTGGCAAAGAGAATTAAAGAAGCAGAGGTTGTTGCTTATCACGAACTTGGGCCGGAAGCAATACACCGGTTTGTAGTTGAAGATTTTCCGGTTATAGTAATCAATGATTCCTACGGCAACGACCTTTACGCATCCGGCCGCAGAAGATTTGCCGGAGAATAAATCCGGCAGATCTTCGGTTTATAAAACAAAATATTAACCTTTATTAACTCAAAGTAGAAAAGAGGGTGATCCTTTTGAAGAACGATGAGCTTTTGTCTAAAGCAAACAAGCCTGCTGAGGATGCAATGAAGCTGCATCCTTTTTATCGCGGTAAAATAGAGGTATCATTGAAATCACCGGTTCGCGATTACAACGATTTTGCGATCTGGTATACCCCCGGTGTGGCTGCTACATGCCAGGCGATCCACGCCAATAAAGAAGAGGTTTACAGGCATACAAACAAGGCAAATTTTGTAGCGGTGGTATCGGATGGGACGAGAGTATTGGGCCTGGGGGATATCGGCCCGGAAGCTGCGCTGCCGGTTATGGAAGGAAAGGCTCTTCTTTATAAGTATCTCGGAGGAGTTGACGCTTTTCCGCTTTGCCTTGATACGCGGGACCCGGATGAGCTAATTAATACCGTAAAGCTTCTGCAGCCAACTTTTGGTGGGATTAACTTGGAAGATATAGCAAGCCCCAAGTGCTTTTATGTCCTGGAACGTTTGCGCCAGGAATGTCATATTCCTGTATGGCATGATGACCAGCAAGGTACTGCCTGCGTTACTCTTGCCGGACTGTATAATGCTCTGAAAATAGTTGGCAAGGACCTGGCAAAGGCAACTATCGCTGTAATTGGTGTAGGAGCGGCCAACGTGGCTACAATTAGGCTCTTACTTGCCGCGGGTGCTGCAGCCGAAAATATTATTGCCTGTGATAGTAAGGGAATCCTGCATCAAGGTAGAGATGATATTGGGGAAAAGCAAATTGAGAAACTAAAGATAATTAGAATGACAAATGCCGGCCAGCGCAGCGGGGGAATTCCACAAGCCATGGAAAAAGCAGATGTGGCTATTGCCCTATCCAGGCCGGGGCCGGGAACCGTTAAGAAGGAATGGGTCAGTCTGATGGCGAAGGATGCTATTGTGTTTGCCTGTGCAAACCCAGTCCCGGAAATATGGCCCTGGGAAGCAAAAGAAGCCGGTGCCGCCATTGTCTCTACAGGACGTTCGGATTTCCCCAACCAGGTCAACAATTCGCTTGGTTTCCCGGGTATTTTCCGCGGTGTTCTAGATGTTCAAGCCGGCACGATAACCGATACCATGTGTATTGCCGCTGCAAAAGAACTGGCTGCTTGCGCCGCTGAAAAAGGATTAAATCCTGAAGCGATCCTGCCGTCAATGGATGATTTCGAGGTTTTCCCCAGGATTGCAGCGGCAACAGCCATGCAGGCTATTGAAGAAGGGGTTGCGCGCCTGCAGTTAACCTATAGCGAAGTATACAAAATGGCGGAAGAGAAGATAAAGAGAGCCAGGGAAGAGACAAAGATACTGATGGATAGCGGTATTATTCCGCGTTACACTGAAAAATAAATTGAAGCCGTAATCATTAGCAATTCAGGAGGTTAGAATGGATGTCAGCTAGCAGTAAGGTTGGTGCTAATAATGCTAATAAAGAAATGTCGTTAAAAGATGCAGTCAGCAAGTATATTGCTGATGGGTCTACAATTTGTTTTGGTGGTTTTATCGGTCGTGATTGTGTGGCGGTAGCGCATGAAATTATAAGACAGGGAATTAAGGATTTGACGGTCATAGATGATAGCAAAACAGATATCATGGATTTGCTGGTGGGGGCCGGTTGTATAAAAAGGTGGGAAGGTGCTTATTTAGGTTACGGCGCGATTGGGCTTGCCCCCAATATTCGCAGAGCAGTAGAGCAAGGTGTTCCTCAACCTATTGAGGTAGAGGACTGGTCCAATGCGGCTATCAGTATGCGCTACCTGGCCGGAGCATTAAATATTCCTTTTATGGCCACCCGCTCTATGCTGGGGTCGGATATACTCAAATATAATAAAAGAATTAAAGTAATAAATGATCCGTATGAAGGAAAACCTTTGGCTCTTGTGCCCGCAGTCAGGCCGGATGTAGCTTTTATTCATGTCCAGCGTGCCGACGTAATGGGCAATGCTCAGGTTTGGGGTTTCACCGGCAATGATGAAAATAAGGTCCGGGCAGCCAAGCATACGATCATTACTTGTGAAGAAATAGTATCCCCGGAAGAGATCAGAAGAAACGGTAATTTAACCATTATTCCCTTTTATTGTGTGGATGCGGTGGTACAAGTGCCCTATGGTTGTCATCCTCAGTCTTGTTATGGTTACTATGCTTACGATGTACTCTTCTGTGGGGAGTATCACAAGACCAGCAGTACTCGTGAAGGATTTTTAAAATGGTTGGATACTTATGTATTCGGATGCGAAGATCATAATGCATATTGTAATAAGGTTGGCTGGAGCCGGTTGCAAAAATTGACATACCTGGAACGTCAGTTTAACCGTATTCATGCTTAGAGAATTGAAAGAAGTTATATAACATTTTTTAGGAGAGTGATCTGCCCATGAATGGTCGTAACTATACTCCTGCAGAGATGATGGCCATTATGACCTGTAAAGAATTTAAGGACTGGGAAAACGTATTTGTTGGTATCGGGATTCCCTTGGTCGCTGGAATTTTAGCCAAGCGTTTTCATGCACCTCATTTAAGCCTTGTTTATGAGTCCGGCTCCATTGGGCCGGAAAAAATGAGGGTGGATTTTAACGTGGGGGATTCCTCAGCTGCTGATTATGCCTTAAGCCTTAGTTCTGAGTGGCGTGTATTTGGAGATTTGCAGTGTGGTTTTTACGATGTGGGGGTTTTGGGAGCTGCACAGATTGACCGCTATGGAAATTTGAATACCACTGCAATATTTGATAAAGGCGATTACTACAAACCAAAAGTACGCTTGCCTGGAAGCGGTGGAGGAAACGATATTGGCTCCTCGGTGGGGCGAGTAGTTGTAATGATGAAGCTGGAAAGACATCGTTTCGTTGAAAAGGTGGACTATTTAACTACACCAGGCTTTTTAGATGGAACCCCGGGGGCAAGGGAGAGAGCCGGCTTGCTTGGATATGGTCCTTCGGCAGTTGTTACCGATAAGGCTCTTTTCTACTTTGATGCAGCAACAAGAGAGATGTATCTGGATACACTTTATCCCGGAGTAACGCTAGAGGAGGTGAAAAATGCAGTAGCGTGGGAACTCAAGATAGGGGAAAATCTGAAAACTGCGCCTCCCCCTACCGGCGCGGAGCTAAACGCATTAAGGACAGTGGATCCCGCCAACCTGATTATGGGTGGTGTTGCCGAGAGGGAAAAAATAGGCAAAATTGATGCCTACGTTAATTTGATCTTAACCAGCGCCAGAGGAAATTATTAAATGCTGCATGATAGATTTGATTGACAGGTTTAAGCTTTATTTAATTCTAATAGTAAACTTAAACTATTAATACTGTCGGAGGGGTTATCAATGCAGGAACTTTTTACCGGGATACTGCACTTTGAGCTTGGTCATTTTATCATGTTCTTAATTGGGGGGAGCCTCATCTACCTTGCCGTCGCCAAAAAATATGAACCCACCCTGCTCCTTCCTATAGGTTTTGGGGCTATTCTGGCTAACATACCTTTTTCCGGGGCCCTGGGGGAACACGGTGTCCTCACCATCCTTTACAATGCCGGGATAGCCACAGAGCTGTTTCCTGCGTTGATCTTCATCGCTATTGGAGCGATGATTGACTTTACGCCGCTTTTGCAGAACCCTTTTATGCTCCTCTTTGGCGCGGCGGCTCAGTTTGGAATCTTTTTCACCATGATGATGGCTGTATTCCTAGGCTATGATCTAAAAGAAGCAGCATCCATAGGCATTATCGGAGCTGCTGACGGCCCAACATCCATCTATGTAGCGACACTATTTGCCGATCGGCTTTTAGCGCCCATATCAGTCGCAGCCTATTCCTATATGTCCCTTGTACCCATCATACAGCCGCCGGTGATCAGACTTTTGACCTCGCGCCGGGAAAGAATGATCCGTATGGATTACAAACAGATAGAAGTCTCCAAGATCATAAAAATATTGTTTCCTATAGTCATAACAATCATAGCGGGAATAATTGCACCCATAAGCGTTGCCCTGATAGGTCTTTTAATGTTCGGCAACCTCATTAGGGAATGCGGGGTTCTGGAGAGGCTATCCCAGGCCTCCCAGAATGAACTGGCCAACCTCGTTACCATTCTTCTTGGGATAACCATCGGATCTACCATGACCGCCGAACAATTCCTTAACACAGATACTATGATTATTATGGGGATGGGGTTGATAGCCTTCATCTTTGACACTGCCGGCGGCGTCGTCTTTGCCAAGGTGCTGAACATTTTCCTTAAAAATAAAGTAAACCCGATGGTAGGCGCGGCAGGCATATCTGCTTTCCCCATGTCTGCCAGGGTCATTCAGCAAATGGCCAAGAAAGAGGATCATACAAACTTTATCCTTATGCAGTCCATCAGCGCCAATGTCGCCGGGCAGCTCGGTTCTATAGTTGCCGGAGGGCTCCTGCTTGCGCTTGTACCAGCATTTTTATAATAGAATAAGGAAGGACTTGTCTTTATGGATATTGAAATGATTTCTAAAGGTTTTCAGGTTTCGGTATACGGATTGAGCGGAGTACTAGCGGTATTAGCGCTGTTTTACCTTGTTACAAAAATAATGGTCTACGTTTCAGAATTGCTAAGTCAAAAAAAAGTTACTTAATCCTCTTCGAACGGGTGCTGGTACCCCTAAATTTGATAATTGATAGCTGAAAGCAAAAATGGACAACAACCAGGTTTCGAAACCATTAATAAAGATGAACAGAATGCCGATATATAATTGGTTGCTTTTGTTTATAGAAATAGTATTTTCGGAGCAGATCGATAAATAATATAATAAATAGGCATACTGGCAGTTTCCTGAAAGGAGCAGGTTGATGGCCCGTTTCCTGGTTTTTAATACCGTTTTTTACGTCCTGGGGATAATCCTGGGACGTTATTGTATTTCTCTCCCGGTATCCTTTTACCTGGCCCTTGCCGCCCTGGTCTGGGTTTTGTATAATCTGCTTTCAAAGAGGGACGGTCTGCAGACTTTTTTCCCATTTTTTATTATTTTTCTTGCGGTCGGCAGCATGGCTTATAATTTATCCCTGCAACAGGTCGGGGGGAATATACGCAATTATTGCGGTGAAAGCTGTACTTTGCTCGGAATGGTGGAAGACGAACCCCTCTGGCAGGAAGACGAGGTGGTTTTTACCCTTCGTTCTGAAACGATAGTCTGTCGGGGTGAGGAACATGCGGTAAACGGCAAGGTGAAGGTTACTCTCCGTCTGGAGGAAACCATCCGGGGCAATGATGAGGGAGTTTCCCCAGGGGGTAACAGGAGAAGCAGTTCCTCGTCTAAAGGCGGATATATTGATGATGGACAAAGCCGGGATCCGGATAAAAACGAAGCTCTTTTAAACCTGTCCTACGGTGAACAAGTGTCTCTGCAGGGTCTTCTCTACGAACCGAAGGAAAGGCGTAATCCGGGAGGTTTTGATTACCGGGCATACCTGGAAACTCAGGGGGTGGCGGCAACTTTTTATGGAAAGGCTTCGGAATTATCTTCTCTGGGCTTTTCTCCCGAACTATCACGTTTTCGTCGAACAGCGCTTGAGGTGAAGGATAAAATGACGGGCGTACTGGGGGCTTACCTGCCGCAAAAGGAGGGCAGCCTGCTGGTGGGGATGCTTTTCGGGGAGAGAAGGTCGCTGGATCCGGATGTTGAACGGATATTCAGGGCTTCGGGTATCTCGCATTTATTGGCCGTATCAGGCTTGCATGTGGGTTTGATAGCGGTTTTTATAATTTCAGCCGCAAAAAAGGTCGGGCTCAAAGGGTGGCAGGCCTTTCTTTTTTCAGCGCTGTTTCTTTTTGCCTATGTTTATATCTGTGGTTGTCAGCCGGCCACGCTGAGAGCTTTTGTGATGATCCTTATGGCTATGGGGGCTGTTCAACTTAGGACGCAGTAATGATCTCCCGACCGCTCTTGCCGCATCAGCGCTGGTTATCCTGGTTTATCAACCCCCTTCTTCTATTTACCGTTGGTTTTCAGCTTTCTTACGCGGCAACGTTGTCTCTCATTACCTTTACCCCTGTCTTAACAGAAAAAATATCCTTATTGTTCAGCCGGACAGTCTGCGTTTTTGTCTCCGGCGAGGATCAAAAGCATTTCTTCTCTGGCAGCTGTTACTCTGGCGGCACAGCTGGGTGTTATTCCATTTACTGCATTTTATTTTAGGGAAATATCCCTTATAGCTCTTTTTTCCAATATGCTCATTTTACCCGTAATGTCAGCGGTATTGAGCGTTGGCTCTTGCTGCAGCATTGTTAGGCTTTATTAATTCCGCCGGCGGGTTCGTTGCTAAACCTGGCAGACTATCCTCTATTGGCTTATATTTTAGCTGATTGCCGGGGAAAGCTGGGTTCTCTTGCCTTTTGCATACCGGGTAGTATATCCTCCCCGGATTTTTGAAATGATCTTATACTATCTTTTGTTGCTGCTGCTTGGCGGCGGATGGAGGCTGCTGCCTCCATTAATCACAAGAGTTAGACAGCGTTCCCGCCCTTTTCATTTTCTGGTATTGCTTTTAGTTCTGGCACTTATTTTGACATGGTCCGGTCTGCCGGGAAAAGCCGCGGACCAATTGGAGATTGTTTTTTTGGATGTGGGACAGGGGGACGCCATTTTTATCCATACCCCCGGAGGACAAAATATTCTTAATAGACGGTGGGGGATATCCTGCTTTCATAGAGGAGATATCGATGCACCGGGACGTTATGCTCGTGGTGCCTTTTCTGGAGTACCGACGGATCAAAAAACTGGACCTGGTCGTCATCAGTCATCCACACGAGGATCATTACGGGGGGTTGCTGGCCGTTTTGGATAAATTTCCGGTAGAAATGCTGGTTACAAATGCTGATTTGACAGAATCGTCTGCCTACCGGGAGCTGTTAGCTCTGGCCGAAACGAAAGAATATTTCCCGGGAAATTGTCGAAAAAGGGGATACAATCCGGTTACGGGAACGGCATGTAATATTGATGTTCTTGGTCCTCCAACAGAGCTCTTCAGCGGGGCAACCAGCGATGCCAATAATAATTCGCTGGTTTTGTATCTTCGTTACAGGAAAGCAGGCGCTCTTTTTACGGGGGATATTGAAGCGGAAGGCGGTGAATTACCTTTTAAAAGAAGGACTGTTGCCGGAATGCCGGCTTTTAAAGGCACCACATCATGGCGGCTACCTAGACAATCTCTCGAGAGCTTGCTTGAATCGTGTTTCCCCTCATATAGTTGTTATTTCTGTTGGGAATCCAATTCTTTTGGTCACCCGCATCCAGATGTTCTCAGCACCCTGCAGGAATACAATGTGCATCTATACAGGACGGATCTTCACGGGGCTGTTACCATAGTTACTGACGGCTATGCCTTGGAGAGACAAGCACTGTGCTGTCTTCCCCTGCTTATACCATACACGACAATCTCGACCTTTACCTTCTGAGCTGCCGCAGAACGCAACCGGGATTATGCAGCGGTTTAAGCTGCGCTAAGGCGGTGAGGAACCGGCTAAGTGCTCTTTCCGGCAGGAAATAAGTAAATGTAAAGATAGCAGTAACAGCACAGGGAACTCCCAAGAGCTTCACAGTAATTTGTTTTCTGGATGAAACCGGACCATGGTTTCCTCCGTCTTTATTATTAAGGTGTTAAGGTGCTTAGCTAGAGGAGGGATATATGCTGGTGCAGAAGAAAAGTAAGAATCATGTGTTTGGGTGGTCTGCCTGCTGTTACTGCTTGCCGTTGCCGCGGGGTGCGGAAGCGGGTCTGAGCAAACAGGAGCGTGATATCGAGGGGACAAGGTGCTGAAGAAAACAGGAGAAGAACTATCCGGTGAAAACGGCTTGTCCACCGCGGTAGACCTGCTCCTGGAGTTTGCCGCTTACCAGGAGGAACCGGTGGATTTTGCCCCGGCGGTAAAGCCTTACCGGGTGGAGCCCGGACTGGGCAATGTAACCAACAGGGAGATGTTTCAGCTCTCGCCGGAAGCGGAGCAGCTGCTGGTGGAAAACGGCTTTGTGGTGGTGCCAAAGCACATACACCGTGAGTTTTTCATGCTCTATGAGATGAATTGTTATGAGCCGGTGCCCAGCTTTATTACCACTGACTCCATGCTGCACAACTACCACCTCTTTTTTAGCCATCTGTTGAGGGTTATAGAAAAGGAAAAGCTGATGCCCGAGTTAAGGGAGCTTACCGCGTCCATGCTCTCCGAGTCCGAAAAGCAGTATGCAGCCCTTAAAGGATACCGGCTGGAAGAACGCCGCCAAAAGGAACGTGGGCTTTTTCGCTGTGGCGGGAAGGCTGCTGGACCTGCAAATGCCCGTTCCTGAAGATGTGCAGGGCGTTAGTCGAGCAGGAGCTTGAGCTTATCGAGGCTCGTGCAGGCATACAGGTTTCCCCGCTGATGAATGTGGGGCAGGATCTGTCGATCATGGAGGCTTTAAAAGAGGATTATTCCCAGTACATTCCCCGGGGGCATTACGATACTGACGAACTCTTGCAGTCATATTTTAAAACCATGATGTGGTACGGGCGGATGACCTTCCGGTCTGAAAAGCGAGGATGAAACCAGATCCGCGGTTTTAATGACCCTCGCCCTTAGCGAGGGCGATAACTATCAAAAATGGGATAAAATCTACCAGCCCACCTGTTTTTTTGTAGGGAAAGAGCGACGATCTATCCTATTTGGAGTACCAGGAGCTGCTGCAAGAAATCTATGGTGCCGGTGTGGCGCTGGTGGATCTGGCCTCCGGCGATAAGAGGTGGGAGACATTTATGCAGGCGGCAGGTGAGTTGGAACCTCCGGCTATCAACTCCGTTCCCATCTTTGATGCAGACTTGCAGCCCGACCGCGAACAGGAGATTAAGGGTTTCCGCTTCATGGGGCAGCGCTTTACCCCGGATGCCTCCATTTTCCAGCGGTTGATCTACCGCGAAGTGGAAGAGAACAGCCGGGGAGAGCGGAGAATGCTGCCCAGGGCGCTGGATATCCCCGCAGCCATGGGTTCCGGGGAGGCTTATGCCATACTGGAAGCTGCAGGGGAAACGGATTACGCAGGCTATGTTGATAATATGAACAGGCTGAAGGAAGGCATCGCCGGCCTGGATGAAGAAACCTGGGTCCAGAATCTCTACTGGGGATGGCTTTATACCCTGGACGCCCTGCTTGGAGAGAAGGGCGAAGGGTTTCCCTCTTTCATGCACGGCAAAGCCTGGGCCAGGAAAGACCTGAACACCTTTTTGGCCAGCTGGACCGAGCTCAAGCACGATACCATCCTTTACGCTAAACAGGTATACGCTGAGATGGGCGGCGGCATGGCCGGGGTTGACGACCGCGGATACGTGGAGCCGAACCCATATCTTTATGCGCGTTTGGCTGCGCTGGTGAGGATGACGCGGGAGGGGCTTGATTCCCGTGAACTTTTGAGCGAGAGGGATCGGGAGAGCCTGGAGCGGCTGGAGCAGCTGGCACTTTCCTTAAAGACCATCTCGGAAAAAGAGCTCGCCGATGTCGTGCTCAGCGAGGAGGAATATGACCTGATCCGCTCCTACGGCGGGCAGTTAGAGCATTTCTGGCTGGAGGCCCTGAGGGATACCGGCGTGGAACACCGTTCTGCCATAGGGGATAACCCGGCAGCCCTGGTGGCCGATGTGGCCACCGACCCCGGAGGAACAGTGTTGGAAGAGGCTACGGGGCATATCTTTGAAATCTACGCCGTGGTGCCGGTTGACGGAACCCTGAGAATAGCCCGTGGCGGCGTCTACTCCCACTACGAGTTCCCGTGGCCTCTGAATGACAGGTTGACGGACAGGAAATGGCACGGGATGCTGGACTCCGGGCAGGCGCCACCCCTGGCCCGGTGGACGGAAAGCTTTATCGCCCCGTGAAAATCTCACGGCCGGTACTTTTCTTTCTGCTGGCGGCGGGAATTCTGATTTTTTCCGTTGCGTTTTCCTGCCCTCAGCAGCAGCAGGAATGCGGGGATTTCGATAACTTTGCAGCCTTCAGGGAAGCACGCATGAAGCTTCCGGAAAGGGATGGGCTCCTCTGCCCGGTGGCGGCAGAGGAGCCCATGCTCAGTGATAAGGATCTTTTTAAAGCAATAGACCAATATATATCTTTCGTTGCAGGGTCTTTTTCACAGTACAGACTGGTGCAAAGCCGGAAGTATGACCTGGAGGGGGACGGCGTTCAGGAGAACTATGTTTTGCGCGACGGCAGGTAACGGTAAAGGATAGTTCCCGCATTATCTGGCGATCACCTGAGGAATGGTGGGTGGACTATTTTTTCCTGGGTGACGCCAATAATGACGGGATTTTGGAGTTTAACCTACTGGTGTGGAAGGAGGGGAGCTTCGGCCCCTACAAACCCTTCTGGGTGGAAGAGGAAGATCTGAGCGTAAAAAACCATCTTTTCATTTTCAAGCTGGAAAAGGACACTTTCAAGCCGGTCTGGCAATCCTCCAATCTTGCTCATCCCAATTACCGTGCCGTCTTGATCGACATTGACGGCGACGGTGAAAACGAACTGGTGGCCGTCGAGGGCAGTTACACTGACCCAAAACAGGCAGAGGTAACCCTGTGGAGATGGAATGGCTGGGGCTTTACACGCGTTAATTTCTAATTGTAGAAATTGTTTAGTGGCCATGTTTTGTAGCCATATTGTTTATCTTTTCCGATATAGCTTCTTCAATAAAACGGTTTAGAGAAATATTTTTCTTTAGAGCTTGTTGTGCCGCCAGCTTGTGTAACTTAGGGGAAATTCTAACATTAAAACTGCCTTTATATTTTTTTTCAGGGCTTCTGCCATTTATCCGGCAAGTTTCAAGATAATCATCTATCGCTTCTGCAAAAGCGGCTTTTAATTCTGAAACGGATTTTCCTTCAAAGCTTATTAAGTCATTGATTCCTTCAATTTGGCCATAAAAAACCTCGTCTTCCGGGCTATAATGTACTGAAGCTACATAGTCCTTGTATATTAGGAGATCTTTCATAGTTTAATTTCCTCCTGATTTTTTAGAATTTTAATAATCTGATCGATCTGGTAAAGTCTTAACTCTTTTTCAGGGTGTGGTTTGTGAAGTCTTATGATATGCCTTGTTTTTTTATGGACATAAGCTACTCTAGAACCGGAAGCTTTACCTTTATTTTCTTCTTTATAGCCCATTCCATACAACAGTGTTCTTAATTCTTTGTATGTAAAATTCCGTGGCCTGCTTAATAGTCTTTTTAGAAGTTTATCATGCTTGCTCATAATAAGATTATATCACTTCTATAAAAGAATGCAACTGAATTATAGTTGCATTTACAAAGGGGGAATAAGGCCGCTGGAATTTTTCCCAGGCCTTATTTTTTTATGAAGGATTTCCTATTTTGATGGAGAATAATTTTTAAGATCCCTTTTTTTGAGGTATGTGCCAGAAGAAACCTTTCTCTTCAAGAAGAAGTGGAAGCTGGATTCGGCACTATTATATTATTAGGCCATATTATTTCAGCATCGGGAACGTACGCTGCTGAATTATTGTAAGGGGCTTGCCAAGGAGTGAGGACTTATACCGGAGAAGATTATCAAACGAGACGGGCGTGTAGTATCTTTTGATCAGGAGCGTATTATTAACGCTATTTTTAAAGCAGCAAAGGCTGTGGGCGGTGCAGATAGACGAACAGCGGGCAAGCTTTCACAGGAAGTTGTAGCTGTTCTGAATGAGAAATATCATGATACGCTGCCGAGTGTGGAAGATGTTCAGGATATTGTGGAGAAGATTCTTATCGAAAACGGACATGCGAAAACAGCCAAGGCTTATATCCTTTACCGCAAGCAGCACGAGGAGCTTAGAAACTTCCAGCATCTGCTCCTCAATACGGAAAAGATGTTTCAGGAATATTTAGGAGGAGAAGACTGGCGCATTAATGAAAACAGCAATATGAATTACTCCCTGCAGGGATTGAACAACCATATTATCTCTGCGGTTACCTCGAAATACTGGCTGGAAAAGGTCTATCCGGAACAGATCAGGGAGGCCCACCGCCAGGGGGATTTTCATATTCATGACCTGAGCCTTCTGGCGCCATACTGCTGCGGGTGGGATCTCGCAGAGTTGCTGGAAAACGGCTTTAGCGGCGTTTCCCAAAAAGTGGAGAGCGCCCCTCCCAGGCATTTCCGGACAGCGCTGGGGCAGATTGTAAACTTTTTCTATACTCTTCAGGGGGAGGCGGCCGGGGCACAGGCTCTGGCAAATTTTGATACTTACCTGGCTCCCTTTATACGTTACGATAAAATGAGCTATAGAGAAGTAAAACAGGCGATGCAGGAGTTTATTTTCAACCTCAATGTTCCGACCCGTGTTGGTTTCCAAACTCCTTTTGTCAATATAACTATGGATGTTACCGTATCCTCCGTTTTGGCCAACCAGCCGGTGATTATCGGAGGAGAATTTAAGAACGAGACCTACGGGGAGTTCCAGGAAGAGATGGACATGCTCAACCTGGCCTTTTGTGAAGTGATGATGGAGGGTGATGCCAGGGGCAGGATATTCACTTTTCCCATCCCCACCTATAATATCACGCCCCAGTTCGACTGGAAAAGCCCCATGGTCGAGAAAATTATGGAGATGACGGCCAGGTATGGCATCCCCTATTTTGCAAACTTTATTAATTCCGATCTTTCGCCGGAAGATGTGCGCAGCATGTGCTGCCGCCTGAGGTTGGACAACCGGGAGCTGAGAAAAAGAGGCGGCGGCCTTTTTGGAGCTAACCCGCTGACGGGTTCTGTGGGCGTAGTCACGATCAATATTCCCCGTCTCGGCTATCTTTCCGCCGATGAAGATGATTTTTTTGCGCGTTTGCAAAAGTATATGGAGCTGGCCAGGGATAGCCTGCTCATAAAAAGAAATGTTTTGGAGAAGATGACCGAGTTGGGGCTGTATCCTTATTCCCGTTATTACCTGCGTTCTGTAAAGGAAAGGTTTGGCGGTTACTGGTACAACCACTTTAATACGATTGGTCTTGTCGGGATGAACGAGGGGTTGCTGAATTTTTTAGGAAAGGATATCTGCTCAGAAGAAGGCCGGCAGTTTGCCGTCAGAGTTCTCGATTTTATGAGGGATCTGCTGCTTCAATTCCAAAAAGAATCGGAGCAGCTCTTTAACCTGGAAGCCACCCCTGCCGAGGGGACTGCTTACCGCTTGGCAAAAATCGATCGCGAACTCTATCCGGGGATTATTACCGCCGGGAAAGATGCTCCATATTACACCAACTCCACTCAGCTTCCTGCGGGATATACCGACGATGTTTTTTCTGCCCTCGACCTGCAGGAAGAACTGCAGGTAAAATATACCGGAGGGACTGTATTCCACATGTTCCTTGGGGAGAGGCTGGAGGATATAGAAGTATGTAAAAAACTGCTGCAAAGAATTATGGGCGGCTACCGTATTCCCTATGCTACTATTACACCGACCTTCAGTGTCTGTCCAGATCACGGATACCTGCCCGGGGAACAGTATCAATGCAGCCATTGCGGGAAGGAAACGGAGGTCTGGAGCAGGGTTGTCGGTTTTTATCGTCCGGTACAAAACTGGAACAAAGGGAAGCAGAGTGAATTTAAAGAGCGGAAAGTATTCAGCGTGTAATCGTTAGCGTATAATCGTGCAATAAAGAGGGGGTATAGCTCATGTTGTTCGATGTCCATATCCATGTTTTCCCTCCTGATGTAATCAATAAGATAGATAGATACCTGGAAAAGGATGAGTTTCTAAACCTGATCTGTTCCAGCCCAAAAAATAAGTATGCAACTGCGGAAGATCTTTTAGCTGAGATGGATAAGAGCGGGGTGGAGATGGCCGCAATCAGCGGTTTTGCCGCTGCAGATCCGGGCCTTTGCCGGGAGATGAACGATTATGTGTTGGATGCGGCTTCCCGCAACCCCCGGCGGTTTCTGCCCATGGCTGTTGTTTTTCCTTTGGATTCCGCTATGGAGAGAGAAATCGACCGCTGCTATGATCTTGGGGCTGTCGGGGTAGGTGAGCTCTTTCCCTGGGGCCAGAAATTTGATCTGAAAGGGAAAGAAGCGGGGAAACTGGCCTACCTCTGTGAAGAAAGAAATTTGCCGCTGCTGCTGCATATCAATGAAATCGTTGGCCATTATTATGCCGGAAAAGGAGATGTATCCGTGGTCGAAGCGGCAGAATTTGCCACCCGGCATCCCGAACTGACCATTATCTATGCCCACTGGGGCGGAGGCCTGTTTTTTTATGAGCTGATGCCGGAGATGAGAAGACAGTTGCAGAGAGTATATTATGATACTGCCGCCGGCCCATTTTTATATGATAAAAGCATTTACCGCGTTGCCAGGGAGATCGGTATACTTGATAAAATTCTCCTTGGTAGCGATTATCCCCTGATAACCCAGCGCCGTTACCTGAGGGAACTGCGCGAATCCGGGCTCGATCCTGCTGAAATCGAAATGATCTGCGGGAAAAACGCCCTGCAGATCTTCGGGGGTAAGCTAGCATAATTGCACACGATTTAAACGAGGCCAGGCTTGAATTATTGTTTTTTGCACTATTCCGGGGTATTTCAGCAGCAGAAAAAATTTAATATCTGGGATCGCATTAACCTTTTCTTAGATTTAATTTGTTTGACTTGTTTCCTTATTCCTTTCTCTTGCCTCTTGATTCCTGATTCTTGCCTCTTGAGTATTATACCGGGCAATTCTTTATTGCCTGGTTTTCTTATGGAGAAAAAACATACTCTTTCTTTTGAAGGAAATAATAAGGGCAAATGAATCAGAAAGGATGTTTTCAGCAATGCGAATTTTAATGCTCAGCTGGGAGTTTCCTCCTCAAAGTGTGGGCGGATTATCCCAGCATGTTTTTGAACTATCCAGAGCCCTTGTTGCAGGGGAAATACAGGTGGATTTAATAACAGCGGGAGGGGGTAAGTTGCCGGAACATGAGGTAATGGAAGGAATTGCAATATGGAGGGTCAATCCTTATCACGGAGGCAACGAGAGGGATTTTATAGATTGGGTGCAGAGGTTAAATTTTGCTATACTGGAACAAGGCGCGGTTCTCAGCAACAGGAGGGGGAGATACGATCTTGTTCACGCTCACGACTGGCTTGTTACTTATGCTGCCCTTGGCCTGAAACATATCTATGCTACGCCGCTTTTGGCAACAATTCATGCTACCGAGTTCGGCAGGAACAACGGCCTTTATACCGGAGAGCAGCGCTATATCAGCGATATTGAATGGCTGCTTACCTATGAAGCATGGAAAGTAATCTGCTGTAGCAGGTACATGGAAGAAGAAGTAAAACATGTATTCCAGGTTCCCGGGGATAAGATTGAAATTATCCCCAACGGCATCCGTCCTGAAGCTTATCAGCCGTTAAGTCAATACTCTTTCCGGGAACAGCTTCACCTTAGTCCCGAAGAAAAAATTGTTTTTTATATCGGCCGCCTTGTGCAGGAGAAAGGAATACAAATTCTGCTTGAAGCTGCCCCGTTGATTTTGGAGCGCTTTCCACAGACAACATTTGCTATTGCGGGTAAAGGGCCATTTGAAGTGCACTTGAAAAACCGGACTCGGGAGATGGGATTGGAAGGGAAAGTGCATTTTTTAGGATATATAGATGATCAGGCGCGCAATGATCTTTATCATGCTGCTGCGGCAGCTGTTTTCCCCAGTTTGTACGAACCTTTCGGCATTGTCGCCCTTGAAGCCATGGCCTCCGGCACACCGGTTGTCGTTTCGTCTGTAGGAGGCCTTGATGAAATTGTTGAACATGAGAAGGATGGATTAAAGGTTTATCCCAATGATGCCCGGTCGCTTGCAGAACAAGTCTGTCGCATTCTCTCCGCGGAGGATTGGGCCGCTTCACTGGCGGAAAATGCCCATGATAAAGCGGTAAATAATTATTCCTGGAAGAAAATTGCCCGGCAAACCTCTGAGCTGTATGAAGAAATAATTTTTTCTCCGGAAAACGAGCGCTGGCGGGAAAGTGCATTAAAGAAAAGAACATGGGGGGAAGCAGCAGTGAAGAAGGAAGAGCAAGAGTTTAAGGCGCCCCAACCGGTACGAACATGAACCGGGCAGTTTAATGTTTCACTGCAATTCGGAACCTGAATGTTCTTTCGCGTGTTCTTTCGTGTTCGTTCGTGGTTTTAGGCTGCAGCCGGTGGCTGGCGGGCAGCAGGTGGCTACAGGCTGCAGTTAAAAGCTAAAAACTGCCGGCAATTATGCGCTTGTACAGCTCAGAATAATCCCTGGCCGGCTTTTCCCAGCTGTAATCTGTTTCCACGGCATTTTTCATCAGCCGGCTCCAGATATGTTTATCACTGTAAAGATTCACCGCTTTTTTTACAGCGGAGAGCATCTCAAAGGCATCGTAGTTTGTAAAGCTGAAACCGTTACCTTCTTCGCTGAATTCATCAAACGGTTTTACAGTATCCTTAAGTCCGCCTGTTTCCCTTACAATGGGAATGCTCCCGTAGCTCATAGCGATCAACTGGCTGATGCCGCAGGGCTCATAAAGGGACGGCATCAGAAAGATATCGGAGGCGGCGTATATTTTACGTGCCAGCGCATCATCAAAAATAATATTTGCTGAGACCCGGTCGGGATATTTATCTGCGAGCTGTCGTAAGAAATGCTCGTATTTTTCTTCACCGTGGCCTAAAAAAACCAGCTGGATTCTCATGCCGAGCAGTTCCTCTGCAGCCTGGCTGATCAGATCCAGCCCTTTTTGTTTTACGAGCCTGTTGATAAAAGCGATCAGCGGGCTTTCTCTGTCCTGGAAAAGCCCCAAAATTTCCTGTAGTTTAAGCTTGTTTTCCAGCTTCTTTTCAAAAGAATACCTGAAAGGAACGAATATTTCCGGGTCAGAAAGGGGGTTGTAGTGCAGGTAATCCAGGCCGTTCAGGATCCCCTGCAGTTGAGAGCTCCTCTTTCTGAGGACACCATCCAGCCCCTCGCCGTAGAATGGGGTCTGGATCTCCCGGGCATAGGTCTTGCTGACCGTCGTAATATAATCGGAAAAAGTCAGGCCACCCTTGAGGTAGCTTCCCTGCCCAAAAAAATCAATGCCGTTTATTGTGAGGCGCTGCTGTTCTATTTCTAATAAATCTTCCAATGTTTTTCTGGGGAACAGCCCCTTGTAGCCGAGATTGTGGATCGTAAACAGTGTGCGTATCTTTTTGTAATATTGCTTATCGCTATACCGGGTTTTTAATAAAAAGCAGACCGGACCCGTATGCCAGTCATGGCAGTGCAGGATTTGCGGATGGAAATCCAGGCGGGGGAGGATCTCTAAAACATAACTGGAGAAGAAAGCGAAACGTGCGGCATCGTCTTCAAATCCGTATATCCCTTTGCGGTTAAACAAATAATCCTGTTCGATAAAATAGCAGGGGACCCCGTCATATTCCATCTTTAGCAGGGCGCCCTCATAACATTCCTTCCCCAGTTTGATGGAAAGAGCATCTACAGGAACCATTCTATCCTGATATATAGGATCTATTTCCCCGTATTTTGGGAGTACAAGTCTGGCATCGATACCCTGTTTCCTCAACTCCAACGGCAAGGTTCCGATAACATCAGCCAGACCGCCCGTCTTTACAAAAGGTACCGCTTCAGAAGCGATAAACAGTACTTTCACAGGTATCTCCCCCCTTCGCAGCTTTTTGCAATAACTCTCCTCGCAAAAACTCCTGGAGATTACCGGCGGCCTTTATCCCGGTGGTGTGAATTATCGAATTGTCTTGTATAACACTGTTCTCTTTTATTAGCAGAATATCTTCTTTTTTATCGCTTGAAGGGCATATCCGGCAGTTATTACCCACTATACTGTTCCGATCAATAATTGCTTTCTTAATAGTTGTATTTTTTCCGATTTTTACACCGGGCATGATTATGGAGTCTCTAATTGTTGAACTTTCTCCCAGATCAACGCCGGGAAAAAGTATAGAATGGTCTATTACCCCCGCTACACGGCACCTGCTTCCAACCATGGAGCGTCTTATTTTTGTTTTGGATTCGGGATAATGCAGGTACCGTTTTTCTGCGCCGGCAGTATAAACAGGGCGGTCCGGGTTGCAGAGCTCCAGCCGGGGGCTATTCTGCAGCAGTTCCATACTGGCTTCCCAGAAACAACTGACAGTGCCGATGTCCATCCAGTAACCCTGAAAGGGATAGGCAAAAATGCGGCACCTGTCTCTTAGCATCATTGGAATTATATCTTTGCCGAAATCGTTGCTGGACTGAGGATTATTTTGATCTTTCCACAGATATTCTTTTAAAATCTCCGGATTAAAAAGATAGATCCCCATTGAGGCCAAATTGTTTGGCGCTGTTTTTGGTTTTTCTTGAAATTCAATAACACGTCCGTTTCCCGTGGTGTTCAAAATCCCAAAACGGTAAGTCTCCTCCCAGGGCACTTTAGTTGACGCGATCGTAATTTCAGCTTCCTGTTCCATGTGGTAATCAATAAGTTCCCCGTAGTCCATTTGATAAATATGATCCCCTGCTATAACCAGGATTAAGCGGGGATTGTGCCGATCAATAAAAGCCATATTTTGAAAAACGGCATCGGCCGTACCTCGAAATTTTTCTTGTCCTTTGTCCTTTTTAACAGGAGCAAGAACGGTAATTTTTTCTCCCGCTGCCTGACCGGGGCTCCAGGAACTTCCGCCGCCGATATAAGAGGTAATCGTATGAGATTTATATTGCACGAGAACTCCAATCGTTTTAATACCGGAATTTATACAGTTGCTCAGGCTAAAATCAATGATACGATATTTTATCCCAAAAGGAATTGCCGGTTTTGCCCTTTCCTCTGTAAGAGGGCCGAGCCTTTTCCCCTCTCCGCCGGCAAGAAGCATGGCCAGGCAATCTGATCGCAAACACTTCATTTTAGTTCCCCGTACCCCTTTAATCCTGCTGCCGGTATGCTTTATTGGCAACGATTTTTTCGGCGCTTTCCGCGCCGGCGTAAAAAGTATTATACCCCTTTTATCTCTGGAAATATGATCGAATATATGATATCCTTCGAGGGAAGGAAAATATCGGAGTGCAGCTTGTCTTATCAGGATTGCCTGCACCAGGATTATCCGCAGGTTTTTAATTTTACTACTGGAGTAATGGGGGGGGAATATGCCGCTGAAGAAAAGGGTTCCTTCGTCAAAAACCAATCCCGGTGTTTTTCTGCATACGCCCTGGCGCAAAAGGCTTTGTTTGCTGCTACTGCTGGCAATCCTGTTTTTATCTTTCATCTATGCCGTCAGCATTGGGGCTGTTTACTTGAATAAAACCGAGATCTTATATATTATCCTGGAGAAAATTAGCGGTTATAAAAACAATGATGTTGCGCTAATGGATACCAGCAGGGATATTGTTTTAAATATCCGCCTGCCACGGGTTATACTGGCCGGGTTGGTCGGCGCCGCGCTTGCAGTTGCCGGAGCAACATTCCAGGGTCTTTTCCGTAATCCGCTGGCTGACCCCTATATTATCGGCGTTTCCTCGGGCGCTGCCCTTGGAGCTTCCTTTGCCATAGTATCCGGTCTTTCCCTTGGTTTTGCCGGTTTTGGGGCGGTCCCGATTATGGCTTTCGCCGGCGGCCTGGTTGCAATTTTGCTTGTTTACCATTTATCCAGGACAGGCAACCGGGTTTCGGTGATGACACTTTTGCTGGCCGGCATTGCAGTGAACGCTTTTCTCAGTGCGCTTGTTTCTCTTTTTGTCTACTTTGCGGGGGAAAAAATGCACCAGGTTGTCTTTTGGATGATGGGCGGACTGGAAGGTGCCAGGTGGAGCTATATTACGGGAATGGCTCCTTATGTTCTGGCGGGGTTTCTGGTGATCTATTTTTTTGCCAGGGAACTTAACGCCCTGCTGCTGGGAGAGGATACCGCTTATTTTCTGGGGATAGATGCTGAAATGTTTAAAAAGGTTTTCCTGGTAGCGGCTTCGTTGCTTGTTTCCGCAGCGGTTTCAACCAGTGGAATTATAGGCTTTGTCGGGCTGGTTGTCCCGCACGTGGTACGCCTGCTGGCCGGCCCTGATCACCATTTTCTACTCCCTGCCTCCGCTTTAACAGGAGCGATTCTGCTGATCGGTGCGGACACGCTGGCGAGAACCGTTATCGCTCCCACGGAGCTTCCTGTGGGCATTATTACCGCGCTTCTTGGCGCGCCGTTCTTTCTTTATTTGTTGCGCAATCAGAAGAAGATACGTTATTTTTCCCGCAATTAGGAGGGTGTCTCTTTTGGGCGTAAGGCTAAACCTTTGTAACCTTACAGTTGAGTACGGGGCTTTTAGAGCTCTCGATGGCCTTCATTTTTCTGTTAAAGAAGGGGCATTTGTTGCGCTAATAGGACCCAACGGGGCAGGAAAATCTACCCTGCTGCGCTGTATCAGCCGCATACTTCAGCCAACCCGTGGAGCAATTTATCTGGATGACAGGGATTTGCATAAGCTGCCTTTAAAACAGTTATCGAGACTAATGGCTGTTGTTCCACAGGATACTGCTGTTGATTTTGATTTTTCTGTAGAAGAAATCGTCTTTATGGGACGATATCCTTATTTGGGACGTTTACAAAAAGAAACTCCCCGGGACAGGGAGATAGTACAGGAGGCTATGCAGACGACCGGTATTGTGCATCTCGCACAGCAGCCGGCAACCAGTTTAAGCGGGGGGGAAAGGCAGCGGGTTGTAATTGCCCGTGCTCTTGCCCAGGAGCCCGAGATTTTGCTGCTCGACGAACCTACGGCAAATCTGGATATTAATTATCAGGTGGATTTTCTGGAACTGGCGCGAAAACTAAACCGGGAAAAGGGTATTACAATCATCGCAGCTATCCACGATTTGAACCTGGCTGCACAGTATTTTGACGATTTTATTTTACTTTCCGATAAAAAGATTCTTGCAGTAGGGAAACCTGAAGAGGTTTTAACTCCTGAAAATATGAATATTGCCTACCGTACGCCGGTGGTTGTCGGGCGCAGCCCTCTTCACGGAAAACTGATGATAACTGTATTGAAGCGCTGGCATCCGGACAAAAAGGGCACTCTGAATGCCGGGCAAAGAGTGCATGTAATCGGAGGGGGAGAGGAGGCGGTACCTGTATTGTCTCTACTGCGTGAAGCGGGTTTTCAGCTCACCGTTGGGCCGGTAACGCGGGAAGACAGCAGCCACCGGTTTGCTGCCTATCACCGCTTGCCTGTAATTACATTGCCACCTTTTTCTCCGATATCCGATGAGTATTACAGGCAACATCTTGATTTAATTCGTGAAGCCGATTTTGTAGTCATACCCTCCATTCCTTTTGGCAGTGGGAATATGCGCAACCTCGAAGCTGTCGAGGAGGCAATTTCCTCGCGGACCAGGGTGCTGATTTTGGAGGAACAGCCTTTTTTACTAAGGGATTACAGCAAAGGGAAAGCAGGGGCGGTTTACGAAAGGATAAAGGCAAAAGGAGCTCTGCTGTTACCGGATAAAGAAACATTGCTTTCTATCCTGGAAGCATTTCCTGCGGGCTGATATGTTCGATGAATTATGCGCCTTTTAGAACTTAATGCTGATTTCTCTGGGAAACAGACTTTGCCGCGAAAAATATGTAAGAACTATTTTTAAAAACACTTGACAAAATAATCAAAAAAAATATAATATATACATAGCTTAATTATGTCAGACATCAGTATGTAATTCATTGCTAATTTTTTATTAAAGGAGGGTTTCTTTGAAAAAGAATACCGGGCCTGAATTTAAACCTTACAAAAAAAGTTCCGCTCATAAATACGTTTCAGAAATGCTAAAGGATTACATTATCTCCGGAGTATACAGTGCTGGAGATCAACTGCCGACTGAAATGGAACTGTCTCAGTCTTTAGGCATAAGTCGTGCGGCTACACGTGAGGGTTTAAGGGAACTGGAATCTTTGGGGTTAATTACAACTGTACAGGGCTATAAGGGAGGAAGATTTGTTAAGAAGATAAACTCAGATATAATTCTCAACGGCCTTGATCTTCTTATTAAAACCCAAAGAGCAAGTTTCGATGAGTTGATGGAAGCAAGAAAGGCGATTGAATGTATAACTGCTAAAATGGCAGCACTTAACCGTTCAACGGAAAATCTTGAAGCTATGGCCAAAGTTATTGATCTAAGGGTAGATTCAAAAGAAGAATTTTATAGAAAAACTTTTGATTTGCATGAAATTGTGGCTTTGGCCTCACAGAATATGGTTCTCTTTTATATTGTCCAGGCTATTCGTAAGCTTATTTTTCAAACCTATTCAAATCTTACTTTGGAAGAAAATGATATTGAACTTGTTATGAAGACCCATTATGCCATTTATAACTCTATTAAAAATCGTGATCCTGAAGAGGCTGAAAAGGCTATGATAAACGATTTAGAAGCTTACAGGAAGCTTTATCACGAGGTCATCAAAAACAAGCTTAGCAGGTAAGGAAAACAAATAAAACTTGTATGAAAGTCGCAATTACTTTGCTTGCTTTATGTTCATTTTCACAGGGCAAGGATAAAACGAATTATAAATAACTAAAGAAAGGAGCATATGATGCCAAAAATTGTAAGCTTTGTGCCACCAGTGTTATTTGAAAGAGATAAAGTGGAGATCCCGCCAGGGTGGAATTTAATTTTTGCCCAGGAGCATGGAGAAGAGGAGATTATTGAGGCCTGCAAGGAGGCCGATTTCTTGATGGTGACTGCGGCGAACCCCCTTATTACAGCACAAATAATTCGAAATATTCCTTCTGTATGCTTGCTGCAAGTGTTCGGGGCCGGGTTTGATAAAATTGATATTACGGCCGCCAAGGAGGTTAAGCTCCCGGTAGCGAATACTCCTGGCCAAAATGCCACCACTGTGGCTGAATTTACAATCGGAATGATCATTGCGTTACAGAGAAAAATTATGACAGGCAATAAAGAAGTAAAAGCCGGAAGACACAGGGAAATCGAGCAGGAGTTCATCAGAACCGGCCTGAAAGAAATCAGGGGGACAGATATTGGGTTGGTCGGCCTGGGAACTATAGGACGCCAGGTAGCCCGCCTGGCCACTTTTATGGGTGCTCGGGTGAGCTACTATGATCCATACCGCCCTGACAAAAAAATTGAGGATGAATTGAAGGTTCGTTACTGTTCATTTACGGAGCTGTTTCAGAATAACGAAGTTATAAGTTTACATGTTCCATTAAATGAAGATACCCGCTGGTTAATCTCCAGGAATGAACTGGCCCTTATGCAGCCAGGTGCGTTGCTTATCAATACTGCCCGGGGCGAAATTCTTGATCAGGCCGCTCTGGCTGAGGCGCTGGAAAGCGGACATCTTGGCGGGGCTGCCGTGGACAACTTTTCGCCGGATCCGCCGCCGCCGGATCATCCTTTGTTGAATTTATCGCCTGCAGCCAATGAAAAGTTTATTGCTTCGCCCCATATCGCCGGTGTTACCGCCGCTTCTTTTTCCCGCATGTTAGAAGAGGCGTTGGCCAATATCCAGCGCGTAGCAGCAGGTGAGAACCCCAAATATGTAGTTAATGGCATTACCTCGCCGAGAATGCAGGCAAAACGGTAGAATTAGTTTTATCAACTAAAGAAATAAAAAATAAGTAAGATTATTAGGAGTGATTACAGTGACCGTAAGCAAATGGATGCCTGTTGGAACAGTATTAAAGATGAATGCTCTTAATTACCCTGATAAGCTCGGCTGTCAGGATAAGAACAAAAGCTTCACCTTCAAAGAATGGAACGAACGTTCCTGCCGCCTTGCCAGAGCATTGGAAAACATGGGTGCAGGCTACGGTGAAAGGGTGGCTATCCTATCCTACAACCGCGTCGAATGGATGGAGATTTACGCAGCATGTGCCAAGGGAGGGCAGATTGCTGTTCCTATCTTGTTTCGGCTTTCACCTGCAGAGTTCGAGTTTATAGTCAATCATGCTGAATGTAAAGCTTTTATCGTTGAGGAACCGTTTATCGAAAAAGTTGAGAGCATCCGTTCTAAACTTCAAAAAATTCCGCAGGATAATTTTATCTACCTGGGAGATAAAAAAGCACCTGCCGGTTATCGTCATTATGAAGAGGTTTTACAAAACAGTTTGCCTGAAGAGCCTGATGTTCTAGTAGACGCCGCGGATCCCTGGACCATCATGTACACCTCGGGGACAACAGGAAAGCCTAAAGGCGTGGTAAGAAACCATGAGAGCTATATCTCCCATTACTTACTTAGCAATATTAGTATGGGCGTTCTTCCCACAGACAAACCCATCCTGGTCATGCCCACATGCCATGTTAACTCCATCTACTATTCATTTTGCTATACCTACGTTTCCGCGCCGGTGATGATCTATAATACCGTCAGCTTTGATGCGGAAGATCTGCTGCAGACTATCGAAAAATTTAAGCCCACATATACCTCCCTGGTGCCCACGCATTATACAATCATACTATCGCTACCGGACGAAGTTAAAAGGAAATATGATGTTAGCAGCATCAGGCAGCTTCTCATTTCTTCAGCGCCGGCCAGAAAGGAACTTAAACTGGCCATTATGGATTATTTTACCAGGGCGGAACTCTGGGAAGCCTACGGTTCTACGGAAACCGGTTTGATAACATATTTACGTCCGGAAGATCAATTACATAAATTAGGTTCGATCGGCAAAGAGATCTTCGGTATTGATAGAATAAAGCTACTGGATGAAGACGGTAACGAAGTTCCGGACGGAGAAGTCGGCGAACTGTATACACGCTCTCCCCACGTTTTCCAGGAGTACTGGAAAGATCCCGCCAAAACAAAAGAAGTCTTCCAAGGCGAATGGTGTACGGCAGGTGATATGGGGAAAAAGGATGAAGACGGCTATTATTACCTGGTAGACCGCAAGCAAAATATGATTATTACCGGAGGTGAGAACGTTTATCCATCTGAAATTGAGGCAACCGTTGCCTCTCACTCAGCCGTAAAGGATGTTGCCGTAATCGGCATTCCCGACGAGAAGTGGGGGGAAGCGATTAAGGCGATCGTTGTTTTAAAGCCGGATTTTGAATCCAATGAAGAAATGTCCAGGGAAATTATTCAATTTGCCAGGGGGAGGCTGGCAGGGTACAAGTGCCCCAAATCTGTGGATTTTATTTCTGACGAGGAGATGCCCAGAACGGCTACCGGCAAAATTCTGCACCGCATTCTTAGAGAGAAATACGGTGCCTGAAAAAGCGCCCACAGGCCAAATTTTTAGAAGCTCAAAAACCCAGGTTGATTGTATAGGGGCAGTACCATTTGGTAAGAGTTTTGCAAAAAAATATTTCAATTTTATGAAGGGGGAGAGTAATGAAAAAACTAATGACTGGAAATGAAGCCATTGCCTATGGCGCTTACCTGTCCGGTGTTAGGGTAGGTGCTGCTTATCCGGGAACCCCGAGTACAGAGATCATGGATAACTTTTCGCGCTATCCCGGGGTTCATGCAGAGTGGTCTCCTAATGAAAAAGTAGCAATGGATGTGGGCATCGGTGCGGCCTATGCCGGGACGCGGGCTCTGGTTTCCATGAAGCATGTAGGTGTCAACGTAGCGGCCGATTCTCTGTTTTATGTATCTTATACCGGCCTGAAGGGCGGACTTGTTCTTGTTTCAGCCGATGATCCCGGGATGCACAGCTCCCAAAATGAACAGGACAACCGTAAATATGCCAGATTTGCCAAGCTGCCGATGCTGGAACCGTCCGACAGTGAGGAAGCCAAGCAATTTGTAGGTATAGCGCTGGAGATGAGCGAGGCGTTTGATACGCCGGTAATGTTGCGAACCGTTACGCGCATTTCCCACTCTTCTTCTCCTGTGGTACTATCCGCAGAAGAACCTCCGGGGGCACTGCTGGAGCCGCCTTTGTATGAACGGAATCCCGGTAAATTCGTCATGGTGCCGGCCTATGCCCGGCAGCGCCATCCTGCAGTGGAAGAGAAGATAAAAAAGCTGGCCGAGTATGCCGAAACACTGTCAATCAACCGAATTGAGCCGGGTGATGATACGCTGGGCATTGTTACCGCCGGTTCAGTTTACCAGTATGCACGTGAAATATTTCCACAGGCCACTTTCCTCAAACTGGGCATGGTCTATCCGTTACCTGAAAAACTTATTCGCGAATTCGCCTCCAGGGTAAAAACGGTATTAGTAATCGAGGAACTGGATCCATTCTTTGAGGAACAGATTCGCTTGATGGGAATAGAAGTCAGAGGTAAGGACATTTTTCCCATGATCGGCGAATTTAGCCCCACACTTATTCGCAAGTGTGCAGCAACTGCCGGCTTTATAAAGGAAGCCCCTGTCCAGGCTGAAGTTGCCGCCACCGTGCCTGCTTCTGTCGAACTGCCTATCAGGCCGCCGATCTTATGTCCAGGCTGCGGTCATCGCGGATTATTCCACGTTCTCAAAGAAGCCGGGGTACTGGTCCTGGGCGATATCGGCTGCTATACATTAGGAGTAGCTCCGCCTTTGAGTGCCATGCATACCTGCGGCTGTATGGGTGCCAGTATCGGAGTCGCCCACGGAGTAGCGAAAGCCGGCGTAAAAGACCGCGTCGTGGCTGTTATCGGCGATTCTACCTTTTTCCATTCCGGCTTCCATCCCCTAATTAACGTCCTTTATAACGATAGTAATGTCACGGTTATCATTACCGACAACAGCGTTACAGCAATGACCGGCCACCAGCAGCATCCGGGGACGGGTATCACCTTACAAAAGAAAAAGACTGCAGCGGTGGATCTTGAGAAGCTTGTCCGCAGTATTGGTTTTTCACAAGTGGATGTATGTGATCCTTATAACCTTGATGGGTTGGCTAAAGTCCTGGAAGAGCACCTGAGCAGCGGCCAGCCTTCGGTAATTATTGCCAGGAGACCCTGTGTGCTCTATACCAGGGAAAAAAGCACGCCTCCCACAGTGGACCCGGACGCCTGTGTCAACTGTGGAGCATGCCTGGAGCTGGGCTGCCCCCCCCTCATGCAGGCAGAGAATCATGTTACCATTGACCCCATTTTATGTAACGGTTGCGGACTTTGTATCCAGGTTTGCCCATCTGAGGCAATCAGTCGGTAAAAAACCGGACAGAAAGGAGGCTGCAGTATGAAAAAAGTTGATATATTAATGGCCGGTGTAGGCGGCCAGGGTACAATTCTAGCCAGTAATATACTTTCCGAGGCCGGGCTGGAGCTGGGTTACGATGTTAAAAAGGCTGAAGTACACGGTATGGCCCAGCGTGGAGGCACAGTAGAAAGCCATGTCCGCTGGGGGGAAAAGGTATATTCGCCCGTCATTGAACAGGGCGAAGTGGATATCCTGCTGGGATTTGAGATGCTCGAGTCAGGCCGGTGGTCGGCTTACTTAAAAAAAGATGCTGTCATAATCATTAACCGTTACCGTATACCGCCTCCGGCGGTAAACCTTGGAAAAGCCAGGTACCCTTCAGAAGAAGAAATTGAATCTACGTTGAAGAGCGGTTCTCAAAACATTTTATGGATTAATGCCACCGAAATAGCCAAAGAACTGGGCAACCCGGCCATGGTCGGCGTTGTATTGCTGGGTGTTCTTTCCAAACATTTAGGTGGAGCGGAAGATGTGTGGCTTGGCGTTATTAAACGCATGGTTCCGCCAAAATTTCAGGAGCTGAACAAAAAAGCTTTTCTTGCAGGCAGGCAGATATAAAATGATATCTGCCCTGGAAACCAGGGTTGATAAAAAACACAAGTTCTACCTTAGTAGCTGCAAAGCTTCATATCGCCGCTTTGTTCCATGACCGGCAGCAACGGCAGAGCGGTTGCTCCCCCAACGAGCACCCCCCCTTGGGGATGGTTTGAGTTCTGGCTTATGGTCAAAAGGTGCAGCCGTTCTCCAATTTCCTTTTTTCATCTAACTATGTTTAAAAATAACGGAAAGTTAAAAAAGTCGTTGAAATAGAGCTAAGAAAAAAGTTAAAAAGTATTGACAATATTATTAAAAGATATTAAAATTAATCTAAAATATATCGGACATTATTATGTCAGACATTGAATTATCGCAATATTATTAAATTAGGGAGGTTAATAAAAGAAATGAATTTTGCTAAGTATGGTATTATTAACGCGAAGAAATACCCGGCAAAAGAATATCTTGTCGAGGTAAGGCCGCCAAAACAAAGACGGAGCCTAACCTGGAAAGAATTTAATGAAGAGACAAACAAGGTGGCCAATTATCTGAAGAACGAAGTTGGGGTGCAGAAGGGTGATTTTGTGCTTCATCTGCAGATGAACAGCCTGGAGTGGGTGGTAACCTTTCATGCTGCTTTAAGAATTGGGGCCGCAGTTGTTCCTCTTAGTTTTCGTTTTGCCGAAATGGATATTTTATATGCTGCCCGGGCCTGTGATTCGAAAGCATTCATTTTTGATGAGCGTTTTTTGCCTAGAATAGAGCCTATCATGAAAGACATAAGCAGCGTCAAGTCATATATTTGTATTGGCGAACAAGTTCCTGAAGGGATGACTTCATATGCTGACGTAATAAGGTCCGGTGATCCCGGAGATATATTAGTTGATGTAGACAAAAATGACCCCGCAGAGCTGATGTTTACATCGGGAACAACCGGCCCCCCGAAACCTGTTTGCCAGGCACACGATACCCTATACCAGATCGGCCTTAGCATAGCTCTTACATACAGTCTAGGGCATGAGACTATTTACTTAAATCCACATCCTTTTTATCATAGCGGGAGTTTCTTTTTAAATATTGCTCCTTACCTTGCCGGAGGTACTGCACTTATTCTTCCCGAAGCCAATGACCCCAAATTTTTACTCCAAGCGATCTGTGATGAAAAAGTTAACGAAGGCCAAATATCTGTACCTACCATGTCTGATTTAGTAAATGCAGTAAAAAGGGGAGAGATTGATCTTACCAAGTATGATTTGTCTAATTTGAATACCATGTATGTTGGTGCACAACCTGTTCCTACTTCGCTTTTTGAGGATATAAAAAGGTTATTCCCCTTCAAGACAGGTAATATGTACGGAATTACCGAAGGTGGAGGGGCAGGCTCAACACAACTTTACGATGAAGATATCATGACTAGACCCGGTTCTATTGGTAAACCCACGTTTAATGTTGAGACCAGAATTGTTGATGATAATGGAAATGATGTTCCGGTGGGCGACGTAGGTGAGCTCATTATTCGCAGCCCGAGAGTTATGAAAGAGTATTATAAAAACCCTGAAATGACGGCAAAAGCAATTAAAGATGGTTGGCTTTATACCGGAGACCTGGTTCGGGCAGATGATGATGGATACATCTACATTGCGGATAGGAAAAAAGATCTGATTATACGGGGCGGAGAAAATATTTTCCCGGCGGAGATTGAGGATGTTATAAGACGTCATCCCAAGGTTGCCGATGCAGCGGTAATAGGGTATCCACACGAGCGTTTAGTTGAGATAGCTATGGCTATTGTACAGCTCTTCCCTGGAGAAACAGCGGAAGAAAAAGAGATTATTGAATTTTGTGCCGAACAAAAGCTGGCCAAGTATAAATGGCCGGAAAAAGTGGTATTTAGCGATGTGATTCGTAATGCTACCGGAAAAATAGATAAACCCAAGCTCAGAGAGAGATATATCGGCAAAAAAGGAATTGCTATGTAAAAAACCATAAAAAATATCAGAAAAAGGTGGAGACGAAGACATTGATAAATCCTCAGAATAGATCCAGAAAATTTCATTATGGGTGGATTGTAATTTTTATGGGTCTGCTTACTTCTGTTGGCTCGCACGGTTTTGGTAGGATGGCTTATACAATTATTCTCCCGGAAATGAGCGAAGGTTTGGGAATAAGTATCACAGAGGCCGGCTTGCTGGCCTCTGGGAACCTTGCGGGGTACCTTGTTTTTGCACTAATTGGCGGCATTTTGGCATCTATGTACGGAAGCCGCATCGTCATCTCCCTATCTCTGCTGCTGATGGGGATTACGATGCTGCTAACAGGGATGGCCACCTCGTTTGAATTCGCTTTTGCCATGCGCCTGCTTACTGGTATTGGAAACGGTGGCGCCTATGTTCCTGCCATGGCGCTGGGTTCAACCTGGTTTGCCATGAAGCAACGTGGTTTTGCAACGGGAATCGTTACAGCCGGTACCGGTATCGGGACATGTTTATCCGGGATTATCGTTCCTGTTATTTTTATTGCTTACGGTGCAAGGGGTTGGAGCTATGCCTGGTATTATCTGGGTGGCGCCGTATTAGTCATTTCAGCCATTTGTTGGATTTTTCTAAGAAACAGCCCTGCCGAACTCAACTTAGAGCCGGTTGGGTCAGGGTCGCAAAGCCCCCCGGCGGTGAACTCTAAAGCACCGGCAAAGGCGCAGGTTAAAAATTTGCAGTGGGGCCTGGTTTATAAAGTAAAAGAAGTCTGGTATATTGGTATTGTATACTTTATGTACGGTTTTTCGTATATAATCTATATGACCTTTTTTAAACTCTTTCTTTTAGAGGCCGGTGTTTCAGACGCAAGGGCCAGCGCTATGTGGGCTCTGGTTGGGGGTTTGAGTATTGTATGTGGGGTTATCTGGGGAGGCATCTCCGATATCTTGGGACGAAATTATGGCGCTGCACTGGCATTTTTTACGCTGACATGCTCCTATCTCATCTTTGCCTTTTACAACTCAATGGGTGCTTTTTACCTTTCCGCCATACTTTTCGGGTTAAGTGCCTGGAGTATACCAACAATCATGGCCGCAGCAGCTGGAGATCAGATCGGTCCAGAGCTGGCACCAGCAGGGGTGGGATTTGTAACTCTCTTTTTTGGCATTGGGCAGGTGCTCGGCCCGACAATGGGAGGTTATCTCAGAGACGTGTCAGGAGCCTTTACCCTGCCATTTATAGTAGCTGCAGCTATTTCGATAATTGGTCTTTTAGGGGCACTATTGTTACTCAAGAAACCGCAAAATTTGGCAACTCCGAAAGAAAAATTCATGAACTAGAACTTATACACGAAGATTAAAAAGTGAACCTGTGATTCATATAGATCCGGGCTCCGGGATTTGAGGCTGGCAGATGTTAAAATGATTGTTAAACGAAAACGCACACATTATTACCTCCAGAAAGGAGAGAATCAGTTGGACAAAGCAGAAATAATCGGACTTTTTCAAAAGGTAGCTGAGAACCCGGGCTGGCAGGCCCGGCAGTGGAAAGAGGAAAGGAAAGGCAAAATTATTGGCTTCCTACTCACAGATGTTCCGGAGGAATTAATCCACGCCGCGGGCTTCTTACCTTATGGCATTTGTGGAGGCCAGAACCGGTTGGACAGTGCCATTGCTCACTTGCAGAACTGGGCTTGCTCTTATGTACGCAGCAGCCTTGCTCTGGCGCTGGAAAGAAAACTGGATTTCCTTGACGGGCTGATAATACCGCAATCCTGTGATACCACACGTATGGTCCTGGGCATCTGGCAGCATGCCAGTCCTCTTCCATTTTTACAGAATTTCCGGCTGCCGCGGCAGGTTAACCGGCCCAGTGCCAGGGAATACCTTATCGGTGAACTCGCTCAACTTAAAGAACAACTGGAAATTTATCGAGGAGCGCACATTTCTACCGAAGAGTTGCGAAATAGTATTAAGCTATACAATAATAACAGGTCTTTACTGCGCAAACTCTATCTTATCAACGAGCAAAATCCTGAAATTTTAAGCACCAAAGTGCTGTATACTCTGATCAAAGGCTCCATGCTAATACCCAGAGAAAAAGTAAATGGGTTGCTGACGAAATTGCTAAAGGCTCTGGAAGGGGAAACAAGCCCCTCCGGAAATGATCATATTCCGTTGATTATTTCTGGAACATTACTGGAACCGTTTGAGCTCCTAGATTATTTGGATGAAGGCGGGGGAGTAATTGTAGGAGACGATCTGCAAAACGGTTTCCGTTATATTGACGGTGATGTGAAGGAAGATGTTGACCCTCTGGAAGCCCTTGCCGATCGGCAATTAAACAGGATACCCTTTGCCGGATATGATCTGGCACGGAATCCCAGGAGATTTTTTCTCTCCAAAATGGCGGTGGAAAAAAAGGCCCGTGGCGTAATATTCCTGCACCTCAAGCATTGTGAGCCGGAAAATTATGATTACTACGACAACGCTCAAGCGCTGGAGAAAGCCGGTATTCCATCTATACGCATTGAAACGGAGTTCGGGATAACTTCATTGGGGCAAATACTTACCAGGGTTCAGGCATTTCTTGAATTAGTAGGGGGGAAATAAATGACTAAGCGAAAGACATTTAAAACAGCAGCTTATATGAAAGAACTCATGGCCAAATACTATCAGGAGGGAAAAGAAGCCCGGGAAAAGGGTATTCCCGTAGTGTGGATTACAGCCGTTGCTCCGGTGGAGATTATTTATGCTGCCGGGTTGTTCCCTTATTATCCGGAAAACTTTGGCGCCCTTGCTGCCGCCAGGAAAGTAGCCGATAAGCTATCCATGGCAGCCGAAGCCCGGGGTTATGCCCAAGACCTCTGTGGTTATGCCCGCTGCGGAATTGGAGATGCTTATGCTGAAGAACATCCAGTTGGTGAAATAGTCAAACCCGACCTGTTGTTTTGTTGTAATACGCAGTGTGGCAGCCTCTCCAAATGGTTCGAAGTGGCCAGCCGCTTTTACAACGCTCCCTATTTTCTCCTTGATTCACCTCAAATGGGTCACGAATTTGATAAACTTAGTGAACAGTATTTTCTCGCACAGTTGAAGGAATTAATCTCTTTTCTGGAAGAATTTACCGGCAGGCCGTTTGATTATGACCGCTTAAAAGAAGTCCTGCGTCTATCCAAAGAAGCCTGCCGCCTGTGGAACGAGATCCTGGATACAGCTATGTTAAAGCCAGCCCCGTTTGGCTTTTTTGATGCCAGTTTTCATATGGCTCCTATTGTGACCTGGAGAGGTACAGAGGAAGCCGTAAACTATTACCGGGCACTAAAGGAAGAAGTTGATGAAAGAATTAAAGAAGGGATTACAGCCATACCTGAAGAACGCTATAAAGTATACTTTGATCATATTCCTCTGTGGCCAAAGTTACGCTGGTTTTCAGATTTTTTTGCCGAACATCATGCTCTGGTGGCAGTTTCGCAATATACACATTCCTGGGCGTACTCTTTTGATTTGGATAGGCCTTTAGAAAGCTTAGCAGAAAACTATATGGGGGAATTTGTAAACCGCTGCTTTGATTATCGCGTGCAGCTTAAAATCAATTTTATGAAGAAATATAATTGTGACGGATTTGTTCTGTTTTCCAACCGCAGCTGCAAACCTAACGCCTTTGGGCTGTATGATAAGCGCAATATTATTAGCAAGCTAACCGGACTTCCGGGCGCGGTTTTCGAGGCAGACATGTCCGATTTGCGGTTCTTTTCCGAGTCACAGGTAAGGGCTGAGCTGGAACCGTTTTTTGAGCAGTTGAGGTCAAGATAGGACAATGTTAACCCCATACCGTTTAATCTGTTCCTGTGACATTAACACCTTGCCTCTCATAAGTGACATTTTGCCCAGATAATTAACAAGGTGACATTATCACAGATTAAACACTCAATCTTTTTGTTTCTCTTGACAAACAATTCGATTGGTGCTAAAATTACTCTTGCATGTGGTAGCAGCGCTGAAATAGCTGAAATGATGATATGTTGTTCTATTAATATAATAATTTAATTCCGGTTAGGTAATAATATTCTATTAAAAGCTTGCAGCTTGAAAAACAACGCGGGGTGGAGCAGTTCGGTAGCTCGTCGGGCTCATAACCCGGAGGTCGCAGGTTCAAATCCTGCCCCCGCAACCAAAATTTAAATATAAAGTAATTTTTTATATATTATTCTATAAAAAGATAGGATTATTGGATAACTTAGTTGCTCACGTAGCTCAGTCGGCAGAGCGTATCCTTGGTAAGGATAAGGTCACCGGTTCGATTCCGGTCGTGAGCTCCATGGCGGCGTAGCTCAGATGGTTAGAGCATACGGTTCATACCCGTAGTGTCCGGGGTTCGAATCCCTGCGCCGCTACCAATTTTATTTTTTTATGGGATTGTTTTTTTTAATATCCACTATTAAAATTTTTTATACTATTAAAAACAGGTGTTTGTGCAGTATTCATTTGGACAAAGGAGGAGTCTAAAATATGGCCAAGAAAAAATTTGAGAGGACCAAGCCTCACGTTAACGTAGGAACGATAGGGCACGTAGACCATGGCAAGACGACATTGACTTCAGCGATCACCTATTGTTTGGCCAGTCAGGGTTATGCTGAGCGGACTGATTTTGACCAAATTGACAAGGCTCCGGAGGAGCGGGAGCGTGGGATAACCATAGCGACGGCGCACGTGGAGTACGAGACTGATAACCGTCACTATGCGCATGTGGACTGTCCTGGTCACGCTGACTATGTCAAGAACATGATCACCGGAGCGGCGCAGATGGACGGAGCCATATTAGTGGTATCGGCAGCAGATGGTCCGATGCCGCAGACCAGGGAACACATTGTATTATCCCGCCAGGTACAGGTTCCCTACATCGTAGTATTTTTAAACAAAGCCGACCAGGTAGACGATCCCGAGCTATTGGAACTGGTGGAGATGGAAGTTCGCGAACTGCTGAGCGACTATGAATTCCCTGGTGATGAAATACCTGTAATAACCGGTTCTGCGTTAAAAGCTATGGAATGCGGCTGTGGCAAGAGAGAATGTGAGAACTGCAAAGTAGTCTGGGAACTAATGGATGCCATAGATTCCTACATTCCCACACCGGAGCGTGATCGGGATAAACCCTTCCTAATGCCTGTTGAAGACGTATTTACCATCACCGGTCGTGGAACGGTAGCCACCGGTCGTGTAGAGCGTGGGGTAATAAAAATGGGAGATGAAGTAGAGATTGTTGGTTTTAGCGAACGTCCGCGCAAGACAGTAGCGACGGGTGTGGAGATGTTTCGCAAGACCATGACTGAAGCGGAAGCGGGCGACAATGTGGGTGTCCTGCTACGAGGCATAGACCGTGACGAAATAGAACGTGGTCAGGTACTGGCCAAGCCGGGGAGTATCAACCCGCACATCAAGTATAACGGTGAGGTATATGTATTGAAGAAAGAAGAGGGTGGTCGTCATACGCCGTTTTTCCCGGGTTATCGTCCCCAGTTTTACTTCCGGACGACCGACGTAACCGGCTCCATAACCCTTCCTGAGGGAGTGGAGATGGTGATGCCGGGGGACAACGTAAACATGGTTATAGAACTGATTACCCCCATAGCGATTGAAGAGGGTCTTCGGTTTGCAATTCGCGAAGGCGGCCGTACTGTGGGAGCAGGCGTGGTTACCTCGATTATTGAATAAATAAAAAGAGCTACTCCCGGGAAGCATTATTATGGAAGGCGCGATGAAGTAAGAGGTTGCTGCCCCCAGGGCGGGTATAGATTGCCATAGGCTTTGAATAAAAGTTGTTATTTGAATATAATAATATAGGTTAATAAATATTCTTTAGAAACGAAACCGGAGGACAGGACTCCGGTTTCTTACAATATGAAATAGAATCAGCTGCATTTCATATTACGAGGTATAAAGTTTTTTGTAACGGTTAGAATAAAATTTTACCGCATTTTATTACACTTTTTAATTAATTTATAGATTTTAATACCTCTAACAAGCTGCAAATAGTCATAACCCTTGCATCGTTTGTTTATGTTGACATTATCAGTAAACTGTGGTAAATTGAATTTCGTGGCGATAATGAGGAAAAAGGAGTGCTTTTTAATATGCGTGTGAAAGTAACACTGGCTTGCAACGATTGTAAAAATAGAAATTATTCTACAACCAAAAATAAAAAGACAAACCCCGACCGCATTGAATTGAAAAAATATTGTCCAAGCTGCAATACCCATACCCTTCATAAAGAGACAAAGTAACTGGCTGGGCAAAGAATAATAAAATCAGAGAGTTAATTCGTTTTTTAAGGAGAATTGATCATGTCTTACGTGAAAAAGGTACAGCGGTTCTTTCACGAAGTAAGAATAGAACTGAAAAAAGTAAACTGGCCCTCCAGACGGGAATTGTTGCTTTTTACCGGTATTGTAATTATTGTTATTCTAATAATCGGTGTATTTTTCTGGATACTTGATAGTGGACTTACTGCAATATTGAGGCTTATTATTGGATAATTGCCGCATACCTCGCTTTTTAATGACGATATTTATTTTGATTCTTGCAGATAATTCTCTTCTAATCAGCAAAGAATATTTTTTAGTTAGGAGGAGTAGTGGGAAGCAGAGTTGGCTTCCTCCTTTTATGGGTGAAAAAAAATGGTATGTTATTCATACCTACGCGGGTTATGAAAATAAAGTGAAAACAAACCTTGACAAGCGTGTGGAATCCATGGAAATGCAGGATAAAATTTTCAGGGTTTTAGTGCCTATGGAAAAAGAAATGGAGATAAAAAATGGGCAGAAAAAAACCACCATGCGCAAGGTTTTCCCGGGATACGTTCTGGTGGAGATGATCATCGAGGATGATTCCTGGTTCGTGGTACGCAATACCCCCGGGGTTACCGGTTTCGTAGGTCCGGGCTCAAAACCTATTCCGCTCAGTGAAAACGAGGTAAACAGCATATTAAAACAAATGGGTATGGATGAAGCAAAGCCTAAACATGGTTTTGTGCTAAAAGAGCAGGTACGTGTTATTAGCGGTCCCTTCAATAATTTTATCGGGTCCATTGAAGAAATACATCCTGAAAGAGGAAAACTAAAGCTGACCGTTTCTATGTTTGGCAGGGAGACTCCTGTAGAACTTAATTTTGATCAGGTAGAAAAATTGTGACAGGTTTTATTGAGAGGGGAGGTGCAAAATGGCTAAGGCTAAAAAGATAATCGGCTTGATTAAATTACAAATTCCCGCCGGGAAAGCGAATCCGGCTCCGCCTGTAGGGCCTGCGCTGGGGCAGCATGGGGTTAATATAATGGCTTTTTGTAAAGATTTTAATGAAAAAACGGCGGGTGATGCGGGGCTTATTATTCCGGTTGAGATCACTGTTTTTGAGGATCGTTCCTTTTCTTTTATAACAAAAACCCCTCCTGCAGCCGTCCTTTTGAAAAAAGCACTGAATATTGAGAAGGGGTCAGGTGAGCCAAACAAGGTAAAAGTGGCGACTATTTCCAGGGATAAAGTCAAGGAAATAGCAGAGCAAAAATTAGTAGATCTCAATGCCCTCGATGTGGATGCTGCAGTAAAAATCATCGAAGGAACGGCCCGCAGCATGGGCATCGTTGTAGAGGGTTAATTACAGATTTGAGTGGGAGAAATTTATATTTCGATTGGACCACACAGGAGGTAAAAAACATTGTCAAAGCACGGGAAGAAGTATCTTGAAGCGAAGAAGAAAATCGATCGCAGCCGTTATTATGAGCCCCTGGAGGCCTTTCAACTGCTAAAGGGAATTGCCGGGGCATCATTTGATGAAACTGCGGAGCTTTCGGTCAAGCTGGGGGTTAACCCCAAACATGCTGACCAGCAGGTGAGGGGCGCGGTAGTTTTGCCCCACGGAACAGGCAAAGAGCTTAAGGTGGTTGTGTTCGCCAAAGGGGAGAAGATTAAGGAAGCTGAAGAAGCTGGAGCGGATATTGTAGGCGGTGAAGAGCTTGCGGAGAAAATCCAGGGTGGCTGGTTGGATTTTGATGTAGCGGTAGCAACGCCTGATATTATGAGCGTGGTTGGAAAGTTGGGACGTATTTTAGGCCCGCGCGGTTTAATGCCCAACCCGAAAACCGGCACCGTTACTTTTGATGTAAGCCGTGCAATATCTGAAATCAAAGCCGGAAAGGTTGAGTATCGTACAGATAAGGCGGGCAATATTCATGTTCCCCTGGGGAAAATATCCTTTACTGAAGAAAAACTGCTGGAAAACTTTTTTACCGTTATCGAGGCGTTGATTAAGGCAAAGCCGGCAGCAGCTAAAGGCCAGTATCTTAGAAGTATTTCCATAAGCACAACCATGAGCCCGGGGATTAAAATTAATTCCCAAAAAGCTGCAGCTTTAGGCAAATCAGCTTAGCTGTAAATGGTTTTATTTTATTTTGTAGCTTAATAGTGTTCTGATCATTACCGCAGAAAGCAGGTGTTTTTACTTAAAGGCCATGGCCGCCTGCCGAGGTAATAAGGGGCTTTTTTGAAATCTTTTTTTGAGAGATTAAGCCTTCCTGTAACCTGCGGGAAGGTTTGTTTATTTTCTTAGCAATTTAAGCAAGGGGGTGAAATACTTGGCTAATCGCAAAGAGAAAGAAAAGAAGGTTGAGGCGATCAAAAAAGATCTCCGTAACTCAAATATTATAGTATTGACTGACTACAGGGGCTTAACGGTGGCACAACTAAGCAACCTGCGCCGCATTTTGAAAGAGGAAGGGGTTCAATATAAGGTGGTTAAAAATACCCTTACCCGGCTTGCGGTGAAAGAAGTGGGTCTTGATAACCTTGAGCCTCACCTGGAAGGCCCGACTGCTATTGCTTATGGTTCCGGTGAACCTGTTATGCCCGTCAAACTGCTGGTTAAATTTGCTAAAGAAAACGACCATCTATCTATAAAAGCGGGTGCTCTGGAAGGGAATGTTCTTGGAGAAAGCGACCTGCGGCGCATATCGGAACTCCCAAGCAAGGAAGTGCTGCTGGGCAAGACCCTGGGCTGTTTCCAGGCACCGCTTAGAGGTTTCCTGAGTGTCCTGCAGGGAAATATTCGCAATCTGGTTTATGTTCTCAACGCTGTTAGGGAAAAGAAGGAAAACGCCTGATATTAAAAATTATATATCTTTTGAAGGAGGAAAAATAATGTCCAAAGTTCAAGAAGTGTTGGAAATAGTAAAAGGGATGACCGTTTTAGAACTTGCAGAATTAGTTAAGGTTTTTGAAGAGGAGTTTGGCGTTAGTGCAGCGGCACCTGTAGCCATGGCGGCGCCCGGCGCTCCGGCTGCTGATGAAGCTCCTGCAGAGGAACAAACAGAATTCGATGTTGTATTAACTGCAGCAGGTGAAAAGAAGATCCAGGTGATCAAGGTCGTTCGGGAACTAACCGGCCTTGGTTTAAAAGAAGCTAAAGCCCTGGTTGACGAGGCTCCGAATGCAGTCAAAGAAAAAGTGAGTAAGGAAGAAGCAGAGGCTGTTAAAGGCAAGTTGGAAGAAGCAGGTGCAAGCGTTGAGCTGAAATAGCTTAGGAAAGCGCTTGTTATGTTTGTTGTATAATATATTTTCCTCCCCTTATATTCCGGGGGAGGAAAATATTTATTTTGTACAAGAATAAAAAAATAAATTTGGGCCTTGACTAGGAAGCCTGGATATGATACTATTAGAAAATGCCTAAACATAACCCAGAAATAACCTGTTTTAATTTATAGTCAGGTGTATATTTCCAAGGAAATGTAGCGATGCCGCGGTTGCGTATGTATAATTCCTTGTTTTTAAGTTAAAACTAGGTAAATGCGGCATTCATTTTTTTCATTTCCAGGAATAATCTATTCACCTACTTTTATTATATTACATTGTATCATTAATATTGATTTTTATAATATGTTCCCGATTATTAATTAAAAAAAACCGGGGGAGTGATTTTTTTATGTTTAAGGAGGTCGAAGCGGGGAAAAGGAGAAGGAGAACTTATACCCGCATTAATGAAATTTTAGACCTTCCTGATCTGATTGAGATTCAGAAAAGCTCGTATCGTTGGTTCCTGGAAGAGGGATTACGCGAGGTTTTTCTAGATGTCTCTCCTATCAAAGATTTTACTCAAAATCTTGTGCTGGAATTTATTGATTATTCCCTTGGGGAGCCCAAATATTCTGTAGAAGAATGCAAGGAAAGGGATGCTAATTATGCGGTTCCTTTAAAAGTTCGCATCAGACTGGTAAACCGCGAAACCGGCGAGGTGAAGGAACAGGAGGTTTTTATGGGGGATTTCCCCCTAATGACCAATAACGGTACTTTTATTATCAACGGAGCTGAGCGAGTAATTGTCAGCCAGTTGGTGCGTTCGCCGGGCGTCTATTTTAAAAGTGAGCTTTTTAACGGGAAAAACCTTTTTTCCGGTACTATTATACCCAACAGGGGAGCGTGGTTGGAGTTTGAAGCAGATGCCAACGATGTTATCTGGGTAAAAGTCGATCGCACCCGTAAAATTCCGGTCACTGTTCTTTTACGCGCTATAGGATATGGTACAGTTAACGAAGTTATGGAGCTGTACGATGGGGATGTGCGTATTTTAAATACGCTGGAGAAAGATCATACAGATTCCCAGGATGATGGTTTGCTGGAAATTTACAAGCGTCTCAGGCCGGGGGAACCTTTGAATGTAGAAAATGCCCGCAATCTTTTTGAGTCACTCTTTTTCGATTCCAGGCGCTATGATTTTGCCAGAGTTGGGCGTTATAAGATCAATAAAAAGCTTGCTTTAAGAGGAAGGTTAATGCACAATATTTTGGCCGAGGATTTAACTGATCCCGATAGCGGTGAAATACTTGCTTCGGCAGGAGATATAATTGATGAAGCCCTTTTTAAACAGATTAAAGAGCGACGAATAAACAGGGTAAAGGTCCATAATCAAGAGGGTAAAATCTGTACAGTTATTAGCAATAGTGATATCGCGTTGCAGATTAAACAGCTGGCCAGAGATGATATTGTAGCTACTGTGGGGTATCTTTTAAACCTTATTGATGGTCTTGGTAATATTGATGATATCGATCACCTGGGTAACAGGCGGCTGCGCAGCGTTGGAGAACTTCTCCAGAACCAGTTTCGCATCGGTCTTTCGCGTATGGAGCGTGTGGTGCGCGAAAGGATGACTATCCAGGATGTTGAGGCGGTAACGCCACAAGCCCTGATTAATATCAGGCCGGTTATTGCCTCGATCAAAGAATTTTTCGGCAGCAGCCAGCTTTCGCAATTCATGGATCAGACCAACCCGCTTGCTGAGCTTACTCACAAACGCCGGCTCAGCGCCCTGGGACCGGGAGGGCTTAGCCGCGAGCGTGCCGGTTTCGAGGTCCGCGATGTTCACCATTCTCACTACGGCAGAATGTGCCCGATCGAAACCCCTGAGGGGCCCAATATCGGACTTATTGGTTCTCTTAGCACCTATGCCCGGATTAATGATTTTGGTTTTATCGAAACCCCTTACCGCAGGGTAGACAAAGAAAAAGTAGTTGTTACCGATGAAGTGGTTTATCTAACTGCTGATGACGAGGATGAGTATATTATCGCCCAGGCTAATGCGCCTCTCGATGAGGAAGGACATTTTCTCAGCAACCGGGTGACCAGCCGTTACCAGAAGGATACGCTTTTGGTGCCTCCATCCGATGTCGATTATATGGACGTTTCACCCAAGCAGCTCGTCAGTGTGGCTACTGCATTAATTCCTTTCCTGGAGAACGATGATGCTAACAGGGCTTTGATGGGTTCAAACATGCAGCGGCAGGCTGTTCCGTTGATCCGGACAGAAGCACCGCTGATCGGTACCGGGATGGAATATAAGACAGCCCTCGATTCCGGTGTTATGGTTATAGCCCAGGATTCCGGCGAGGTTGTTTACGTTTCGAGCACGGAGATTATTGTCAAACGCAGCGATCAAACGGATAGCCAGAATCGCATCATCGATGGCAGGACAAGAGAGGCGTTTCCTGAAAAAGCAGCGCTATATCATAAGCACAGGGGTTGTGATATTTATAAGCTGCAGAAGTTTAAACGCTCAAACCAGGGAACCTGTATGAATCAAAAGCCGATAGTTAAAAAAGGTCAGTCAGTGGTTAAAGGTGAGGTAATCGCTGACGGCCCGAGTACCGATCAAGGCGAATTAGCGCTTGGCCATAATATCCTTGTTGCTTTTATGCCCTGGGAAGGTTACAACTACGAAGATGCTATTTTGCTCAGTGAAAAACTCGTTAAACAGGATATCTTTACTTCTATTCACATTGAAGAATATGAAGCTGAGGCCAGAGATACCAAATTAGGCCCTGAAGAGATTACCCGGGATATACCCAATGTCGGGGAAGAGGCATTGAAGGATCTTGACGAAAGGGGTATTATCAGGGTTGGCGCTGAAGTCCGTTCCGGTGATATCCTGGTAGGTAAGGTAACCCCCAAAGGTGAAACGGAGCTTACAGCAGAGGAAAGGCTGCTCCGGGCTATTTTTGGTGAAAAGGCCCGCGAGGTGCGGGATACATCATTGAGGGTGCCCCACGGAGAATCCGGTATGATCGTGGATGTTAAAGTATTCTCGCGCGATGCCGGCGATGAACTGTCTCCTGGTGTGAACCAGCTGGTAAGGGTTTATATAGCTCAAAAAAGAAAAATTTCCGAGGGTGATAAAATGGCCGGCCGCCATGGGAATAAGGGAGTTGTCGCACGCATTCTTCCCGAAGAAGATATGCCTTTCCTTCCCGATGGCACTCCGGTAGAGATCGTCCTGAATCCTCTCGGAGTGCCCTCGCGGATGAATGTCGGACAGGTACTGGAGGCTCACCTGGGGTGGGCGGCAAAAGTCCTTGGTTTGCATATCGCTTCCCCGGTGTTTGACGGGGCAAATGAAGAGGATATATTTAACGGTTTTGTAGAAGCTGATTTGCCGACTAATGGAAAAACCGTTTTAAGGGACGGCCGGACAGGTGAACCCTTTGATAGCGTTATCTCTGTCGGTTATATTTATATGTTGAAACTGGCTCACCTGGTAGACGATAAAATTCATGCCCGCTCAACAGGCCCTTATTCCCTTGTCACGCAACAGCCGCTGGGAGGAAAAGCTCAATTCGGCGGTCAGCGGTTCGGTGAAATGGAAGTCTGGGCACTGGAGGCCTATGGGGCCTCCTATACCCTGCAGGAAATACTCACTGTAAAATCCGACGACGTAGTTGGGCGTGTAAAGACATATGAGGCTATTGTAAAAGGAGACAATATTCCCGAACCCGGTGTTCCCGAATCCTTTAAGGTTCTCGTTAAAGAACTGCAGAGTTTGGGTTTAAATGTAAAAGTATTGAGTGAAGAGGCTGGCGAAGTATCTATTCGTGAAGACGATGAGGATGGAGAATATCTTCTTGATGTTAATATTGAAGGCCTGGAAACAGACGGAGATGGGATTTTACGGAAGGAACAACCTGAAGAAGAGCCAGAGTATCTTGATGATGACGAACTTGAGGATGTGGGGATTGAAATAGAAGATGAAATTGATTTTGATGCTGATCAAGAAGCCGACAACGATGATACGGACGATTTAGAGGAAGCGGTTGATGAAGAGTCGGCGGAAAGTACAGGTAGGAGAAACGGAAAAAAATCATCAAAAGTCCGTAGCTATCTGGGTATTGATGAAGAAGACGAAGAAGAGGAAGACTTGTTTTAGACACCAACAATTATTTCGAAAAGGGGGAAATAGTCCTTGTTGGATGTCAACAATTTTGACGCTTTACAAATCAGCCTTGCATCACCTGAACAAATCAGGGCATGGTCCCGTGGAGAGGTAAAGAAACCGGAGACCATTAATTACCGTACTCTTAAACCTGAAAGGGAAGGTCTTTTCTGCGAGAAAATATTTGGTCCACAAAAAGACTGGGAATGCCACTGCGGGAAATACAAGCGTGTCCGCTATAAAGGGATTGTTTGTGATCGCTGCGGCGTGGAGGTAACCAGGGCCAAAGTCAGACGCGAGAGAATGGGTCATATTGAACTGGCCGCCCCGGTTTCCCATATCTGGTACTTTAAAGGTATCCCCAGCCGTATGGGGTTACTGCTGGATATGTCTCCCCGCGCTCTGGAAAAGATTCTCTACTTTGCTGCGTATGTAGTTATCGATCCTGGTGAGACTTATCTCAGCAAAAAGCAACTCCTTTCCGAGGCCGAGTACAGGGAGTACCGCGAGAAATATGATGCTCTCTTTAATGCGGGCAAAGGCTTCAAAGCAGAAATGGGGGCCGAGGCTATTAGTAAACTGCTGGAGGAAATCGACCTGGATGCAATGGCCAAAGAGCTCCGTACCGAAGTCAAGACAAGCAGCGGACAGAAAAAGATTCGTGCTACAAGGCGCCTGGATGTCGTGGAGTCATTTAGAAAATCAGGAAATTCTCCTGCCTGGATGATTATGGAAGTCATCCCTGTTATTCCACCGGACCTGCGGCCTATGGTCCAGCTTGACGGGGGGCGTTTTGCTACCTCTGATTTAAACGATCTATACCGCCGGGTTATTAACCGCAACAACCGGCTGAAAAGGCTGCTGGATCTGGGGGCTCCCGATATTATTGTCCGTAACGAAAAACGTATGTTGCAGGAAGCGGTTGACGCATTGATCGATAACGGCAGGAGGGGCCGCCCTGTAACAGGTCCCGGAAACAGGCCGCTTAAATCATTAAGTGATATGCTCAAGGGGAAGCAGGGGCGTTTTCGCCAGAACCTTTTGGGCAAAAGAGTAGATTACTCCGGCCGTTCCGTTATTGTGGTAGGTCCGGAGCTGAAGCTATACCAGTGCGGACTTCCCAAGGAGATGGCTCTGGAGCTTTTTAAGCCTTTTGTCATGCGCAAACTGGTACAGGATGGTTTTGCTCACAACATTAAAAGTGCCAAAAGAATGGCGGAAAAGGTGCGCCCTGAGGTATGGGATGTTCTGGAAGAAGTGATTAAGGATCACCCCGTTCTTTTAAACAGGGCTCCAACGCTGCACCGTCTGGGTATTCAGGCGTTTGAACCGGTGCTGGTGGAGGGCAGGGCGATTCAGATTCATCCCCTGGTATGCAGCGCCTATAATGCCGACTTTGATGGCGATCAGATGGCCGTACACGTTCCTCTTTCCGCTGAGGCCCAGGCAGAAGCCCGGATCCTGATGCTTTCAGCGAGAAATCTATTAAACCCTAAAGACGGCCGGCCGGTAGCTATCCCCACGCAGGATATGGTGCTGGGGATCTATTATCTGACGCTTGAAAAAGAGGGTGCAAAAGGAGAAGGAAAGTTCTTTAATGATCCCTCTGAGGTGATTATGGCTTATCATCTCGGATCCGTAGAGCTGCAAGCACGCATCCTGGTTAATATATCGAATTACAAAAAATCTAATTTTGGACAAATGGGAGATGGGCCGAGAAAGAAATATTTAATTACTACTCCCGGAAAACTCATCTTTAATGATATTTTCCCTGAAGATTTTCCTTATATCAACAATGCCGATATGAAAATACCCGTCCGCGACGAATATATTTTATCGCCTGTAAATGGAACAATCAGCAGGCTGCCCGAAATTCTGCGCCAGTTGCAGCCCAATGAGGCGATTAAGAAAAACTTTATGGTGCATCTAATTTCCCTTTCTTACCGAAAGTACGGAAGCACAAAAACTACTGAAATACTTGATAAAATAAAAAAGCTAGGTTTTTCTTATGCTACCAAGGCCGGGGTTACTATCGGTATGGACGATATCGTAATCCCTGAAATAAAGAATGATACCCTGTTAAAAGCAGAACAGCAGGTTGAAGAAATTGAAAAGCAGTATCGGCGTGGATTTATTACCGAGGAGGAGCGTTATGACCGGGTCATAGAAATCTGGCATAAGTCCAAAGACATTATTTCCAACGCCTTGATGAAAGGATTTGATCGTTTTAATCCAATTTATATGATGTCCCAATCCGGAGCTCGCGGTAACGAGTCCCAGATAACGCAGCTGGCCGGTATCAGGGGACTGATGGCTGATCCGACAGGCAGAATTATCGACGTGCCGATTAAAGCCAACTTCCGCGAAGGGTTAACCGTGCTGGAGTATTTTATCTCCACCCACGGGGCACGAAAAGGACTGGCGGATACTGCTTTAAAAACTGCGGATTCCGGTTACCTGACACGCCGGCTGGTTGACGTAGTCCAGGATGTTATTGTCAGGGATCAGGATTGCGGTACTATGCAGGGTGTCAAAGTAAAGGAACTTAAAGACGGCGATGATGTTATTGAGGACCTTGCTGAACGTATTATCGGGCGTTACGCCCTGGAGAATATTCTGCACCCTGAAACCGGGGAGATATTGGTTGAGAAAGATAAGCTTATCGACGAGGACGACGCAGCCAGGATTATCGATGCCGGTATCGAAGAGGTCAGCATTCGTTCCGTGATTACCTGCAAGTCCCGTCACGGGGTTTGTATTAAATGCTACGGGCGCAATCTGGCTACCGGGCAGCTGGTAGATGTAGGGGAGTCAGTAGGGATTATTGCTGCCCAATCTATTGGGGAACCCGGTACTCAGCTCACGATGCGCACTTTTCATACGGGAGGTGTGGCCGGTGACGATATTACCCAGGGTCTGCCCAGGGTAGAGGAGCTTTTTGAGGCGCGTAAACCGAAAGGCCAGTCGCTTATCAGCGAGATTCCCGGCAGGGTAGAACTCAGGGAGGCTCGCAATAAACGGGAAATTAGGATTTACTCTCCTCAAGGGGAGGTAAAAACTTACCAGGTTCCGTATGGCGCCCGTTTGAAGGTAAAAGAGGATGAAGAGATTGAAGCGGGTGAGGAGTTGACGGAGGGCTCCATTAACCCTCATGATTACCTGAAAGTAAAAGGTATCCGTGGCGTCCAGCTTTACCTGATCCAGGAGGTACAGAGAGTATACCGCCTGCAGGGTGTGGATATAAACGATAAGCATATTGAGGTTATTATCAGGCAGATGCTCAAAAAAGTTAAAATAGAGGACGCCGGAGATTCAGACCTGCTCCCCGGCAGCCTGGAAGATAATTTTGTCGTGGAGGAAGTAAACCGAAAAATCATGGAGGACGGGGGTAAACCGGCTGTAGCGCGTCCTGTTCTTCTTGGTATAACGAAGGCCTCCCTAGCTACCGATTCTTTCCTGTCTGCGGCTTCTTTCCAGGAGACTACCAGGGTCTTAACGGATGCCTCCATAAAGGGGAAAGTCGATCCGCTTTTGGGCTTGAAAGAGAACGTTATCATCGGGAAATTAATCCCTGCAGGAACGGGTATGTCGCGTTACCGCAACATTAAAGTAATAAATCCAAAGGGAGAAATGGAAAACGAGACCTCAGAGCCGGAGCTTAACGGAGAAAATAAAGGCAGGCCTGAAGGTGACCTGGCAGAGGATACAACGCTTGAGGATTACGATGCTTTCCCCACCCTGTTAGGGACCGGGAGCCAAACAGGAAGTATCCCAGAAAAAGGTGTATCCATCGATTCTGATAAGAAGCCCATCAGCTTGGAAAATGCTGCCGAATCGGGCTAAAATATTATTGACAATTATTATTTGCGGTGCTAAAATAGCTGAGTGTGTTTCTTTCAAGATAAAACCTTCGATGAATGTAATAAGGAGGGGGGAGATCTTAAATAATGTCACTGGATGAGATTAAAAAGGCAAGAGTCTCTGTTGCCGGCACACGTCAAACAATGAAAGCGCTGGAAAACGGCTCAGCATTGACTGTATATATTGCCGGGGATGCTGACGAAAGAGTAACTGCTCCTGTTGTGCAATTGTGCAGGGAAAAGGGTATCCGGATTTACAATGTCGATACCATGGCCGAGCTGGGTAAAGCGTGCAATATAAAAGTTGGTGCCGCTGTGGCGGCAATTATTGAAAGATAACGCTGCATTAAGAAAGGAGGTGTTCTGGTGCCCACCCTAAATCAACTGGTACGTCACAATAGAAAAAAGGTGATGAAAAAATCTAACTCACCGGCGCTGGAGGGGTCTCCGCAAAAGAGAGGGGTCTGTACCAGAGTTTCTACTACAACGCCCAAAAAACCTAACTCTGCTTTGCGAAAAATTGCTCGTGTAAGGTTAACCAACGGTACTGAAGTTACTGCATATATTCCCGGTATAGGCCATAACCTGCAGGAACACTCAGTAGTTCTGGTAAGGGGCGGTCGTGTAAAAGATCTGCCCGGTGTAAGGTATCACCTCATCAGGGGAGCACTTGATGCTGCCGGTGTTGACAATAGAAAACGCGGGCGTTCCAAATACGGATCAAAAAGGCCGAAAGCATAAAAAGAATAACATGAGAGGAGGGGTATGCTTGCCGAGAAAAGGTCCTGTTTCCAAGAGAGAAATATCCCCGGATCCCATGTATAATAATGCAGTTATCAGCAAATTTATTAATAAGCTAATGTACGATGGGAAAAAGGGTACCGCACAGGCAATATTTTACGATGCTATGGAAATTATCAGGGAGAAAACGGGAAAACAGCCCCTGGAAGTATTTGAAACTGCTGTACGCAACGCTTCACCGGTCCTGGAGGTTAAACCCCGGCGTGTCGGTGGCGCTACTTATCAGGTGCCGGTAGAAGTGAATGCACACCGTAAACTAATCCTGGCTATCAGGTGGTTGGTAAACAACTGCAGGGCGCGGGGCGAAAAAACCATGGCCCAGAGGCTTGCCGGCGAGTTAATGGATACCGCAAACAATACAGGCAACACAATCAAGAAGAAAGAAGATACCCATAAAATGGCTGAAAGTAACAAAGCCTTTGCACATTACCGCTGGTAAAAACGTATATCTAGCTTTTACATTTAACCCCTGAAGGGAGGTGGGTAGTATGGATCTGGCTAAAACAAGAAACATTGGTATAATTGCGCATATAGACGGTGGCAAGACCACCACTACAGAACGTATCCTTTTTTATACGGGCAGGGTGCACAAGCTTGGTGAAGTGCACGATGGTGCTGCCACCATGGATTGGATGGTGCAGGAACAGGAAAGGGGTATTACTATCACGTCCGCTGCTACTACCTGCTTTTGGAAAGGGGTATGGATTAATATTATAGATACACCAGGACACGTGGACTTTACTGTAGAGGTTGAACGTTCACTCAGGGTGCTTGATGGTGCAATCGGTATTTTTTGTGCCAAGGAAGGGGTTGAGCCACAGTCTGAAACTGTTTGGCGGCAGGCTGACAGGTACAGTGTTCCCCGCCTGGCATATATCAACAAGATGGATATATCCGGCGCTGATTTTTTCAATACACTGCGCATGCTGCGTGCCAAGCTTAAAGCCGCTGTTATACCCATCCAATTGCCAATAGGAGCAGAAGAGGATTTCAGAGGAATAATAGATTTGATTAGGATGAAATCGATCACCTATTTGGATGATCTTGGAACCCGCAGCGATGAAACTGAAATACCCCAAGATCTGCTTGACCTGGCGGAGCACTACAGGGAAAGGCTGTTGGAAACGCTGGCAGAAGTTGATGAAAATATTATGGAAAAATATTTGGAGGGTCATGAAATCAGCGTGGATGAAATCAATCACGCCCTGCGGTTTGCTACGATAGAAAAGAGCTATGTTCCCGTGCTCTGCGGTTCCTCCTACCGCAACAAGGGAGTGCAGCCGCTACTGGACGCTGTAGTGAACTATCTTCCTTCACCGCTGGAAGTGCCTCCGGTAAGGGGATTCAAGCCCGAAAAAGAAGATGAGCAACTTCTGCGAACAGCTGCTGATGATGAGCCCTTTGCGGCACTGGCCTTTAAAATTATGAGCGATCCTTATGTGGGGAAACTAACTTTTTTCCGTATTTATTCCGGAAGAATTGAAAGCGGTACCTATTTATATAACTCCAGCAAGGGGTTAAAGGAACGCGTGGGGCGTATTCTAAGGATGCATGCCAATCACAGGGAAGAATTAAATGAGGCTTCTGCCGGTGATATTGTTGCTGCCGTAGGGCTAAAAAAAACATCCACGGGTGATACTCTCTGCAGTGAAACAGAACCTATTATCCTTGAAAATATCAAATTTCCCGAGCCGGTTATCGCTGTAGCCATTGAGCCTAAAACAAAGGCAGACCAGGAAAAGATGTCGCTCTCTTTACAGAAACTTTCCGAGGAAGACCCTACTTTTCAGGCCTTTACAGATGAGGAGACCGGTCAGACGCTTATTTCAGGTATGGGCGAGCTGCACCTTGAGATTATTGTTGATCGGCTTTTGCGGGAGTTCAAGGTTGGAGCCAATGTTGGCCGGCCACAGGTAGCCTACAAGGAAACCATAGCCAAAAGGTCCCGTTCTGAAGGGAAATTTGTCCGTCAATCGGGAGGTCGGGGACAATATGGCCATGTTGTACTGGAGATTGCCCCGCTGGAAAGAGGCAGCGGTTTTATCTTCGAAAATAAAATCGTCGGTGGAGCTATTCCGAAAGAATTCATTCCGGCAATCGAAACCGGTCTGAAGGAAGCAGCAAATAGCGGTGTTTTGGGCGGCTATCCTGTAATTGATCTTAAAGCGACTTTGCTTGACGGCTCTTTTCATCCGGTTGACTCTTCAGAACTGGCTTTTAAAATTGCCGCTTCTATGGGCTTTAAAAGATGCATGTCGCAAGCAAACCCGATTCTGTTGGAGCCGATTATGAAAGTGGAGATTATGGTTCCTGAAGAATATATTGGAGATGTTATCGGGGATGTCAATTCCCGCCGTGGCAAGATTGAAGGAATTGAGCCCAAGGGGGGGAGTCAGGTTATAAAAGGTTTTGTTCCTCTTTCGGAACTATTTGGTTACGCAACCGACTTGCGCTCTCATACCCAGGGACGCGGGACTTTTTCAATGGAATTTTCCTACTATAATGAGCTTCCATCAAATATTGCCGAGAAAATTGTAAGCAGAACGTATAGTTATTAAGCAAGAAAAAAAGCAGTTATCTGAAAACTAAGGGGGTAAAATAATATGGCCAAGAAAAAATTTGAGAGGACCAAGCCTCACGTTAACGTAGGAACGATAGGGCACGTAGACCATGGCAAGACGACATTGACTTCAGCGATCACCTATTGTTTGGCCAGTCAGGGTTATGCTGAGCGGACTGATTTTGACCAAATTGACAAGGCTCCGGAGGAGCGGGAGCGTGGGATAACCATAGCGACGGCGCACGTGGAGTACGAGACTGATAACCGTCACTATGCGCATGTGGACTGTCCTGGTCACGCTGACTATGTCAAGAACATGATCACCGGAGCGGCGCAGATGGACGGAGCCATATTAGTGGTATCGGCAGCAGATGGTCCGATGCCGCAGACCAGGGAACACATTGTATTATCCCGCCAGGTACAGGTTCCCTACATCGTAGTATTTTTAAACAAAGCCGACCAGGTAGACGATCCCGAGCTATTGGAACTGGTGGAGATGGAAGTTCGCGAACTGCTGAGCGACTATGAATTCCCTGGTGATGAAATACCTGTAATAACCGGTTCTGCGTTAAAAGCTATGGAATGCGGCTGTGGCAAGAGAGAATGTGAGAACTGCAAAGTAGTCTGGGAACTAATGGATGCCATAGATTCCTACATTCCCACACCGGAGCGTGATCGGGATAAACCCTTCCTAATGCCTGTTGAAGACGTATTTACCATCACCGGTCGTGGAACGGTAGCCACCGGTCGTGTAGAGCGTGGGGTAATAAAAATGGGAGATGAAGTAGAGATTGTTGGTTTTAGCGAACGTCCGCGCAAGACAGTAGCGACGGGTGTGGAGATGTTTCGCAAGACCATGACTGAAGCGGAAGCGGGCGACAATGTGGGTGTCCTGCTGCGGGGCATAGACCGTGACGAAATAGAACGCGGTCAGGTACTGGCCAAGCCGGGGAGTATCAAACCGCACCTCAAGTATAACGGTGAGGTATATGTATTGAAGAAAGAAGAGGGTGGTCGTCATACTCCGTTTTTCCCGGGTTATCGTCCCCAGTTTTACTTCCGGACGACCGACGTAACCGGCTCCATAACCCTTCCTGAGGGAGTGGAGATGGTGATGCCGGGGGACAACGTAAACATGGTTATAGAACTGATTACCCCCATAGCGATTGAAGAGGGTCTTCGGTTTGCAATTCGCGAAGGCGGCCGTACTGTGGGAGCAGGCGTGGTTACCTCGATTATTGAATAAATAAAAAGAGCTACTCCCGGGAAGCATTATTATGGAAGGCGCGATGAAGTAAGAGGTTGCTGCCTTAGAGGCGGGTAATTTTTACGGAGCAGTCTGCAAAAAGTAATCAGACGAAAAGGAGGAAAAGCATGTCTAACCAAAAAATTCGGATCCGTTTGAAAGCATTTGATCATCATCTTCTGGATCAATCTGCGGGTAAGATTGTGGCTACTGCCAAACGTACAGGAGCTGATGTTTCAGGCCCTGTTCCGCTCCCCACGGAGAAAAGCGTCTATACTGTGATCAGGGCTCCCCATAAATACAAAGATTCGCGTGAACAATTTGAGATCCGGACTCACAAAAGGTTAATTGATATTTTTGACCCTACACCCAATACCGTTGATGCTTTAATGAGGTTGGATTTACCTGCTGGTGTAGACATTGAAATTAAATTGTAGGTCCTACTGTAAAAAGGGGGTGTAGATGTATGAAGAAAGCTATTCTGGCAAAAAAAATAGGTATGACGCAGATTTTTGATGAAGAAGGGCGCGCTATTCCGGTAACGGTACTGGAGGCAGGGCCATGCTTCATCGTTGCCAAAAAAAATTTTGAAAAAGACGGTTATGCGGCTGTTCAGCTCGGCTTTAAACCCGCAAAAAAAGGTCGTCTCAATAAACCTCAATTGGGACATTTCTCCAGAGCAGGCGTTGCGCCTTTAAAGTATTTACGGGAGATGCGGCTTGCGGATGCCGGCAATTATGAAATAGGGCAGGAAATCAAAGTTGATATTTTTGAAGCAGGCGAATTTGTAGATATAACCGGTATCTCCAAAGGGAAAGGATTTGCCGGCAGTATTAAGAGGCATGGCCAAAGCAGGGGAGCGATGACGCACGGTTCTCATTACCATAGAGGGCCGGGCTCCATGGGATCAGTTGATGCGGCGCGTGTTTTTAAAGGAAGGCCGCTGCCTGGAAGAATGGGCGGGGAAAGAGTCACTTCGCAGAAGCTTAAGGTCGTTAAAGTAGATGCCGATAAAAACCTGTTACTGGTAAGAGGAGCTGTACCCGGTCCTCGTAACGGACTCTTATTAGTTAAAAATTCAGTGAAAGCCAGTTAGTTAAGTAATGCCTTTGTAGAAAGGGGGCTTGTGACATATGCCCACAGTGGAAGTATATAATGTTCAAGGTGAACAGGTAGGCGAACTGGAACTCAGCCCGGGGATTTTTGATGCGGAAGTAAACGAAAAGCTTCTTTTTGATGTAGTTCAGATGCTTTTAGCAGCGCGCCGCCGGGGTACCGCCAACACCAAAACCAGGGGGGAAGTGCGCGGCGGTGGGAGAAAACCCTGGAGGCAGAAAGGTACAGGAAGGGCCCGGCATGGCAGTATTCGTTCGCCCATTTGGACCGGGGGCGGTATTACCTTTGGCCCCAGTCCACGGAAATATCGTTATTTGCTTCCTAAGAAAATGCGGCGTGCCGCTTTGCGTTCTGCCCTGACCTCCAGGTTGGCCAACAAGGGGATAACGGTGCTTAATGAATTAAAGCTGACCGCCCCAAAGACGAAAGAGATTGTCCAAATTCTAAATAACCTTGGGCTGGGGGGATCTGTGCTTCTGGTTACCGGTGAAGCGGATAGCAATATTTATAAGTCTGCGCGCAATATCCCGGGAGTAGATACAGCGGTTGCCGGTATGCTTAATGTCCTTGACATTTTGAATCACGATGCGCTTCTTCTTACCAAAGATGCAGTGGCCAGGATTGAGGAGGTGTTTTCGGATGAAAAATCCGCGTGATATAATTTTAAAACCGCTTATTACTGAAAAATCAACAGCACAGATGGAGGAAAAGAAGTATTCCTTTGTGGTAGACAAAAAAGCTAATAAAATCCAGATAAAAAATGCTGTAGAGGAAATCTTTGATGTCAAAGTAAGAGACGTAAATACGCTCTCAGTGAAGGGTAAACCCAGGAGAATGGGGGTACACAGAGGTTATCGTCCCGGTTGGAAAAAAGCAATAGTTACTTTGACTGAAGAAAGCAAAGCAATTGAGATCTTTGAATAGAGCGGCAGTAGTTTAAGAGGAAGGAGGTCCAAGAGATTATGGCTATTAAAAAATTCGTTCCTACATCTCCCGGCAGGCGCTTCATGACCGTTTCATCTTTTGAGGAAATTACTAAGAAAAAGCCGGAAAAATCGCTGCTCAAGCCGTTAAAGAAGAATGCCGGCCGCAATGTGGCAGGACGGATAACAGTCCGGCATCGTGGCGGAGGGCATAAACAAAAATACAGGGTAATTGATTTCAAAAGGGATAAGGATGGCATTCCGGCAAAGGTTGCCTCAGTTGAATATGATCCCAACCGTTCCGCCCGTATTGCGCTTTTGCATTATGCAGATGGTGAAAAACGTTACATCCTGGCTCCTCAGGGTTTAAAGGTGGGTGTGACGATCAGTTCGGGTCCAGGTGCCGAAATCAAGGCTGGAAACGCACTTCCTCTGCAAAATATTCCCGTGGGAACCCTGGTGCACAATATTGAAATGATCCCGGGGAAAGGCGGGCAGCTGGTTCGCTCTGCAGGGGGTGTTGCACAGCTTATGGCTAAGGAGGGGAAACTTGCCCATATCAAGCTTCCTTCGGGAGAGGTAAGGCTGGTTCCCTCCGGTTGCAAAGCGACTATTGGACAGCTGGGAAACGTGGAACATGAAAATATTACCATTGGCAAAGCGGGTCGATCCAGGTGGTTGGGCATCAGGCCTGCTGTCAGGGGTTCGGTTATGAACCCGGTTGACCATCCCCACGGCGGTGGCGAAGGCAAAGCGCCTATCGGCAGGAAAAGCCCCCTCACACCCTGGGGTAAGCCTGCGCTGGGTTATAAAACCCGTGCTAAAAAGAAAAAATCTAATATCTATATTATTAAAAAACGTAAAAAGTAACCGTTCCATGGAAACTTTAGGGATTTATAAATTCAAGGTGAGGGGTGATTAAATGGGACGTTCTCTAAAAAAAGGCCCATATGTAGAGCCCAGGCTCATGGCCAGAATAGAAATGATGAACAGCAAAAACGAAAAACGCGTCATTAAGACCTGGTCCCGGCGCTCTACCATATTTCCCGAGATGGTCGGTCATACTATAGCTGTCCATGACGGGCGGAAGCACGTTCCTATATATATAACCGAGGATATGGTAGGTCATAAGCTTGGTGAATTTGCCATAACGCGAACTTTTCGCGGGCATGGTTCTCACACCGAAAGATCAACTGCGTTAAAATAAAACCCGGGGGCTCTAGCGTTTAACATGGACGGGGTTTTGGACAGGGTTTCAAAGGTGTAAGGGAGGAAAATATATATGGAAGCGAAAGCACAGGCTAAATTTGTTAGAATAGCCCCCCGTAAAGCCAGGATTGTAATGGATCTGATCAGGGGAAAAAATCTCGGTGAGGCTATTACCATACTGCGTTTTGTACCCAAAAAAGCTTCCGGGATTATTGAAAAGGTGCTTCAATCAGCAGCAGCCAATGCGGAGCATAACTATAATATGAACAAAGATGATCTTTACGTCTTTAAGGCTTATGCTGATGAAGGGCCTACCTTAAAAAGATTTATTCCCCGGGCATTGGGAAGGGCTACACGTATCCGCAAAAGAACCAGTCACATAACTGTGATCCTGCGGGAAAGAGAGGGGGATTAAGAAGTTGGGACAGAAGGTTAGTCCTGTTGGTTTTCGGGTTGGTATTAACAGAGATTGGGATGCCCGCTGGTATGCCGAAAAGGACTATACAAAACTGCTTCATGAGGATTTAAAGGTACGCAACTTTATTCGGGAAAAACTGGAAGGCGCCGGTGTTTCACGTATTGAAATAGACCGCGCTGCCAATAACGTGCGTATAAATGTTCATACCGCAAAGCCGGGTATGGTCATCGGTAAGGGAGGAGCAGGGGTAGATCAACTGCGCCGTAATTTGGAAAAGGTTACCCAAAAAAAGGTGCATGTCAATATTATTGAGATCAAGACCCCGGAATTGGATGCATATTTGGTTGCAGAGAACATTGCACAACAGCTTGTTAAGAGAATTGCTTTCAGGAGAGCGATGAAACAGGCTATTTTCAGAACAATGCGTGCAGGAGCCAAAGGGATAAAAGTGATCTGTAAAGGTAGGCTGGGCGGAGCGGAGATGGCCCGTACTGAGAGTTATCACGAGGGTACAGTTCCCCAGCAGACACTGCGTGCCGATATTGATTACGGCGCCGTTGAAGCACATACCACTTATGGACGTATCGGGGTTAAAGTACTGATCTATAAAGGCGAGATCCTTCCCAAAGCCAGGAAGAAAGAAGGGGCGGAGGGGGTGGAAAAAACAGATGTTGATGCCGAAAAAAGTTAAATTTCGCCGTCATCAACGCGGCCGTATGAAAGGTGTATCCAAGGGAGGAACGGAAATTGATTTTGGGGAATTTGGCCTGCAGGCTTTGGAGCCTAAATGGGTCACAAGCCAGCAGATAGAAGCCGCCAGGATAGCGATGACCAGGTATGTTAAAAGAGGCGGTAAGATCTGGATCAAAATCTTTCCCCACAAGCCCGTTACTGCAAAACCTGCCGAGACCCGTATGGGTAAAGGAAAGGGTTCACCGGAATACTGGGTTGCTGTAGTAAAGCCGGGACGTATTATGTTTGAAATTGCAGGAGTTGCTGAGGATACAGCACGGGAAGCTATGCGCCTGGCAGCACAAAAATTGCCCATGAAATGCAAGTTTGTTAAAAGAGAAGAAATAGGTGGTGAAGCCCATGAAGGGGAGCGAAATTCGTGAGCTTTCAGATAAGGAGCTTCAGGAGAAAATCCGGGAGCTAAAGGATGAGCTTTTTAATCTGCGTTTTCAAATGGCTACTGGCCAGTTGGAGAATACAATGAGGCTCAAAGAGGTGCGCAAGTCCATCGCCCGGATAAAAACGGTTATGCGTGAACGGGAACTGGCTGCAGCCGTAGTTGAGTACCCTGAAAGGAGGCGGCGGATTGGAGAGGGGAAGTCGTAAAACAAGAATAGGAAAAGTTGTAAGCAATAAAATGGATAAATCTGTTGTGGTGGCTGTTGAAAGAAGTACGCGCCACCGTTTATACGGGAAAATCATCAGGAAAACAAAAAATTATAAGGTCCATGATGAAGCCAATGAATGCAGAGTTGGAGACAAGGTCAGGATCATGGAGACGAGACCCCTGAGCAAGCAAAAGAGATGGCGTTTAGTTGAAATTATTGAGAAATCTCAGTTGTAGATTCGGCGTTAAGGAGGGGCAGTTATGATTCAAAGTTTATCAGTTCTCAACGTCGCCGATAATACCGGTGCCCGTAAAATTATGTGCATCCGTGTCCTGGGTGGCTCAAAAAGAAGAGCAGCCGGTGTAGGGGATATTATCGTGGCTTCAGTGAAGGAAGCAAACCCCGGTGGGGTTGTTAAAAAAGGTGATGTGGTTCGAGCTGTTATTGTACGCGCTAAAAAAGGGTACCGGCGCAAAGACGGTACTTTTATAAGATTTGATGAAAATGCTGCTGTAATAATAAACGAGCAAAAAGCTCCCAGGGGCACGCGGATTTTTGGACCGGTAGCCAGAGAGCTTAGAGAAAAGGATTTTATGAGAATTATTTCCCTGGCCCCGGAAGTATTATAAAATTAGCGGTTCCAGGGGGAATATAAGGAGGTGTGCGTATGTCTGCAACTAAGCTTCATATACGCAAGGGCGACAAAGTCCAGATTCTCTCCGGAAAAGATAAAGATAAAAAAGGAAAAGTATTGCGCACTGTTCCCCGGGATAATAAGGTGCTGGTGGAAGGTGTTAATATTATTAAAAAGCATGCTAAGCCTACACAAAAAATTCCCCAGGGTGGTATCAGGGAAATGGAAGCTCCCATTAATGCAAGCAATGTAATGCTTATTTGTCCATCCTGTCAACAGCCTACCCGAATAACGCGCAGAAATCTTGCCGATGGGAAAAGGGTTCGGGGCTGTAAAAATTGCGGTGAATTAATTGACAAATAATTCCGGGGATATCCATTATTTGCAGGTCAGGGTTTAAGGAGGTTTAGAGATGTCCACTTTGAAGGAAAAATATCTTACAGAAGTTCGTCCCTCTTTGATTGAGCAATTTGGTTATAAAAATATCCTTGAGGCTCCACGCTTGGAAAAAGTGGTCATTAATATGGGGATCGGTGAGGGAAAAGATAATCCCAAATTGCTGGAAGCGGCTGTTAAGGAGCTTTCCTTGATTACCGGCCAAAAGCCTGTAATAACCAGGGCGAAAAAATCGGTGGCCAGTTTTAAGCTGCGTGAAGGAATGTCGGTCGGCTGTAAGGTAACGTTGCGTGGGGAAAAAATGTACGATTTTGTAAACAAGCTGATCAATGTTGCCCTGCCCAGGGTGCGCGATTTCCGGGGCATTTCACCAAAATCATTTGATGGCCGTGGTAATTATTCGTTTGGCTTAAAAGAACAAATAATTTTTCCGGAGATAAACTATGATGAAGTTGAAAAAATGCAGGGTATGGATATAATTATTGTGACAACAGCGAAAACCGATGAAGAAGCCAGAGAATTGCTTAAAAAATTAGGCATGCCGTTTAGGGCGGCGTGAGCTTTTGTTAATTAGTTGAGGCCGAAAGGAGGTGCAGCCTGGTTAGAAAGGAAAAAACCAGGATTATTTGTGGCTAAAAAGTCCTTAATTGCTAAAGCAAAAAGAAATCCCAGGTTTGAAGTCCGTCGTTACAACCGCTGCCAGATATGTGGTCGTCCAAGAGCTTACCTCCGTAAGTTTGGGATGTGTCGCTTATGCTTTCGAAAATTGGTTCATCAGGGGATTATCCCCGGCGTAAAAAAGGCCAGCTGGTAGCTGTCGGTAGAAAGGAGGTTAAGTTCTGAAATGATGACTGATCCTATTGCAGATTTGTTGACGAGAATCCGTAATATTAAATTATCAGGTCATGGGTATGTTGAAGTTCCTTCGTCCCGGATGAAAAAGTCTATCGCTGCAATTTTAAAAAGGGAAGGTTATATTAAGGATTATGAATATCTTGCCGACGGGAAGCAGGGGATTTTGAAAATTTATATGAAACCTAAAGCAGCAGGTGCCATTACCGGCCTCAAGCGCATTAGTAAACCGGGTTTAAGGGTTTATGTCAATAAAGATGAGTTGCCCAGGGTTCTTGGCGGGCTGGGAGTTGCTATTATTTCTACCTCCCAGGGGTTGATGACCGATCAGGAAGCCCGTAAGGCCGGTCTTGGCGGCGAAGTGATTTGTTATGTATGGTAGGAGGTGGTAATAATGTCGCGAATTGGGAAAAAGCCCATTCTAAAACCTGAAAACGTTGAAGTAACGGTGGACGCCGGAAATCAGGTTACCGTTAAAGGGCCAAAGGGACAGTTAACCAAGCAGCTTCCCCGCTGTTTGCAAATTAAGCTTGAAGAAGGCTATATTTCTGTTTTACGGCCGTCGGATAAAAAGGAGCACCGGTCCATGCACGGGCTGGGGAGGACGCTTCTGGCCAATATGATAGAAGGAGTGACCAAAGGTTTCTCCAGAAAATTGGAGCTGGTTGGCGTAGGATACCGCGCTGCCAAGCAGGGAAGTCAGTTGGTATTAAACGTGGGTTATTCACAACCGGTGCATTTTGAGCCTGAAGAAGGCATAGAAATAGAAGTTGCAGCCCCGACTAAAATCTCAGTTAGCGGGATAAGCAAGGAGGCCGTTGGCAATACCGCTGCCAAGATCCGCAGCATTCGTCCTCCGGAGCCGTATAAAGGTAAAGGCATTAAATACGAAGGGGAATTTATCAGGCGCAAAGTAGGCAAGGCCGGTAAATAAACAAGCGGGAACGTGTAAAGGGGTGAATATGATAGTGGCACGAATAATAGAAAAGAGAAAGGCCAGGAGCCGGCGCCAGCTGCGGGTAAGAAAAAAAATCAGCGGAACTCCGGAGAGCCCGAGGCTGAATGTATATCGCAGCCTGAAGCATATATATGCCCAGATTATCGATGATACCAGCGGTCGCACCCTGATTTTTGCTTCTTCACTTGACCCCTCATTAAAGGAGCAGATAGCAAACAAGGAAAAGAAAGAGGCGGCCCGTCTGGTGGGAGAGCTTCTTGGGAAAAGAGCTCTGGAAAAAGGTATTGATAAAGTGGTATTTGACCGGGGAGGCTTTCTCTATCATGGAAGAATCAAATCCCTGGCAGAAGGAGCGAGGAGCCAGGGACTTAAATTTTAGAAGAAGCGAAAGGAGGGTATGGTATTGTCCAAGGTTGAGCCCAAGGGAGAAGTATCTGAGAGAGTTGTGAAAATAAACAGGGTGGCCAAGGTGGTTAAAGGAGGCCGCAGATTTAGCTTTAGCGCTCTGGTAGTTGTTGGAGACGGGTCTGGGACTGTAGGAGCCGGATTGGGTAAAGCCGGAGAGGTTCCGGAGGCAATACGCAAAGGGGTAGAAGATGCCAAAAAGAATATGATTACTGTTCCAATGTCCGGGACTACCATTCCCCACTCCACTACAGGAATTTTCGGTGCGGGTAGAGTACTATTAAAACCGGCTTCCGAAGGTACCGGAGTTATTGCCGGGGGCCCGGTAAGGGCGGTTCTGGAGCTGGCAGGAATAAAAGACATTTTAACGAAAAGCCTTGGTTCGTCTAACGCCATTAATATGATTAATGCCACGATGTCAGGTTTAAAATCCTTAAAAACAGTTGAAGAAGTCGCGAAAGTACGTGGCAAACAGGTCGAAGAGCTTAAAGCATAGGGGGAGTTATGCGTGAATAGAATAAGAATCAAACTTATCAGAAGCCCTTTAGGTTGCAAGCCGTCTCAACGCTTGACCATTAAAGCTCTGGGTTTAAAGCGAATGAACCATACGGTAGAGCACGACAATACCCCCCAAATCAGGGGCATGGTTGATCGAGTAAGACATTTGGTATCCGTAGAGGAGATATAGTACAAGAGAGCAAGAAGCAAGAATGGGAGGGATTATAGTTTCAGGGGATTTAGATTGATAGTTGTGGAATTTAGGACCTGTTTATTCATGAAAGATGCAGGTAATTTAACAAGTTTTTAAGGGAGGTGTTTAAGGATGCGTTTGCACAATTTAAAACCATCTCCAGGTTCACGTACTTCTCCCACAAGAATCGGCCGTGGAATTGGTTCCGGCAAAGGGAAAACCTCCGGGCGGGGTCAGAAAGGGCAAAAAGCTCGCTCGGGAGGAGGCGTTCGGCGCGGATTCGAGGGAGGGCAGATGCCATTATTCCAGCGCCTGCCCAAACGGGGTTTTAATAATAGTAGATTCCGAAAAGAATGGATAGAGGTAAACGTCCAAGCTTTAAATCGCTTTGAAGCCGGAACGGTGGTAACACCGCAGCTCATGATAGAAACCGGGATGATAAAATCCTTAAAATCCGGGGTAAAAGTTCTTGGAAAAGGTGAACTGGAAAAAAATTTAACCGTAAAGGCTCACAGCTTTAGTGCCCAGGCCAGAGAAAAAATTGAAACGGCCGGCGGACAGGTTGAGGTGATATAAAATGCTGGAAACTGTTCGCAATGCCTGGAAAATAGGTGAACTGCGCAGGAGGATTATTTTTACGCTGCTCATGCTGGTAGTTTTTCGTATCGGAGCTCATGTACCTATTCCCGGCATAGATCCGGAAAGGCTGGCGGATTTTTTTCAAGGAGACAATCTTTTTGGTCTCTATAACGTAATTTCCGGCGGTGCACTGAGCAATTTTACCATTTTTGCCATGGGTATTATGCCCTATATTAACGCATCGATCATTGTTCAGCTTTTGACGGTGGTTATTCCGAAATTTAAAGAGTGGAGTGAAGAAGGGGTTGAGGGCCGTAAAAAGATGGTCCAGGTTATTCGTTACGGGACCGTGGGGCTAGCCCTGTTGCAGGCAACTGGAATGACTTTCAGTTTAATCCAGCCTGCTATAACTGAACGCGGCACCTCGGCTTATTTAGTGATTATTATCTCATTAACTGCCGGGACTGCATTCTTAATGTGGTTGGGAGAGTTAATTACGGAAAAAGGTATTGGTAACGGCATTTCATTGCTTATCTTTGCCGGGATTGTTGCAGGTTTTCCTTCAGGAGCGGGGCAGATAATGGAATTAATACGGCTGGGTGAAGCACGTTTTTTGGTGCTTATTCCTGTGGTTCTCATCATGTTCGGCCTTATTATAGGTATTATAGCCCTGGACATTGGCAGAAGGCGTATCCCGGTGCAGTATGCAAAGAGAGTGGTGGGAAGGCGCATGTACGGCGGGCAGAGTACGCATATCCCGCTGAAAGTGAACCAGGCCGGGGTAATTCCGGTGATTTTCGCTTCTGCTATTTTAATGTTTCCGGCAACTATAGCTATGTTTATTAACCATCCGATTGCCCAGAGTATCGCCAGTGCGTTGGACTGGGGAACAATGCTCAATACTTTACTGTATGCTGCATTTATTATCCTTTTTACCTTCTTTTATACGGCAATCCAATTTGATCCGATGAAAGTAGCGGGGGATATAAAAAAATACGGGGGCTTTATCCCCGGACTCAGGCCCGGCCGGCCAACAGCAGAGTATTTGAGCAGAATTTCGAGCAAGTTGACCATGGTGGGAGCTGTTGCACTGGCTTTTATCTGTGTCCTGCCGATTATTTTACAGGGCGTATCGCGATTGAACCTTATTTTTAGCGGCACAGGCCTGATTATTATTGTTGGCGTGATCCTGGAGACGATGAGACAAATAGAAAGCCATATGCTTATGCGCAATTACCAGGGTTTTATGAAGTAAGGAGAGGTTTTTATTGATAGTTCTCAAGTCATCCCAGGAGATTGAACTAATGCGCCAGGCAGGGCGTATTGCAGGTGAAGTACTGTATGAGCTGTCTTTGGCGGTAAAACCGGGAATCACTACCGCCAGGCTAGATAACCTTGCCCTGCGCTGCATAAGAAAAAATAATGCGGAACCGGCCTTTCTCGGTTATAATGGCTTTCCGGCAAGTATCTGCACTTCAATCAACGAAGAGTTGGTTCACGGTATTCCCGGTTTAAGGCAGCTTAAAAATGGGGATATAGTGAGTATCGACGTGGGTGTTCTTTACAAAGGTTATTACGGTGATGCAGCAGCCACTTTTCCTGTAGGGAAGGTCTCCCCTCTTGCTGCACAGTTGATTGAAGTAACGCGTGAAAGCTTAAATCAAGCTGTTAAAAAAGCTGTGCCCGGGAATCGGCTCTATGATATTTCCAATGCTGTGCAGTCTTATGTTGAAGCGAAGGGGTTTTCAGTTGTACGAAATTATGTTGGGCATGGCATAGGCAGTAATCTTCATGAGGAGCCACAGGTGCCAAACTTTGGTCCTCCGGGAAAAGGGCCCCTGCTTGAAGAGGGGATGGTACTGGCTATCGAGCCGATGGTAAATGCAGGTACCTGGGAAGTAGAGACGCTGGATGATCAGTGGACGGTGGTGACCGGAGATAGAAATCTGTCAGCACATTTTGAGCACAGCGTGGCTATTTTACAGGATGGCCCGGAAATTTTGACCTCTTTTCCAGGGAGGTAATTAAATGGATATGGAATCAGGGCAAGTAGTAAAATCACTGGCGGGAAGGGATCAAGGTACACTCTATCTTATTATTGGTTTTGAAGGTAACAGGGCGTTGCTGGCTAACGGACGCAGCCATACGGTCCAAAAGCCGAAGAAGAAAAACTTGAAGCACCTGCAGCCTTACCGTTGTGTTGTCCCTGAGATAAAGGAGAGGATTCGGCAGGGAAATTTAAGCGATAATGCAGTTAGGAATACACTCAATATGATAATTTCTGCTGAAAGAGGGCAAAATCACCCCTGTTGTCTCCGGACTTCTTCATCCGAGGGATGCTAAAGAAAGGAGGTATGCCGGGGTATGTCCAAAAAAAAGGATGTCATTGAGGTAGAGGGCACGGTAATAGAGCCTTTACCCAACGCCATGTTCAGAGTCGAATTAAAGAATGGGGTTAAAATACTGGCTCATGTTTCAGGCAAAATACGCATGAATTTTATCCGTATTCTTGCAGGGGACCGTGTACTGGTGGAGCTATCTCCTTACGACCTGACCAGGGGACGCATCACTTACCGTTACAAATAAATTTAAGTAAACTCAAAGGGGGCTGAAGTAATATGAAAGTGCGCCCATCGGTGAAGCCTATTTGTGAAAAATGTAAAGTAATACGCCGTAAAGGGAAAGTAATGGTTATCTGCGAGAACCCCAAGCATAAGCAGAGGCAGGGTTAGTAACCGGTCTGCACAGAGATAAAAATGGAAATAATATTAATAAATGCTTAAGCAGGTATAATTAAACTGTTGACGAATAATTTCCCTTCAAACAGGGTATTATATTTTCGTTTAACCTTTTTAGAAGGAGGTGCAGAAGCTTTGGCCAGGATTGCCGGAGTGGATTTGCCGCGAGATAAAAGAGTAGAGATTGCTTTGACTTATATCTATGGCCTGGGACGTAAAAGAGCTCAGGAAGCTTTAAGATATACAAATATTAATCCCGATACCAGAGTCAGGAACCTGACGGAAGACGAGATCAACAGGTTAAGGGAATATATAGATAAGAACTATAAGGTGGAGGGCGATCTGCGGCGTGATGTTTCTATGAACATTAAGCGCCTGGTAGAGATCAGCTCCTACCGTGGGATTCGCCACCGCCGCGGTTTACCTGTAAGGGGCCAGAACACAAAAAACAACTCCAGGACACGCAAGGGTCCCAAGAAGACAGTTGGTGTCCGCAGGAAAAAATAACGCGTAAGATAAGGAGGGAGAAAAAAGTTGGCCAAAAGAAGAACTACTACCCGGCCTCGCCGCCGGGAACGAAAAAATATTGAGCATGGCGCCGCGCACATTAAATCAAGTTTTAATAATACTATCATTACGATAACAGATCTTCAGGGTAACAACATTGCCTGGGCAAGTGCCGGGACAGTAGGGTATAAAGGTTCGCGGAAATCCACACCATTTGCAGCACAGCTGGCAGCTGAGGCTGCAGCTCGTACAGCAATGGAGCATGGGATGAGGCAGGTTGAAGTCTTCGTTAAAGGACCCGGTGCAGGCCGTGAAGCAGCTATTCGTTCTTTGCAGGCAGCCGGGCTGGATGTTAACCTGATTAAGGATGTTACCCCCATTCCTCATAATGGATGCCGTCCGCCCAAGAGGCGCCGTGTATAAGCTATAAACCAAACAGGGAGGTGTTTGAAAAATATATGGCCAGGTATAAAGAAGCTTCCTGCAGGCTGTGCCGCCGTGAAGGCACAAAATTATATCTAAAAGGGGACAGGTGTTACAGCGATAAATGTGCATTTGTACGCAAAGGATATCCCCCCGGAGCACATGGACAAGGAAGACAGAAGATATCGGAATATGGTCTGCAGCTACGTGAAAAACAAAAAGCCCGCCGGATTTATGGTGTACTTGAAAGGCAATTCAGGCGTTATTTTAAAGAAGCGGACAGGCGCAAAGGGGTAACAGGTGAAACCCTGTTGCAAATCCTCGAAAGCAGGCTGGATAACATGGTTTACCGTATGGGGCTGGCTCGCTCACGGACAGATGCTCGTCAGCTTATTCGGCACGGACATTTTACTGTCAACGGCCGCAAAGTTGACATACCATCGTATCTTACCAGGCAGGGCGATATAATTGCTGTCCGTGAAAGCAGCAGAAACAAATCATTCTTTAAAGAATTGGCCGAATGGGGAGCAGCTCAGGGAACCGTGGAGTGGCTGGAGGTGGATCGGGATAATATGAGCGGAAAAATATTGAGATTACCTTCAAGAGAAGAATTGGACATTCCTATTGCCGAACACCTTATTGTAGAGCTTTATTCTCGTTAAAAAATTCTCTTAATAAGGTAGGAGGGAAATATTTAGTGATAGAAATCGAAAAGCCCAGGATTGAATGGGTAGATAAAGACGGGGAACAACACGGTCGTTTTGTGATAGAACCCCTCGAGCGGGGATATGGTATTACCCTAGGCAATTCGCTACGCCGTATTTTGCTTTCGTCATTACCAGGGGCAGCGGTGACCAGCGTAAAGATTGAAGGGGTTTTACACGAATTTTCCACAATTCCCCATGTGGTAGAAGATACTCCTGAAGTTCTCCTGAACCTGAAGGCGCTCCGGTTAAAAGTATACTCCCCGGAGCCACAGGTGCTTATTATTGATGCCGAGGGTGAAGGTGAGATCAAAGCCGGTGATATTCAGGTGCCTGCGGAGGTTGAGATTCTGAATCCCGAGCTTGTTATCTGCACATTGGAAGAGGGCGGAAAGGTATATATGGAGATTACCGCCGGCCCCGGCCGGGGATATATTCCGGCCGAACGGAATAAGATTGCGAATCAGCCTATTGGGGTTATACCTCTGGATTCCATTTTTACCCCCATTAAAAAGGTAAATTATTTTGTGGAGGATACAAGGGTCGGCCAGACAACCGATTATGACAGACTAACCCTGGATGTCTGGACCGATGGCAGCATCCGCGCGGATGAAGCGATCAGCCTGGGAGCAAAGATCCTCAGCAAACACCTGAACCTCTTTATTAACCTGACGGAAAAAGTCGATGAGGTAGAAATTACAAGCGAAGAGGATGAAAATAATAAGGAAAGAGTTCTGGAGATGACCATTGAAGAAATGGACCTTTCTGTTCGCTCATACAATTGTTTGAAGAGAGCAGGCATTAATACAGTTGAAGAGCTAATCCGCAAGTCGGATGAAGAAATGATGAAAGTTCGCAACCTGGGCAAAAAGTCTCTGGAAGAGGTACAGAACAAACTGAATGAACTCGGTCTTAACCTTAGAAAAGAAACTGAATAAACAAAGGCCCGGGCATATTGGGTAAAGGAGGGTAGGAACCCCGGTTTCCATTAATATTAGAAAACCGGGTTCGCTATGAGTCATCGTAAATTTGGAAGAAAGACAGGCCCCAGGAAAGCCCTTTTGCGCAATCTTGTAACATCCTTTTTCATCGCTGAACGTATTGAAACTACTGAAGCCAGGGCGAAAGAGATTAATCGCCTTGCCGAAAGGATGATAACCCTTGCTAAAAAAGGAGACCTTCATGCTCGCAGGCAGGCACTGGCTTATATGTTAGATGAAAATGCCGTTACTAAATTGTTTGAAAAAATTGGGCCGCGCTATGAAGGCAGAGTTGGGGGCTATACGAGGATTATTAAAAAAGGCTATCGGCGGGGAGATGCCGCTCCTGTGGTTATTTTGGAGCTGGTAGGAAAATAAATGAAGCAGCCTTGGCTCGCTTTGGGTTTGCGCAGGCAAGTATTATTGCCCGGATCGGCACGGAGGGATATTTTCTGCAAAGTGTGTCAACAGCAATGAAAAACGGTCTTCCCGGCAGGAACCTCCCTCCGAGGGCGTCTGCCGGTAGCCGGCTTTCTGTCATGAGGTGAGTACTATCCTGGAGTTAAAAAACGTTTCTTTTGATTATTCTTTAGATGGTGAAACCGCCCTCAGGGCACTGGACGATATTTCCTTAACCATTAAAAAAGGTGAATATATTGCTTTAATAGGCTCTAACGGTTCGGGAAAATCAACCCTGGCACGGCTTTTAAATGCTATTTTAATACCAACTTCAGGGGAAGTATGGGTTGACGGACTCCTTACAAGCAGGGAAGAACACCGTTGGGAAATCCGCAGGAGAGTGGGGATGGTTTTTCAAAACCCCGATAATCAGATTGTGGCCACTACAGTGGAAGAGGATGTGGCTTTTGGCCTGGAAAACCTGGGCGTCGCCTCTTCGCAGATTCCCCGGCGGGTTGCCGAGGCCTTAGAAAGGGTTGGGCTTTCTTCATTCAGGAATCATGCTCCACACCTGCTTTCCGGTGGCCAGAAACAGAGGCTTGCTATTGCAGGTATTATTGCTATGCGCCCGCGTTATCTGGTACTGGATGAACCGACTGCAATGCTGGATCCCCGCGGTCGTCGCGAAGTACTGGATGCTGTTCAAAGTATGAACCGCCAGGAGGGGGTTACAGTGGTTCATATAACACATTTTATGGAAGAAACGCTGGAAGCAGACAGGATTTATGCTATGGACAGGGGAAAGATTGTCCATAGCGGTAAACCGGAGGAAATCTTTAACGGAGAAACAAATCTTTACCAGCTTGGGCTGGAAATTCCCGTTTTGCTAAGGCTTAACGGAATTCTTCGTGCAGAAGGACTTGATATACCTGCAAATGTTCTAAATCTTAATGACCTGGTGAACATTTTATGTTAGAGGTAAAAAAACTTTCCCATGTCTACATGCCAGGTACCCCCTTTCAAGTAGAAGCATTAAAAGAAGTATCCTTGAAAATTGAAAAAGGTGAATTTGTTGGTATTATCGGAGAAACAGGTTCCGGAAAATCAACACTTGTGCAGCATTTTAACGGTCTTCTCAGGCCAACTTCAGGAGATGTTTTGCTGGATGGCTGCAGTATCTGGTCCGGAAAGATAAATATGCGCGCTATCCGCTCTCGTGTTGCCCTGCTTTTTCAGTATCCGGAGCACCAGCTTTTTGAGGAAACGGTATATAAAGATGTGGCCTTTGGACCGCGCAATCTGGGGCTCGGGGGAAAAGAACTGCATAAGCGGATTTGTTATGGGCTGGGACAGATGGGGCTGGACTATGAAAGTTATAAGGATCGTTCTCCTTTTAACCTTAGCGGCGGGGAAAAAAGAAGGGTTGCTATGGCTGGGATACTGGCCATGAAACCCGAGGTGATTATTCTGGATGAGCCCACTGCAGGGTTGGATCCTGCCGGACGCCGACAGCTGCTGGCACAGATCGAAAAACTGCACAGGGAAGAAAAGCTTACCGTTATTATGGTAACTCACAATATGGACGAAGTCTCACGCCTAGCCAACAGGCTTTTTGTTTTTTCCGCGGGGCGGCTGGTACTACAGGGAGAACCGGCGGCTGTTTTCAACTCTTCGCAAATGATTAAGGAAATAGGGCTGGAGCTTCCTGTATTATCGGAGCTATTGCTGAAATTAAAGGATTCAGGGAAAAACATTCGTACCGACCTTTTTTCTGTTGAGGAGGTGGGTAAAGAAATACTGGAGCACTTCAGGGGAGGCCGATCATGCAAAGTATAACCCTGGGTCACTACCTGCCGGGAGATTCCTTTCTACACAACCTTGACCCGAGAATTAAGCTGCTCTGCCTGCTGGTGCTTATTGTAGCTCTTTTTCTGGTTAGAACTTTCTGGGGTTTTATGCTTTTCGGGGTATTCATTATTATTATTTTTTCTGCCTCAAAGCTCCCCTGGCGGTATTTTCTGCGCGGGTTAAGGCCGGTTTTTTTTATCATCTTTTTTACGCTTATACTGCATTTTCTTTTTACCAACGGGGGAAGGGTTTATTGGCGTTTGGGTCCACTGTCAGTGGAAGAAGCAGGCGTTTATATGGGGTCATTTATGACCTTAAGGCTGATTTTGCTGGTAGTAACAACGCTGCTGATAACATTAACGACTTCACCGATTTCTTTTGCGGATGGCATTGAATTTATACTGCGGCCGTTTCGACGGCTGGGCATACCCGGACATGAAATTGCAATGATGATGACGATTGCATTAAGATTTATTCCCACACTTATGGAGGAAAGTGATAAGATTCGCAAAGCGCAGATGGCTCGCGGTGCGGATTTTGAAACAGGAAACATTTTTCGCCGTGCCCGAAACCTGGTTCCCTTACTGGTTCCGCTTTTTGTCAGCGCTTTTCGCCGTGCAGATGAACTGGCGATAGCTATGGAAGCCCGCTGTTACCGGGGTGGAGAAAACCGCACTAAAATGCGTGAGCTGCATACGCGGCCGCTGGATTATTTGGGGCTTTCTGTGTCTTTAGCAATGATGCTGGTAATTTTATTCAGCGGAGTTTGAAATTGGGTGATCTTTTGGAGAATTATAAGATTGTCTTTTCTTATGACGGGACTTCTTATCACGGGTTTCAGTTGCAGGAAAATGCGCTGACTGTGCAGGAGGTACTGGAACGGGGCCTTGAAAGGGTCTATGCTAAAAAGATCAGGGTGGAGGTTGCCGGGAGGACAGATGCCGGTGTGCATGCCCGGGGACAGGTAGCAAATTTTTTTGCTCCCGGTAATATTTCCTCCGAAACACTTCCGCTGGCTCTAAATAGCGTCTTGCCCAGGGATCTTGTAGTTATTGAAGCCTCCAGGGTTGACCAAAAATTTCATGCCAGGCGTGATGCCTGTGCAAAAACTTATTCTTATACTATTAATAACGGCCGGTTTCCAGATGTTTTTTTAAGATTCTATTCCTGGCACATCGCTAATAAGCTGAGCGTTGAAAATATGAAACTTGCTGCCTCATTCCTGTTGGGGAAGCATGATTTTAAGGCTTTTCAGGCTTCCGGAAGCAGCGTTGAGACTACAGAACGTGAGATTTTTTTACTTGAGATAGAGCAAAAGGGGTATCTAATTATCCTCTGGTTTAAGGGGGACGGCTTCCTCTACAAAATGGTGCGCAATATTTCAGGTACCCTGGTTGAGATAGGGCTAAAGAAAAGAAAACCGGCGGATATGCAATGGATATTGAGAAGTGGTAACCGGCAAAATGCCGGGAAAACAGCACCTGCTAAAGGTCTTTGTTTGGAGAAAGTATTTTACCATCATACAAACTCCTTATTATAGTATTAGTTGATAATTCAACCAGTAGCCCTTTAGCTTTGTATTTTCAGCTTCTTGTAGCAGCAGGGTTGACTCCGGTTAATTCTTATATTAAAATAAGCCTTGTGACATATAGGATGGCCCATATTCCTGTATTATCTTGATATTAATGATGGATACTATAAAGAAAATTTGTAGATTAGGCAGAGAAAGGAGGTGTGCAGGTCTGTACCGGCAAAAGTTGAACTGAAGCGGAACAGGCAAAAATTATGCGCACTTTTATGGCAAAGGAAAAGGATATAGAGCGTAAGTGGTATATTATAGATGCTTCAGGTTTGCCCCTGGGAAGGCTGGCCAGTGAAGTAGCCCGGATATTAAAAGGCAAACATAAGGCTATTTATACTCCCCATATGGATGCAGGTGATTATGTCGTTGTCATAAATGCTTCTAAAGTAATCCTAACCGGCAAAAAGGCACAGCAAAAGTATTACTACAGGCATACGGGTTACCCGGGAGGAATTAAGAAAATACGATATGATCATTTTCTCGCCAAAAATCCGGAACTACTTTTTTATCTGGCGGTTAAAAGGATGCTTCCTGGAAATCGTTTGGGCAGGGCTATGCTGAAAAAGCTCAAAGTCTATCGCGGTGCCGATCATCAGCATCAGGCACAGCAACCTGCCGAGTGGGTATTTGTACCCAAGAGGGTGGCAGAGCGCAGGAATGCATGAATGCATATTTATTTTTTCCAGAGGCAATAAAGACAGATCACCGGCAAGCTTATACTTATTTAAAGGGGGTGTAAAAGATTGGCTCAGGTTCAATACTATGGCACCGGTCGAAGGAAAAGGTCCATCGCAAAGGTACGTTTGGTTCCCGGTGAAGGCAGGATTACGATAAACAATAAGGATCTTGATGCATATTTTGGAATGGATGTTTTGAAAGCAGAGGTTCGCCGCCCCCTGGAAAAGACGGGAACCATGCAAAAATTTGATGTTCTGGCCAGGGTAGAAGGCGGTGGTTTTACAGGGCAGGCCGGCGCTTTGAGGCATGGAATCGCCAGGGCTCTTTTAGAAGCTGATGGCGAATACCGTCCGGTTTTAAAAAAGGAGGGGTTCCTTACCAGGGATCCCAGAATGAAAGAGCGGAAAAAGTATGGCTTGAAAAAAGCGCGCCGCGCACCGCAATTCTCTAAACGTTAAGTTATTCCACAACAGCTTCGGTTTAAGATATACAAAGCTGACAGGTTATTATGTCAGCTTTTTCGTTTTCTTTCAACATATTTGAGAATATAGTTAGAGAACAAACCCCCAGGCAATATTTCGGGAAATCTTGGCAGTTGTCAAATTTCCTAAAGTTTATTATAATAATATAAGAGAGGATAGATAATAAAACCGGAGAAGGTTGATTATGAGTGTAACCCAATATTTAAAAGAAAAGGTCAAAAGAGGTACTGTTCATATTACTATGATTGACCCCATGAAACAATCGCCGGAGGCGGCAGTACGCCTGGCCCTTACAGCTCAGGAAGTGGGAAGCGATCTTATCCTGATCGCAGGCTTAAGCGGTCTTTCCCAAAGAAATCTCCTCGAAACTTCCCGGTCTATTAAGGAAAAAATATCCATACCTCTGGTTTATTCTCCATCAGGTGCCGAGGCACTCTGTTTTTCTTTTGATGCCCTGTTTTTTGGCAGCCTTCTAAACTCCAAGAATCCCAATTATTTATGTGGCGGGCAGGTGCAGGCTTCGATTATTTTAAAAAGAATGGAGTTGGAGACTATTCCTGTAGGCTATGTTGCTGTGGAACCCGGTATGAAAGTGGGAGATAACGCCAGCTTAGAGCTTGTTTCCCGGGATAACTATTGGCTGGCGGCGAGCTATGCTGTAGCCGCTGAACTTTTTGGGATGAAGTATATATATTTCGATTCGGGATTAAGCGCTGCCCAGCCTATTCCTGCCGGTATGATTCGCTCGATTAAGAAAGAACTTACTATTCCGCTGATTATCGGCGGGGGAATCAGGACTGCGGTAGATGCACGCCGTGTAAGACAGGCGGGTGCTGATATGGTTGTCACGGGAACAATTATTGAAAATGCCGGCTATCGTGAAAGGTTGCGTTCCATACTCAGCGCCTTAAAAGATTAAAACGTAAGGTTAAAGAAGATTAAGCAGGAAAAAATCTTCATCATAATTGTGTTTGAAATTACCAGGTAATACACAGGATGAGATAGGAATTTTTTTGAATGCTAAAAGCAGCAATTTTTTCAGCCGTTCCTTTTATAATGGAACGGCTGATTGCTTTTAATAAGCTCTTTCTATTATAAATACAAAACTGTTCCTGCCACTGCCCCTAATGCAATCAGTATCAGGGGATGGATCCGCGTAAAGATAAGCAGCATCAGGGAACCCCCGCCGATAAGAGCGCTTTTTATATCGATAATAGAGTGAATACCGACCACGTAAGCTGCCAGTCCTATTAATGCAAGGACAGCCGGGTGGATGCCGTGCAAAGCATTCTGAAGGCTTTCGTTCTGGTAAAAAAGGGTAACCAGCTTGGCCACTGGAATAACCAGCAGGAGAGAAGGGAGGATTACCCCAAAGGTGGATATTGCGGCTCCTGCCAGCCCGGCTATCTGGTAACCCACAAAAGTGGCTGAATTAATTGCAACCGCTCCGGGAGTCATCTCGGCTACGGCAATAATATCTACGAACTCCGTGGCGCTTAACCACCCGTGCAATTGGACTATTTCACGCTCCAGAAGGGCCAGCATGGAGTAGCCTCCCCCAAAGCCAAAAAGTCCTATTTTAAAAAAAGAAATGAATAGCTCGCTATAAATATTGAGATTGATCAAGGCGTCTGCTCCTTTTTGCTGTTGTTCTTTAAAGGCCATAAAATACCTGTAATTGCGCTAAGTATGATGATAGTTATCGGATGGAGATTTAGAAAAATGAGCCCGCTTAAAAACAGCACAAATTGCAGCAGCGAGCGGTAGTCTTCAAATACCCGCTTGCCGAGAAGAAAAATTGTATAGACAATAAGTGCGGTTACAGCGGGTCTGATTCCCATAAAAGCTGCCTGTACCAGGTAAAAATCCCTGTACTGCCAGAGGAAGAGTGCAATAATCAGAATAACAGCAAATGAGGGCGCTGCTGTTCCAATAACGGAGGTTATGCTTCCTCTGATCCCCCGCAGCCGGTACCCCGTTAATATGGATATGTTAATGACAACAGGCCCGGGAAGGGATTGGGCGAGAGCAAGGTTATCAAGAAAGTCGTCATCTTCCATCCAGTGTTTTTTGTCTATCATCTCTCTTTTAATAAAGGGGATCATTGCAAACCCCCCGCCGATCGTAAAGCTGCCGATGAAAAAAAAGAGAAAAAACAATTTAAGAAGAGAGACCTCATTTTTCTGTTGCTTTTCTTCCATACTGTTTCGCACACTCCTGGGTTCGCTTTTGGGGGATCGCCCGCAGGTAAATACTTGTACACTAACACTTATTATTTCTTTCGGCATAAAATAAACCAAAATGAGTCTATCAACGCAGCGTCAAGATGTCAAGATAAGATGTCAAGGGGAGGTTCGCATGGAAAAGAGAGTAACGTTGCGCAGGTATTTTCCCGGAGCTAATTCTGCGGATGGTTTTTATTCATTTTTTGAACAGATTGTCGGCCTGGATGCCAGGAGGATTTTTATTATAAAAGGAGGTCCCGGAGTCGGCAAGTCAACTTTTATGGGTAAAGTGGGCAAAGAGATGCAGGATCTGGGGTATTATGTTGAATACCATCACTGCGCTTCGGATAGTGAATCTTTAGACGGTTTGGTAATACCGTCCCTGGGGGTGGCATTTTTAGATGGCACATCTCCGCATATAGTGGATCCGCAATACCCGGGGGCTGTTGACCAAATCATTCATCTGGGGGAATACTGGTCTCCGGATGGGATTATGGAAAACAAAGAAGCAATCGTTAAGCTCAGTGCGGAGATCAAGAGGACATTTAAAAATGTTTACAGGCATTTGGCCCCGGCAAGGATTTATCTGGAAGGAGCGGAAAGTTTATACGGCATCGATGGGGCATTTGATCGGGGCCTGCTGGATCGCCTTTGCCTGGAGCTGCTGGAAGAGATCTTTGCTGGGAAAACCGTCCCCAAAAAGGTCGGTAAGGTCAGGAGGCTTTTTGCCTCGGCTATTACCCCGCAGGGCATGGTCAATTTTCTGGATACGCTGGTAAGCGGGTATTCAAATATTTATATTTTGCAGGGAGATTTCGGGGCGGGTATGAGCAAGGTTGTTGAACGGATCGTGGATACCGGAAAATTGCGTGGATATTACATTGAAGCTTACCACTGCGGACTTAATCCCGCGAAGGTGGAACATCTGGTAATTCCAGAGCTGGAAGTAGCGGTAATCATGAGCAAGGAGCCCCATTGTTACAACAACTCCGGGGCACGCCGTGTAATAGATACCAGGGAATTGGCGGCACCGTTTTCCCCGCAGCTGCAGGCTGAGAAAGAGGAGTTTTCCCTGAATTATCGCAGCGCCCTAAAGAGCGCTATCGGTTTCCTGGTAAAAGCCAAATCACTGCATGATGAGCTGGAGCACTATTACATACCGCATATGAATTTTGAGGAGATTGATCGCATTCGACGTGAGATCATGCACAAAGTTCGAAATATGTAAAAATCGGAAGATTATTAAGGAAAACATGATTATTTCCTATCCTTATTCCCCCCTGTGCTGTTCGACTTTTTTCTCAGATTCAGCTAAAGTTATGTTAACAATATTTTACTATTTTTAGCTTCAAAAACCAAAAAACAACAGGGGAGGATTATATCTTTTATGTCCTTATTTCAATTAAAAAAAGAGTTTTTACTGTTTTTTTCGCCGGGAAACCGTCTAGTATTTATTTCTTTTTTAGTTTTCTTGTTAATCCTGCCCCTTTTATTTAGCGGATGCCTGGCATATTCTCTGGATCAGAAGAGGCACGGCTCTCTCCCCGCAGTTCAGGCTGAAGGAGGGATCGGGGATAAAAACGGCGTTAATAATAATGATGAAGATATTAATCGGCAGGAAGAAGGACTGGCGGAACGGCTGGCGCAGGAGGAAGAAAAACGGCAGGTTTTAGAAGAGAGAAGGAAGCTGGAGGAAAAACGCAAAAAGGAACTGGGTTCCTTTTATGTTCCGCTGCCGCCCCTGGTACAGAAGGAGAACCCGCCGGTAAAGGCACGTGGAATATATCTGACAGGGAATACGGTGGGGCATTCCCGCTATGGCGAATTGTTAAATATGATTGAAACTACGGAACTTAATGCGGTGGTTATCGATGTAAAAAATGACCATGGTAAAATTACTTATGATACAGATATTGATATCGTCAGAGAGCTGGAGGCTCACCTTTCAGCACCGATTAAGGATTTGAAAGCAGTGCTGGATGAGCTTCACAGTAAAGGGATTTATCCTATTGCGCGTATAGTGGTTTTCAAAGACCCTTATCTGGCCGAATTAAAGCCGGAATGGTCAATACAGAGAAAATCGGGCGGTCTCTGGAGAGATCGCGATGGGGTAGCCTGGATAAACCCCTATGAAAAAAAGGTATGGGATTACAATATTGCTGTTGCCCGTGAGGTTGCCCTGCTGGGTTTTCGGGAAATACAATTCGATTATATTCGGTTTCCCGAAAATGCCCATCTGCTCGACCTGGATGCCTATTATCCGGGGGAGGATCTCTCCAAAGAAGAAGTAATCCGCGATTTCTTGATCTATGCTGCCGAACAAATGGATGGGTACAACGTCTACCTTGCTGCCGATGTTTTTGGGGTTATTGCCACTTCCTGGGGGGATAGTGATCGCATAGGCCAGGCATGGGAGGAGATGTCACCTTATGTTGATTATATCTGTCCCATGGTTTATCCAAGCCATTATGGCCCGGGCTACTTTGGGCTATCCGTTCCGGATGCACATCCGGGCGAAACAGTGGGGCATGCCCTGACAGATGCTCTCAAGCGCAATGCTGCTCTAAAGAAGCCTGCCATTATTCGCCCGTGGCTGCAGGGCTTTACCGCTACTTCCTGGGTTAAAGGAGCTATTCCGTACGGTCCGGCAGAAATACGCATGCAGATCGAGGCAGCCCTGAAACTGGGTATTGATGAGTACCTGCTCTGGAATGCCGGTAACCGCTATCAGCCCGCATCCTTTTTAACAACTGAGGAGGCGGACAATCTTTCCATATCATTATCCCGCGCAAGAGCTGAAGCGGGGGAGGATGCACTCGGCAGAACTCCTCAACAGGCCGTAGAGTGTTTTCTTGAAGCGCTGCAGAAAAGGGACTGGAAGGAGGCATATGCGCTTCAGATTACGGATTATGAGCTGAACCACCTGCGTTACCCGAATTGGAAAGATCAATGGGTATTGAAACCTGTTTTTTATGAATTTGCCCCAACGGAAGTAAAGCCTGACCCTTCAAAGCCGGTATTTGTAGATTTTAGTGTACACCTGTCGGATAAGGATAACGAGTTCAAGCTGTTAAATGAAAGCTGGGAGGTAAGGATGGAAAACCGGCTCTGGAGGGTCAGGCCTTCAGCAGAGTTTTTGGAGCTGCTGATAAGTGACCGGGATAACGGTGATAGTGCCCCGGGCCTGGCTTCTTCTTAAGTATATTTCGGGGTGAGATGCCCGTTTTATTCCTCTTTGAGCACTGCGGAGCGAAAGTTTTCAATAATTGCTCCGTATTCTTTTTGTAACTGTGCGGAGGTTTCTTTCCACTCTTTTGTGTTTCTGATGTTGAAATCTGCGATGGCGGAACCCCTGATTCCTTCCCTTTCCAACTTTTTGCGCTGTAATTTTGTGGTGTTCTCCTGCAGCCGGGAAAATCTTTCTTTTAGCTGCGCCATGTATTGATAAAATAATTTTTCCGCTTCTTTACAGGCATCTAGGCTGGCATCATCTTCTATAATATGGCTGATTGCTTGCAGGATTTCCGGAGTATTTTCGAAATTCATTTCTCCTGTAATCTGTTTGATAAATGAAGCAATTGCTGCTTTGTGGTGCTTTTCCGGGTAACGCAGGATGCTTTCTTTAACTTCTTCTTGCTTTACTTTTCCCTGCAGGAATGAGTTCCCCAGGGTTGCGGCGGCACGCACATATTTTTTTTGTTCTATTTCATCAAGTGCATTCTTGCCATCTGTATTAAGTTTTTTTGCCTTCTCCAACGCTATTTCCAGCGCTGATTTCATTTTTGCCAATAATCTCATCTCCTTTAAATATATTTTATGTTATAATAAGTAACGCGGGTGCAATTTAATCTTGCTAAAAGCTAAAAATAAAGCTTATAGCTAAAAAGGAGGACTTTTTTATGCAACTGACAGAAAAAATCTATTGCTATCCCTGGCGGGGGAGAGGCAACAATTGCAATACTTATGTTTACGACGGGGAAAAGGTAATTCTTATAGATCCCGGGCATATACGAAACGAATTGAGGGAAAATTGCCTGGATAATCTCCTGAAGGCGCTTCAGCAAGATGGTTTTAACATCGATATGTTTGATCTGATCCTATGTACCCACGGCCATGGCGATCATTGTGAGGCTGCAACAGCGATAAAGGAAAAAAGGCAAATAAATGTCGCCATGCATAAGGACGAAGAGAAACACATGGTGCAACTTGCCCGCTTTTTTGACCGGCTGACAGGGCAAAAGACTGCCCTGCCCGAGATTGATATTTTCCTGCAGGAAGGGGAGCTGGAACTCGGGCCGGAGGCAAAGGAGATAATTCAGGTTATACATACTCCCGGACATTCTCCAGGTTCCTTAAGCTTTTATTTCCCCGGGGAAAAGGCTCTGATTACCGGAGACGCTGTTTTCAGCGGAAGCATCGGCAGGACGGATTTTCCTGATGGCAGCATTGAAGCCCTGGGCAATAGTATCCGCAAACTTTCCGGTATTGAGGATGTGGAATGGCTGCTGCCTGGACATATGCAATTAATCAAAGGCCGGGCAGCTATTGATAACAACTACAAGATGATTACGCGGATGTTCTTTTAAGCTCTTTCCCCATAAAGTTATTTCGACAGGGCCGCCTGAAACCCTCTCTTTGAAGTATGAGAAAAATATTATAAACCTCCCGGAGTATATCATGATTTGATATACTCCGGGAGGTTTATGCTTTTTCCGGACCAGAACCCCAAAAAGCAGGCTCCTGCCAGCGCTTATTTCAGTGTAGTGCTAGTTTTTTAATGTGGAGGTCTTTTGACGTTGATCCTGAAGGTATCTTCTCTTTTTTCTTCCTTTTTGGGAAGCCTTATTTGGAGAATACCGTTTTCATAGTTGGCTTCGGCAGCTTCAGGCAGCACTTTTTTGGGCAGGGGGATGGTACTTTGAAAGCGCCCGAAACGCCTTTGTTTGAATTCGTCACCTGTGCGCTCTTCTTTGTGCTGGGCTTTGATGGTAATATAGTTTTCGGCTGCGTCTATTTCCACATTCTTTGCTTCGATTTCCGGCATCTCCATAGATACGATAATGTTGGCCCCTTCTTCTTCAACGCTGTGCCTGAAGGAAGGGAAAATACTCTCATCCTTGAAAGGCATAATTGTTTCTTCAAAAAGCCTGTTCATTTCGCGATGCATTCTTTCCAGTTGGCTCCACAATCCGTAAGGAGATATCTCTCCTGCAGACTTGCGGTTTATATTTTGCGGCAGACGTTCATCTTCTCTCATCGGGTTGCCTCCTTGTTTATCATATTATTCTTTTAATTGTACAAACTTACTCTTTTTAATTTATCTATTTTTTTAGATTTTATACGGGATAGGGATACACGGATTTTCCTTATTAATATATAGCGGCATAAAAAAGATGGAAGGAATTAGATGTACAAGGAAAGAATAATAGCAAAAAAGAGCAGCATTTTAGTAAACAGGGAGGGGCTTATGCAGGAGGTTAGATATGCATTAAAAAATGGGTTAATCGGTGTGGTTTCCGATACGCATATTCCTGCCCGTGCTTCTTTTTTACCGTCTCGACTTATCGGTCTGCTGGGCGGTGTCGACCTGATACTGCATGCCGGTGATATCGAAGAGGAAAGTGTCCTGGATGAACTCAGGGTCCTTGCCCCGGTTGAGGCTGTAGCGGGAAATATGGATCCGCTTTATTTGAAAATGAAGCTGGGTGTTGAGAAGATTGTCCATCTGGGGGAAATATCGCTGGGCTTGATCCATGGATCGGGAATTCCTCGGGGTGTAGCTGACCTGGTGCTGCAGAAATTTAATGGCCACCGGATTCATGGGCTGGTTTTTGGGCACAGTCATGTTCCTTTTCTCGAGCTACGCGGGGATGTTCTTCTCTTGAATCCCGGTTCGGTTGGGGATCCCCGCCGGGGAAGTCCGCCTTCCTGCGCTTTGCTCAGCATTGAAAGCGGGAAACTGCGCGCGGAAATAATCTCCCTTTAGGAAAGAGTAGGATTTCCTTGTTTCCTTGAAGAATATATTACGTAGCAATTCACTTAATTAGCTTTTAGGGGTGTTATCATTGAGCGTATTAATTGCGGGTATTAGCCCTCACCCGCCACTCATTATCCCGGAGATTGGCGGCCGGGAGATAGACAGGGTACGCAATACAGCGGATGCTTTAGAAAAGCTAAGCAATCAAGTTACTGCCCTTTTTCCTGAAACTGTGATCTTTATTACACCACATGGCCCCGTTTTCAGGGATGCTCCAGCTATCCTGGCCGGTGAGGAACTGCAGGGGGATTTCAGGGATTTTGGGGTTCCCGGTGTCAGCTTCAGAGTTCAAAATGATCTCCCACTTGTCAACGCCATTGCCGAAGAGAGCCGTAAAATAAATATAAGCGTTAATTTGCTAAGAAGAAATAATAGCAGGGTGCTGGAAGATATTACTTCCCTGGATCACGGCATTATGGTGCCCCTTTACTACCTGGAAGAAGCGGGTTATGCGGCCCGCTGTGCCGCCATTACCTTTGCCATGCTCCCTTTTAATGACCTTTTTCGTTTTGGGGAGGCGATAAAAAAGGCGGTGGAGATTTCCGGACGCAGGGTTGCGGTGATTGCCAGCGGAGATCTGTCCCACCGGCTGACCAGGGATGCTCCTGCGGGTTACAATTCTCTTGGGGGGGAATATGACCGGCAAATAGTGGAGAATGTTAAGAACTACAATGTGGAAAATCTGCTGGGAATGGATAAAAATCTGGTCTCGGTTGCGGGAGAGTGCGGCCTGCGTTCCATTCTTATTATGCTGGGCATTCTCTCCGGAAGCAAGATTAAACCGGAGGTTTTATCCTATGAAGGCCCGTTTGGCGTCGGTTATTTAGTGGCTTTGTTAACACCCGTGAAGGAGGAAGATACTTAATGCCCCAAAAAGGAAGTATTTATACGGAGATTGCCCGCGCAGCGCTGGAGAGCCGCGTTCGGGGAAAGCGCCTTTCTTCTGTTCCTCCGGGTCTCTCCCCGGATCTTCAAAAGCCGGGGGCTGCTTTTGTATCCATCAAGAAAAGGGGTGAGCTCAGGGGTTGTATTGGAACGATAAGCCCAACGAAGGAGACGCTGGCAGGGGAGATCGCTGCCAATGCAGTCAGCGCCGGCTTAAGAGATCCGAGATTCCCGCCTGTTTCCGAGGATGAGCTCCCGGAGCTAACCTACTCTGTAGATGTTCTCTCCGAACCCGAAAAGGTAGCAGATATTAACGAGCTTGACCCTAAACGTTTTGGTGTAATTGTGCGCCGCGGCGGGAGAACGGGCCTGTTGTTGCCGGACCTGGAAGGGGTTGCAACTGTGGAAGAGCAATTATCTATTGCAAAACAAAAAGCGGGTATCTTTCCGGATGAGCCGGTAGAGATTTACCGTTTTGAAGTAATACGCTATTACTGAGAGGTTACTGCAGAAGGGAAGTAATATGCAAGAAGCGCGTTTTTATAACAGAGAAAAAGATAACTTTGTTTGCAGGCTATGCCCTCAGGAATGCCACCTGAGGGAGGGGCAGGAAGGGATCTGCGGTGTCCGCAAGGTTGCCGGCGGCAGGATGGTAACGATGAGCTACGGCCTTTGCGCTGCTCTTGCTATTGATCCCGTTGAAAAAAAGCCCCTTTATCATTTTTTCCCCGGGTATAGTATTTTGTCCCTGGGTTCTACAGGCTGCAACCTGAACTGCTCTTTCTGCCAGAACTGGACTCTGGCCAGGGGCGAGGCGCTGAATAACCGGGAGAAAATTTCTGCTGAGGCCCTCCTCGGCATTCTCGAAGAAAGGCCGTCCAGGGAGCAGCTGGGTATTGCTTATACGTATAACGAGCCGACTGTCTGGTTTGAGTTTGTCCGCGATACGTCAGAGATAATCGCCGAAAAGGGCTATAAAAATGTTCTGGTTACCAACGGTTTTATCAATGAGGAGCCCTTGAAGGAGCTGTTGCCTTTTATTCATGCGATGAATATTGATGTTAAGGCTTTTAAGGATAGTTTTTACCGGCGTCACTGCCGGGGAAAGGGCATTAAACAGGTCCTTAAAACCGTGGAGCAGTCTCTATTTAAATGTCATGTTGAACTGACCTACCTGATAGTAACATCCCTTAACGACAGCCCTGAGGAAATAGGGAATTTTATTGACTGGGTGGCTGGACTTGATAAAGATATTCCTGTACACTTTAGCCGTTATTTTCCCAGTTACCGCATGGATCTGCCTCCTACCTCCCTGGAGACCATGTATGCTGCCTGGGAGAGGGCTTACGAGAAGCTTTCCTACGTCTACCTTGGCAACGTTGCCGGTGATGAGCGAAGCTCTACTTATTGTCCGGATTGCGGTGAGTTGCTTATCTGCCGGAATGGTTACCGCCTGAAAAATTTGGGCTTGAAGGATAAGAGTTGTAAAAAATGTGGTCATACTATCAGGCTTACAGGGCATATTTATGGAGGGGAGCCTTGTTCCGGTTAAAGAAACTACCTTTGCAGCAAATAAGCGGGGAGTTCAGCATTCGAAAAGGTAATTGCACGCAGGATTTTAACCTTCCGCCTGCAGTTTCTGCAAGTCAGGCGGTTTTTCTACATTTTAAGGAAATATGCTACGCGTAATTTTTACTCGGCGGCAGGCCGCCGGAAAGGTTCAGATAAGCCGGCGGATTGCAAGAGAATTATTTGCCAGTTAATAAAACTGAAAAAACAGCACCTCCAAAAAGGATTTAGCATACTGGAGGCAGAATTAAAAAATAAATCGGCTGGGCAGGGAGTTGGAAGCTATATATGTGGGAAAAAATTTTAACCGGAATTATTTTGTTCCGCCCGGAATGGCGTGATGTATTAGATATTGCCATAATAACGTACATTTTTTACCGCATAATTCTCCTTATCAAGGGTACCCGGGCAGAACAGCTGGTTAAAGGCCTGATTGTTCTTCTGGTTTCCCTTTTGATCAGCAATTTGCTTGGCTTGAGGACTGTAAACTGGTTGCTGCAGGGATTAATGACGATAAGCCTTGTTGCAATTCCTATTATCTTTCAGCCGGAGCTAAGAAAGGCCCTGGAACAGCTTGGCAGGGGTAAAATTTTTCAGAGATCCCTTTACGAACGGGAGGATGAGGATTTCTTGGAAGTGCTTGAAGAACTCCTCAAAGCCATACCTGTTATGGTTAAGAAAAAAATCGGTGCCCTCATTGTTCTGGAACGGGAAACCGGTTTGAATGACATAATTGAAACAGGCATACTCATCGATGGGGTTACGACGGCGGAGCTATTGATCAATATTTTTATCCCCCGCAGTCCGTTGCATGACGGCGCTGTGATTATCAGGGGCCGGAACATCGCTGCTGCAGGTTGCTTTCTTCCTTTTACAGAGAATCCTAATCTCAGCAAAGAGCTGGGAACCAGGCATCGTGCGGGACTTGGAATTACCGAGGTCTCTGATGCAGTAGTCATTATTATCTCCGAAGAAACGGGTGTTATCTCGCTTGCCAATAATGGCAAATTAACGCGTTATCTCGATGAGAAGACCCTGCGCAGTACATTGATGAACTTTTTTTCGGTAACGAAGAAAAAGAGAAGCCTTTCTTCTATTTTGCCCTGGAGGTTTAATATAGACGATGGGAACGATGAGTAAAATAATCGAGAGTCGAAACTTTGCTAAGATTATCTCCTTTTTCCTCGCCCTGATTCTCTGGTTTTTTGTGTCCGGGGATAGCCAGGAAGCTCTTGGCCTTGAAGCCCGCCGCTCTTTTGGCAATATCCCCCTTTCATATCGTAACCTGGGAGAGGATCTGGTAATCATAAACATGGATCATAGCATTACCCTGTCGCTGCAGGGAGTCCCCCAGGCTTTTGACGGTTTAACCCCCGCGCACCTGGAGGCATATGTTGATCTGGGCGGGAAAAAGGAAGGCCGGCATGAAGTCCGTATTAATGCTGAAGCGCCCCGGGGTTTGAGCGTTGTCAGCATTGAGCCGGCGCGGGCAACGATAATCCTGGAAAATTTGATCACGAAGCAGATGAATGTGGAAGGCAGCCTGGAGGGGGAGCCTGCAGGAGGAAAAATCGTTAATGAAGTCTACTTTTCTCCCGAGGAAGTATTCGTCAGAGGAACTCGCGATAAGATTGATTCTACCCATAGCGTTGTCTTTTCAATCGATGTGAGCGGTGCCGAAGGCACTATTAATGACAGTATCAAGCTTATACCGGTGGATGACAAGCAAAAACCCGTCCAGGGGGTAGCAGTAGCTCCTGAAGAAGTTGAGGTTACGATCAGCTTTAGCCTGCCTCAAAAGGATGTTCCTGTAGAGGTTATTTTCGTGGATAACGTGGAGGATAAAGTAGAGGTTGTCTCTTTTGAGCCTTCCATAGTAACCGTAGAAGGACCGGAATTTCTTTTAGAGGAGATTGACTCTTTGCAGACGGAGGAGATTATTCTGGATGATTTAGAACTTCCCTCCACGATAGAGATCCCCCTGATATTCCCTGAAGGGGTAAGGGCGGTTCAGCACAAAACTATAACGGTTAGAATTTTTCCGGTTGATTGATATTAAAAAGAGGATTAGGGTGGGCAGATGAAAAAATTGTTCGGGACAGATGGGATCCGGGGAGTGGCCAACTCGGAGCTGACTCCGGAGCTGGCATTTAGAATGGGACGTATCGTTGCTTCCTTGCTGGGAAGCCGGAGCTGTACGGGGCAGCCCTTTTTTTGGTTAGGCAGGGATACCAGGATTTCCGGAACCATGTTGGAAGGGGCTCTGGTGGCCGGCATTACCTCCGCAGGTATGCAGGCCCGCCTTTTGGGGGTTGTATCAACGCCGGCGGTAGCTTATTTAACTGTTGCTTTAAAAGCTGCCGGAGGGGTTATGATCTCTGCTTCTCACAATCCGGCCGGGGATAACGGTATAAAATTTTTTGATGCAAATGGTTATAAGCTGAGTTTAGAACTGGAAGCAAAGGCGGAAGAGCTTTTTTATGGGAATGCGGACGATCTTCCCCGTCCGGGGGGTGAGGGAGTCGGCAGGGCGGTCAGGTCCGGGAAAGCTTTGCAGCACTACCTGACTTTCTTAAAAAAAGAAGCTCCCGGCTTAAAGGGGCTGAAAGTTGTTCTGGATTGTGCCAATGGTTCGCTCTGGAAAATTGCCCCGCGTGTTTACAGGGAGTTGGGAGCGGATGTAATCTCCCTACATAGCAGCCCGAACGGGAAGAATATTAATGTAAAATGTGGTTCAACAAACCCGGATTTGCTGCAGAAGGCTGTCCGTAAACACGGGGCCAACCTGGGCCTGGCTTTTGACGGTGACGGGGACCGCCTGATCGCCGTGGATGAAAAGGGAGAACTGGTAGATGGCGATGCTGTAATGGCTATCTGCGCCTCCTACCTGGTTGAGAAGGACATGCTTCCCGGAAGGAAAATCGTGGCTACGGTGATGAGCAATGGCGGCCTGGATATAGCCGGGGAAGAACACGGCTTTGAAGTTATTCGCACGCAGGTAGGAGACCGCTTTGTCCTGGAGGAGATGCTCCACAGCGGATGTGTTCTGGGAGGCGAACAGTCCGGGCATATCATCTTTGCCGGGTCGATGACTACCGGTGATGGACTTTTTACATCGCTGCAGCTCTTAAAGGTCATGGTCGAGAAGGGTGATCCCCTGTCTTGCCTTTCATCGATTATTCGCCCCCTGCCCCAGTTGCTGGTAAACTGCCGCATAAAAAATAAGGATGGCTGGGAAAACAATGAACGCATTGCAGAGTCAATTAAGCTGGCGCAAAAAAAATTGGGGAACAGGGGAAGGGTTTTGGTCAGGCCTTCGGGGACCGAACCGCTGATCCGGATCATGGTAGAAGGGGAAAAAAGCACACTCCTTCAGGAAATCTCCCGGAGCCTGGCAGCGGTTGTGGAAAAAGAACTGGGAATATCCTCCTAATATAGCATTTCCTTGGAAGTATTTTTATTTTTTTGATACTAAGCGCCGATCCGGGGGGCTTAGTTTTTTTGTGGAAAGGGAAGGAAATTAATGAGAATGACTACATTGTTCAATTTCTCTTAATGGAAATCCTCTGTTTTGCTGGGGAAGGCAAGGGATGCATAGCCTTATTTTCTAGCGGATTTTGCATAATTTCGCTTGTTTTGTAGAAAGATATAAACTGCAATAAAATACAGGAGGTTGCAAAGAAGATGGCCAATCATTTAAGTCAGAAAGAAAAGATGCTGCTGCAAGACCAACAAAAACATGAGCAGGTTTGTATAGACAAATACAGATCGTATGCGCAACGGGCTCAAGAACCCCAGCTAAAGCAATTGTTTAACAGCTATGCGCAGCAGGAACAGCAGCATTACAATACGCTGGAACAAATTCTTCAAGGGCAAACTCCCTCCATGCAAGGACAACAGCAGCAACAGCAACAACAAATACCCGGTCAAAATCTTCAGGGTTCCAATAATCCCAATGATGCCGGGCTTTGTAACGATATGCTGATGACGGAAAAATATGTCTCCGGAACTTACGACACGGCAATCTTTGAATGTCAGCAAAACAGTGTGCGCCAGGTTTTAAACCACATACAAAAGGAAGAACAGGAGCACGGGGAAGGGATATTTAACTATATGAAAAACAGCGGCATGTACCAGCCGCAATAAGCATCATTTCCAGGAAAAAAGCGCCCTTATCAAATCTTTGGCAAGGACGCTTTTTTTATTTACAAAAACCGTTAAATATAAAATTGATGGAACTGGAAGGTTCCATTTTTTATACCATATATTGTCATTATTTGGCGTATCTTTTTGGCAAGCTATACGTTATAAGGTAATAAGAGGCATTATGCGGTTATTTTAGAAAAAGGAAGGTTATAAATCATGAAATGCCGGTATCTATTATATTTTTTTGTGTCACTAATTCTGCTAGTGTTTGGGACAGGCACAGCCCAGCTAGAGGCAGCAGAAACGATAAAAATTTCTGTAGACGGACAGGTCGCACAATCAGATGTATCTGCCTATATAGATGCAAATAACCGCACAATGGTTCCGGTACGCTTTGTGTCGGAAACGCTTGGTTTTTATGTGAGCTGGGAAAAGGAGAAAAAACTGGTCAGGGTTTCCCAGCCCGGTACAATAGTAGAGTTATATATTGATCAGCAGACAGCGTATGTTAACGGGGGGGAACAACGACTGGATACCGCGGCTGTTCTCAAAGGTGGCCGCACGATGGTTCCCTTGCGCTTTCTGGCCGAAACATTCGGTCTGGAGGTACTCTGGCGCAAGGAAGAACGGACAGTAGTCATCGAGTCGCAGCCTCCCCCTCAACCGGAATTCGAAACTGAAACCGAAACTGAAACCGAAACAAAGAAACGCAGAGCTACTGTAAACGGTAATAATGTAAATATCCGTTCCGGGCCGGGAACGGATTATGACCGTCTAACACAGGTTTCAGAGGGAACAATACTGACAGTACTGGCGGAGAGCGGTTCCTGGCTGCAGGTAGAGCTTCCGGGCGGAGATAAAGGCTGGATAGCCGGCTGGCTGGTGGATTTTGTCGGAACATCAACCGGAGATACAAAGCTGAGCGGGGAATATACAATGCCCGCTGATGCCGGGCGCTCTGTATTGGTTATGAAGCCTTCGGTTAATATTCGCTCCGGTCCCGGTTTGCAGCATCCGGTGATCTCCAGTGTAACCCTGGGGCAGCAGCTGATTATTTTAAGAGAAGAAGGAAGCTGGTATGCAGTACGCCTTCCCGACGGCGGCAGCGGCTGGATTGCCGGCTGGCTGGCAGCGGTGCGTTATGACGGTGTGAAATCCGATCCGGACGGAAACCAAATGCCTAATTTAATTAGCCGCTGGAGTGCAGGGGAACCGCTGATGCCGGGTGAGCTGCCTGTTATTGCCGGCTTAAAGGCCGAACATTACGGCAGTAAAGTTGTTCTGGAGATCAGTGCCGATTCTCCTTTAAATATGCCCTCAGCCTTCCAACTGAATAACCCCTCGCGACTTGTTTTTGACTTTTCGGCCCGCACGGGGGAAGACGATCCGGCGCCTTCTCTGGTGGTAAATCATGGGGCTGTCAGGGGGGTCCGGTTGGGCCGGCTGGATGAGCGGACCGTACGGGTTGTCGCTGATCTTCAAGCCCCGGCATCTTATGCTTTGGACCGGTCTTCGGATGGTAAAACAATAACCATGAATATCGATACTACAGATCCCGCCCGGCAGGTTATTGTCATTGACCCGGGTCACGGAACGCTCAGCGAGTGGGACAGTTATGATCCGGGGGCTATCGGCCCGTCGGGTTTAAGGGAATGGGATGTTAACCGCAGGATCTCCATGCTATTGGGCAATATTCTATTAAATGAGGGCTACACAGTTATTTATACCAACGAAACTAATACCGGGTTGTCGCTTGAGGAAAGGGCTCTTGTGGGAAGCCTTTCCGGTGCTGACATGCTGGTTAGTATCCATGCCAATGCCTCAACCAACCCCTCGATGGGGGGTACAATGACATTTTACCACCAAAATGCGCTTGTCCATAAATCAATGGCGCTGGCGGGTTATATTCAGGCAGAGCTGGTTAACCGTCTGCAAAGAGAAAATAAGGGGATCCGTGAGGCGAATTTCCTTGTTTTAAGGAGCAGCCCGATTCCTGCCGCGCTGGTAGAGGTAGCCTTTATCTCAAACCCGAAGGAAGAGATGTTTCTGGCCGATTCAGCATTTCAAAGGCGGGCGGCTGAGGCCATTGCTCTGGGTATTAAACGTTACCTGACGGCCCGGTAGAGATTCTTGAACTTCATATAATTGACATTTCCCTGTTCCTCTGGCAGCGCTTTGAGACCCTGGCTATCGGCCTTAGTATATTGCCGGGCTGCCAAGCGGGAACTATTAATAAACACCCGGCATAATTTAAAAATAAATATGGGTCGAGGAGATGGCGTTTGTGAATGTTGAAGAATTTATCAGGGGTATAGCTTTTAATAAAATCCAGCCGGATACACCCCTCTCAGAGCTGGATAAGATGCCTGTTATTGGAGAACCGGATTTAGAGAGCACTGAACTTGAAATAGCCAATACTATCCTTCCGGCAAGGGATGCTGCTTTAAAAGAAATATTATATGAGATATGCTTGCTTCCCAAAATGTCTACCTTTGCCTTAGGTTGCATTATTAATCAGGCGGTTTATTTGATGCCCGCCGGACAATCTTATGTCAATGCCGGTGTCTGGCACGGTTTTTCTTTTTTGGCCGGCATGGTAAATAATACTCATAAAAAATGTATCGGCATTGATAATTTTTCTGAGTTTTACGGGCCGCGCGAGGAGTTTTTGACGAGATTCCTTCAATATCGAAGCGGCCGTCACTTTTTCTTTGAAATGGACTATGAAAAATACTTTATAAAATTCCACAGAGGGTTAATCGGTGTATATATGTATGACGGGGCTCACAACTATGATAGCCAGTTAAAAGGTCTCCGCATGGCCGAACCTTATTTCAGCAGGGGCTGCATTATTATTGTCGATGATACTAACTGGGATGAACCCCGTACCGCCACACTAGACTTTATAGATACTAGCCCGCATGAATATAAAATTATTTTGGATAAGCGAACATCCGGCAATGGCAATCCAACCTTTCTAGAAGACTGCCGTTTGATGTAGATTCTTTTACCTTTGCTTTCCGGCGGTTTATTTTTACCTGACAAAAAAATTTTTCTAACATAATTAACAGACCATAAATTGGGGAGATTGACATATGAAGGCACGATTAATTCCTTTGCCTGCAGGTGAAAACTCTCAGAGGGGCGAATTATTTTTTCAGGGGTAATACCGCATAGCGCGAGCGTTTCCAGCTGAAATGGCAACGCACGGTGGTTAATGATGTATTTATCAATTGCTAAGCGACTTTCTTGAAGAAGGTGAATCCTGGCCAGTACCTCGAGCATCCAGTGATAATAGTTGTAGGCTGCCGGATGGTTTAGAACAGCCACCTTTTTGTTGGTTTTTGTTAAGGGCGGCATTTTTTTTTGTTGAAATATAGAATGCTCCTTAGGCCATCTGGCCCATTCAACTGAAACATCCCAGAGAAGCTTATTGTCCGGCGAAATAACCGCCTTTTCCCCCCAGACGCGCCCGCAGGGCATTTTGACAACAAATGCTTTATTACTGCACTTCGGTTTTCCTGTTAATAATATTTTTTCCTCCTCTCTAAGAACCTTTGGTACAGGTATTGGCGGGTATAGATCGCATAATATTTGTGTCTTTGCTAACGGGGAACACCCGATCCAATCTAGCGTTGATTCATAATAATCCTCCGGAGGAGATAAAGGCGAGTATAAATTAAAGGTTTGGTACATATTACCTCACCGTAAGTTTGATTAATTAATAATGCAGCCTAAAACATGGCAGAGTTCACATAAATCTTCAGTTAGACTATCCCATCTACTGGGCGTACTTTCCGCACCGCTTACTTGGGGGGTTGTTTTTATTTTATTCGCTTAAAAGTCAGGCGTTACAAATCCCAAAATAACAAATCCCAGAGAACAGGTAGATAGGTGACATATAAAAAATTAATAACAAGGTTTTTTCAATCGGTAAGGACCTTCAGTTATAATTATGTTATAATGCATCCGAAGGAAGGATGATTTTATTGGATAATACTTCAATTCTAAACGGGCTGAACGATGCCCAGCGCGAAGCTGTGACCAGTACCGGGGGGCCGCTTTTAATTCTTGCCGGTGCCGGCTCGGGAAAGACAAGGGTATTAACCCACAGGATCGCATACCTGCTGGAGGTGGGGAAGGTTCTCCCCTGGCAGATACTTGCTATTACATTTACAAACAAAGCCGCTAATGAGATGAAGGAAAGATTGGTAAACCTTATCGGGCCCGTTGCCAATGATATGTGGGTCAGCACCTTCCATTCGGCCTGCGTGCGCATTTTACGGAGCCATGCAGCCGAGGTGGGGTTCAACCGCAATTTTGTGATTTATGACACGGCCGACAGGGAAACAATGCTCAAGCAGTGTTTAAAAGAACTGGACCTGGACCCAAAACAGTATTCTCCCAGGGCAATTGGGGCGACGATCAGCAATGCAAAAAATGAATTGAAAGATGCGCGGAGGTTTTCCAGCGAAGCTGACGATTATTACCAGAAGATAGTCGCGGGTGTTTATGCATTATTTGAAGAAAAAATGGCGGCAAACAATGCCTTTGATTTTGATGATCTATTGATGAAAACAGTTGAGCTTTTTCAAGGCAATGAAGGGGTTTTAGAATTTTATCAAGACAAATTTTTATACATTTTGATTGATGAGTATCAGGATACAAACCACGCCCAGTACATCCTTGTCAACCTTCTGGCAAAAAAGCATAGAAACCTTTGTGTGGTGGGCGATCCGGACCAGTCCATATACCGCTGGCGCGGGGCCGATATCAAAAATATTTTGAGCTTTGAAAGGGATTACCCGGAGGCAACCGTTATAAAATTAGAACAGAACTACCGCTCTACCGCCTGTATATTAACTGCTGCAAATGCGGTAATAAGAAATAATTCCGGACGTAAAGAAAAGAACCTCTGGACTGATAAGCCTGGCGGGGATAAGATCTATCTGATAAAGGCGGAGGATGAACAGGATGAGGCTGCAAAGATCACAGCAGAAATTATTTCTTTAAAATCTACGAGTAACATGCTCTACGGAGATATGGCTGTTCTGTACAGGGCACATGCCCAGTCGAGGGCGATTGAAGAGGAACTGGTTAGAAATAATATCAGCTACCAGATATTTGGTGGAACTAAATTTTATGAGAGGAAAGAAATCAAAGATATACTGGCCTACCTCAAAGTTCTTGTGAACAAGGATGATGACTTGAGTCTTGCCCGCATCATCAATGTCCCCAAAAGAGGGATAGGCTTGACGAGCCAGGCAAAGATTGGGGAATTTATACTCCAAAGGGGAATGTCTTTGTATGATGCGCTCTCAATTATTCGTGAAGTGCCCGGCCTTTCAGGCAGGGCTTTAAACCAGTTGCAGGGATTTAAGAAATTGCTGGAACAATTTGAAGAGGAACTGGAGAATTCCTCCGTAAGGGATATCACCTCGAATATTTTAAATGAGACAGGCTACCTGGAAGCCCTTCTTCGCGAAGATACCGTAGAAGCCGAAACCAGGCGCGATAACTTAACAGAATTTCTCAATGTCACTGCGTTCTATGATCAGCGGAATCCTGATGGGTCGGTGGAGGATTTTCTGGCGGAAGTTTCCCTGGTTACAGATGTTGATGACTATGTTGAAGAGGAGGACAAGTTAGTCTTGATGACGCTTCATAGCGCAAAAGGCCTGGAGTTTCCTGTGGTGTTCATCATGGGGCTGGAGGAGGGGACCTTCCCCCATTTTCGTTCGCTTGACAGCAAGCATGAGATGGAGGAGGAGCGCAGGCTTTGCTATGTTGGCATGACCAGGGCAGAGGAAAAGCTGTACCTTTCTTATACTAAGAAAAGGTTTATGTACGGTGAGACCCGTTATAAAATACCTTCACGTTTTTTAAGGGAGATTCCTGAGGAATTTTTCGATAACTCCAGAAATAAGGAAAAAGGAAAAACCGTAAGATATTTTTTTGCAGATAAGTCTGACGATAAAAAAACAGATGTTCATCGACCTGATAATGACTATAAGCTGGGCGACAAAGTATTCCATAAAAAATGGGGCGAAGGTGTTGTTGTAGAAATCAAGCCGGGTGATACTGTAATTAAAGTAGCTTTTCCCGGCCGGGGCATTAAAAGCCTGGACATTTTTTTCGCCCCCCTTACGGTAGTTTCCAAAAAGCAATAGCGGGATGCAGGGACAGGTCTTTTGTCCCAATGAGGTGAATACCTCAATAGGAATTATCGGCGGTGCAGACGGTCCGACATCCATTTTCGTAACAAGTCATTTTTCGTTCCCCAACACCGCAATATTTGCATTGTTTTTCTTAGCTGGGATTGTATATCTTGTTTTAGCTAACAGGCTAAAAAGAGGGTAATTTAAGCGAAAGTATGAAAGCAAAAAACTACCCGGCTATCCCTTTGTGATAAATGGAACTTCATAATCGGAAGCAAGTTTCCGGGTGTGACTAAGCAGAAAGGAGAAAAAACACATTCATTAGCAGTTCTTTAGCAAGTTAAGGTGATATGCATATTCTGGTGAAATTGGGGGAGGAAAAAGATGAAAATTGCATTAGTCACGGACAGTACAGCAGACTTAACTCCGTTTATGAAAGAAAAATTTAACACCCATGTCATTCCGCTAAAAATTCACTTTGGCCAGCAGGAATATTTTGACGGGGAACTAACCGCGGATGAGTTTTATCATAATCTGAAAACAGCCCCAGAACTACCCCGGTCATCCCAACCGTCTCCAGGGGAATTTATCGCACTATATGAAAAAATATTAAAACAATATGACAATATTATTTCCATTCACCTGTCCAGTGCCCTCAGCGGAACGGTGAATGCTGCTCGTCTTGCGGCGGAAACTTTGAAAAGGAACATTTATGTTGTAGATTCTAAAAACATCAGTCTCGGTATAGGATTAATGGTAGAAGAAGCTGCACGTTGTATTGAAGAGGGAATGCTTGCATCCCATATTTTAGAACGGCTTCAGCTCGTCCGAAATAATTTGGAAACTCTATTTACACTAAATACACTTGAATACCTGTATAAAGGTGGCCGTATTGGCAAAGTAGCAAGCATACTCGGTTCTATTCTTAACATTAAACCCATTGTTCAAGTGAATAGTGAAGGAGTGTATATCCCCGTTGGCAAAACAAGAAGTCTAAACAAAGCTCTTGAACAAATTGTGCAGCAAATAGATCAGCTGGCTAAGGGTCGTAAGATAAAAACATTAGCCGTAGCCCATGGCGCTGCCCTGGGTGCCGCTGATAAACTAAGAACTGCATTAGAATATAAATTTAATACGAAAGTGGCTTTTTTTACGCAGGTAGGGGGAGTAATTGGGGTCCATACCGGGCCGGGAACCGTTGGCGCTGCAGTTCAGTTTAATTGTTCCCCCGTCCCACAACAAGGACGGCAAGTTTAGTAATCACAACAAGAGAAAAAGGCTACTGGAGAATTTCCACTAGCCTATCCTATCCTATCCTAACCCTTTAACTTAACAGCAGTATCCAGGGTTGGGGTTTTTACTTTGAGTGTATCATTCTAGCAGCATTCCGCTCAGGTTTCCTGTAAGTTTATCCCGCTTACCAGCCTGCATGTCCGACAACTCTTTATTCGCCAATTATTGTACCATCATTCCTGGCAAATAAGTGGCGATATTAGGAAATGCGATAAGAATTGCAGTTGCCGCTATTAAGGCGAACCAAAAGGGCGTGACGCCTTTAAAAACTGCTTCGACGGGAGTATCGGTTGCTGAAGCGGTAACCATACTTACCGGCCCTACTGGCGGTGTTATAAAACCGATATTGCACAACAAGATGGTGATCACCCCAAACCATATCCCGTTATATCCGGCTTGGGTAACAAGAGGGTAAAATAAATTGGTGAAAATAACAATAATGGCCATGGCATCCATAACAAACCCGGCCACAAAATATACGAGAAAAACCAGCCCGATCAGCAATAAGGGGGATAAATCGAGGGCGACAATGTAATCTTTCATAAGCAGGGGAATTCTGGTAGCCGTTAAAAAATGTCCGTAGAGAGTCCCCCCAATAATGACTAAAAAAATCATCGCTGTTACGTTGGCTGTCTCTTCCAGGGCGGAATTAAGCCCTTTTTTGCTCAGCTGTCTAGTTATAAAGGCATAAAGCAAAGAGAGAAAGGCCCCTATCGCACCTCCTTCGGTTGCCGTAAATACCCCCAGCCAGATCCCGCCCATGGAAATGGCAAAGATGACCGGTACCGGCCAAATTGCTTTTAATGTCTGCATCTTTATATTGAAAGGTGCAGAAATGCCTGTAGGTGCCAGGCTGGGATTTAATCTGACCTGCAGCCAGGCGGTAAGAGCTAAGAGCACAGCGGTTACGATTCCGGGAAGGATACCCGCGATCAGCAGTTTCCCGATAGACTCCTCCGTAAGAGCGCCATAAACGATCATCAGCGAACTGGGAGGGATTAAAATGCCCAGTGTGCCACCGGCCGCTATACAGCCTGCAGCCAAAGTGTCTTTATATTTATGAGCGCGCATCTCAGGTACGGCTACTTTGCCGATTGTTGCCGCTGTGCCGATGTTGGAGCCTGAAACGGCGGAAAAAAAGGCGCAGGCCGTAATCGACGCGATAGCAAGGCCGCCGCGGATATGTCCAAGCCAGGCATTAAAAGCATCAAAAAGCCGGCGCGCCAACCCGGATGTTCCTAAAAATAAGCCCATTAGGAGGAACATGGGGATAACACTGAGCGTATAAACAGCAGCATTGTTAAAAGTATCCGTTCCCAGCTTAACAAGGGCAGCTTGTGGGTTGACAACAAGGGCATAACCGATAGTGCCAACGACAACCATGACTATGGAAATGGGCATGTGCATAAAAACCAGGATTAAAAGCACGACGAAGCTAAGAACTCCAATGAGAACTGTATTCATCTTCTACCCCCCTGCTAAAGAGCTTAAATATTGCCTTGATCAGGTCCCAGAACAAAACAAGAGTAAATAACGTAACCCCTAAAGCTGATATCAATACAAACGGGTAAATGGAAATACCCAACACCGAGGTCACCTGGCCGCTGGTATAAAGCCGCCCTGTGTATACAAACATTTGCCAGGTTACGATGACAAAGGTGATAAACGCTACTAAATAATTAAAAGTTTCGATAATATTTTGCCACCTTTGCGGCAGCCGTGAAACCAGAAGATTGATTGCAATATGCACTTTATTGATTTGACTAAATCCCAGGGCAGTACATACAATCGCTCCCAGGCCAAAGCGTGTCAGCTCAAAAACCCCGAGAATGGGGCGGTTAAAGAAATAACGCCCCGCAACATCGCCAACAGTAATAATCATCATCAAGAGAATTAAATACATGGAAATCTTTAAGAAAGGAACGTTTAGGCCATCGATAAATTTCTTCATTAAGGGCATATTATTCTCCTCACTATTACTATGTTTTGGCTATAACTTTCTCCCGGGCGCTGGATACACCCGGGAGAAAAGCTAGGCTCAGGACAGCAAGATTGACAGCGTGTTAAACGGTTATATTCTATTATTGCTTGTATTTCTCCGCCAGCCTTTTCATCTCAGCATAGACTTCTCTGCCCGCTATGCCTTTTGCTTCCATATCGGATAACCACATTTCCTCCAGCGGTTCTATTAAGTTGTAGATCTTTTGCATTTCTTCCTCCGGCAATGAGTACATGTACAGCTTGTTTTCCTCCCAGATCAGCTTATCTGCCTCCAGACGGGTGTCATACTGCTCGCCAATTTTCGCCGGCAACTCATCCATAAGCTCTATAATAATCTCCTGGTCTTCCGGAGAGATTTTGTTCCAGGTATTTTTATTCATGGCGGTATAAAGCGGCGTGGCATAAAGTTCAAACTGCAGAAGTTCATGGGCCACTTCGTGGAAGTTATGCTCTAAGATTGAACACTGCGGTCCAAATGCGCCTTCTACTACCCCGCGTTGGATAGCATCGTAAACCTCAGCATAAGGCATGGAAGTGGGAACGATACCCAGGGCTTCGCATACGCCATTTTGGATGATTCCCGGCGTACGAATCCTCAGACCTTTGAAATCCTCTATTGTATTAATCCTTACGGTTGCAAACATCGCTGAGGCATCCGTGGTTCCCACCCAAATAGGGATTACATCTCCATATTCCTCTTGAAATGCAGTATTGGTCTTTAAAAGCTCCGCTGCTGTAAGGCAAGCCTGCTTTGAGGATGTAAACATAAACGGAAATTCCAGGATACTGCTTAGCGGAAATCTTCCTGTAGTATACGATTGCAGTGAAAAGCCCATATCAATCGTCCCTGTTACTATGGCATCATAGGTTTCATCACCTTTAACCAGAACCCCTCCGGGATGGAAATATATCTTTACTCTTCCCTCTGTCTTTTCCTCTATATCCTGGATAAAGGGTTCCCAGACCCCGGTATTAAGCGGGTAAGTAGGGTGGTGCCAGGTAGCAAAGTTTATTTCGAGGGGTTGGACACTTGGGGTCAGGTGTCTCCGTATCCCCGTCCGGCTGCAGGAGCGGGTGTTGTAGTTTCTGATCCTCCGCATCCGCAAATATAAATACTTCCTAAAAAAATAAAGATAAACAGCAAGGCAAATAGTTTCGTCTTTTTCATTTATCTAATATCCTCCTTTTGTTAATAGCCCTATGCAAAATAGTATTCTCATACAGCAACCTCAAAATAATACTGGCGATGACAACTCCCGTATCTGTAAGTGAAAAGCTTTAATAAACATTAAATATTATTTTTTATTGCCCTCCTCTTTAATATTGGATTAATTAAAGCGACCTGGCTGAATACATTAAATAACAGCAAGCGATCCTGCATTTTGACATCTGCAACTTTACAACTTACATTTTTTTAAATTTCCCCGGCTTAAACGCTTTTCTATTCTCACCTCCTTTCGTAAATATATAAAAGAACAAAAAAATACATTTAAGTACTTATTTTTAAATATGCAAATATTGTGCCAAAATTAGTATTTGTTTAGACCATTCTAAATAGGGTTAAAAGGCGCAGTTTAATTCACGAGTTGCAATAGTAGGAAAATATAAAAAACAATTGCACGTCGGGGGGCTTTATTCATTTAAGTCTAAAAACCATACATATTTTTCATGAAATAGACAATTTGGAATAGACGTTACGTTTATTACAAGACAATAAAAAGCTCTTGGGTGAACACTAGCAACTTTTTATAGCAATTAATAATCTGCGGCCGCACAGGAGATTTAAGTGTATAGAAGATAGACGTTTTTATTCACAGAAAGGATGGTTTTCATTTTCCCATTATAGCAGGAAGGCTTGAAGAAGAGGGTTCCCCCCATCGGGGAACTACTGTAACATTTGTATCATTATTTACTACGGGGAAATACTAAAAAAGATAAAAATACATATTGCTACAGCGAAAGATAGCTGCAGCGCTATGATAAAAGGTTTGACTAATGAGATCAAACTCTCTGGCGATTACTATTTTGATATTATTGCTTGTCCTAATATACCTGGGCTTTCTGGAGCGGGTTTTGGAGAGGATGAGGCTCACCAGAAAACAGGCGATCTTTATTTTGCTGGCCATGCTCCTTGGAAGTGGATTACCTGCAATTCTCCTAGCTGAAGGCCTTAAAGTAAATTTAGGAGGCATGGCCATCCCCCTGATCATAGTTATTTATCTTGTAGTTACTGCGGACGATAAAACGGAAAGGTCGAGGGTTCTAATAGCTACAGCGGTAACAGTAATCGCGGTATTCTTTACTGATCGCCTTTTTACCCAGGACCCGGATGAGTTTTTCTTGAATATTGATCCACTCTATTTCCCTGCCCTGGTGGCAGCTATAGTGGCTTATACCCTGGGACGTTCCAGACGGGCATCCTTTATTAGCGCGTTTTTAGGAGTACTGTTTGTTGATCTTATAGCCTGGGGAGAAAACCTGTTACGCGGTTTTAAAAATATTACTGTAATTTTGGGGGGCGGAGGAGTATTCGGTGCTGCTGTTCTTTCCGGAATGCTGGCCGTGCTGCTGGCAGAAATAGTTGGCGAAATAAGAGAAAGACTTCATAGAACTTGAAAAACAAAGTGCTTCCCGGTGGCGTTGTTTCAGGTTTGCTCAAAAAGTTTTATGTATCAGCCCGGGCCTCCTGTGGCCTTCCCCACAGGGTTTCTGTCCGTGGCGCCTGCTGGTGGCCGGTATCCTGCCGGAGGCTAGTATCATACAAAAGGTGGCATAGTTTGTATGTCCGCAAAGTTGCCGAAACACCTGTTTCTTCTTTTTATCTTTTTAATCATTCTTTGCCTTGCCGGAGCTGAAGAAAAGGATCTTATAGAAGAAAATTCAGCTATATATGTGCTAACGAAAGAAAAAAAGCTGAATTCTTTGCTCGAAAGTGGCAGTGCTAAGGAAAGGGAAAGCAGCACGGAGCCGTTATTAGTTAATTTTTTTGATGAACTTGAAAGTGAAGAAATCGCCAGGGGGAAATACTTCCGCCTTGTGGATGAAGAAGGCGAGCTTATTACAAAAACAGGGCGACGTATCAGGCCCGGAGATCGTTACCTTGATGAAAAGAACCGCCTTTATGAAGTCTGTCGCGTTAGGGATTATACGGCTACAGCCAGGTATCTGCGGACAGAGAAAATAAAAAAACCTGACTTGCATGGTTCCGCTTCCAGCCTTTTATTAGGTCAGGAAAAATATTCATCAAACCCAATTTTACAAGCCCTTAATTCAGCTCGAGAGAAAGGAATAAACAAAAAACCGCCGAAGAGGAAGCTTATTGCCATATATCATACGCATAACGACGAGTCCTATGTGCCTACCGACGGTACGGAAAGTGTGTACGGGCATGGAGGGATTCATCAGGTTGGGGCGGCGCTGCAGCAGGCCCTGGAAGAAAAAAATATTAATGCTATACATTCCGATAATATGCACCTGCCCCATGATGAGGGTGCTTATCGACGATCCCGGGATACTGCCCTGAACCTTTTACAGCAAAACCCGGATGCCATTTTTGATATACACCGTGATGCAGCTCCTATAGATGCTTATGCGGTTCAAATCGGAAAGGATTGGGTAACAAAAATCCAGTTTGTAGTGGGTCGGGAGAACCCCTCTTCGGAGGTTACAAGACGTTTTGCCTATGATATGAAGGGTCTGGCTGACGACATCTATCCCGGCCTGATAAAAGGTATTTTCATGGGCTGGGGCGATTATAATCAGGATTTAACGCCGCTTAATCTCTTGTTGGAGGTAGGAGCTCACCAAAATAGCCGGGATGCTGCTGAAAAAGGTATAACTCTTTTTGCCGATGTAGTGGCAAAATATTTTTATGGTATTCCCGTGGAGGATGAGGGAGAAGTATTCCCCAGGGCTGATAAGCCAGGTGCCCTTGGGGGCAGTGTGGGGGGAACGGCAGCTGTAATTATCTTTTTAGTAGCAACAGCACTGGCAGGTTTCTATTTCCTCAATAACCCCGGGGCCTGGGAACGGTTTAAAAAACAGTTAGAGCTTTACCTGGGGCGGGGGGGAATTGTCTGGAAAGAAGGTTATAATAATATTGTTTTAATGGGTAAAAGTATTGCTGCGGGATTACGTACGAGTTTTGTATATCTGATAATAATTGGACAGTTTGTTCGGGTTCTTTTTCTTAGAGTGCAGGGGAGGCTAAAAGGGTTAAAATGACCCTATCATCCAGCTAAGGTGACGGGGCGGAGTATTGCTGCTTGTCAGCCCCCCTCCCTAGACTGATTGCCTAAGTGACGCGTGTTTTTAAATATTTTTAACTCCTGTTTTTAGCCGCTTCGATCAACCCGAAGCATCCTGCCACCATCATGTTGCCGTGCGGATTGACCATGTGAAAGCCGAGTCCCTGTGCCAGAGAGCGCCTGGGGCCCGTAACCCCTACGAAGTTAAAATCGCTCTCCGGGGAATCCTGCGCGATATAGCAGCCGTGGCCTCCATCTGCAAATATTTCCTCGTGCGTAAGCTCTTTCCTGCGCAGCTTTTTGATCAGTGCGAACAGTTTTTGGGAATCTAGCAGCCGTGTATGATGTTCGAATATACCATATATCCTTTCTCCATTAACCAAGGCAGCGAAGGTGTGCTGGTTGCCGATGTTTACCAGCACAACGCTTTCTTCCAGCTTGCTCTGCACTAATTCATCTTCAAAAGACCCCAAAATTGCAGCCGAGCAAGTATCCATAACAAGAGCCTGGGGAACTGTTTTCTTAACGGCTTTCATCCTTGTCAGATAATCCGGAGGGGTTAAATAGGCGAGGTTATAAATCATTCCTCCACCCTGAATAAAACTTTTCCAGTGTTCAAAGCGGAAGTTGCGGTTGCTCATTCCGGGGGGAGCCTCGCCATGATCCTGTACGGCAATAGCCACCTCTTGCGGAAGATCGACGTGATAAAGCTCCAATACCTTTCCCAGGGTTTCTAAATCTACGTCTTTAGTTTCCACAACCTCATAACCTTCCGGAGGGGAATTTTTTATCGTAATACCCAGATTTTTAACTCTTTCCAGATCGTCTTTTACCGTTTTGGCGGCCTCTTCCTCAGCGGTTACCGGAAGTCCTGCTTGTAAATGTTTTTTAATCGCTCTAACGCATCTGCCTCCGCCCATAATTGTGCCGGAAAGGTGTAATCCCTTTTGAGCGGAGGTTATTTCTTTTATCCTGTCAGCCACTATAGAAGTGGGTGAAGGAAGCACCAGCTGAATAAAATTCTCCGGACTTTTCCCTTCCTCATAGATCACGATATCCTGTGTGCCTCCGCCAATGTCAATGGCCAGTATTCTCCTGGGTTGGGTGCTTTCCATATCTTTATTCTCCTTTTCCACCACTATAGTCAATTATTATTGATTTTACATGATAATCTCGGATTTGGCAATTGATTTGGAAGCTATCTGTTTTAAACCCGGGTTGACCGGGTTTTTTGCATCCTAATGGTTATTTTTTTAAAATGTACAGAAAAAATTTTCTCTCCCCAGTGATCATGAGCGATAGAGAAGGTATGTGGCTTCCCAAAGATGATACAAGGCAAAATCAAAAAAAAAGCCTGGGTAGGCGCGAACCTGCCCGGCAATATATAATCTCTCCTAAGAGGAGGTAGGAGCTATATAACATGTCACAAAAAATATCAATGCTGCTTCAATATCAAAAAAGCTGTATCTGTAATAAATTGCTACTTGCCCCTTACTTGAATGTTTTTATTTTAATTTTTCGTGTTACAAAAATAAAATCCTTGCTACTACCTGCTTATATAGTTCTCTTTTTGTTTTCATATACCTGCCCGAAAAAATAAATATTTTTATTTTTTTAGGGAGGTGCAGATAATATGGCCAGTATGCGTGCGGTGAAAGCAAACGGTGAATCGGTTTATGAACATTACCTGGCTTCAAAAGAACCGGCTGCTATTATCACTGAACTAAATCTGGAGGTTAAAAGGGAGTTGAGACGTCTAAAAAAGAAACGGCTGCTTGGTAAAGAAAATCTTAATAACGTCCCCCTTTTCAATGGTCCAAACAACTTGACCCGAACGGCGTTAAAGGGAATAAATGAACAAATAGCTATCTAAATTGAATGTGGGGTTCTTTTAAAACCTACAGTGTCTTGACACGATCCTCATTCCATTGATGGTTGAGGTTTGGACCGTTGTATGATAAAATTAAAACAAAACAAGAGCTCGATATATGAGGTATGCAATGAGGATAGTGTTTTAACTAACATTAATTAAATAAACTCTAGAAAGTGCAGGGCGAACCCGAGTAATTAACGAGGGCAGTGATTATTTGGAAAGTATACCGGGTTCTGGGTCCGACAAGTATGTACTTTTTAGGAATGGGATAGTTAAAACACTTCCTAGTGATAATAAGTTTATTTAAAGGGTAAGATTAATCCTTTAACTCCTTGAGCTTTTTTGCTTAATTTTATTTATGGTGATGAATACCTTTTTTTATGATTACCTTCTGCAGTATAACCGGGAGTGTTTGCTGCAGATTTTCTTTTTTTAGGAGATGATCTTATGCAGTTACGTTTTTCTGGTATTAGTAAGAGCTATAACGGTAAAACAGTGCTGGAAAATATAAGCGGTGCGATTCACGCCGGTGATAAAATTGGCCTGGTAGGCCGCAATGGAGTCGGTAAAACGACCCTGGCCAGGGTATTATCCGGCCGGGAGCCTTCTGATGCCGGTAAAATAGAGTGTTTGCCTCCTTTAGGCATTATTTATTATCTGGAACAGTACCCCAATTTTGCAGAAAGCGATTCTGTTTATGGGGTAACTTTAAAGGCAGCTCTAAATAATTACAGAATAAATGACGCTGAAACAACTGTGAAAAAAACCCTCAATATGCTTGGGATTGATGAGAGCGTGTGGGGGCGGCAGGCTAGCAGCTTGAGCGGCGGGGAGAAGACAAAACTTGCCCTCAGCTGTGTTGTTGTAAGCAACTTTGATTTGCTTATCCTGGATGAGCCCACGAACCACCTTGATCTGGAAAACTGCGCGTGGTTGGAGAGCTACGTCGGTAGCCTGGACAAACCGGTAGTAGTCATTTCCCACGATCGCTTTTTTCTCGATAGGGTAGTATCGGGAATCTGGGAGTTGACCTCCCGAGAGTTAAAGTATTATGAAGGGAATTATTCAGACTACAAAGTGCAGAAGGAGATTGAGCTAAAAAGCACCGAGCGGGAATATCAAAAGCAGCAGTCGAAGATACAGCAGCTTAAACAGGTTATCGGGGAAAGAAAAAATTGGTACAACAGAGCCCATAGCGCGGCCGGACAAAATGATTTTTACCGGAGCAAGGCAAAGAAGCATGCCGGTGTCGTTAAGGCCAAAAAAAGGGAACTGGAGAGGCTGGAAAAGAGGAAAATCGATAAACCGAAAAAAGCAAAGGCCCCTCTTTTTGAGCTCATCAATAAAAATATACCGGAAAAAAAGAGCGCCCCGTTTCTTATCCGGGGAGAAAATGTGGGGAAAGGTTATGCTCAAAAGTTGCTGTTTCATGGTGCCTTCTTCAACATCAAGCGCGGGGATAAAATTGTGCTGCTGGGGAACAATGGTGCTGGAAAGACGACTCTTTTAAAGATTATCGCCGGTCTGGACAATGACTATAGCGGCAAAGTAACAGCCAATCCTGCTGTTAAAATCGGATATTTCGCCCAGGAGCTGGAGAACCTGAATAGCTCCGCCACCGTACTCGACGAGGCGTTGATCGCGGGAGGCAGTATCGAAGAAGCCCGGCTGCTTCTGGCCTCATTGCTGTTTCGCGGGGATGAGGTTTTTAAGAAAATTGCCGGTTTAAGCATGGGAGAGAAGGGCAGGGTTGCCTTTGCAAAAATCATCCTGAGTGGCGCCAATTTGCTGGTGCTCGACGAGCCGACAAACTATATGGATATCGAATCCAGGGAGAAGATTGAGGAAGTGCTGGCCGGGTTTAAGGGCAGCCTCATCTTTGTCACCCATGACAGGTATTTTATGCGGTTGGCGAACAGGGTTTTTGCCATAGCAGACGGGAGGCTGAACTGTTACGAAGGGGATTATGAATACTATTTGGAAAAAGAAAAGGAAGGCGGGGGGAAAGCAGGGGTAAAGGGGATAAGTGGCCTTGAGCATCAGGATTTAACAGATGACATTAATCGCCTGGAATGTGAGCTTGCTTTCTTAAGCGGCAAGTTAAATGAAACCAGGGATGAAAAAGAGAAAGAAGAACTGCAGGAAAAGTTCTTTCAGATTGCCAGAGAGCTTAATCATTATAAGGAATTACTATCACGAAATGATTAGATTCGAAACGCCGGAGAAAATTACTATCAAGAGCTGTTTCGTTTCTATTCAATTTCCAGGACCGGCTTTCCGGCTTCGATCAGATCCTTGCTTCCCAGCAGGAAAAAGCTCTCGGCAAATAACAGGATACCGGTTCCAATAAGCAGCCATTCAATTTTGACGGTATCGGCAACAGGCCCGAACACCAGCATCCCCAGGGGCATGGCACTGCTTGAGATCATGGTGAAAACCCCGAATATCCTGCCGAGATAATTGCCTTCGATTTTCTGCTGCAGCAAAACCGTAAAAGGTGTATTGAAGAAAGGAATTATCACTCCGATCAAACCCATGAAAACAAGATAGAGCCAAAATACAGGGGTGATCCCCAGAGCAAAGACACATAAACCGTTAATAAGGCATGACAGCACCATAGTATGCATCTTATTCTTAAAGCCACCCCAGGAGGCGATGGCAATTCCCCCTGCCGCCATTCCTGCTGAAAAAGCGATTTCGATGGCGGTCAGCCTCCAGACTTCATTTCCAAAGCTTCGTGCGGCTTGTAGAGGCGTTAAGAATGCAGCCGGTGCAATCAGGAATAAATAACCGGCACAGAACAAAAACAGTTTCTTGACGAACCCACGATCTTTAATATAGGCCAAGCCTTCACGCATGTCGTTTAAATAGGTGACCGGTTGTTTTTCTAATGCCTTTGCATGGACCGGTACATGCAAGAACAGAAGCAATATCGAAATAGCTATGGCAGCTGTAAACACATCGATGAAGAATATGGCTTCAATGCTGGCTACCGCCAGCAGGGCACCGGCCAGAAGGGGGCATACAAGCATGATCATTGATTGAATACCCTGAAAAGTACCGTTTACCTGGATCAACTTATCTTCGGGCACTATCTGGGGAAGGAAAGCACTTACCGTAGGGGTTTGGATCGCCGTCCCCAGAGCGCGGATACCTGAAATCACAAATAGCAACCAGATGGCATCGTATCCTAAAAAAAAGAGTATAGCCAGAACAAGTGTTGAAACTGCGATCCCTGCATCGGACAAAATGATCAGCATTTTACGATTGTAACGGTCCGCCCATACTCCTGCAAAAGGAGATAGCAACAAGGTTGGCAAAAAACCGCAGATAACAGATATCGTCATCATTACACCTGATTGGGTACTTAAAACAATATACCAGGTAATGGCATATTGGACCAGCAGAGAACCAAAAAGGGATACGGCCTGGCTGGATAAAAAGATGAATACGTTCTTTTTCCATGTTTCATATTTATTTAATTTTATCATGTTCCCTCTCCAATCTGTTCCGTATCTACATTATGGACATTAAAAGGATGCCTCACTCATCATATTATCAAATAAAAAAAGCCGGGAAAAGACAGTCGTTTTATTTCACCCGGAAAAATTCTATCAGATCCCAGAAAGCTTAATTAATACATAGAGGTCAAAAAGAAGTAGCTGCAAGGTGGCCGTGTGCCGTATATAAAAGAAGGTTTTGGGTAACAGAAATAGAAGTATTGATATTAAAAATACGCTATACCAGGGGAACGGCGTTCCCGAAGGATAGGCACAGTAGACATTAAGTTGACAATATAGGAGGGAAAGTACCAGAATGGATCCGGTAAAAATCAAATACGGTCTTGATGAAATGCCCTCTTTCGGAGAATTAATGTTGCTGGGATTGCAGTGGCTGGCAATTATGATCCCTACAATTGTTATTGTGGGGAAAGTAGTGGCCGTCCTGCACTATAGCCAATCAGCAGAGCAGATAATCTATGTTCAGAAAGTCTTTTTTATTATTGGGGTTTCCCTTTTGTTGCAGTTATTGTGGGGGCACCGTTTACCGCTGGTAGTGGGGCCGGCAACAATACTCCTTGTTGGTATCGCCGCCAGCAGCGGCAGCGAAATAAGTTCGATCTATACCGCTATTGCGATCGGCGGTCTTGTTCTTTTTGTGGTGAGCGCTGCAGGGCTGTTTAACCATTTAAAAAAACTTTTTACAGCCCCGGTGGTGGCGGTTATCCTTATTATGATTGCTTTTACCCTTACTCCTATGATTATAGACCTGTGCATACCCTCCTCCTCCGGGGGACTTGCCTGGTTAAATCTGTGCTTTGCCCTCTTCTTTGTGTTCTGTGTCTTTGCCGTGAGCAGGTTTGTTACGGGTTTTTGGAGATCAACGCTCATTATGTGGGCGCTTATTGCCGGAACAATAGTTTATCACCTGTTTTTCCCCCAGGGTTTTGAGATGGCGCATACCGCTCAGTCGTCATTCAATGCTGATTTTTTATTAAAGACAAAAATAAATTTAAGCTTTGAGCCGGGAGTCATTCTTTCATTTCTGGTATGTTTTTTGGCTTTATCCATTAATGACCTGGGGTCGATCTTCTCTGTGGGCGAAGTGCTAAAGCTGAAGGATATGTCGGGGCGGGTTACCAGGGGGCTTTCACTTACAGGGATATTTAATTTCCTGGCGGGGCTCTGGGGCATAATCGGTATGGTTAATTTTTCCCTCAGCCCCGGGGTGATTGCATCGACAGGATGCGCTTCGCGGTTTGCCCTTGTCCCTGCCGGATTGTTATTGCTGGCTATGTCGTTTTTACCGCCGGTTATAACTTTTTTAGGCGGTATTCCATCCGTGGTGATCGGCGGCATTTTTATCTATATCATGTGTTCACAGATAGCTGCGGGGTTAACTATGGTTCTTGATACCCGGGAGGGCTTTTGTTTTGAAAACGGCCTGGTGATTGGACTTCCCCTTATGTTGAGTATTGTTATCTCATTTTTGCCGGATAATGCCTTAAACACATTTCCCGTTATTTTGAGGCCTCTTCTTGGAAATGGGTTTGTGGTAGGGGTTTTAGCGGTGTTGATTATGGAGCACCTTATCTTTGGGAAGGAACGCTGATTTTTTAAGTTAAGGAAAATGAGAAAACGATTGCCTATCGATAGAACAATACAATAGAGGGCTAGAAGGTTAGCCAGAGGAGAGGTATCATGGGGAATTATGAGTTTGATGGAGAAAAATATAAAAAAGCTTCTGCTCATCAGCAGGAGTGGGGTAATAAGATAATCTCTGAACTAACTTTTACCGGAACGGAGAACATTCTTGATCTTGGATGTGGCGACGGGAGACTGACGAAGCGGCTGGCTGCTCTGGTTCCCGAAGGAAAAGTAGTCGGAATTGATGCTTCGGTTGGGATGATTAATACAGCAAGGGAAATTGAGCAGCAAAATTTGTCATTTATCTGTATGGATATTAATAAGATGAATTTTGACAACCGGTTTGATTTAATTTTCTCCAATGCAGCTTTACACTGGGTTAAAGACCATCAGAGGCTTTATGATAACTGCAGAAAAGCATTGCGGGCAAAAGGGCGAATAAGGTTTAGCTTTGCTGGAGACGGCAACTGTTCCTATTTCTTTGAAGTTATACGACAGGTTATTGGTGATGCGGCGTACCGGGAGTACTTTAAAAATTTTGTATGGCCATGGTATATGCCGAAGTTAAGCTGCTATGAAGAGCTTGTCAAACGGCAGGATTTTAGGGAAATGAGGGTATGGGAAGAAAACGCTGACAGATACTTTAGTTCAAAAGAAGATCTAATTAAATGGATAGATCAGCCCTCCATTGTCCCCTTTTTAGAGTTGCTTCCGGATGAAATCAAGATAAGGTTCAGAAATGAGGTCGTTCAAAGGATGGTAGATAAAACAATAAAACCGGATGGAACCTGTTTCGAAACTTTTAGACGAATAAACGTATTTATAAGAAATTAGGTCCAAACGGTTTTGCGCAATGCCTGCAATCGTTTTCTGGAAAGGAAGGGCTCGCTGTGAAAAAGACGATCATTGGAGCAGTAATGCTTATTTGCATGTGTGCCGCAAAAGGAAAATATATTATTTAAAATGCAATATATAATTGACAATATGCCATTTATATTATATAATAAAGATAGTAAAGAAAAAAAGCTTGAAAGAGCAACAAAGTTTTAGCGCGTAGCAGAATGATTAATCATAATACTGAGGGAGCGGCATCAGAACTAAGCAGGTGATCGGCTTGAAAAACCTAAAACTCAAAATGGCCAGAATTGAGAAGGATTTGTCACAGGAAGAGCTGGCGGAAATTGTTGGTGTAACAAGGCAGACGATCGGTCTTATCGAGCTTGGAAAGTATAATCCATCATTAAAGCTCTGTATCGCTATATGCAAGGCCTTATCCAAAACACTGAATGACTTATTCTGGGAAGAGCAATAAGAAATTAATAATAAGCTTAAGTTATTACTTTCGGAAGGAAGGGTAGCTTTATGAAACGAATTGAAGATGAGAGAATTATCGCTGAGAAAAGAAAAATTAATTCAAATTCATTTGGGATTTGCTTCCTGGCGCTGTGGGGAATTTTACTCTATAGACAGTATGTATTGCAGCAGGGCATTGTTGAATATTTGGATATTTTTATACTGACAATCGGCCTCTCCATATATATAACCATAAATAGTGTAGTCAAAGGCCTTTATCTAACTTATCGCAGCAAACCTGTAAGGAAAAAGGTAAATTTAATCGGAGCATTTGCCGGCTCTATTGCCTTTACTTTAGTACAATTTTTCGCTATGGACTATGATCTGGCTAACCTGGAAGATATGCTTACATTGCTGGGGTCGGTTATAATTTTCTTCATGGCCTGGATGATCTGTCAAAGCATCTTGCTTAACATTAGTGAAGCAAAAGCCAATAAAGACGTTGACGATGATTAGTTCTGGATAATTAACCTGTTATAATATAAGAAGGTAGTGGTTCCGGATTCTATGAGCGTGAGGTGAGAATTAATGAGGAATAAATCATTGCTTATTTTTTTATGGCTTTTTTTGATAATTATGTTAACAAGCTGTGCCATCCAGGGAACTGCTCCTGCTTCAGGGGATAAAGAAAGCCTGGCGGAGGGACAAACTTCCCGGGATCTCGGGGGAAAAAACCCGGGAGATGATGAAGAGGACCCTGAAGAAAAGCTTAATAAAGAAATACTCAAAATGCTCCAAGAGATGACTTTGGAAGAGAAGATCGGGCAGATGGTTTTTGTCGGGTTTGAAGGCCCCGGGGTTGATGACCACGTAGAGTCCATGATCAGGGAGCATCAGATCGGCGGGCTGATATTGTTTGAGAGAAATATTGAAGATGAAGATCAGTTGACAAGCTTAACCGCCGGCTTAAAGGCTGTCAATAAAGACAACAGGCTTCCGTTATTCATAGCGGTGGATGAAGAGGGTGGGAGGATCAGCCGGCTGCCAAAGGGTTCGCCGCGGTTTCCTTCGGGCAAAGCACTTGGTGAGCGAGGCGATCCGGATTATTCTTTTACAGTTGGGCAGGAAATGGGCACAGCACTCGCTGCTTTTGGGTTTAATATGAATTTTGCCCCGGTACTCGATATCTTTAGCAATCCCCAAAACGAGGTAATCGGCGACAGGTCTTTTGGGGATAACCCGGAAATTGTCAGCAAACTGGGTACGGCAATGATGAGGGGGCTGCAGAGCAAAAACATTATCCCCGTTGTCAAGCACTTCCCCGGCCACGGGGATACCCGTATGGATTCACACATTGACTTGCCGGTAGTGGAACATGGCCGGGAAAGGCTGGACGGTTTTGAGTTTGTTCCTTTTAAAGAAGCAATCGATAGCGGTGCAGAAGCGATAATGACCGCACACATCATGTACCCGGAGTTGGATCCCGAAAAACCGGCAACGATGTCCGGGAAGATATTAACCGGTATTTTGCGACATGATTTGGGATTTAAAGGATTGATCATTACCGACGACCTGGAAATGGGCGCGATCACAAAGGACTATGCTGTGGGTGAAGCGGCGCAGGAAGCGGTGCTGGCGGGGGCAGATATATTATTAATATGCCACAGCAGCGATCATCAGGAACAAGTGTTGAGCAGGTTAATAGCAGCGGTGCAAAACGGGGCACTGACAATGGAGCGGGTTGATGAGAGCGTGGCGAGGATAATTAGGCTCAAACAGAAATACAGCGCTCCCGGTATTATTGGTTCAATCTAATAGGAAAGGCTATTGCAACGCCAACAATCTTCGCCAGCTAATGCAGCAAATCCGTAAGAAAACGTAAGTTTAAAAATTGATCTAAAACAGCCGTTGACAGCGGCTTTTTTAGATCACATATTTTTTACACAGTCAATACCTACCAAATGGAAATAATTGTTAGCGTTTGTGGTGGAACTTTTTTAAAAGCGTTATCGTCTATTATGGTAAATAACCCGGAAAGGAGTGAATTAATTTTAAATGAGCGTGGTAGTGAGGTTTAACCCAACTCAATGGGGGTATGAGGTATGAACCGGAATTAGTTTGCTTTATCTAATTTAGTGAGGAGGATGATAACATTAATTTAAACATCCCGGGTAATTCTTTAGCATAATCTTTACTGAACAACTTTCATTTATGACTTCTCTTGTTACGAGCTTTTCCGGGTTATTGTAAACACTCTTTAGGCTCCAGGAAACTTATTCCTGCTTACCATAACATATTTCTGATTTTAAGGGAGGAATATCTTGTGAAGAAAAAAATATTTATATCTGTGATGGTCGCTTTACTGCTTTTATGCTCGGTTTCTTCCGTATTTGCCCATTCTTCAATTAAAATGTATTTTAACGGGAAAGAAGTATTTTCGGATGTATCGCCCAAAGTTGTTGATGGACGAATATTAGTGCCAATCCGCACCATTACGGAAAGGCTGGGGGCGTTAATTAAATGGAATGAAAAACATAATTCTGTTGATATCGATTTTGAAGAGCTGCAAGCTCAAAAAACCCGCATATCTCTTTTAGAGAGTGCGCTGGCGCCGAAAGACCCTGATGCTGCGGTAAAAACATGGGCTGAAGGCGTAAAAACGAGAAACGGTGCTTTGCAATATGCTGTGATGGCTCCGGAGCTAAAAGAAGAATCTTATTCCGATTTTGTTAAAATGAACTGGTCTACTGGAACATCATCTCCATGGATCAAGAGTTT
>JBMNEO010000002.1:0-31949 GCA_050948825.1 Dethiobacteria bacterium | reverse complement strand
AGGTGGAAGTAAGGCGGCGTCTTCCGGCCCCCTGCCCGTTTTTCCCCAGCGCTCGTCTGTGAGCTCATAGTCAGGCCGCAGCAAAAAAGTCCTTCTTATCCTTTCCCAGGGCGGGCAGTAATATCCCGCCAAAAGCCCGCTGCGGGTGCAAATTTCCAGTTCAATATGCAGATCGCATCTCCTGCCGGGGGCTTTTCCAGCAGGAAATATTTCTTCTACTATATCTTCCTTTGGACAGTGAGGTCCCGGCTTCAATCCGGATTTGCTGCAGATGCTGACAGGGCTTGTTATACCAAGCGGCACGCTGAAATCGTGAGGAGGAACATCTTTCAGAATCTGAGAAAGAATAGCGTTCATAAAAGTTACAGCCTCCCCGCTTCCCCCATCAATCCTTCCCAGCGTTTGTATATCATGGCCCATCCAGAACGACACAACGATATCAGGGGTATATGCAACTAAATAAGCATCGCGGTTTTCACTGGTTGTCCCGGTCTTTGCCGCAAGCGGCCGCATGATGCTTAAATTCGATGCTGTTCCCCTTTGCACCACATCTTTGAGCATATCCGTAACCAGATAAGCGGTTTGCGGGCTGATGACCGCCTCCGCTTGAGCGCTGTTTTCATAAAGAACGCGGCCGTTTCTGTCCTCAATACTTTTCACCGTGTGCAGGTCTACCTTTTTCCCTTCGTTGGCCAAAACACAATAGGCCTGCGCCATATCAAAGGCCGTTGTTCCCCAGGTCAGCCCGCCCAGCGATGCAGCAAGGTTGTAATCATCGGGATGTATAGTAGTAATCCCCATCTTCTGCGCATACTCCAGACCTGTCTCCGGCGTCAAACGCGCGAATACCTTCGCCGCCGGGATGTTGAGCGACCTCACCAGTGCTTCCCTTACCGTAACCAACCCCATAAAATCTCCACCAAAGTTTTCCGGTGTCCATTCCCCCCAGGCAACGGGGGAATCATCGATAATTGATTCGGGCGTGATCAGCCCCTCCTCCATAGCCGGGGCATATACGGCAATGGGCTTCATGGCCGAGCCCGGCTGCCTGGGGCTCAGGTAACGGAGGTCCTGATTGCCTTCGCCGTATTCTCTTCCCCCCACCAGAGCCAGGACTTCCCCCGATGCAGGATCCGCCACTACGGCAGCCGCCTGAGGCTGGGGAATCCCGCTTTCGGCAAGAGCTTCCTCCGGGTAACCGGTGTAATCTCCATTTCCCGCCAGTTCTTTCACATGTTCCATATCAACCCTGACGCTCCGGCGGTAAAGGCTCTCATCATTGAGAACCTCCTCGGTATGGGACTGAGCATCCTGGTCCAGGGTGGTATAAATCTTTAGACCTCCGCTGTAAATTGCCTCGTAAGCATCTGCCCGGCTGTCAAACCCCGGCAGCCCGGTCAGTATTTTAATGAGCTCGTTATGCAAAACATAATCCATAAAATATGGAAAAGAATACTCTCTATCTGGAAGGCCGGCCAGCGTTATCCGCTCTTCCCTGGCCTCTTTCAGCTGGTCTTCACTGATATAACTCTGCTCGAACATTTTTTCCAACACCAAAGACTGTCTCTGCAAAGCTGCTTCAAAATTATTATAGGGCGAATAATAATTTGGAGAGCGGGGAATTCCCGCCAGCAAAGCCGCCTCACCGCATGTAAGCTCCGCTGCACTTTTATCGAAATATATCCGCGCCGCGGCCTCAACACCGTAAGCGCCATGAGCAAAATAAATCTGGTTTAAATACATCTCCAATATCTCGCTCTTCGAATACTGCCGCTCCATTTTAATCGCTAGCCATGCCTCTTTTAACTTCCGGGCAAAGGTCTTCTCCTGGGAAAGGAGAATGTTCTTTACCAGCTGCTGCGTGATGGTGCTCCCCCCCTGCCCGGTCCAGTCCCCCCGACGCAGGTTGGTAATAAAAGCCCGCCCTAATCCCATCAGGTCCAAGCCCTGATGCTTATAAAACCTTTCGTCCTCTATCGCAATAAAAGCCTTTTGAATATGAGGAGAAATCTGGTCCAAAGGTTTTTCAATTCGGTTTTCTAGGCCGTAAAAAACCGCGATCTCATTGTCAAAACGGTCGTATATACGCGACGCTGCAGGGGTCAGCGTTTTCAATGTGCGCAGGTCCGGCGCGTCATTAACGAAAGAGTAAACAACGGTAAAGGCCCCCGCTCCGATTACGCAAAATATTACTAATGCAAACAAAATAAATACTTTATAGAGCCTGCCGGCAAGCCCTAATTTACTCTTTCTATTTCCTTCTTTTTTATTTAGTGTTCTGGAGAACTTAGTGTTGGAGAATAAAGCGTTCATAAAATACTCTCCTTATACTGAATTACAGAATTACTAGATTAAACCGGAGCCGGTCTGCCAAAATACCTGAAATGCCGGCATGCGGCAAGCGCCCTCTCTGGTGCGGAGGGTTTAAGCCCGGCTCAAATACCCGGAATGCCGGCCACCTCTAATTTGAAAGGAAGTTTCGTTTCTCCTTTAAGCATATTTTTTTTTAACCGGCAGTTCAAGTAGAAAAATCAGGCAGATATTATACCGCAAACTGGAAAACTCCCCTAAACTCACCTGATCATCACCCGCCTGATCATCCAGGGTCTCTCATTATACACTCCGCAAAAGAATACTTTGTCTTACGTATTTACGTAACTTTTTGGACAAAATTCGTCAATGCCGCCCGCGAGGACGGGAATCCTGCCTCCCGTTCTACAATCATTTATTCACATATTATATAGAAAGCAGCAATAAACAGACTAAAAACACACTAAAAACACCTAAAAACAAAAAGGAACAAATTTTTCGCCTTTCCTGAGAACCTGGCACAAACCTTGCAATAGATATAGTTGAACATCAAAAAACAATATAAAGAAAGGGGGCTTTTAAAATGCCTAACCGCTGCCCATTCTGGAAGGATTATGATTCAATAGGAGGTTCTATTTCGTACTGTGATCTTGCAGCCTTCAACAAGCCTGTAAATCCAGCTTTCTTAGCCCAGATCGGCTGCACCCCGGATAAAAGAAAAGAATGCCTTGGAACAATGGAACTGAATATCGGTACAGGAGCAGTACCTGCACCACCTGCACCTCCGGTAGTCTGCGATCCGCCACCTATTGTAGCTAAAAATGCCGTTGGCCTCGCAGAAAAAAAAGCAGCCACTAATTCACCGGCACTTCAGTTACTTGCACTATTAGCCGGAGCATACATCGCCATGGGGGCGGTGCTTTCCACAGTGGTAACCAACGATCTCGCCACCTACATCGGTGACGGCCTTTCCCGCCTTGTAGGAGGGGCGACCTTCTCACTCGGCCTTGTTCTTGTCATCATGGGGGGCGCAGAGCTTTTTACAGGCAACAACCTTATGGTTACGGGACTTTTGGATAAGAAGGTAACACTCAAACAGGTTCTTAATAACTGGGGTTGGGTTTATCTTTTCAATTTTATCGGCTCTCTTCTCATCGCAATCCTTTTTCTTTACTCAGGTATCTGGAAAGCCAACGACTGCTCCATAGCTATTAAAGCAATTAACACGGCCAGCGCCAAGGCATCACTTCCCTGGGGAGAAGCTTTCGTTCGCGGCATCTTCTGCAACTGGCTCGTCTGTATGGCTGTTTGGCTCTCACTGGCCGGAAAGGATGCCATCAGTAAAATACTTGGCATCATGTTACCTGTCACAGCTTTTGTGGCTATCGGACTTGAGCACTCCATCGCAAATATGTATTTTATCCCGATGGGTATTTTCCTTAAAAACCAGGCAGTTCTTCAACCGCTCCTGGCATCGGGTGTCAGCCAAAGCCTCAACTGGTCGGGTTTTATTTTGAATAATTTAATCCCTGTCACAATCGGCAACATGGTCGGGGGTATCCTTTTCGTAGCAATTATCTACTGGAACGCTTATCTCCGCCCCTCAATCCAGAAGCTGGCGGGGACCGCTGATACGAAGTAATGCAAATAAAAAGAAAGGAGTAAAGAAAATGGAAAAGATGGTCAAGTGCCATTATTGGAAGGAATATCAAGGCCTGAACGGTTGGACAATGTTTTGCAGCGCCGGTGCTTTTTCCAAAGAATTTAGCAAGGATTATGCGGAAGGCCTCGGCTGCACCGAAGAGCAAAGGGCTATCTGCAAAAAGATAATGGAAACGAATGTGGGTTACAGTGCCTTACCGGAGATCGTTGACGATATTGACAGCAATCAAGAGCAGAAAGACATTCCCATTGAAAAGGAATTCGCTCCTACATTAAAGCATAAAAATACAGACTAAACTATATGACGTTTCAAGCTATACTATTTAGCAAAATATGCAGTTATTTTCAGCCCCGAACCAATTCCTGGCGGGGCTGATTTCTATTATTTTCTTTAAGAAGTTACAAATTCAAAGTATTACAAAGAGGAATTTATCGATTGTTAAAGAAATACAAGTTAACAGGGCAGATTTGCACAGACTTACCGTTCAGCAAGGCGACTTGAAATGCTCTGCCCGGGAGCTATTGATAATTAGTAGTGTTTAATGGTTGATTAGCGGTCTAGCAGTTGTTCGTTGTTTAGCGAAAAACTTCCTTTAAAAGGTGAGAAATATGTATATAAGTAAATTCGTCACCCCGGAAATAATTTTCGGGAAGGGCTCTCTCAACCAAATAGGTGAATGTTGTATCCGGTTGGGCGCTTCCCGCGTTTTTCTCGTTGCCGACCAGGGAGTAATTCAGTACGGGTGGATCGAAAAAGCTCTCCCTTTTATTAAAAATATCGGCCTGGATTACCAAATCTGGTCTGATTTCTCGGCCAATCCCAGGGACTTTGAAGTAGAGGAAGGAGCTTTACTGTACCTGGATACAGGTTGTGACGCGGTCCTGGCCATCGGCGGGGGAAGCGCCATTGATGCGGCCAAGGCGGTAGCTACTCTCACGACAAATAAAGGTACAATTCAGGATTATGAGGGTATTGATCTTATTCACACCCCCCTCCCGCCACTGATCGTTGTACCTTCTACCGCAGGGTCCGGTTCGGAGGTTTCCCAATTCTCGATCATTGCCGACAGCAAGCGAAAAATAAAGATGACCATCATCTCTAAATCGCTTGTTCCGGATATCGCCATATCCGATCCGCTGATACTCTCTACCGTCAACAGCAAACTTACCAGGCACACCGGTATGGAAGCCTTAAGCCACGCGATCGAAGCATTCCTTTCCCTGGCGGCCACCGACCTGACAAATGTTCACGCTTTGCATGCCATCAAACTGATCTCCTCCAACCTGAGGGCTTCGGTTGCCAGCCAGGTCAACGAAGAAGCAAAGGTGGCCATGGCTCAGGCCAGCCTTCAAGCGGGCTTGGCCTTCTCCAATGCAATACTCGGCCTCGTGCACGCCATGACCCACCAGGTTGGAGGATTGCTGGACCTGCCTATCGGAGAGATCAGTTCCATCCTGCTGCCTTATGTAATGCGCTTTAACCTTATCTCCTCCATGGATAAATATGTCGAAATAGCCGGGGCCATGGGAGCAAAGGTAGAAAATATGACCACGCGCGAAGCTGCCGAAAAAGCGATTGAAATGGTGCAGATGCTTGCCGCAGATGTCAAAATACCATCGGGGCTATCGGAACTCGGTTTGCCTGAAGAGCTGATTCCCCAGCTTAGCCAAAATGCAATTAAGGATGCCTGCTTCATTACCAATCCCCGGGACGCTGATGTTGAAGATATTAATGAAATATTCTATTCAGCTCTCTAAAAATATTTCAGCATTTTAAGGGGGTCATAATAGTGGTTATTAACAATAAAAATATGCTCATTGAAAAACTAACAGGAATACACAGCTCCAAAAAGTCTTATTATGTTGAATTAAAGAAGAAGGTGAGCGAGCTATCAAAAAGGAATATTCAACTGGAGATCATTAATCAACTGGCTAAAAATATGGGTATAAACATGTCTTATCAAGAGATAATCGAAAACATTATGCCCAAATTGCAAACGCTGGTTTATTTCAACATTCTCAGCCTTTATGTAGTCATGAAGGACGATCTTATCAAGCGTATAGTCTTCTTTACAGGAAACAGCCATAAAATATCCGAATCCTACTTTAAGTACAGCCAGTTGGAGAAGTCTTCCAAAAATGACAGCGAAACGGATGCCGCCCTCTGGTACGTGCTCCACGAGAAAAAACCGCTCTTACATAATAACCTCTCTTCAAAGGGCTGCTCCTTTCCAGAGGATATTAAATTTATCAAACAGGGGATCACTTCGAAAATTCTTATTCCCCTGCTGGTAAATGAAGAAGTCATCGGGGTATTGGAAGCGGCAAGCAGAAAGCCATTCAGCGAGAACGACCAGCTTTTTTTGCAGCAAGTGGCCGATCAACTCGCCGTCTGTCTGGAAAACGTCCGCCTGTATAACGAAGTCTGGCAACATAAACAGGAGTGGGAGATTACTTTTTCTGCAGTAACAGACCTGCTGCTCTTTATTAACCTTAATTACGAAATACAAAGGGTTAACAGGGCTGCGATAGATTTTTTTACCCTGAAGGAAAAGGATATACTTGGGCAAAAATGCTACCATATCTTATATGGCCGCGAATCCAAATGTAATCCCTGCCTGGCCGATCAAGTCTTACGGAGTAAAAAAACTGCATATCTTCAAAACCGGACTCGCTATAACCGGGTGCTTGATATCTTTGCTTATCCCGCTTATATGGAAAACGAAGAACCTTACGGAGTGACTTACTACGGCAAGGATGTTACCAGTATCGTGGATTCGATCAAATTTGTTTCCCTGGGAGAGATGTCCGCCGGGGTAGCGCACGAGCTTAACAGCCCCCTAACGGCAATTGTGGGCGATTCCCAGCTGCTGCTCAGGGAAACCCCTCCCGAAAGCCCGCATTACCAGCTGATTAAAGATATCCAGCTCTGCGGGGTACGCTGCCAGAGAATCATTCAAAACCTTTTAACCTTTTCCCGCCAGGATGAATTTACTTTTGAAGAAATAGATCTAAACCAGGTGGTGGAAAAAGCTCTCAACCTTGCTGCTTACCAGATAGAAAAAGGTAAAATCAATCTCGTGAAGAACCTTGACGAGTCGCCTTTAATGATCCTGGGCAATGCACAGGGGCTGGAACAGATCATTATCAACCTGCTGCTTAATGCCAAAGATGCCGTCGAGCAGAAACATATGGAAAACGATGAACAGGAAAAAGGTGAAATAATCATTAGCACCAGAATAAAGCCGGACAAATTTGTAGCGGTTGATATCGCCGATAACGGCTGCGGGATTGACCAGAAAAAAATCTCACAAGTTTTTAACCCCTTCTACACATCAAAAAAAGTTGGCAAAGGAACCGGCCTGGGACTTTCGGTAAGCCTGGGCACTGCCCAATCCCACGGGGGATTTATTGATGTGGAGAGTGAACCCGGCAAGGGGAGTATTTTCAGTTTAATTCTTCCGATCAAAAAATTTATCCCCGATGAAGAGGGTGAAAATCCCGGTGAAAAAGATTAAGCAGCCTTAAGAATTTCAAAAAATCCGCAAAGATATATTACAGCCAGAAAGTATAGAATAACGTCTCCGGAGGTTGGTCTTCATGCTGACAAAAGCACGCTTTTTAATCGTTGACGATGAACAGGAGGTCTGCAACTTTTTTTCCTACCTGCTAAAAAACAAGGGTTATGAAGTAGAAACGGCAAATACGGGAAAAGAAGCCATAGCAAAGATCGACTCGTTACAATTCAATGCTGCCCTGATAGATCTCAAGCTGCCTGACAACGACGGACTGAGTATACTAAAGATAATTAAAGAAAAACAGCCAAAGTGTGAGGTAATCATTATTACAGGTTATTCAACCGTAAAGTCGGCAGTAGAGGCTATTCAACTGGGAGCCTTTGATTACGTAGAAAAACCCTTTGTCGATATAGAAGAGATGGAAAAGCTGCTGGAGAAAGCGTTAAACGTAAGAGCCGACCTGGAGTATATCAAAAGGTACCAAGAGGAATATGGTTTTGTTGTCGGCCAAAATCTTAAGATGCTAAACCTGATAGCTGCAGCGGAAAAAATAGCCAAAAAGAACATTACTGTTTTAATTCATGGGGAAACGGGAACGGGCAAAGAAGTGCTTGCCAGATATATTCATTCCGTCAGCCACCGCAGCGATCGCCCTTTTATGGCCTTTAACTGCGGGGCTTTTACCGAAAACCTGCTGGAAAGTGAACTGTTCGGTCACGAAAAGGGGGCCTTTACGGGGGCTTCCGGCAGGAAAAAAGGTATCTTCGAACTTGCCCACAGGGGAACCCTTTTTCTGGACGAAATAGATTCTGCAAGCCCGGCAATTCAGGTGAAACTGTTGCGCATCCTGGAAACAGGTGAATTTTTAAGGGTAGGCGGGGAAGAGCTCTGCAAAGCCGATGTAAGAGTAATCGCAGCCACAAATGCCAACTTACAGGCAAAGGTTAACGATAATCAATTCAGGGAAGATCTATTTTACCGCCTCGACGTGGCCTCCTTATATATCCCGCCCTTGCGCGAACGAGCGGAAGACATCCCACTTTTTATCAACTTTTTTCTTGAAAAGGAAACGAAGGATAAAAAAACCCGGCCCAAAAGGATAAACGCTGAGGCTTTGGAGTTAATGAAAAATTATCCCTGGCCGGGGAACATCAGAGAGTTGGCAAATACGGTAGCTCAGGCAACCCTGCTCTGCAACGGGCCGATCATTACTCCGGCAGATCTTCCAACTAAAATACAGCAGAAATCCCGGGGAGAAGGTCCCGGGACCGCCATCATCCCGGAAAATACCCGGGAAGCCCTGCCCGATAATGATCAAGACCGGGACAAAGACAAGGATAAGGAACGCAAAGAGGCCGCCGGTTATTCAAAGCTATTCCTCGACCATCCGCAAAGGGAGAGGCTCTTTGAACTGCTGGAAGAATTTAATAAGACCCTGCTGGACAATTTGGAGATCAAAAATGGAATCAATTTAAATTTACTGCAGGAAGATCTCAAATGCTGGTCCGATAACACCATCAAAGGAATTATCGGCAACGCCCTGGAATTAACATATGGCAGCCAGGTGAAAGCCGCCGCTCTTTTAGGAATAACCGCCAGGGCACTGCGTTACTATTTAAAAGAAAAAAATTAGTCGTCTTAAAAGAAAAGAATTAGTTGTCGCTACTCAAAATTAAAGACAGTGCCTGCTGGATTATGGGCGAAACAATCACCAAAAGCCTGAAATAGCGTCAAGCTGCCCTTAGGCACCCGTACAGTGGCAGGGTGCAACCTGTTGAAGGTCAAATTCCCTCAGTGCTTCAATAGTATATTCCAGCCGTTCATCAGAGGCATTCATCAAATGAGTCCCCCCGATACAGGCAAATATTTGTTGTTTCCCGGTAATATCACAGACATAACGCAGTGTATTGATTAAACCGGAGTGAGCACAGCCGAGAAGGACAATGGTCCCTGCAGTGCTCTCGACAATAACCGCCTGGTCATCGGCAAGCAAATCCGCCGCAAAACTCCCATCGGGTTTTTTATAATACAGATCGGTCGCTGTATTTTCCTCACGGCTCTCTCTCCGCGGGATTTCACCTGTAAGAGTAATCCCTTCACCCAGTTTTACCGAACCCCCGGACAGAAAAAATCTTGCACCGAGGCGCTCAAGTTCTTCCTTCGGCCAGGGAATACCGATTCTTCTTGGATCTTCGTCTTTAAGCAGGTGGTATTTATCAGCAAAAACATCGGGATGCGCGTAAATAGAAAGGGAGCCAACCTGCTCCAAAAGATCTTTTAAGCCACCTGTATGATCATAGTGCCCGTGACTTAATACCAGCCCGTCCAATCCCCCCAGATCCACATTCAGCCTGCGGGCATTATGGAGCAAACTCAGGCCTCCGCCGGTGTCAAACAGAATTCTTTTGCCACCGGCTTCCAGCAACATGCTCATTCCGTGTTCCCCCATTATTCCGCGACTGGGTGCAGGAGCACTGTTCTCACAAAGCGTTGTTATTTTAACATTTGATAACATTATTCTGACCTCCCTGGAATAATTGCCTCACCGGCAGCTGTAACTGCAGCAGCAACAGATGGAAGTTCCCCGGGTTAATCACACCGGAAAGCCGCCTTCGAGAAAAGTATGCTGAAGAGTTCAGCTTGCTGTTTGCGGGTTATCCAACTCTTCTGCTATCTGAACTATTCAACAGGGAGAAAACCATTTCCTTTTCTTAATCAGATAAAAAAACAGAAATGAATTTCTAAAATCCCGGGCGTGTCAAAAAATCTTTCCGTTTTCATGTGGGGATTCGAGCAATACAGAATCCGTTTTCGCGGGCCAGGGCATCAATCTGCTATGTACTATTCTATGCCTAAAGGGGAATCCGCTAAAGGAGTGCCAAAATTTTGCTGCGGCAGCTGTTGCGATTGCTGTTGTTGTTGCGGCTGTTGATAATATTGTTGCTGCTGTTGCTGTTGATTCTGCTGTTGCTGCTGTTGCTGCTGTTGAAATTGCTGGGGTTGATACTGCTGCGGTTGTTGTTGAGACTGCAATTGCTGTTGCCGGGGCTGTAACTGCTGCTGTTGCTGATTTACCTCCAATCGCTTTCCGGTCTTTTTTTTAGGAAAGCGAACCAGGACAAGGCCGTTTTTTGCATCAGCCACCGCCCGCTCAGAATCTATTTCGCGAGGAAGTACAAGAATACGTGAGTATTTATCCGGGCGCTCACGATACACATATTTCATCTGCACAGTTTCCATTAACCCCATATCAACCGGCCCTTCCAGGTGAAGAGTACCCCCCTCTATTTCTAGCTTTATAGTATCAGGTTCCGCGCCGGGGACTTCAAATATACAAATTATCTCACTTTGAGTTTCGACAATATCTACCCTCGGCTGTATTCCCCCCAAAATATTACCCTGCCGGAAAAGGGGATCCGCAACCTGGGTATTGGGAAAGAACCCGTATATTCCTGGAGAAAAGCTCTGCGTGTACTGGTACACATTATCACCTCTTTAGTAAAATAGGAGAAATAATCGGGGAAAAGCGGGAGGGTTTAAGCTACTGGCCTGTTGCGTTTACTTTGACTCTACGTCTTGCGGCAAAATCAGATTTGGGCAGACGGCATTCAAGAGTTCCGTTGGTGAAACTAATATCAAGATGCTCCGATCTTACACTGGTCGGCAGTGCAACAGTTCTGAAGAGGCTGCTGCTGATCCCCCCAAGATGAGCAAGTGCCGAGATGCTGAGGGAATCATCTGTCACTGTAAGATAGATGTTGTTCGGATCTACATTCGGTAAATCAGCGGTTACAATAACATCATTGCTGGTTTCTGCAAGCTCAATTCTCGGCTGAGCAAGTCCCGAAACCGCTCTGATGCCGGTTGTTAACCCCTGCTGCATCTGCATCTGCCCCTGTATTTGCGGAACCATATGGACAAACTGCCCGCCAATCGCCGGGTTAGCAGTTTGCCCCCAACCCCAGCCAGGGGAATATCCGTAACTGATGGCTCCCTGCGGAATAAAACTGGCCTGAATGTTTCCTACGGGAGAAAACATGGCACCGCCGTAAGGTTGACTGTACCCCATATTCTGGAAGGTTTGAACCGGTTGAGCAGTAATATATTGTTGTTGAGGTATAAACCCTACGGTTTGCCATGGATTGATCGATGTTGCATACATTATCGTGATTACCTCCTGAGGTTAGGAATCCTCCCGCTTTCACCCTTATCATTTTTTCCCTGCAGGATTAAAATATACGGCTAAATAAAAAGCAGTAACTCTATTCGCTTAAATAGTGTAAGGAAAGTACCTTAATAACAAATCTGTATAAGCGAGCAAAACAACTCCTCCAACAAGGATAATAATTATAACAAAGGCCAGCGGGCGCGGGATTTTACCGCCCCAGAACAGGCTTAATCCGATCAGGATAAAAACCAGAGGCCAAAAAACGGTCAGCCGCTGTACAAAATACATTGAAACAAAACCTGTATTGCTTAGGAAAAAAACAGTGCCCGTAAGGATAAGCAGAAGCGCCACGAGAAATAATCCTATACTCATCGCCCGGCATCCCTCCGCTCGCGCAACAGTAAATACATCCCCAGAGCGACAAGCAATAGGGGCCAAAAATAATGAAAGAAAAATCCAAAAAACTGCCGGATTAGAAAAAGAATACCCAGCCCGATCAACAGCAATCCAAAATTCCTCTGTCTTCTAAGACCGGCTTCCTGTTTCTCCCTGTAAACATTCTCATCCTTTGGCGTGTCCTCCGGAGCATCTTCCCAGGAACCGGCGGTTGTTTCATACCCTTCGCCGGTATCCATAAATCTTTCATTTTCCCTGTTTTCTTCCGGAATAACGATCCAGGCGATAATATATGCCAGAACCCCGCCGCCACCGGCAAAAATTGATATTACCCACAGTAATCGAACAAGAACAACGTCCACATTAAAGTATTCCGCCAGCCCCCCGGCCACACCGGCGATGACCCTGTATTTTCGGGAGCGATAAACACGATTTTTCAAATTTTGACCTCCTCTCAAAAATTATTTAACTGATATTCCCTATAATCTTAAATTATATTCCCCGGGTAATAACAGGTGCGATACCACTCTGCCTGGCACCGCCAACGCATCCCGGAATACTTATACAGTTCATTTATATATTTATACAGCACAGCTAATTCTACTAAATAATTTCTCCCTGAACCGGAGGATAATACGCCTTCCTTCTGTGAAAAACTCCTATTATAATGAATTATACATGATTATATTCCATTTTCCCTGCCGGGATAAAAATATTTTAAGGGTGTAACAAAAATATATAATTGCATTCTTTCTTCTTCTATAATATGATATTGATATTGCAAAAACCCTGTAAAGTGAGTTTTTTTTGATGTTCAAAACAGTGCTTTTCGACCTGGACGGCACATTGCTCAATATAAATATGGAGACATTTCTACCGGGGTACTTTAAAATCCTAACCAAAAGGTTTGTCAGGCAGATCAAGCCGGAAGAATTTATTAAACACCTGCTCCACTGTACACATGCAATGATTGAAAATAAAGACCCCCGGCGGACTAACCAGGAAGTGTTTATGCAGGAATTTATCCCGCACATCGGTTTACCTTCAGAAGAACTTCAATCAATTCTAATAGATTTTTATACCAATGATTTCGGTAGTTTGGAAAATTATACGCGGCAAGAACCGTTTGCACAAGAAATTGTTGAACTCTGTTATAATAAAGGCCTGGAGATGGTTATTGCAAGCAACCCGGTATTCCCGCTTTTGGCAATGAAACACCGCCTGAGGTGGGCAGGGCTTGCAGATTATCCCTACCGCCTGATTACCGCCTACGAAAATATGCACTTTTGTAAACCTCATCGTGAATACTATGAGGAAATCCTGCATTTAATTAACCGGCAGGCGTCGGAGTGCTTGATGATCGGCAACGACATTGAGGAAGACCTGGCTGCTGAAAAGGCAGGAATAAAGACCTATCTGCTTAAGAACCACCTGCTCGACAACCGGAAAGAAAAAACGCCTTATAATGCTGATTACGAGGGTTATCTTGAGGATCTATATTATTTTATCAAAACAATGTTCTGATAGGAAAAACTATGGAATGGTTTGATATAACACTTATCGGCTTAATCGCAGGAACGTTAGGAACCAGTCTGGGAGGAATATTATCCTTTTTTATTTTAAAACCATCGGACAAGGCGCTGGGTACAATGCTGGGCGTCGCAGCCGGTATTATGCTCTCCGTAGTTTTTATGGAGCTACTCGCCGAAGCGGCAAATACCAGCTTTCCCTGGACAATTCTGGGGCTGCTTGCAGGTATTATTGCTTTTCTTTTTCTTGATAACTTCTTCCCCCATACACATTTTGTTACCGAAGAAGTAAGGACAGGCCGTTTTCTTAAAAAAGGCATTTTAATTGCCACGGGTATCGCTCTGCACAATGTATCTGAAGGCATAGCCATAGGTGCCGGTTTTGCTGCCTCAACCGGCATGGGTATCGCGCTTGCTGTTTTGATCTCCCTGCACAATGTTCCCGAAGGGCTGGCCGTTGCCATTCCCCTGAATATTGGAGGCATGGGAAGGGCAAGAGTGTTCGGAGTCACATTGTTGGCCGGTTTGCCAATGGGAATAGGCGCACTGCTGGGAGCGGCAACGGGCAATATCTCCGCTGGATTCCTGGCTCTATCCCTGGGCTTTGCCGCTGGAGCCATGCTTTATATCGTCTTCGACGAACTGATTCCTGATGTCCTGGAGGTAGCAGATAACCACACCGCCATCTGGGGAATAACAACCGGCATTCTAATCGGCATGACGATGGTCTTATATCTCTAGCTAAAAAAAAAATCCCGCACCGTTTTCCCCCGCCAGGTTCCCTGGAGTAAATCCTGGATTCAGTAAATCCGATTCCTGGTTCAATGCTAAATTCGAAATTATAATTAGAGTTTCCAAAACCTTCCCCATGTATAAACAATATGGTATAATACGATAAGTCTGAAATATCAGCCAGGCAGCGGGTAACACACCTGCCCTGCAAAGAGTACCGCTATAGAATTACGCGCAAGCTATGTATCAAAACAAAACATTGGAGGGATATTTGCGTGAGGGGAAAGGGTATTATAGTATTTTTATTACTTGGTGTACTATTTATGATGTCTCTGTTTTTGCGATCGAGTCCTGCGGTAATCGCCAACGACCTGATGGACGAATTTTCCATTTTGCCGGTGACAATGGGTCTGATGGCCTCTGTTTATTTTTGGGCATACGGGCTCGTACAAATCCCTGTCGGATACCTGTCGGACAGGATTGGCGTTCGAAATACTATAGCTATCTTTGCCCTGCTCGGTGTTGCTGGAAGCATATGCTTTGCCTTCGCCCAAAACGTGCAAATGGCAATCTGGACCAGGTTGATTTTTGGTATCGGCACCGCCGGCATTTGGGTTCCCGCTTTAAAATACCTCTCCGTAACTTATGAGCCGGGAAAGTTCGCCAGCCTCACCAGTATACTAAGTTCTATCGGCAGCTGCGGCATGATCCTCTCCTCTTTTCCCCTGGCGGTATTAGTTGAGCGGACAAACTGGAGATTCCCTTTTATCCTGGCCGGCATTATTCTTCTTTTTCTGGTTATCTGTTCCTGGAGGCTGATCCCTGCAAAAACAGCCGCCCCGGATACAGGTAATAACGAACCTGATAATAACGAACAGGGCAAGGTAAAAAATAGAATATCAATAAATAATTATGTTAAAAAGAACTATAAGCTCTTTTTCTTTTTTATATGGGCATTTTTAATCTACGGGACGATCTTCAGTTTCCAGGGTTTATGGGGCGTCCCGTACTTAGAGGACGTTTTTTCGATAAGTCGACAGTCTGCCGGAGTTATGGCAATGTTTTTACCTGTGGGCATCATACTGGGAGGCCCTTTTTGGGGTCTTTTTTCGGATCGTTACTTTAAAGCAAGAAAGCCTGTTCTTCTCCTGGGAACAGTCGGATTCCTGGCTACGATCATCGCTTTCATCTTTATTAAGGATTATCCCGGTGTAATAATATTTTCCTTGATTTATTTCTTTAACGGCTTTTTTGGCATCGTTTTTCTTATAAATTTAACGAGCGTAAAGGAGTACCTGCCGCTGGAAATCACCGGTACTGTCATGGGTATTTTAAACACACTGATGATCATGAGTGTCGGTTTTTACCAGAATGTAACGGGTTATTACCTCAATTATTTTTTCAACCTGACCAATACGGCTACCGCCTACCAAAATATCTTCATTATTTATGGCCTCAGTGCGGCCATTGCCTTTGTGATGGTATTACTGATGCCCGAAACCTTCAAAGAATAGGGGGCAGGCTTGCATTAGCGAAATATAAAATAAAAAAAGAGGGCATTTAATACAATTAATACAGCAATTCCCCGGGTAAAAAGATAATGCTTGGTTTTATGCCGGAAAAATATCATGCCCAGATACAACCCTGTTGCTCCACCAAGCAGAGCAAGGATAAAAAAATTCCTTTCAGGAACCCTCCATTGATGATGTATAGCCCTTTTCTTATCAATTTTAATTAAAAAGAAGCTTATAATATTTAAGGTTACAAAAAAAAGAATCATCAACAGATCAAAATCTTTTATGAGTTCAAGAGAAAAATTGCGCAAACTGATCTCCTTCCAAATGTAGATTGTTAAGGCAGGCATCATCGCGGGGTATCGAACTTATAATCTCTTTTTCTTTTTTTGTTCCTCGCATCTTTATACCTTTCCCGTTTCCACGAAGGTACTGCTCCTCTCTTAACACCCTTGGGGTTTTTTTTCTTAAAAGAAGCTTCTTCCTTTAAATGTATTTGCGTCTGGGAGTAATCGGGTTCTTTTGTAAGGATTTTCAGTGCCGCCGAAAGAAGAGTTACTGAATCATTTTCTTGCAGCAGCGTCTCTGCCAGCTTCTTATATTGATGGATAGCGCCCTCCTCAGCAACACGCATTAATCGCTCCACAGTTTCCTGCTGCAATTCCTTTACCGCTTCATTTACTGTAGGAACCTCCTGACGGACGATTTTTCTTTTTATCATCTGTTCAATTAACCTTAACTGGCCCATCTCCCTGGGTGTTACAAAGGTTATTGCCACACCGGCTTTTCCCAAACGCCCTGTACGCCCAATACGATGGACATAGCCTTCCGGATCCTGGGGAATATCATAGTTATAGATATGACTAATATCGTCAATATCCAGGCCCCGGGCGGCAACATCTGTCGCAACCAGTATTTCCGTATTTCCCCTTTTAAAGCTTTCCATTACACTGTCTCTTTTCGCCTGGTTAAGATCCCCATGGATCCCTTTGGCAGAATATCCCCTCCTGTTTAAAGCTTCGCTAAGCTCATCCACTCGCTTCTTCGTTCTGCCAAAAACAATGGCCAGCTTGGGGGATTGCATATCCAAAACCCGGCAAAGCACGTCAAATTTCCGTTTTTCCTGGACCTCCAGAAAAAATTGTTCCGTATTAGAAACCGTAGCTTCTTTCGCTTTAACCTGAACTAATTGGGGATTCTTCATAAATCGCTGGGCTAAATCCTGAATCGGCCTGGGCATAGTTGCGGAAAAAAGCATTGTTTGGCGTTCATGCGGAACATCTTGTAAAATAGTTTTTATATCATCAATAAAACCCATATTAAGCATTTCATCAGCTTCATCGAGAATTACCATAGACACGCTTTCCAGCCGTATCGTTTTTCTCCTCATATGATCCATTAAACGCCCGGGTGTTCCTACAATAATCTGCGGCCTGTTCTTAAGGGACCTGATCTGCCGGTTTATATCCTGCCCTCCATAGATAGGCAAAGCGCGGATTCCTTTTACCTGCCCTATAGTATTTAATTCCTCTGCTACCTGAACAGCCAATTCACGGGTAGGCGCAACTACAAGGCCTTTCACCTTTTCCGTTTCCCGATCGATTTTCTCTATCAGCGGGATGCCAAAGGCTGCAGTTTTGCCCGTTCCTGTCTGAGACTGCCCGATAATATCCCGACCGGCCATTGCTAAAGGAATAGCCTGTTCCTGGATGGGAGTAGCAGCTTCAAAACCCATTTGCGAGATAGCTTTCAAAACGGGCTGGCTCAATCCCAGTTTTTCGAAAAAAATCATATACCTTAAATTCCCCTTTTCCTTTTACAAATTTATTATTACTCAATATAGTTTCCTCATTTTGCACTTAAAAAATAGCTGTAACTTCTCACAAGCTTGATGGGACAAAAAAACATTCCCGGAAATACCGGAAATGCCCTTAATTCCCTTCTATTTGATTACTTTTCAAACAACAAATATAACTCTATCATAAAACAAATGAAACTGCAAACATTATTTTGGCGGATATTTTCAGCCATTACAGTATTTAATAGAGGGCTGAAACCGGGCAGGCTTCTATACAGAGACCGCATTCGGTGCAGGGGGAATCGGCCAGGGGAATGTCTCCAAAAGTTGTTACTGCGCGCTCTAATCCGCGGCGTGAAAAGCCGAGAGCCCCTACCCTGGCGATATTGTGACAGATCCATACACAGCGCCCGCAGAGTACGCATTTGCTGCGGTCAAAAACAAAGGTTTTCGGGCTATCATCAATCTCTGTCCCGTATTCAAGAGGCTTGTAACGCTTTACCCTGAGTTTCAGTCGTCTTTCCTTAGCAATCCTTTGCAGCTCACAGGAACCATTTCCCGGGCAGCTGCTGCATTCCAGGCGGTGGTGTGATAACAATAATTCGAATGCGGTTTGAACCAGGCGGTCTACCCGCGGAGATCTGGTTTTTACCACCATTCCTTCGCTTACAGGCAGTGTACAGGATGTGACGGGAGCCGCCAAACCCTCGACTTCGACAAAGCAAAGGCGGCAGCTGGCGGAAGGCCGGCTGTTTTCTTTGATTGCACAGAGGTTAGGTATATAAATACCGTTTTGGAGGGCGACCCATAGCAATTTTTCACCCTCGGGAGCTGTTATTTTGCGTCCATCTATGGTTATGGTGATCATTTTGCTCATCACTGATTACCTTCCTTCCCCTTCAACAGTTCCGGAGGGGACAGCTTTATCACCGCGTTATACTCCGGCGGGCATGCTTTTAAGCAGTTGTTGCATTTAACACACTTCTCCTGGTTAATGGCTTTAAGCCCGTCCTCTCGCGTATATACCGCTTCCGTCGGGCAGCTGCCCACGCACACGTTGCAAAGCTTGCTGCATTTCTCCGGAGCGATATAGTAAACGATCAGCTCCGGGCACATGCGCGCCGGGCAGGTCCTTTCTTTTATATGCGCCTCATACTCATCCATAAAGTACCTTAAAGTGGTCAGCACCGGGTTAGGAGCGGTTTTCCCCAGGTTGCAAAGGGATCCGGCCTTTATATCTTCAGCAAGCTCGCGCAGGGTTTCAAGATGCTCCGGTTTTCCTTCCCCTTTCGTTATCTCGGTCAGCAGATCCAGCATCTGTCTGGTTCCCAGCCGGCAGAAAGTGCATTTACCGCACGATTCATGCTGCGTAAATTCCAGAAAGAAACGCGCCACCGCCACCATGCAGTCATCCTCGTCCATCACTACCAGCCCGCCGGAGCCCATTATCGCCCCGGCTTCCTGCAGCGAATCGAAATCAATGGGGAGATCGAGGGCTGATTCAGGCAAACAGCCTCCCGAGGGGCCACCTATCTGCACTGCTTTAAATCCTTTTTCTCCGGGGATACCCTCCCCCACGTCAAATATGACATTGCGAAGGGTTGTCCCCATAGGAACTTCAACCAGACCGGTGCAAGACACTTTACCGACCAGGGAGAATACCGCCGTCCCCGGGCTTTCCGGTGTTCCCGTACTCTTAAACCAGTCAGCTCCCTTTCTGATAACCGGCGGAACATAACATAAGGTCTTTACATTGTTTAATACAGTAGGTTTGCCGTAAAAACCGGAGACTGCCGGGTGAGGGGGCCGCTGGCGCGGAATACCCATTTTGCCCTCCATCGAGCTGATCAGCGCTGTCTCCTCTCCACAGACAAAAGCCCCAGAACCTTCAAATACCTCCAGATCAAAATCAAATTCACTTCCCATAACCCGGCTACCCAGCAGCCCTTTTTCCCGGGCCTGCTGAATAGCCTTTTTAACCTGCATAATTGCCTGCGGGTATTCGGCGCGAATATAGAGATACCCCCTGGAAGCTCCCACGGCATAAGCGCAGATGATCATCCCCTCAATTACCTGGTGCGGGTTTGATTCCAGGATGTTGCGGTCCATAAAGGCCCCGGGATCTCCCTCATCCCCGTTGCAGATGACATATTTCGGCCCACCTTCAGCCATCCTGCAAGTCTCCCATTTTACGCCGGTGGGAAAGCCTGCACCCCCGCGCCCCCGCAGCATTGAATCCTTCATCTCCCTGATTATTTCCTCCGGCCGCATCCGGAGAGCTTTTGCCAGGGCGGCATAACCCTCCCGCGCAATGTAATGATCGATATCGCCGGGGTCGATAAACCCGCAGTGTTCAAGAATAATCTTTTCTTCGTAAACACCCCGGGGAAAATCGCTGAAGGTAGGAAAGTAGTCGTTGGCCTCCAGCGCCACCAGGGCATATTCATAGCAAGGATCGTCACCCATCAAGAAATCTTCCACCAGGCGATTGGCCAGCCCTTCGTCCATATAGCCGTAGCAGATGGATGGAAAACCCGGTTTGGAGATAACAGCCAGGGGCTCAGCATAACAATAGCCCATGCAGCCGACTTCTATTAGCTTGACATCCAGATTATTATTTTTAATCGCTTGCTCAAAAGCTTCTTTAACTTTCGCAGCCCCGGCAGCCTTGCCGCAGCTGGCTGTGCCAATCCAGACTACAGGCTTTTTTCGCAGGGTTTCTATTTTTGCATCCGCATTGGACTTGATTTTAGCATAATATTCTTCGATTAACGCTGAGCACATGAATTATGTTCCCCTTCCTTCTTCTGCGGCTCCTCTTTCTCACCCTGCTCCTGCCTTTTCAGCCCTTCTTCCCCCTGCCCTATTTCCATTTCCTTTTTCCCGCCGTTTACTTCAAAGGAAAGCATAATTCCATCTACGCGTGTCGGCGTAACACTTCTTTCAACCTCATCATCCACAACAACTACTGGAGCCATGGCACAGCACCCGACACAGGCAACCCGTTCCAGGCTATATTTTCTATCCGGAGTCGTCTCCCCTTCTTTGATATTCAATCTTCTTTCAAAAGATTCCATGGCAATGCGCCCCCCGGCCATGTAGCAAGCGGTACCCATACACACTTTTATTTGATGTTCACCGGGAGGGTTCAAGCGAAACTGGTTATAAAAAGTGGCCGGGCCAAAAACATCTACGGCCGGAATATTAAGCGCCTGCGCAATTTTCTCCATCGCGGGCAAAGGTAAATAACCCAGTTTAGCCTGAACCTTCTGCAGAATGGGAATAAGGTTTTCCGGTTTTGACTGAAATTCATCAACAATATCTTGAAGTTCATTGGAAATAATCTGCTTCTCGCTTTCCAAAAGCTTCAACAAAGACATCCCCTTTTAATAATGGATTCTATGGATATTTTCTAGAATGATTCTTTTTGCTTCCCCACCATTATAACTATCATCTTCTATTCCATCAAGACTGATAATAATTATCATAATATTTTTCCAATTCTTAATTTATAAACAAACCTGGTTTCCGGAAAATAATAATCCTTTTCAAGGTATTAGATATGCTGCCAGGCACTAGATACTAATATTTGCCCCATAAAATAAAAAACAACGGGTAAAAACACTACCCGCCACTTTTGCTCCATCCTTAAAATTTCTTGATTAAAATTTCTGTAATACAGAGGAAAAATAATTTATTTATGGAAATTATAACTGGATTAGCTCTAGGTTTGATAATCTACCTGATGACGGAGGAAATCTAAAATGGCCAGAGTACCGAAAAGTATAGGAATTCTAATTGTCCTGCTTATTATAGGAAGTGTATTCGGAACATTTATCGGGGAAATATTAAAAAACTATTTACCCTTTTTAAATTATAGCCAGTCCATTGGCTTAAAACCAACAACCCTGGATCTGTCAGCGATAGTGGTTACTCTGGGTATGACGCTCAATTTAAATATCGCCACAATTATCGGCTTTTTTCTTGCTCTATTTATCTATTCAAAGCTATAAAGTTCTAACTCTGTATATACTGTTTCCTGTTTAAATCTCTTTCCTGGTCCCCCGTTACCTGGTTTTTCCCGGCCTTTTTCGCGAGATAAAGCATCTGGTCAGCACGGTAGAAAAATGAAGTGGAATCCTCATCTTCAGCAAGCATTGTCACGCCAAAGCTGCCGCTTACGTAACCGATCTTCCCAAATTTATGCCCTGCGATCAATTTTCTTAATCTCTGTGCTAATTGAACAGCATCCTCTTCGCTTGTATTAGTTAAAAGAAGCATAAACTCGTCCCCGCCCCACCTGGCTAATAGATCGGTTTCTCTGATCGCATTCCGGATTATTTTGGTTATGACAATTAAAATCTGGTCTCCAACCAGATGCCCGTAATTGTCATTTATTATTTTCAAATTATCTATATCAAATATAATAAGAGACAGCGGGGTACGATACCGTTTGGAAATTGCAACCCATTTCTCAAGTTCTTTATCAAATTTTGCCCTGTTATATACCCCGGTCAAAGGATCGATAGCGGATAATTCTATTAGTCTTTTGCTGTTTAAATACTGTATTCTTTTGAAGTAGTTGTTTTTACAGGAAGTGATGCTGCTCATAATAACAATCAGCATTATATAAAAAGCAGCTGCAGAGATTTCAATAGATGTAATCGCCTCCCTAAAATGAAATGTTGAATAAACAAAGAAACCAATGATTAAGCCTGCGGAAATCAGAACCATATTTATCCACCGGTTAGGAAGCCAAAAAACAATCAGTATTATTAATATCACTCCGAAAGATTGACGCAAAAAGGTAGGCGACTCATAGGAATAACAAATATATAAAAATGAAAGAGAGGCTAAAATTTCAAAGGCAGTAATCCAGTTTACCAGCGAATAACAACTTTTAAAATATTGAATTTTCCAGGAGAATAATAAAACCATTACAAAAAAACCACTCCTGATTAACAAAATTTTATAGAATATTTGCTTACTCCCTGCCATAAAATAATCAGGAATAAAAAATAAAAAAAACAATATACCCGTCATTATTATAATTAATTTCACGTATTTTAAAGAACTGCCGATTTCGTGGTTTAAGTACTTCTGTTCAAGTGTCCTGTTTCGAAATTCCCCGAATAAAATTGATTCGGCAGTATCTTTTCCCAGGCTCATTATCTCGCCCCTTTTTCTGCATCAGGAGATTACTTTCAGCCCAACCTGAACGTCCCGAGCGGCTGTTATATTGCACTTCATTATATCAAATAATGGTAGAATACTTCAAACATTGTATAACTGAAAAAGAAGGGAAAAAATATAACAAAGCTCCACAGCAAAGCTGCAGAGCAACAGTATTCGGCAATTATTCTAAAACCTAAAATATTTTTTCTATGTATATTGAATTTATTTATATGGACAGTCAAGGGCTCTGGGATTTCGGAAAGACACATGCTTTACTTATATTTCGCAAAAAAACGCTATACCCGCAAGGTTTTAACGCTGCAAGCCTCCACTGGATCCTTACGCAAACACTTTTTCAGCAATCTTGACCCCTTCACTGGCGATATTGCTGCTAAAATCAGCCCCGCAGTATTCCCTGAAATTATCGTCAATAATAGGGCCTCCGATGAGCACCTTAACATCGAATCCGGATTCTTTGACTTTAGTTACGGCTTCTTTCATTGAATCCAGGCATGAAGTAAGCAGCACGCTGAGGGCAAGCAGGGGAGCATTATTTTCCTTCACGGCTTCGATAAACTTTTCAGGAGAGACGTCCACCCCCAAATCGATTACATTGTATCCTGTTCCCTTTAACAACATCACAACAATATTTTTCCCAAGATCATGGATATCCCCTTTTACAGTACCGATAACGATATTACCACGGTAGTCTTGCCCTCCACCGGCAAGGATCGGTTCCAGCTCAGCCATGGCTCCTTTCATGATTTCACCACAGTTAATAAGCTCGCTTAAAAAAAATTCCCCGGTCTCAAACAGCTCCCCAACCCTGGCCATGCCGTCCTGCAGCTTTTTTACAATCTCCAGCGGCTTAACCCCTTCCTGCAGCCGTTCTTTAACCAGGGTCATTACTTTATCTCCATCCAGCTCGGCGATAGCTATAGATAGTTCGTCAGTAAGATTAATCACCTGTATGTCCTCCTTTTTATAAATATTAAAACAGATTATACTGTCATCTCAGGCCTCTTTAACGCTGTACCCACCACCATAAATACATATAAGCAAAAGCATCCAACTGCTCCCACTGGTTTTTTATTATTTCAGGATCGCCTTTAATTTCTCCCAGTTCTTTCGCCTTCTGCTCCCAGGGAACACAGACCCCGGGAGGTAGATTTTTGAACGTGTTTTTAGTTATTGTTTCTTTTGTCATTTTTACCCTCCGCTCTGTGATTAATAAACACCATATTCCCTGGCAGCCTCAATAATTGCCCGGATGTTTTCCTCTCTGGCATCCCCCTGTATAACGGCAGCGGCATCGATGATAAAACCGCCATCCCCGGCATATTCATCAATTAAGCGTTTTACATAATCCCGTACCTCTTCCGGTTTGCTATAAGCCAGCATCATATTGGGAACATTTCCGCTGAGGCAGAATCTTCCACCGAGTATTTTTTTCGCCTGGGCTATATCAGTCATATCAACATGAAAAACAATGCTCTTTTCAGGAAGTTCAGCAATTGATTCCAGATATGGCGTCCAGTTACCCTCGGCAAAAAACAGGGTTCGTTTACCTTTGGACCAAAAAGCCTCAATAACTTGTTTCAGTGAAGGCCAGTAGAATTCAGCCCACTGTTTGGGATTTAAGAAGGGAAAACTCCCACGGTGCAACGGCATGAAAAGCGGGAACTCCATCTCACCCCCGGAGGTGGCCATACCATAGAAAATATTGTGGGGAATCAAGACCTCTAAAGCCGCTTTGACCTTTTCAGGCCGCTGATACAGATCCAGCATGATACCCGATAATCCGCGCAGGGTATCCGCCAGAGTATCAAAGGGGGCTTTAGAAAAGGCAGTAAAAGCAGGCACTCCACCGTACTCTGCAGCCCAGGTTGCCCAGGCCTTCTGGTTCATTCCCTGCTGCATAGCCATGCCGGCGGCACCTTTTATCAGAGAAAGATTTGCCCGGTATGAGCCAGGCTCGGAGAGCTCTTCATGAAGGCGCGGAAGGAAAGTATTAAGTATCCATTCAGTCGGGTTTTCAATAAATGCATCGTAGTCTTCCGGGAGCATATATGCTTCTTCGTGATATTGAAATTGTGTATTCGGGTCGAGTTCCCGGCCGGCAAATTTTAAATATTTTGCGCCGACTGCATCATGCAAACCGGCCCACCACAGGCTGGGCGCCCCTGTTATCGCATCAAGATCAAAATCTGTCAGCAACTTGTTAATTGAATCGATGTTTTTTCCCAGATCGTAATATATTTCCTGTAAGGTGTATCCCGCGTGCTTCGCTACAAATTCAGAAAGGCTCAAACGAATAGGCACTTTATCCGGTTTTTCCAGATTCATCGCTGCTATAAATCTTTTTTTTCTTTCCTCATAAAGCTTTAATTTGTCGTCAGCCATGCTAAATACCTCCTGACCTTTATATTATTACCTGCATTTCTGTGCAGGTGCTACCTGCTGCGGCTACCCCTCCTTCCCTTATTATTGTTCCAAAAGTCAGAATTCTAATCCCAAAATAGCAGGTTTGTTTTTCAGGTTTGTTTTTATTGTTCCGTGCTGCCTCCTGAACCCGGTCTGATTTCTGGCAATTACATTATTGCTTAACACCCGGATTAACCTGATCATACTAATTTTGCAATTTTCTCGATATCCCCAGCATACTTATTCAGTTCCTGAATAGAAGAGGCAATCTCCTGGGTGGCAGCAGCCTGATGCTGCGATATTTCCAAAACACTGTCGGTTTTGGAATTAATACTCAGCACCTTTTGCTTAATAGTCTCAATGGTTTCCCTGATCTCTTCTACCGACCTGGCACTGTTTTCAGCCATTTTCCTGATCTCTTCGGCCACTACTGCAAAACCACGGCCTTCATGCCCTACCCTGGCAGCTTCAATTGCAGCATTCAGGCCAAGCAGGTTGGAGTTGGATGCAACTTTCTCGATAAAGCTTAACATATCCTCTGTCTTCGCCACCTGTTCATTCATTTCTTTATAATATGTATTCAGCATTTCCATATCTGCGGCAAGCTCCTCTGACGATGCCGCAAGTTCTTCCGTTGAAGCCACAACTTCTTCGCATGTCGAGGCAAAATCCTGTGCCACTTCAATCAGTTTCTCCTGGTTTTTCAGGGTAAGACCCACCGTGATAGCTCCGATAATATGGCCGTGATCATCTTTTACAGGCAGTGCAGTTGCTCTAAAAGGTATACCGTAAGCTTCTTTAGGAATTATATCCTCTACATATTCTCCGGAACGTATGGCCTGATAGACTGTCCCTTTAGAAGACAAGGCTTTACCGCTTAGCTCTCCCGGATCCACTTCTTCTCCTGAAAGATGCAAAAGAAATTTTTCCCTGTCCGACACCCCGAAGGTGCAATCCATTGGAATAAGCTTTTGGATCAAAGGAGCTACTTTAACCAGCATATCGAGAACATTATCCTGACCTGCATCGATATTTGAAGAACTCCGATTACCTGAATCTTGGTTTTTTTGCATTTTCTGATCCTCCTGCTTTTTTAATATTTAAAATATTTATATTGGCATTTAACATGTTTATAATTAAGTAGTAGGTGAATAATTCTGTAGGTATGGTTCGTAGGTGTATGATTCCCAAATTGCCTTTTTCCGATTTTTTTGGGAAACTCAGCAAATCTTTATTACTTTCTTCGCCGGGGACACTGGAATATCCTGCAACACAAAGCATCATTGACAAATAAAAGAGACAAATAAAAGATAAAAAAAGGCTGCGATGACCGGAGCCTTCAAGTAAGTTTAACAGTAAATATATGTTTTCGGAACTATTTAGGTTTAAGCCTGAACTCTGGTTAATTAAAGGTAAGATTTGCCGGCAGTAATGATATTAGTCTGCAAGTTTTATTCTTTCCAGGGTAGAAGGGTGAGTATAAAGAATCGCTTTAACCAAAGGATGGGGCTCGACATCTCCGAGGTTTGCCCTGGCCAGGTTCCTGTGCAGTGTAACGTGCAGCTCTTTACTGCCGGTTAGTTCAATTGCCGCCCGATCCGCCTGTCGCTCAAAAGACCTGGAAACGGCATTTTGTATAGGAAGCGCTACAAAAGATAACAGTGTAAAAAACAGCAGGGCTACAGCAACCACCCGGAAATCCGCCCTTGAACCCATCGCTGTTGTACCCGAGATACCCGTTTCCTTAAAAACCAGGAAAAGCAGAAAAAGGGAAATAAACATCTGCACAGCGCTCAATATTATTCCTTTCACAATATGGGAGTATTTCCAGTGGGCGATCTCATGGGCTATTACCGCCAGGGCTTCCTCCCGCGAAAAGCCTGTTAACAGGGTATCATATACTACAATGCGCTTACTGCTTCCCAGGCCTGTAAAGTAGGCGTTGGCTTTCACCGTTTTGCGGCTGGCATCCGCGACGAGCACCTCCTGGACCTGAATCCCGGCCTGTTCCGCCATATCGAGAATACGGGTATTCATCTCCCTGTCCCGCATGGGTTCAAAGCGGTAAAAAAGAGGGTCAATGAGCAGCGGGTAGAGGTAAGTCCCGGCCAGCATGAGAACAATGGAGATAACACCGGCGTATACCCACCAGCGCAGGGGGAAATATTTTACAAGGGCATAAAACCCCGTAAAAATAATTACGGAGATCACCAGTGAAACGGCGTTGCTTTTCAGGTAATCCGCCAGCCAGGAAACAAGGTTCTGCGTCGATAGCCCAAAGCGGTGCTCCAGCACAAAACCGCGATAGTAATCCAGCGGCAGGGTAAGCAGGTACAGCGCGATAAAGATAAGGGCGATGCAGGCAGCGGCGGTAAGCAGCGGGGGCCTGAAACGCGAAAAATAATTCCAACCGAAAAGTACCAGAGCGGCCAGCCCCGCCCAGTTAATCAGTGTACGCGCTAAAGAGACCTGCAGCGAAGCTCGCTGATAACCTGCAGCGCGCTCCAAAAAATCCGCATCAAACAAAGCGAGGGCCTCTGCACTAAAAGCAGGCCTGGAATAGGCCCCCAGAAACAGGGCGGCAATAATAAGCAGAGCCGCTCCGGATACAATCAGAAATATTTTTGACGAGCCCAAGGCGCTCCCCCCTTTTAGGTAAAGAAAACATGCGCAGTAAATTAAATTGATGGATGAAATTAATCTAAAACTATAAGATGTTATTTAGATATTTTACTATATGCTCCTTAGAGTAAAAATATTAAAATGCAATCCGGGGCCAATTACCCAAAAGCACCTGGAATACATAAAACCAGGTGCCCCGAAAAAACAACATCGGCAAATGCGAATTCAGCATTTTTCTTTTTTGGTACAACAATAAAAATAGAAAATTGCTATTAAAGAGTTTAACAAACATTTAATTTAGGATCATATTTTGTCTACGTTGAGAACGTTAACAAGTTGAAAATACATCTCGTAAAGGTGGAGCCCATCGCTAAAGGCCACAATCGGCCCGTCATGTACCTCGAAGTCGAGCTGGGCCAGAACGTATTCCTTGAGCAGCTGCAGGCCGCCGAGGTTTTCGGGAAGGCCAGTAAAAAGGTCCCAGCTGCGGAAAAACAGGCCCATCTGCAGCAGCCCGTTGACCACTTTAAAAGTGATTACCTTCAAGCAAGGGGGATCATCCTGGTTAATGGAGGACGTGTCCCCTATGGTAATGGCAGCCTGGTTCGTGTTCCCTTGCGACTTATTCAACAGCTCAACGGCACGCGGGAGCTGGGGTGCAATGTACATTCCATAAGTATAATCCTCGTTTACCCCTTTTTCTGCGCTGAGGAGATATTTTTGAAAATACCTCCAGATCTTCTCGTCATCAGTTGGTGCAGGGATTCCGCAACCCTCAGGAACCCGGACCCCCAGCGGGCGTATTGACGGTTCCAGAACCCTCAATACGGCATAATCAAGCTGCCTCCTTATTTGCCCCACATAACTGCCAACCTGGACTTTGTAATCATAACCCTTGCGAACGGCACACCACATGATCTCGCGCCAAACATCTTCAATCGTTCTTCCTTCTACTATGTTATACTCAAAAAGCATATTTTCCTCCATTCCCTGGGACGGTTAAGCGGCAAGCCCGGGCGTTTCCTGCAAAAATCAAGCATTTCCCGCAAATTACGCGTATCACTTTCTACCGGGCGCTTTTCATCTCCTATACTTTTCTATAAAGGCCACTGGCTCAGGGAAACCCTCCCTGAAACCTACAGTTATTTTACACCAATCTCCTCTGAATGTGAATTCCTTTTGCTATTTCTATTTACTCAAAAAAACCTTAAAAAAATATCCCTGGAACCATAAAATAGATAATAATTTATGAACCAAGGAAATCCTGAAAGCACTCTTTTTTCTCAGTTGCAAACTAAAGTGGGAGAGCAGGTAAAAGAATACCGGTAAATTATTTCTCCATAAAATCCTGAATTATGTTTTGAATGCGCCCTTTTTCTTCTTCGGTTACTAATTCATACCACGCTTCATTTATAAGATGTCCTCCGCCTTGAATTGACGTTGTCTGCAAATTACTTATATTAAATGACAAAAAAGATTTAATGAGCGCATCCAACTCATCCGCTTTTAAGGTGGTCTTGACATTGGCACTTAAAATATCCATTATTCTATTAATCCTGGCAAGTGTGCGAATGGAAGACAGCTTATCCGCCAGCAAGGATAAAGCGAGCTGCTGCCGCTCCATCCTCTGGTAATCGCTATCATGCACACCGTCATTGCTCTTCCGAAAGCGCACAAACCCGAGCGCATCCTTACCATCGAGAAGATGCTGCCCCTTCGAAAGGTGAATACTGGTACCGTCAACGGGATCATCATAGTGCATCTCCCGCGGGACGTAGACTTCGATTCCGTCCACCAGATCAACTAAATCAATAAAACCCTGGAAGTTAATGGATACATAGGCATAGAGATCTAAATCCAGCCAGTTTTCTATCGTTTCCATCAATAATGCCGCCCCGCCACGGGGGTATGCAGAATTAATTTTATCTTTCCCGTAACCGGGAATATCAACATATGCGTCTCTTGGAATTGATATTAAATGCACTTTAACAAGCTCCGGATCAACCAGCGCCAGCATTATGGTATCCGAGTGCCCGGGGTCATTAAAAGCTTCCCGCTCGCTGATCCCGAAAAGGAGGAGGGCAAAAGGATCCGCCAGCTTCCGGTTTTCAATTAATCCGATTTCTTCATGGCCTTCTTCCTGGTTGTTTTGTTCTTCCGAGACACTCATCTTCTCCAAAGTTTTTTTATATTCAACATAATTTGTTACTCCGCACGCCCCTGCTCCTAATAATAATAAAATTAAAAGAATGATTACAGCTCGTTTCATCTAATCGCTCCAGTCTGAATCGTCTTATATGAGATACTATTGTTCCCGAACAATCAACGCGGGTAAAGGACGTAGTTGATGTTTTAGGGAATATTTTGTCGCAATAACGATTTCTCCTCTTATAATTGGACGTTTTTCTACGGTAAAAGTTCTCCTTTCTGCTCCTTGAAAAATTATCCTTGAAAATTTACCCTATTTTGCGCAGTGTAGGGTCTTCGGCAAAAGAGAGGGAGCTGTAAAGGAATAATACTTCATTTAAGCCGTATTGTTCGATATAAGGCAACGGCGGCGAATTGAAATAGCGCAAGTCGATGATATGGATTTCATCAAAGTGATTGGTAAGGAAAGGAATAAAAGCATTGGCATAGGAGTCTTTAATAACCAGCAGCTTTCTGCCCGTATCATTTTGCGTTTTTATCCTGATCAGGGGATGGTTGCCGTCCAGAAAAACAGCATATTTGTCCTTTTTTTGTAAATGCTCCCTTGCATAGAGGCTGCTGGCAGTTCTTTTTTCATGAACGTATTCGACCCGGCAGGGCAATTCTTCCTTTGGTTTGAAAATCCGGACAGCATCGGGCCGGACAAAACGATGGCCGCTTTTTGAATAAAGTGTGCCATAAAAATCGTCACAGGCCTGCTCGACGGAGAAATCACTTAGATCCAGCGGTTCAAAATTCATCACGCTACCGGCCTCCCGGTAGGCATAATAAGCCCCCTGAGATGTCCAGTGGTGATCGGTTTTATAATAAATGTATTCTTGCTTGTGCGAGTTAAGGGCATGGCAAGTATCGATAAAGTGAATTCCTGAAGCAAGTTTTTCCCGGACCAGATAAAGATGATCCAGGGTCTGCCGGGGTGCGGCAAACGGAGGCAGCCTGTCATCCAGGATTTGCACCGAAGCCGGGGCCGGCAGGAAATACACCCGGGCTGGAACCTTCCCTGCAAACTCGTTTACGGCGGCGATGTTTTCCTCCAATAATCCCCTGTTCAGTTTATCCGGCTTCTGCAGCAGATAACCGTCTTTGCCGAAATAGACCCCGTTATTATCTTTTTTTTGTAATACAAGCTCGGCGGCGGATTTTACGCCCACCCACAGATCCCGAAAAACAAACTGATCAGCCAGGTAATTCTCAGCGGCAAGGCTGAATTTGCCCGATATCAGGTTATCCCACGTGAAGCGGGGCTTTTGCTGGAGCACGCGGTTTTCCGCTTCAGAGAAAATCCGATCGGGCAAAACCGCAGACAACAGCGAAAAAGCGGCTAAAAAAATGACCATTGTTATAGTTAATACCCCATTAAAACAGCGCACATAATCACCCCTTAGCAAGATTGAGCAAAGCAAGATTGGGGACGGTTCTTGTTCTTGCCTTTTCTTGCCTTTTCCACGGGGGGGGCAAGCTCGGGGACGGTTCTTGTCCTTGCCTTTTCACAGCATTGACATCTCGGACAAGGAACCTGCCCCCGCATGGTCCAACCGCATCCAACAGATCAAAAAGTAAGAACAAGCAAGATTGTGGCAAGATTGGGGACGGTTCTTGTTCTTGCCTGGAAAGGCAAGAACAAGAACCGTCCCCGAACTTGCCCGATTGCCGTCGCCCATTTTTGCGTTAAAAGCGGAAGTATAAGAACGGGTTATAGGTTGTATCGACCAGATAGGCCGTGGATAGAAAGAGCACCAACAAGCAGGAGAGCGTTGCCGCAGCATAATAGAGTGCGGCTGAACTCTCGAACAGCTTTTGCTTAATCTTATTAATAAATGGCGTAGAGGCGAACAACGCAATAGTAATTAAGATGGCGTGAGTATATAAAAAGTAAATAGACTCCCGGTCAAG
>JBMNEO010000001.1:0-85449 GCA_050948825.1 Dethiobacteria bacterium | reverse complement strand
GGGGGATTTTATTTTGTATCGTTTTAAAAGGCCCGGCCTAAAGCCCGGGGATAAAATTATGGTAGCGATGAGCGGGGGGGTGGACAGTTCTGTGGCCGCCCTTCTTTTAAAGGAAGACGGTTTTGAACCGGTAGGGGTTACCCTGCGGTTATGGGCAGACCCGTTTGCAAAAGAAAACGCAGCAAAAAAAACCCCGGGATACTGTTCTTCCGATGCTGTTGAAGAAGCCGGAATGGTGGCAGACGACCTGGGCATACCCCTGCATATTATGGACGTACAGGACGAATTTTGTGCGCGGGTTGTCTCGTATTTTGCAGGTGAATACCTGCAGGGGAGGACGCCAAACCCCTGTATTGTATGCAATAGGCACCTGAAGTTTTCTCTATTGTCGGAGAAAGCGCGTTCCATGGGGATCGATTACCTGGCTACAGGGCATTATGCCCGTATTGCCCGCGAGCCCCAAGATAATACCTACAGGCTTTTAAGGGGTGTTGACCGGAATAAGGACCAAAGCTATATGCTCTGCATGCTCAACCAGGAGCAGCTTGCCGGTGTTCTTTTCCCTCTGGGTGGTTATACAAAGGAAGAAGTGCGCGGGTTGGCAAAGAGCAGGAGGCTAAGGACAGCAGAAAGGTCGGAGAGCCAGGAGATCTGTTTTCTCCCGGACAATGATTACCGGGGCTTTCTGGAAAGGGAATACCCGCAGGCGCTCACTCCCGGGGATATTCTTTCAACCTCCGGCGAGAAGCTTGGCGAGCACCGCGGGGTTGCTTTCTATACCGTCGGGCAGCGCAAGGGACTCGGGCTGGCTTCACAGCTGCCCCAGTACGTGGTTAAAATTGATCCGAAAAACAATGTGCTAGTCGTGGGGAACGAAGAGGAAACATACAGCGAGAGCCTGGTCGCGGGAGGGCTAAATTTTATCAGCGGTGAGCCGCCCCGATTTCCGCAGGATGTGGAAGTTAAAATCCGCTATCGCTCGTCCCTTGTCCCCGCCGTCTTGTATCCTCCGGAGGACGGTTCCGCCACCGTGGTTTTCCGGGAAAGGCAAAAAGCTGTGACCCCGGGGCAGTTTGCAGTATTCTACCGTGGGGAAGAAGTCCTGGGCGGCGGAACGATAGTAAGCGGCTAAAGAGCGGCGGGGATCCAAAGCTTAAAAACGAAGTCAAAGATTTTGGGTTAAATCTCCATCTATTGATATTATGGGGAATTTTTTTTTCTAAATTGGAAAAAATAAATATTATGAGTTCATAATAATCAGCAGGGAGGAATATTTCTTTTACATGTACTGCCCGGTTTGTATGAGCGTAAATACAGGGAAAATAGGATCTGATACATATTACTGTTCTGACTGCCTCCTGGAATTTGCCTGCAACGGTAACGAGATAACAATATATTACATCGATCCGGAAGGTGTTTCTTATGCTTTAAAAGACAGGGGAGAGGCCAGGAAACTGGCAGATTCAATCCAGCGGGGCGATGAACTGCTCCTTCAGGAAACACTGCAGGAATTAACCGGTAAATGCTGAAGCGCTAACATGCATAACATACAAATGCTTTTACTGCAGCGCTAACTTGCAAAGGGGAGAGATAAATGGGGATCCAGGGAATTCTGGTTTTCCCTTTGCTTATCGCTATACTTGTTACTTATCTTCTTAGCCCGCTGGTTAACTATCTAGAAAAGCAAAAGCTTCGCCGGGCTAAAGGAATAGCCATTGTATATATCTTTTTTTTGACACTTTTAACGGTTATCGGATTTAGCATCGTTCCTGTTTTAATCCGTGAAATGCAGGAACTGGTGCTGTCCCTGCCCGAACTTACTGAAAAATTGATGCTCCTGGTAGAGGATCTGGAAAACGTTTACCGGCGCTTTAATTTTCCACTCGGCGTTCGGGAGGCCATGGACGAGAACATCGCGGAGCTGCAGAATTTATTAACTTTAAACCTTGAGGCGTTTACGCAATTTTTAGTGGCCCTTTTTAGCCAGACCTTTGCCCTTTTTCTTGTCCCTCTTTTTGCCTATTATATTCTTCGCGATAGCGCTTTTTTTAAAAAACGTTTCCTGCGGCTTATCCCCCCTGGGTATCGTTTAAGTATGGAGAACACCCTGCGCGATATAAACCTGACCCTGGGAGCATACCTGCGTGGAATTTTCATCAATTCCCTGGCGGTAGGCGTGATGATGTATCTTGGGCTGGTGATTTTGGGCGTGAGGTTTGCCCTGTTTCTGGGCATTTTAAACGCCTTAACGAACGTCATCCCCTATTTTGGGCCGCTGATCGGGGCTGTTCCCGTAGTGATCATCGCCTTTTTGCAAGACCCCTCGCTCGTTTGGAAGGTAATTGTCTTAACCGTTATAGCCCAGCAAATAGAAAGTCAGCTTATCGCCCCGCAGGTATTCGGGCGCAGCCTGGATTTGCATCCTTTAACGGTGATCATCGCCCTGCTTCTGGGAGGGCTTTATCTGGGTTTTTTAGGTCTTATTGTCGTTATTCCCCTGCTTGCTATCCTGCGTATATTTGTCCGGCATTTTTACCCGGCAGTTGCCCTGGCGCTAAAGGAAAAGGGGCAGCCGGCATTAAAAAATGATGATTGGCAAGCAGTAAAAAAAGATGATCAGCATGATTAAAAAACCCCTCCTAATTTTTCCTTTTAATTGACATGCTTGATAAATGCCGATATAATTGTTTTGATCATATATAGGAGGCAGTTTATGAAAAGCAGCCAGATTCGAGCTATTTTTTTGGATTATTTTCGGGAAAAAGATCATCTCGTTCTCCCAAGTTTTTCTCTTGTGCCCCAGAATGACCCTACATTGCTATTGATTGGCGCCGGAATGGCTCCTTTTAAGCCTTACTTTACCGGGGAAAAGGTTCCCCCGCACCCGCGGGCGGCGACCTGCCAGAAATGCGTTCGCACCCCGGATATCGACAAAGTAGGTATCACACCGCGTCATGCTACCTTTTTTGAGATGCTCGGCAACTTTTCATTTGGTGATTATTTTAAAGAGGAAGCGATCTCCTGGGCGTGGGAACTGATCACTCAGGGTTACAAACTCCCGGAAGACCGCCTCTATGTTAGTATATACGAGCAGGATGATGAAGCCTTTTATATATGGAGAGATAAGATCGGCCTTCCGGAATCGAAAATCTACCGGTTGGGCAAGGAAGATAACTTTTGGGAAATAGGGCTGGGGCCCTGCGGTCCCTGTTCGGAAATTTATTATGACCTGGGGCCTGAGCACGGCTGCGGCCGCCCAAATTGCGAAGTGGGCTGCGATTGCGACCGCTACCTGGAGCTTTGGAACCTTGTCTTTACACAGTACAATAAGGAGGCTGACGGGAGCTACCAACCGCTGGAGAAGAAAAATATCGATACCGGGGCAGGCCTGGAAAGGCTGGCCATGGTTCTTCAGGGGGCAAACAACCTTTTTGAAATAGATACTGTAAGGCCGCTGCTCGACCATTTTGCAGCTAAGGCGGGCATCAGCTACGGCAAGGGGGGGCAAAACGATGTCTCCCTGCGCGTCATCACTGAGCACCTGCGGGGAATCACGTTTATGGTTGCGGACGGGATCATGCCCTCCAATGAGGGGCGGGGGTATGTCCTCAGGCGCATTCTGCGCAGGGCTGTAAGGCATGGCAAGCTCCTGCAGATGGAAGGATCCTTCCTCAGCGATGCCGTTTCGCTGGTCGTAAAGCTGATGGGGGAGACCTACCCTGAAATTTCCGAGAAGTATGATTATATTGTACGCGTCGTCGGCCTTGAAGAGGATCGCTTTAAGGAAACCCTGGATCAGGGAATGGAAATACTGGAGGGTCATATCGCTTCCCTTTCTGCAGAAGGTAAAAACAGTCTGACAGGCGAGGCAGCCTTCAAGCTCTATGACACCTACGGTTTTCCCCTTGATTTGACAAAAGAGATCCTGGGAGAAAAGGGTTTGTCCGTGGATGAAAAAGAATTTGACTGCTGCCTTGGGCAGCAGCGGGAAAGGGCCAGGGCGGCTCTGAACAACCGGGATGCCGGGCGGAACGATGCCCTTCTTTCTTCGCTGGTCAGGGGAATGGTTACCGAATTTACCGGTTATGATAGTTTAAGCGCTGAAGGGATAGTCTCAGCCATAGTGGATCTTTCCAGGGGTGAGCTTCTCCAAGAAATAAGTGCGGAAAACGCTGACGGTGAACTATACCTTGTTCTTGATCGGAGCCCCTTTTATCCCGAAAAAGGTGGACAGGTGGGGGATACCGGTGTAATACGCACCGGTGAAGGAACCGCCCGCGTTGTGAACACGCTTCACGGCCCCGGAGAACAAATATTGCACCTTGTGCAAATAGAGGAGGGGCATTTAAGAGCAGGCGAAAAGGTCTACTCCCAGGTTGATGAAAAACGCAGAATTGATATTGCCAGGAATCATACCTCAACACATCTCCTTCATCGAGCCTTGAAAGATCTCCTCGGTGAACATGTTAACCAGGCCGGTTCGCTTGTAGCACCTGACCGGCTGCGTTTTGACTTTACTCATTTTAGCGGCCTGAAAGCAGAGGAAATTGAAGTAATTGAAAATAACGTCAACGACCGGCTCCGGGACAATCTGCCGGTGGGAACATCCTACACAGACCTGGATAAAGCGCTGGACATGGGCGCCGTTGCCCTCTTTGACGAAAAGTATTCCGGCAAGGTAAGGCTTGTGCGCATTGGCGATTATTCACTGGAGCTTTGCGGCGGGACACATGTAAGACAAACCGGAGAAATTGGGATCTTTAAAATATTATCCGAGGGTGGTGTTGGAGCCGGCGTGCGCCGTATAGAGGCCCTTACCGGGGATGCCGCGTACCGCTATTTTGCAGCCCGGGATGAACTTCTTAAAAGCGCCTCCACCCTGCTCAAGGCATCACCGGAAAACCTTAACGAAAAACTGGTTGAGTTGCTGGAGTCCCATAAGGAACTGCAGAGGAAGATAAAACTATTTTCGCAAAAACTGGTTAAGCACCAGATCGAGGCCATTTTGCAGCAAACTGACCATTCTCTCGGTATTCCTGTACTGAGTGCCCAGGTAGATGCCCAGAGCATGGAGGAGCTAAGGGAATATCTGGACAGGTTGCGGGACAAAATGGGTAGTGGTATTATCCTGCTCGGCACCCTGGCAGACGGTAAAGTGCTCCTCGCCGCTGCCGTAACTCAGGATCTGGTAAAAAAGGGGTTCCATGCCGGCAAACTCATTGGAGAAGCAGCCAGGTTAACCGGAGGGGGTGGCGGAGGCCGACCCGATATGGCACAGGCCGGGGGTAAAAATGCCCAGCAGCTTCCCGAGGCTCTTTCCAGGGTGGTTTCCCTGGTCCAGCAACAACAGGGGAGGTCAGACAAAAATGGTAGAGGGTAATAGATTTAACCATACCATGAAGTTCAATGTGAAGGCGGAAGAAGAGGCAAACGAGGCCAGACTTGTTTTGAAAGAAGTCTACGGAGCGCTGAAAGAAAAAGGATATAATCCCATTAATCAGCTGGTTGGTTATCTCTTATCCGGAGATCCGGCATTTATCACCAGCTATAAGAATGCCCGCAGTACAATCAGAAAACTGGAGCGGGACGAACTGCTTGAGGAAATGGTACGGGTGTACCTGATCAGCGAGTTGGAGAAGGAAAGGTGAGTTTTTTTTGGAGTACCGTTCTCTGGGGAAAACCGGCCTGAGGGTATCCAGGCTCTGTTTCGGCACTTTGACGCTGAGTCCTCTCCAGGCTGCGCTTCCCCCGGAAGAAGGGGCTGAGCTTTTAAGCGAGGCTTACAGCTGGGGTATTAACTTTTGGGACACGGCAGAACTTTATGCGAACTATGATACTTTGCGCCTGGCGATCAAGAAAATAGGGCAATTGCCGGTGTTAACTACCAAAACTTATGCCTATAATAGGGAAGATGCCAGGTCCTCCCTGGAAAAAGCGCGCCGGGAACTGGATCTGGATATCATTCCAATCTTTCTTTTACATGAACAGGAATCAGCATTGACTTTACAGGGTCATAAAGAAGCCCTGGATTTTTTTTGCGAGGCCAAAGCCAGGGGAATTATCAGGGCGGTGGGGTTCTCCTGTCATACCGTTGCAGCTGCCAGCGCAGCTACGCAATTCGAGGAAATTGATGTTATCCACCCCATTGTCAACTATAAGGGGATCGGTATCAAAGACGGCACGGTTGATGAAATGCTGGAGGCAATTGGCCGCGCTGCAGCAGCCGGCATCGGGGTCTACGGCATGAAGCCCCTCGGCGGGGGGCACCTGCTGGCCGATGTGGAAAAAGCGATACATTTTGTAAAGGGCATTGAACAGCTTGATTCCTTCGCCATAGGTATTGCCGGCTTGGAAGAGCTTGAGGCAGACCTGCACTATTTCAGGGGGACAAAACCACCGCCGGCGATTGCGGAAAAACTCGCCGGCAAAAAGAGGAGATTGCAGATAGAAGACTGGTGTGTTGGCTGCGGGTCATGCTTGCAGAGCTGTCCCCAGGGGGCGCTTAGCCTGGAAGAAACAGCTGGTGAAATAGCGGGTCAGTTCCGGGCTGCTGTAGATGCTTCGCGCTGCATTTTATGCGGATACTGCGGTGCAAGCTGCCCGGAATTTTGCTTGAAGATTTTTTGACTTTGGAGATATATTCAGCTATTATTGTAAAGTAATCAAAGAAAGCGGTGGTGTGTTTAGAAAGATGTGGGTATTAGAAAGATGTGGGTATTAGAATGAGAATTTTATGCCTCGATTATGGTGAAAAATATATCGGGGTGGCCGTGAGCGACCCCCTGGGTATAACTGCGCAGGGGGTGGGGGTTATCAGGCGGCAAAATCTAAAGCAGGATCTTTCACAGATTCGGCAATATCTCGAGGAATACGATGTTGAAGAAGTAGTCCTGGGCTTACCTCGGAATATGGACGGAACGGTTGGCAGTAAAGCCCGGGAAGTATTATCTTTTCAGAAAACCCTTGCTGCTAAAATTGATATTCCCGTGTTGACCTGGGATGAACGGCTAACAACTGCAGCAGCCCGCAGAACGCTGCTTGAGGCCGACGTTAGCAGGAAGGGAAGAAAAAAGGTTATTGACAAACTTGCGGCTGTTTTTATTCTGGATAGTTACCTGAGGTCCAGGAAGCCAAAGTAAACCGTCACGAAAGGATGCTATTTAAATAATGGAAGAACGTAAAGAGATCATCACGCTGGTTGATGAAGACGGGGCAAGGCTGGAGTTTCTGGTCCTGGATTATTTTGATGTAGAAGAAATTGATTATGCTATTCTTATGCCCTTCGATCAAGGCAGGACAGACGGGGAAAGTGAATTATTGCTGGACGATGAAGACGCTGCGATGATTGAAGAAATGGATGCCGAAGGCGAGCTGGATGAGGACGAATATTCCCCGGAAGAAGTAAATGGGGATGCGGTAATCTTTCGCGTTGAAAAAGGCGTTGACGGCGAGACCATGTTGCAGGTCATCGAGGACGATGAAGAATGGGAAAAGGTGGCCGAAATTGCCTATGAGAGATTATTTACCGCGGAAAACGATCTGCAGGACGAAGACGAGGGGCTCTAGCCGGGCAAGCTGGATAAGTTGGGCAAGCAGCGGGTAGGCCGGCAAGCCGGGCAGTACTGGGGGAATCGTTAATGCGCAGGATTAAATCTATATGTATAGTTTTATGCATTTTTCTGGCGATTTTTGGGGTATCAGCTTATCTGGCCTGCCTTCGCATTAATTCTCTGCTGGCACCCGTCAGCTCCTCACTGCAATATGAAGAAAAGGAGATCGTGATACCTTACAGCTCCTCCACAGCTCAGATTGCAGCGATACTTAAGAATGAAGGTATGATCAAAAACGAGATCCTCTTCCGCCTTTACTCCAGATACAGGGGCTATGACCAGACGCTTCAGGCTGGGCGGTATCTGCTAAAGACCAGTATGGGCCTGGAAGAAATTTTGCAGACCCTGCAGCAGGGCGTTCTCTGGGAAGAGGGTTTGCGCTTTACCATTCCCGAAGGGTTTACGCTGGAGCAAATTGCTGTCAGGCTCGAGGATGAGGGATTGGTTGGCAAAGAAGCATTTATCAGTGCATGTCAGGATTATATGCAGAATATCGACCCATCTTTTAGTTTTCTGAATGATATTCCTGCCGGTGTTAATTATCACCTGGAAGGCTATTTATTTCCCGATACCTTTGAAGTCCGCCGGGGGATTACTGCGCGGGAACTAATTGAAGTTATGCTGCACCGCTTTAACGAGGTATTTAACGAGGATTATCGCCGGCGTGCAGGCGAAATGGGCTTTACGCTGCATGAAATCGTTACGCTTGCTTCTATTGTGGAGAAAGAGGCGAGAGTAGCGGAAGAAAGACCCATTATCTCGGCTGTTTTTCACAATCGCCTGCAGTCTCCAGGGATGTCTTTACTGCAATCTTGTGCCACTGTGCAGTACGTATTGGGTGAAGTAAAGCCTGTCCTTTTAAATGAAGACCTGGAGATTGATTCCCCTTACAACACCTACCTTTACCCCTACTTGCCCCCAGGGCCCATAGCGTCCCCCGGAAAGGATGCGCTTGAAGCGGCCCTTTACCCTGCCGAAGTGGACTACCTTTATTTTGTGTACAAGGAAGACGGCAGCGGCACGCACTACTTCAGCACCACCTTGCAGGAGCACAACCATTACAAAGCCCTCGCCCGCCAACTGCGACACTAGGGACGGTTCTCCCTGTCGCATTTGCGACACTAGGTGGCGACACTAGGGACGGTTCTCCCTGTCGCATTATAACACCTGTGTGACACTAGGGACGGTTCTCATTGTCGCATAAAGGGAAAATGTGCGACACCAAGACGGTTTGGAATGACCCTTCATGGTATACACTTTGGGGACGATTAAAACCCCTGCGACACCGAGCGACACCGGGGGCGGTTCTCCCTGTTGTATAGGTAGATTAGGTAGAAGGCGATGGTACTAAAAATTCTAAAGAGCTTAAGTATTGATACTTTATTACGATAATTATAGTACAACTGAAAAAAACTGAAAAAATTTTGTTGATAATTAAATGGAGAAAGAAGGGTGAAATGAATTGCCTAGATATAGTAGGCAAAAAAGCGATTTAGGAATTTACCACATCATTGTCAGGGGGGTAGACCGGATGAATATCTTCCTGGACAAGAATGACAATAGTAAATTTCTGGATACTTTACGGCGGTTTAAGGAAGCCGATAATTATGAAATTTATGCCTATTGCTTAATGAGCAATCATGTTCATCTGCTTATGAAGGAAGCTGGAGATTCAATTCAACGTTTTATGAAACGAGTTGGGGTTAGTTATGTTTATTACTTTAATAAAAAATATGATAGAGTAGGGCATTTGTTTCAAGACCGGTATCGAAGTGAAGTAATTGATTCGGAACAATATCTATTGGCGTGTGCAAGATACATCCATAACAATCCGGTTACTGCTGGTTTGGTTGAATATCCTGAAGATTATTACTGGAGCAGTTACTCTTATTATTTGGGAGCATCAAATCATGGTGACTTTTTGAATATAGATTTTTTACTTCACCTGTTTTCAAGCGACCGCGGGGATGCCGTTTTGAAACTGAGAGAATTTACAGAGATGGGCAACGATGATTGTTTCATGGAATGCGAAAATATTAGCATTGAATCAGCTAAAGAGAAAGATAAAGTAGAGAAAATAATAACCGAGATTCTAAAAGAGCATAACATTAGCCTTGAAGAATTAAGGAAAACTAAAGACAAATCCTATAGGAACCGTATTCTTAAAGAATTGAAACGGGTATCCCAGTTTTCGGTTCGGGAATTGTCCCTTGTGTTAGGAATAAGTAAAGATATTATTTTTAGAGCTTGAGGAACAACTGCTTTGAAAACCTTGGTAATAGTAAAAAGGTACCTTTATGACAGTTGAACCATTCTGTAGATTGCCATTTACATTTATTGATGGTGAAGTGACCCTTTATGAATGTCTACTGAGGACAGCTACTTTGATAGTTGATAGTTTATACTAATTTTAGAGACCCCGAAAATAATGCGACAGGGAGAACCGTCCCCGGTGTCGCACAGTGCCGCACGCACCCAGTGTCGTGCGACAGGGAGAACCGTCCCTAGTGTCGCACACCCAGTGTCGCATATTTGAAGTATATTAAAGTCAGGTATGGTAAAGAATAGCTGGAAAAAGGAGATCTTTGCTCTTATGCAGAGGTTTATCAGGCAGCAGAGAATACTATACCTGGCTTTGTTTTGCATAGCAATTATGCTGTTGTATGTAATGCGCCTCGGTTACTTACAGCTTTTCAGACATAACAAGCTTACCATGGATGCTGTACGCCAGAGGGCGCAGGCCGTGACGCTGGACTATAACCGGGGTATTATTCTCGACCGAAATGGCATTTCACTTCTCGATGATAAAATGGAAAAGGTGCTGGTAGTATTCCCAACACTGCTGGGAAAATCCGGGCCGGAAAAAGTAGAGCTGATTTCCCAATTTGTTCCACAAGCGGCGTTGCCTGGGAACCCCTTTATAGCTCTGCATGATGTCAATTCCCAGGAGGAGGAACTTTTTAAGAGCCTTGCCCGCGGCCTGATCGTGACAGAGGTGCAAAGGCGCTACGGCGACGGGGCACTTGCCACGCATGTTGTGGGGCATATCGGGCAGGGAGATGGTGAGGGGAAAGTGGGCCTGGAGCTGGTATTTAACAGCGAGTTGAAGTGTGATTCGCCCAGAATGCTCGCTGCCGTCATTGATGGGAAAAACAACCTTGTTGAAGGACTTGGTTTCCGCCTCTGGGAGAACAGGAACCCTCATCGCCCTTATGACATTTCACTCACTATTGACGGTAGATTGCAGGCAAAAGTGGAGTCTATTATGGATAATACGATTGCCCGGGGCGCTGTGGTCGTAATGGATCCGCACAATGGGGATATCCTGGCAATGGCAAGCAGGCCGAATTATTTTCAATCGCAGCTATCCCGGTATCTAAGCGATGGAAATGAATACACCAATTATTTAAGCTCCCAGCCCTTTATAAACCGCAGTATTTTAAGCTATCCCCCTGGTTCTGTTTTTAAAATTGTTGTAGCCGCCGCCGCCCTGGATTCCGGAATAGTACGGCTGGGAACAAGGTTTTTCTGTCCCGGATATATTGAAATAGGAGATAAGCTATTCAAGTGCCAGGATGGTTCTCACGGAGAGATTACCCTGGCAGAGGCTTTTGCTCACTCTTGTAACACTGTCTTTATCGACCTGGCAATTCGTCTGGGGAAGGATGCAATATATAATTATGCCACAGCGCTGGGCCTTGGAGAAGAAACCGGCATACCCCTTGGAAGCCCGGAAGAGGGCGGGGAGATGATGGGAATTATTCCAACGCCGCGGGAGATGCCCTTCCTGGGAGACCTGGCGCTGGCAGCCATAGGCCAGGGCAGGGTTGAAACTACACCGTTGCAGATAGCGCGTCTTACTTCAGTAATAGCCAATGGCGGATATCTTGTTGAACCACGGCTGGTGAAATCCATACAATCCAGGCAGGGCTTGCAGATAAGCTTGTTCACTACATCGAAAAAGAAAGTATTGAATTCGTTAACGGCAAGCAAAATACGTTTTATGATGCTTGGCACGGTGGAGTATGGAACGGGAGAATTAGCCTTTAGCGAGAAGATTGTTCTCGGAGGGAAGACCGGCACAGCTGAAACAGGCAGATTTATGAACGAAAAGCCTTTGAACTACTCGTGGTTTACCGGTATCATTCCTTTGGAAAACAGCAGGGCGGTTGTTACAGTATTTGTCGAAGAAGCACTTCATGGAAATGCATCTGCAGTTTTCGGACAGATTGCTGAAGCTATCTATCCGCTTCTTTATTAAAACTGGCTTAATGCGACAGCGAGAACCGTCCCCTTTGTCGCAAATGCGACAGCGAGAACCGTCCCCGCTGTCGCACCGTCCCCGCTGTCGCAACTGCTGACAGCGAGAACCGTCCCCTTTGTCGCACGGTGTTGTATAGGGATCGTCAAAAACTTCAGAATCTCTGTTAAAAAAAAAGATTTTAATGATGAAATAAGTAATAATTGCAGGAAAATGTTGGGCTTATATAGAATGAATAAAAGAAAATAATTCCTCCATTACCTATAATTTACCAGTAATTTACCAGAAATATTATTTAATTATTCATTATTCAACATCATCAGACATCCACCATTATTAAAGGAAAAGGTGATTTTTGTGCACCCTTTTATTAATGCATCCGGAATGTTGTTCATTAATGGAGTTGAACCACCCCTCGCTGAAGAGGCTATTAGAGCTTCCAAAACAGCGGCCGGTTCTCATGCACGGATGGATGGGTTGAACTATACTGCTCCCCATTGGAGCCGTTTAAATTTGCTTTTTTCCAATCTCACCGGGGCTGAAGATTTACTTGTGACCAGCAATCTTTCAGCCGCCATATTCCTGGTTTTTCACGCCCTGGCAAGGGGAAAGGAGATATCTATTCCCAGAGACGAGTTATTCTATTGCAATAACAATTTAAACTGTGTTACTCCATCTTTAAGGGCGTTAGCAAAACAGAGCGGAGCGCAGCTCAGAATCATTAATGAAAAAGAAGGTGCGGACGGGGGAATTAAAAAATCCGCCTGCTTTATTACCTTTGGTGCCGGGAAAAATAAAAATCCAGCTGCTGAAGGGCATATAGCCGATGCTGCCGATGACACAGGTACAATCAATGATACAGATACAACCATTCCCACCGATACAATCAATGGCACAGGTATAACAAGTCCCACCGATACAGCCGATGCAACTGATGCTTCCGGGGCAGTCATCGCGGCAAGTATTGCCGGGGGACACACTATTGCCGAAAAGCCCGAACTAAACGAGGAGCACGATCCTGTCACAGTAAGAGTCATGAACTTCGCCACGCTTCTGGATCCTGCTCTGTTTGGATTTCCCGAAAGCTGGCAGCTCCAAAAGGCCGTTTCGGATTATGATCTGGTTATTTTTTCTGGGGACAAGCTCCTGGGAGGGCCCCCAATAGGGATTATCGTTGGAAAAAGGAAGCATCTTTCATTGATAAAAAAAGACACCTTGAAAAAAATGTTTGCCGCTGACAGAATGAATGTCGCAGCTTTGGAGGCAACGCTGGAGCTTTATAGCGATTCATTTAACGCCATGCAGAAAATTCCTTTGCTGCGCATGCTCTCCGTTCAGCCGGAAAACCTTGAAAAACGCGCCCGTTCCCTGGCGGATAGATTGAGCAACTCTCTTAACGGGAATTATGAAATCAGTCTGGCTTACGAAAATGTTTCCCTCACGGAACTTTCTTTCCGGGAAGAGAAGTTTCAAAGCGTTCAGGTCTGCCTCAGTTCGCCGAAGTATTCCGCCAAGCAAATCAGCAGCTTTTTAAGCAAAGGCCGTCATCCGGTTATCCCCAGGATTAAAGACGGGAAAGTGCTGCTGGATCCCAGGTCCATGCTGGAAGAGGAGGATGAGCTGTTATTTGATTCCCTCCTGGCTGCACTGGGCGAAAAGAAGGCCGTAGCAGCAGCAGAAGAAGAAAGGGATAACCGGGTACTTGATGCAATTCCCAGTCTGATTTGGGTTCTCGATGATGAGGGAAAGCTAATCTTCTTAAACAAAGCCGGCGCCGCATTTTGGGGAACAGTAACTGAAAATCTTGTTAATTCAAATATCCGCGATATTCTCAATCCCCGAGAAGCGGAGCCCTTGCTGGAAGCCAGAGATCAGGTGCTTGCCAGCGGTGAAACGGTAAAAGTAGAGGTAGCCCTGCAAAATAACTCTGGAGAGTTCCGGTGGCTGGACATAGTTCTAACCCCGATTTTTAATTTCGATGAAGGTTTTAACGGCGTTCTTTTTACTGCCAGCGACATTACCGAACGGAAACAGAACGAGGAGAAGCTGAAGTATCTTGGCATGCATGATTCGCTGACCGGGATTTATAACCGGCTTTATTTTGAAGAGGAAATGAAGCGGCTTGATTCCAAGCGTCATTATCCAATAAGCATTGTTGTCTGCGATGTTGATGGATTGAAGCTGATCAATGATATCATGGGCCACAGCATAGGCGATGAGCTTCTGAAAACTGCTGTCGGGATTATTAAGAAGCCTTTTCGTTCTTCCGATGTAGTGGCGCGGGTTGGAGGAGACGAATTTGCCATTATTCTTCCCCGGACCGGTGAAAGTGTGGCCAAGGAGATTGTTGGGCGCATCCAAAGATTAGTAGACGAGTACAACAAAAACGAAAAGACCATACCGCTCAGCCTTTCAGTAGGTTATGCCTCTGCGGACTATAATTCAGGGGGTATAAGGGGCTCAACAGGATCAGGGGGAATAAAAGGAATCTTTAAAAAAGCCGACAGTAATATGTATAAAAATAAATTCGAGCGCAGCGATGAAGTAAAAAAGAGCATTATAGATTTTCTATTAAGTTTGCTCAAGGACAGGGATTTCAGAAGCGAAGGGTACGAAAAACGGCTGCAGTGCATGGCGCTGCTGCTGGGGCAGGCTATCGGCATACCGGTCAAAGAGATGGATAAAATCCTGCTGTTATCGCGAGTGCACGACATCGGCAAGGTTGGAATAAACAAAGAAATAATATTTAAGAATGGGGAGCTTGATTCCAGTGAGTGGGATGAAATGAAATCCCACCCCGAAATCGGCTATCGCATCGCCAAATTTCACCCGGAGATATCATCCGTTGCAGATTATATATTACAGCATCACGAACGCTGGGACGGGAGCGGCTATCCCAAGGGCTTAAAAGGAAATAACATTCATATTTACTCCCGCATCATCTCCATTATAGATGCCTATGAAGCCATGACAAGCCCGCGTCCCTACCGGCCGGCCCTTACCCACGAAGAGGCGATCGCGGAACTGAAGAAGAACAGGGGTATACAGTTTGACCCCTGGCTGGTAGACATTTTTATCAACCTGGTAGACATTGAGCGCCTGATTAAGTGAATATGGAGTGAAGCTGGCTGTAGCTCGCTTTCAGGTTCCCACATACAAGAAATAAAGATAGAAAAGGCAGAAGTTGATAAAGGCTTTTCTGTGATTTTCTGGCAAATATATGCGCTGGTATACGATCATATCATGCTGCATTTATTGCCTTACCGCCGGCTTCTGGATGCCGCGGCAAAAAGCCTTAATCCAAAAAGCGGCTGGCATATCCTCGATGCAGGCTGCGGCACGGGAAATTTTCTTCATCATCTCCTGCGCCTGGAACCGAAAGTGAAGGCAGATGGGATAGATTTTGCACCGGCCATGCTGCAGCGGGCAGGCCTGAAGAGCAAAAAGATCGTCAACTGGGAGCACAGGGTTACCTTGCGGGAAGCAGACCTTAATAGCTTTATTCCGTATGGCGATGAAGTTTTCCAGGGGGCAGCCTGTATCAATGTTCTCTATGCTGTGAAACGTCCCGATTTGTTGCTGAAAGAGATTCACAGGGTATTGGAAATAGGTGGCAAACTGGTATTGGTTACACCGCCTTTTCAGCCGAAGATCTTCCCGGTTTTCATAGAGCATGTCCAACAAATGAAGGAGGGCAAACCGTATTATTGGCCTTTCTTCCTGAGCGGCCAGATCTTAAGCCTGGCTCCGTGGCTTTTTATCTTTATAATTTTAAATATGTTTATCAAAAAACAGGAGTCTTTCCATTTCTTAAAGAGGGAGGAGCTCATATCCCTGGTTGAGGAGTGCGGCTTTGAACTTTTATCGATAGAAAAAGTATATGGAGACCAGGATTGGTTTCTGGATGCTGTAAAACCGGCTCCTGAAGAAAAAGAGGAAGGGTTATTTTTCAAGTAATTGGAGGGGAAAGCAATGTCTGATGTGGTGATTACCGGCTTGGGATCTGTAGCGCCCAACGGGGTGGGAAAAGATAATTTTTGGAATGCTCTGTGTGAGGGCAAATCCGGCATTCGGCGCATCAGGCGTTTTGATCCTTCAGAATATTCATCGCAAATAGCCGGAGAAATTCCCCTGGAATGGATTGAAAATATCGAGCCTCTTCCTGGCAACGGGAGGGCATGGAGTACTCATCTGATTATTACCGCTGCACGCATGGCGCTGCAGGATGCAAATATGAGCAAGGAGGAATTTGCCCGTTTGCGGTCCGGCATCTGGGTAGGTATCAGCACGTCGGACATGGGGGTGGTGGAAAGCGAGTATGACCTTTTTAAAATTAACGGTTCCACGAAGCCAACTGTTATCCCTTCTTCATTCCCCCATGCGGCAGCCAGCGCGCTTGCAACCGAGTTTAAGTGCTCGGGTCAGGTGGTTACGGTATCTACAGGCTGCCCTTCCGGGATCTTCAGCATTATCTATGCCGTTGAATCCATTCTTCAGGGGAATACAGAGGTGGCTCTGGCCGGTGGAGGCGATGCCCCGATAACCCCGTTCGTCCTTGCCTGTTTTTGCTCTACAGGGCTCCTGCCAGGTTCTTATAACGATGAACCTGCTATCGCCAGCAGGCCTTTTGATGCCAGGCGCGCGGGCGGCGTTTTGGCCGAGGGAAGCGGGATGCTCCTGCTTGAGGATGCCGAAAAGGCTTTGGCCAGAGGGGCGAAGATCCTGGGTAGGATAACAGGGTGGTCGATTACCAATGCAACCTCGCCAAAAAGTCTAAAATCATCAATAGTATCATCATTGCAAGAATCGTTAAAAAAGGCAAAGCTGGCACTGGCGGATATAGATTATATCTCTGCCCATGCTCCTGGAGACAGGTTCATTGATAAAATAGAGACGCAAGCAATTAAAGAGGTTTTTGGAGATTATGCTTATAACATGCCGGTAAGTTCAATCAAATCAATGATCGGCAATCCGCTTGCTGCCTCGGGGCCGTTACAGGTAATAGCAACAGCTCAGATAATAGGTAATAAATTTATTCCCCCAACGGTGAACTACCAGTATCCCGATCCGCATTGCGATCTGGATTATGTCCCCAACAGAGGCCGTGTGGCCAGAGTCGATACTGCCCTGGTTAATTTGCACGGTATTGGGGGCTGCAACGCATCGCTGGTTGTTACCGGGCCATAAAGGTGAGTGCGCAATGGACTTAATTATTTTTGCAAAATGGCTTCTTGGTTTTGCGGCAGCGGCCAACCTTTTTTTAGGCATTTTTGTTTTCCGGAAGAACCCCATATCGCGCCTTAACCGTTTGTTCCTGGGCTTTACCCTGAACGCCTGCATTTGGACCATTACTGTTATGACGGTTCTTTTTTTTAACGATTATGAGGACCTTTTGCTTGCAATCAGGATTTCGCACGCTGTGGCCGCAACGACTCCATGGTTTATATTTGCCCTGGTTTTTTGTTTTGAGGATGATATCAAATACCCTTACAAAAGCGTTATATTACTGCTCTTCTTAAGCTTAATCCTCTCTACGGCGAGTTTCACACCCGCAATAATCAAGGGTGTGACGGTCCCCTTGGAAAACAAAGAACCGCTTTATGGTCCGCTTTTTCCACTCTATGCCATTTTATTCAGCGGAATAGGTGTTTATACTTTTATCGTCCTTTACCGCAAGATCCTTTTTTCCAGAGGCCTGGTTCGCTATCAGTACCGGTTTTTTATCGGCGGTATCCTGGTTTCCTTTGTGATGGGTTCGCTTTCCAACATTTTTCTCCCCCTGCTGGGTGTAAAAGCAATCGACCTGCGCCCGTTTGGGCCCGTTTTTACTTTGATTATGATTGCTTCTATTTCTTATGCTATTGTGAAGTTCAGGTTAATGGATATCCGCCTGGCGCTGCGCAAAGTTGTCGCCAATATATTTACGATAGTGCTTTTTGCGGGTGTTTTTATATCATTATTGCTGGTTGCGGAAAAAAATTCACGGGGTTTTGTTGAAGCAAATATTCTCTATTTTATCATCCTGCCGATAATCCTGACCGCGCTCTTTTACCAGCCTGTAAAAGACCAGATTCAGTTCCTGGTTAATCTTGTTTTTTTTCGCGGTCGAGATGATTATCACGATATTATGCTTGAAGAAAACAAGTCGATGATTTCTATATTAAACATGGACAAACTCCTTTATTTCCTGGTTGATAAAATGGTAAACACGATCTCTATTGAAAGCGCCGTTTTTTTTCTCAAAGAAGGGGATGGTTCATTTACCCTTGCAGCCGAGGAATATTTGCTCTACTCTCCGCCTGTGCAGGCTGACCGCTTTCTACGGAGCAGTAATCCTTTAGTGAATTACCTGCGGGAAAAGGCTTCAATCATGCTGCTTACCGATTTAAATGGGATGAGGGATGCCGAAAAACGGGAACTGCTCTCTGCAGAAATGAAAAAGCTGGGTGCTGAAGCTGCAGTCCCGGTATTAATGGAAGGAAGGTTGGAGGGGATTTTGTTTCTTGGTTACAAGCAATCCGGGGATCCCTATTCCAGGGAAGATGTGCATTTGTTTTCCGCACTGGCTTTGCATGTAGCCGTTGCCTTAAAAAATGCCCAGTTGTATAACGAGATCCTGGATATTAAACAATACCTGGAAAATATTCTAAAAAACATGGGCAACGGACTAATTGCCGTGGATGCACAGGGGCGAATAACTACCTTTAACAGTTCGGCGAAGAAGCTTACGGGCATTCATCCGGACAAAGATGTGCTGGGCAGGGGCATTGAGGAAGTCCTGGATCCGGTGTTGGCCGATACAATTCTACACACATTAAAAAGCGGCCGGAACAAAAGCGAGGTTGAAATAGAGCTGCCCTCCGATCTGTCTTCGTCCTATTTATGCTGCAGTACGGCCAGGGTGGGGTCGCTGGAAAAAGGGGAACAAGGGGTTATAATGGTCTTGAGCGATTTAACGCGGATTAAAGAGCTGGAACGCGAGAAAAACCGGACCGAGAAGCTGGCCTCCCTGGGGAAACTGGCTGCGGGGATAGCGCATGAAATAAAAAACCCGTTGGTTTCCATTAAAACGTTTGCAGAGCTTCTGCCTGAAAAATACGATGACTACGAGTTCCGTCACACTTTTTCCCAGATTGTTACCGGGGAAATAAGTCGCATTAACAAACTTATCATGGAGTTGTTAAACTTTTCCAGGGACAATCGGCCCTATTTAGAAAAAGTTGATATTTGGGAATTAATGGAGGAGGTCCTTTTGCTTTTATTTCCCCGCATAGACTCACAGAAAATCCTGCTGCACAAAAACTGTCACGGTGATGCCCTGGTTGTAAAGGCAGATCGGGAGCAGATGAAACAGGCGCTCTTTAATATTTGCGTAAATGCGGTTCAGGCAATGCCTGGCGGGGGAGAACTGTGGGTCGATGTATGCCCACTGCCGGAGAGAGTGCCCGCAGGGAAAAGCCTTTCTTCCTCTGCCGGGGGTTCTCCGGATAGCGCTGCAACGGGTAAATTAAAGATTATGATTAAAGATACGGGGACCGGAATTGCACCTGAACAGAGTAATCGAATTTTTGATCCATTTTATACAACCAAGCCTGATGGGGTAGGGATGGGTTTAAGTATCAGCCACAGAATTATTACAGATCACGGTGGGAGTGTGCAGTTTTTCAGCAACAACACCGGTACTGTTTTTGAAATCTACCTTCCTGCTGCCGGCTATTGAGGGGGAGAAGAGGTTGAGACTGGTTCTGTTAGCGTCATTCAGCAATAGCAAGCTTATCGGTACAATAAAAAACTATCTTCCGGAGGACTATTCTTTGCTGGAAAGGGAATATGCGTCAGCGCTGCGCTTAATCAAAAAAATCCCTGCAGGAATTGTTATAGTCGATCTTTCAAGTAAGAAAGCCCTCCCCTGGGTAGAAAACGCTCATCGGGTGCGTCCCGATTTAATTTACCTGGCAGTTGGAGAGCAGGGGCAGGCTGCGCTGCCTGAAAACTGTTTTTTCGACTTTATCCCTTTATCCTGTAATGCCGGCCAGGTAAAGAAAATACTCGATAAAGCCTGGGAAAGGGCTCAGCTAAGCTATAACGCTCAGGATCTGCAGAAAAAGGCCTTTTCCACTAACCCTGGGGAATATTTCCGTGAAAGGCATCGCTACCGCCCGTTGTCATATGTAAATCAGGAGGAGCGCATTCTCTGCGATTTTTCCAGGGCCCTGGGCAATAATTTTAATAGTGAGCGCCTGCTGGAACTATTTATGGATTCCGTTGTTGGGCTCGTTTCCGCAGCAAAAATTTCCATCCTGTTAAAAGACAACAGCGGCCGGGGCCAGGGCCAGGGCAATTATGTTGTCTTTGCGCAGAGGGGTTTGGACCCGCATTATTGCTCGGATTTAAGCTTCAGCCCATCTTCGGGATTAATCTCCTGGTTAACTGATGAAGGCCGAATTTTTATCGCTGCTGAAACATCTGATGCCGCAGATTACCTCTCTGCCGAAGCGCTCCAGGAGCTGCTGATGCTCCAGGGGGAGGTCTCTATTCCGCTTATCGCCCACGGTGAGCTGCTCGGGGCTTTAAACCTGGGCCCCAAAGTAACCGGCGCCCCCTTTTTCGCTGCGGAGCTGGAGATACTGTATATCCTCTGCGGAAATGTTGCACTGGCTCTGCGGGATATTGATCTCCACCACCAGGTAATTAACCAGAAAGCATATTTTGAAAATATCCTGCAGCGCATGAACAGCGGGGTTGTAGCTATAAACAGCGAAAACCGGGTTATTACTTTTAATTCCCGTGCGAGTGCTCTCCTCCAGATTTGCCGGGAAGAAACGATGGGCAAAGACCTGCGTCTGTTGCCCAGCCCTCTGGGAGATTTACTTTACGAAACTTTAACAACGGGGAAGGAGATTTTAAAGGAGGAGTATACACTGGCAAAGGGGCGTGTTCCCCTGGAAATAAGCACTTTCCAGCTGCTCGATTCCGCGGGGGGTGTTCTGGGAAGTGTGATGATCTTTGATGATATCTCGGAAAGGAAACAGCTTGAGTTGGAACGCCGTCAATCCGACCAGCTGGATGTGCTCAACAAATTTGTCAGCCAGCTTGCGCATGAAATAAAAAACCCCATGGTTGCCATTCAGACTTTTTCTGAACTTTTAAGGGAGAAATATGATGACAGCTCTTTCCGCGAATATTTTACCTATACCGTTCGCCAGGAGGTTAAGCGGTTAAATGAGCTGGTGGAGCAGCTCATTGCCTTTTCTTCGCCCCTTTCATACAAATATACGGTTGCCGATATTCATGAGATTTTGGACCTGGGGCTCCTGCTGCTGCAAGAGCAGGGGCTAGGGCAGGAGACCACAGTGGAGACGTCATACTGCAGGGAACGTCTAAGCATCATGGCCGATAAAACCCTTTTGGCCAGGGCATTTTCATACCTTTTTCGACATTCCTTCAAAGCACTGGAAAAGGGTGGAACAATTCGGATCAATACTTCCTTTGAGGAAAATCTCTTTACGAACGGTGGGGTCCGCATCGGGTTCTGCGATTTTCAGACCACGGTTGCGCAGGATGATTTGGGAAAGCTGTTCGATCCCTTGAGTATGCGCCTGAATGGATATCTCTCCCTGGGGCTGCCGGTGAGCAGGAAAATAATCGAAGACCACGGGGGGCGGATCAAGGCGCAGTGCAGGAAAAATAAACACCTTGAAATTGAGGTATTTTTGCCGATAATTATTGAAGAAGGAGGAGAAAAAGGTGAGTAATGCACCCAGGATACTTGTTGTCGATGATGAACTTGGCCCCAGAGAAGCGTTGCGTATGATTTTGCGGGACGACTATGATGTCGTTACCGCGGGCAACGGTAACCAGGCCCTTGATTACCTGGACAACTCCGAATTTGATCTTGTAATACTCGATATCAGAATGCCCGATATCAGCGGAATTGAGCTTTTGGCGGAGGTGAAAAAAAAGGCCCCGGAAACAGAGGTGGTAATGATTACCGCCTATGCGTCCGTGGATACGGCGACCAATGCCCTGCGCAACGGCGCGCTGGATTATCTGATCAAGCCGTTTGAAATAAGCGCCGTGAAAGAGGTTGTTGAAAAAGGCCTCTCCCGCCGGAAATCATCCACGGCGATCAAAAACCGGCTGAGCGAACTACAGGTAACCAACGAGACGCTGAGGGGCGAGATCGAGCATGCCTACAACAACATCCAGAAACACTATCTGGAGACGGTACGCTCCCTGGTAGCGGCGATCGATGCCAAGGATTCCTATACCAAAGGCCACCAGGAGAGAGTGGCCAGGTACTCCGTCTTACTGGGGGAAGAGCTAAAGCTTGCACCAAAAGAACTGGACTTGCTGCAGCAGGCGGCAATATTGCATGATATCGGAAAGATTGGCATACCCGAGCAGATCCTCAGGAAAACCTCCGGCCTGACCTTTGAAGAGTTCAAGATTGTCAAACAGCACCCTGCCATCGGAGCCGAGATCATCTCCCCGGTAGAGTTTCTCAAAGATGCTGTACCCATTGTCAGGCATCACCATGAAAAATACGACGGGACAGGCTATCCCGACGGGATTAGCGGTTTGCAGATTCCACTGGGCTCAAGGATAATTGCGGTCGCGGATGCAGTTGACGCTATGCTCACTGATCGCCCTTATGCCCGGGCAAAGTCCCTTTCCCAGGTCAGGGAGGAGTTGAAACGCTGTGCGGGAACCCAGTTTGACCCTGAATTGGCAGAGATTGCATTAAAAATAGACCTGCCACTGGGAGGTGCCAGGCAAGGCGCAAATACATCGAATAGCATATATCTACAGAAAAATTAAAAAAATTATCTCCTGAGCACAAAAAATATTTATATTTGGTATTTACTTTTTATTTAAGTTATGATATAAAGAATTAAGAAGAAAAAATTACCAATAATTAAGGGAAGGATTTTACATCCTGACCGACAAAGGCAAACCATCCCGAAAGGGTGGGGCGCAAAGCCATGGGTCTAAAGCTCTGTAATGAGGGGCTAAGATCGCCAGGTTGCCGAAGACAGGGATTTTGTCTTTTTCTCCTATAATGTACTATATTAGTACTTTAATCCCCTGATCCCCGGCCTGGCCGGGGTTTTTCGGTTTGTCGGTCCCTCCCGGGGGGACAGGCATGAATGGCAAATCAGAAATACTGACCGAAAAATTACTTGTTATTGCCCTAATTATTATTTTTATCCTGCTGCTGGTTTTAACTTTTTTCAATCCTTATTCCCAGGAAAAAGTTCAGGTTGGCAAGGATAATGTGTACCGGTATGAACCTCCGCAGGCCACGCTTGCAGCGACGGGGAAAGATGATTCTTTTACCCCGGCTGCAACAGCGGGGAAAGAAGATCCTAAAGAAGATCCTTCCGAGATTTTCGGATCAGAAGCGGATAACGTTCTTCCTGATGCTGCCGGTGCCCTGCCGTACCCTGCAGTCAAAACGTATTCTTCCGGCCATGCTTACGGCAGAAGTCTGCGCGTGAACATCGTGGTAAAAAACAAAGGCAGCGATACAGCCTCAAACATCCGGCTGGAAATCCCCCTGCTGGCCGAGCTTGACTCCCCATACCAGGAAGTCGCCAAAGAAACCTTCAGTCACAAACCGGTTGAAGTTAAGCGGCTGAGCAATAACAACCGCATTGCTGTTTTTCAGCTGGATTCACTGCGTCCAGGGGCCGGTGATACGATAACCCTGGAATACTTCTTGAATGTTTACCCGTTAAACCTGAAACAATTGATGGCAAACAATTATCATAACAACCTATTTCCTCAAAATTTCCTGGGAGCTTCCGAAAAAATTGAGAGCAACCATCCCGATATTGTAAGAAAAGCGCGCGAGCTTACGTCAGCGTGTAAAACAGATCTTGAAAAGGCGCGTGCCATTTGCAGCTTTGTCATTACATATTTGAAATACGATCTCAATTCAAGCTCACGCAATGGGGGGGCGCTAACAGCTTTACGCAACGGTTCAGGGGTATGTGAGGACTATGCTTCCCTTTTTGCCGCGCTCTGCCGCGCGTCAGGGATCCCGGCCAGGGTGATAAACGGCTACTGTGACCCCAAAGGTACGGGAGACATCTGGAACCTTTCCCCCGGGGAGAGGTTCCCTCTGCAGGGTTACCGGCACAGCTGGGTTGAATTTTTCCTCGACGGGAGCGGCTGGGTTCCCGCCGACCCCACTATGGATATCCACAGCGGAAATATGAAATACTTCGGCTCTCTGCCGCAGGCAAGTCATTTAGCACAAAACTATGAGGATATCCCCCTGAAGGTACGTTATAAAGGCTCCCGCCTCTCTGTTATCTGGGAGGAGGAACTTGTAGGACGTTAAATTATCTTGCCCTGCAAGAAGCCTGTAGAAGGCCCGTGTAAGAGACTTGTAAGGAGAAAGAAGAGAAAGGAAGAGGGGATTAAACCCATGGATATGGAGATATATGTGGCCAGACAGCCAATCTTTAATCGAAATCAGGAAGTGTTTGCCTACGAGCTCCTGTATCGTTCCGGGGTTAACAAATTTTATTCCACTTTAAACGGAGACCAGGCTTCTTTTGAGGTTATTACCAACAGCTTTCTGCTTATTGGTCTGGAAACGCTTACCAGGGGCAAAAAGGCTTTCATAAATTTTACCAAAAACCTGCTGGAAAATGATGTGGCCACCCTTCTACCCAATGAGGCCATTGTTATAGAGATCCTGCAGGATATTGAGCTGGACGAAAAAACTTTAAACGCCTGCAGAAAGTTGAAGGAGCTGGGCTACTATCTGGCGCTGGACGATTTTAGCTACAATAACAAATTATTGCCGCTGATAGATCTGGTTGATATTATCAAAGTGGATTTTTTGAAAACCCAAAAGAAAGAAAGAGAAGCGATCGTTCAGAGGGTTGGCAAACATAAAATACATTTTCTGGCGCAAAAAGTGGAGACCAGGGATGAATTTAATCAAGCATTGGAGATGGGTTATTCTTACTTCCAGGGGTATTTTTTCAGCAAACCCCTTATTCTTAGCGGAAAAGATATCCCCAGCTTCAAGCTCATCTACCTGAAAATACTGCAGGAAGTCAACAAGCAGGATCTGGATTTTGACCGGATTGAAGACTATATAAAAATGGATGTTTCTCTTTCATACAAGTTGCTCAAGTTTATCAACTCGTTATCCTTTGGTTTCAGGAATGAAATCCGCTCCATTAAGCAGGCGCTTGTTCTTTTAGGACAGAAAGAACTCAGTAAATGGCTTTCCCTTATTGCTTTAAGAGGCATAGGCGATAACAAGCCGGACGAGCTTATTATCACGGCGATCTGCAGGGCAAGGTTTTGTGAGCTGATTGCACCCAGAGTTGGCCTGAAGGACCGCAGCCCGGATCTTTTCCTGATGGGTATGTTTTCTCTCATCGACGCTTTTCTCGACCGGCCTCTGCCCGACATATTAGCAGAGCTTCCAATATCCGATGATATCAAACTTGCGCTGCTGGGCGGCAAAAGCAGATTCAAGGATGTTTATGAACTGATCTTAGCTTATGAATCGGGTGACTGGGAGCAGCTGGCGATCAAGACAACGCTGCTGGAACTTGCGGAGATTGACGTTAGGGAGTGCTATCTCAGTGCGTTGGAGATGTCTAATCAGATCTTTTACAGAAATACTCCCGAATCAAAATACTATACAAACTCATTTAAAAACCATGATTTAATTATCAGGTGAGGAGACATTTTCCTGACCGATAAAGGCAAACCTGTCGAAAGGCAGGGACGCAAAGCCATGGGTCTAAAGCCTTCAGTAACATGATCTTAGCATGATCTTAGTGGGCCATGATTGCCAGGTTGCCGAAGACGGGATTTTTATAATCCTTATTCGTGCATCCCGGCGCCGGCGCCGGGTATTTGTTTTCCTGATTTCTCAGAATAAGGGTGGGATAAAAATGTTTCCAAAACAGCAATTAAGGTTCAATGGGAAGAGACCGCAGCTGCTTAGCAGGGAACCCTCATCAAATAATATCACAGACAGGAAAAAAGAGCTGGAAGAGATTGCATCCAAAACCTTAACAAAGGTTATAGATTCAGTAGACGATAAGCTGGTGCTAGAAAAGCTCGACTCATTCCAAATGAGGCAGTTCACGGAGCAGATTTACGATACACTGGTAGCGGTACTGGAAGAGAGCAGCCTTCATCTTTCACAGAGCGACAAGCAAAAAGTAATTCAATACGTCTGCGATGAGATATTTGGTTATGGCCCGATAAATTCGCTGCTCGATGATCCTGCCGTTACTGAAATTATGGTGAACGGCTATGATAATGTCTATGTGGAGCGGGACGGCAGAATTGCCAAGACGGAGGTTACTTTCCGGAATAACGAGCATGTTCTACACGTTATTAATAAAATCATCACCCCCTTGGGCAGGAGGATTGACGAGAGTTCACCGACGGTAGATGCCCGCTTGCCGGACGGCTCACGCGTAAATGCCATTATTCCGCCCCTGGCCCTCAAGGGGCCGTCACTGACGATCCGAAAATTTGCTGCTGATCCCTTTACCGTGGAAGACTTATTAGAACTGGGAACGATGACAGAGGAGATGGTTATGTTTCTCAAGGCCTGCGTGAGGTCGCGCGTCAATATTATCGTCTCCGGCGGGACCGGCAGCGGTAAGACGACCACCCTGAATGTGCTTTCAAGTTTCATACCCGATCACGAAAGGATAATTACTATCGAAGATACAGCCGAGCTACAACTACAGCAGGATCACGTCGTTACCCTGGAGAGCCGCCCGGCCAACATTGAAGGCAGGGGACAGTATACGATTAGGGAACTGGTGATCAATTCCCTGCGCATGAGGCCGGATCGCATCGTGGTCGGAGAGGTCAGAGGGGCTGAAACGCTTGACATGCTGCAGGCCATGAATACAGGACACGATGGTTCTATATCCACCCTGCACGCAAATAATCCCCGTGAGGCGCTGACTCGTATGGAAACCATGGTGCTGATGGCCGGTATGGACCTTCCCCTGCCCGCTGTCAGAGAGCAGATAAGTTCTGCCATAGAGCTGATTATCCAGCAGTCCCGTTTCAGCGACGGGACGCGCAAAATAACCAGGATTAGCGAAGTGGTGGGAATGGAGAAAGACCATATAACCCTGCAGGATATCTTTGTCTTTCAGCAGGACGGTCTGAACGAGAGCGGGATGGTCCAGGGCGAGCATAAATACACGGGGACAACCCCCAGATGTATTGATAAGTTGAGGGCTTGCGGTGAGGCGGACTGCATTGAAGGCTTACAGGAGAAATACCAGGCACAGCAACCCCGCGAACAGGAAGAAGTGGAGGAAAAAGAGCCGCCAGTGGAGCCGCTTGCTGAAGAGGCGAAATATTTACATGAAGATGATGGGGTGGCCGGATCAGATGAAATGATCGGGGAAATAAAAGAAAAAAAAGATCTTGAGGATCTGGATGATCTGGAAGATCTGGATGAAATGGGCGAGATAGATGAAGCTTATGAAACATACGAAGCCTATGAAACAGATGGAACAGATGATATGGATGAAGCTGATGTATTAAATGAAACAAATTATATGTATAAAACAAGTTATACAGAGGAAACAAGTTATTCGGGGGCAATAGACGATGATACAGATTATCTGGATGTAACAGATGATACTGATGATACTGATCAAATAGATGATATTGATGATATTGATGATATTGATGATATTGATAATACTTATGATGCTAATGACATTGATGAGACAGATGAAGCAGTTGATCCAGAAGAAGAAGTTAATCCAGAAGCTAATCTAAATAACGCAGTTGATCCAAATGAGCCGGCTGAAGTGGAAACAGATCATCCGGTTAAAACGGAAGGAAAAGAATATTTCAGCCAAAGCAGAAGTGAGTTTGACAGGCAGGGTAACAGGGAAAACAGATTGGTGCTCATTAGTTCCGCTGTCCGGAGGGATATTTCCGCCGGCGAGCAGTCCTCCAGCATCTCCTCCGCTGTCTCCGGCTTCTTTCGGGGAAGGCAACATAGCGATCTATCCCCGTGAAGATACTGTTGACCGCATAGCGCAACTTTGGTGGAACCCCTTCCGGTCCGGGAAGCTGAAGAGGAGCCGGAGGTTGAAGAAGAGGTTGCAGATGAGGTTAAAAATGAGGTTCGGGATGAGCAGCGGGAAAATGAAGTTGACCCGCCTCTAGCGGAAACAAATCCGGAAAGAAACCTCTCCAGCCTGATTCCCAAGAAGATGCGCGGCATATCCATCCCGGTAAATAAATTATCCGGTTTGTCCAGGTATATGAGCTGCGGCGCCCGGGTGGACGTGCTTGTTGCGATTGACCGCGGCAACGGTGAACCGCCCCCGGTCTACACCGCCGCAAAAAATGCCCTCGTGCTCTCTTCCGGGGAGGCGGAAGAAGAAACCGGAGAGCATCAAACTGCGGTAACGCTAGCTGTTTACCCCGAGGAGGCCGAAGCGCTGGTGGGGGCCTGTTACAGGGGTTTGTTTCACCTGATTCTGTGTCCGGATAATGAGTGTTCCTCAATGGACTAATAAACTTACTCCAGTTAGAAAACCACTTTAAGGAGGTGTAGCGTGGGGGAAAAAGCAGGTTATTAAAGCAAGGGCAGGTTTTAATGGAGGGTTATTTTCTCGCTTGTTTTGTCAATGAACAATAAGAATTAAGGAGGTAAAAGAAATGCTGAAAATGATTTCCAGATTGGTCAGGGACGAGGAAGGACAGGGCCTGGCGGAATACGCCTTGATCCTGGTGTTGATTGCGGTGGCGGTTATTGGGGTGCTAGGAACTATTGGGTGATGAAATTAATAGTTTTTGAGAAATTACAAAGGATTAGACGGGAGCGTGCGAAGTAGATTAGTATAGCTAAATTCTTAAAGATAAGCTTTTGTTACCTGCCCCCTGTTTCCCAGGGGGCAGGTAACAAAAAATCTTCAGCAAAAAGAGGATAAGCTATGACTGTTTACATAAAAAAGTTGTATTTGGATGAGGGACAGGGTCTGATGGAATATTCCCTGATTATTGCCTTCGTTGTCCTGATTGTCTCTTTTGCCCTGAGGCAGCTGGGGGGGCAAGTGCTGGCTTTATTTAATACATTTATCAATCACGAGGCTCTGAACTGGCCATAAAACGTAATGAAGATACAAAAGGCCTCTTCATCGCGGGAGCAGTATCTCCGGGGTGTTTTCTCCCCCGATTACTTGAATTAGCAGGAGCGTTCTTATGATTTTACAACTGCCTTTACAGTATAACGATTATATATTGCTTGCCCTGCTGCTGGCAGCGCTTTTTTTTGACCTTACCAGGAAAAAAATCCCCAACTTCCTGACGTTTCCGGTAATGCTCTGGGGTTTGCTGGCTCATACAATTACGGGCGGGCCGGAAGGTTTTTTGTTCAGCGTTTACGGCCTGCTATTAGGGTTAGCCATTTTTTTCATCCCCTTTATGCTCGGCGGCATGGGAGGGGGCGATGTAAAACTCCTGGGGGCTATCGGCGCTTTAAAAGGATTGCAGTTTGTTTTTTATGCCGCGGTATTTACCGCTTTTTGCGGGGGAATTCTTGCTGTTATCTATCTAATTTATAACCGGCAGTTTTTAAGAATATTAAAGAAAATACTGGCCTTTGTTGCCGTTCCCTTGCTTGCTTTACTTTATTTTAGATTCAGAAACCCTTATCTTAATCAGCTATCATTATTATTATCATCTTCTTTTGAGACGCATTCAGCGGAAAAGGTCTATTTGCCTTACGGTGTAGCCATAGCAGCAGGAACAATTATCGCCTTAAGCGGAGCTGCACAGCCCGTTTTATACAGCCTGTTTTAAATTATTCCGGCAACGTGCTGCCGTTGCCTGCAAGCAGGCGGGGCAAGCCTGTTGCCGCCGGCTATGTCCAGGTTAGGAGTGTGAGAGCATGGTTAAGCTGCTGAAGTTTATGAAAAAAACGGAAAAGGGGCAGTCTCTGGTTGAGTTTGCGCTCTTATTAATATTTGTCCTGCCCCCGCTGCTTTTCGGCATACTTCAGTTTGGTTTGATCTTTAATGGCCAGCTTACTATTTCACATGCAGTCAGGGATGGAGCGCGCCTTGCTGCGGTCGGAAAATCAGATGACGATGTTAAGAGCATGGTTTTAGATTGTGTGGCTTCTACGCCATTTCTCAATGTTTCTTCCGATTCTATCTCCATCACCCCCGGCCCTTCAAACCGTATCGTTGGCGAAGAAATAGAAGTCACGGTTAATGCATCTGTGGATGTAATTGTTCCCATTCTGGATAGAATGGTCGGAGATGTCTTTCCGCTGGTCTCCACCGCGTCAATGCGCCTCGAGGTTGGGCAGGCCGCCTCTGCCTTAATTTCGACGGCGGACCTTGCCCTTATCCCCGGGGGCGATGAGGACGGCACGAAAATCCTGCCGGTCACATGATTGAGTTTGATCATGGCCCGGCAAGCAAAAAGGATGACTGTGTAATGAAGAAAAAGTTTAATTTGCTGCTAACCGATGAAAATGGGGGTGTCCTTGTAATTATCGCCGCCGCAATGGTATTTTTGCTCGGCTTAACGGCGATGGTTACCGATGTAGGGAGTATCGCCTATGCCAGAAGAAAAATGGTTACCGCTGCCGATGCCGCAGCGCTGGCGGGAGCCCAGGAACTGGTAAGCAACCCCGCTCAAGCCGAAACGAGAGCGCTTGAATATGCTTCGAAAAACGGGGCAGAGCCGGAGAATGTTACCGTAACTGTCTCCGGCAACAATTGTGAAATCACGGTATCCGCCAGCCAGGTTGTTGACTTCTCATTTGCAAAGGTCCTGGGCTTTCATTCAACGTCAGTATCTGCGCGGGCCAAAGCTGCGATCAAGCCGGCCAGGGCGGTAACCGGGATTGTTCCCTTTATCGTACCTATGCCGCCTCCCGGAGAAGATTATAGTTACGGCGAAGAGGTCCTGCTCAAAGTTGGAAAATGGCAGGACGGATCCATCGGCAATGGTAATTTCGGCGCAATCGCTCTCGGGGGTACGGGAGCGAACAACTACAGGAATAATATCAAGCACGGTTACCAGGGAGTAATCTCCATTGGTGATTATATCGACACCGAACCGGGAAACATGTCCGGGCCTACAAATCAAGGGATAAGTTACAGGCTTGACCATAATGACACGATTGTTATAATCCCGCTTTATGACAGCAGCATAACAGATGTAAGCGGGAGAGGTTCGATACAGGTGGCCGGCTTTGCATGCTTCGAGATAACAGGGGTAGAGGGCAGTGGAAATATGTGTAATGTTACGGGGAAGTTTATTAAATGGTTTTTGCCGAATAACGCTTCGCCTTCTTCACCCGATGATCCTGCTGATGAAAATGACTTTGGTGTTTACAACCTTGTGCTAGTGGAGTAAAGCTCAATTGAAAGGGGCGGGTATTCTTTTGAAATCCGGTAGAAAGCTTTTGTTATTGGCGGTGATTATGGGACTTATTACAGTTTTAGCGTTAAACCAGTATCTTAAAAACCCTGCTGCGGCTTCAACGCTGCCGCCCGTCCCACAAACAGACGTGGTGGTCGCCGGTATTACAATACCGCAGCACAGCAGAATAACATCGGAGATGCTCACAATTACTTCTGTCCCGGAAGATACTCTGCATCCGGAGGCCCTGACGAGTTTGGACGAGGCTGTCGGCGGCATCTCCAGGGCGGATATTATTAAAGGAGAGCAGGTCCTGAAAAGCCGGGTTGCTACGGACGTCAGGCGGGCCGGGCTGTCTTACCGTGTGCCGGAAAAACTCAGGGGGTTTTCTATCCCCATAAACAGCGAGGAAATCGGGGTTGCCGGTTATATTTCGGCGGGGGATAAGGTTGATGTTCTGGTTTCCTATGACGATACTGACATCAAAGAAGTCCCCATCGTTTACACCGTGGTTCAAAATGTCACTGTGCTGGCTGTCGGAGAGCATACCCTTCCGCAGGATAATGAGGAAAGGCAGCTTGTAAATTCAGTAACGCTTCTGGTTACTCCGGCGCAGGCCGAAGTGCTTGCCTTTGCCAATGTTAACGGGACTTTCCACCTGAGCCTGCGCTCGCCGCTCGACGAAGAAACAGTAGGGCTTGATTATTATAGCCCCGAAAACTTAGAATCGTTCAGGGAGAGGTGATTTCATGGAGCGTATTAAAGTACTCGTTGTTGAAAATGACCCGGAAAAGCGGTCAGCTATCGCCGGAACCCTTTCCAATGTGGAGTTTATCAAGCTGGAAGGTGAAGCCGGCAGTGCTGAAGAGGCGCTGGAAATGGTGGAGAAAAGTAATCCGGATGTGATGCTCATTGATGCACTTCTTTCGGAAGACGGTTACAAGCTGGCGGAACAGCTTTCTTTATCCCACTCCTGGATTTCGACTATCATGATTGAAGATGAAATAAATGAAGAAGCTATGCGTAAAACGATTATTGCCGGGGCAAAGGACGCGATCGTCTATCCCTTTCCACCATCAAAACTGGTTGATGCCATCCACCGCAGCTTTCAGCTGGAGAAGAAGAAAAGGGAGCTGCAACGAGAGAAAAAGCCCGGAGCGGAAAAAGACCTCCGCAGGGGAAAGGTTATTACGGTATTTAGCACCAAAGGAGGCGTCGGCAAAACCTTTTTCTCCACAAACCTTGCGGTTTCCCTGGCGAAGCATAAAGGTAAGAAGGTAGCGCTGTTAGATCTAGACCTCGATTTTGGCAGTATTTCTCTGGCCTTAAATCTTATTCCGCGTTATACAATTGCCGATGTTGTCAATGATATCCGCAACCTTGACAGTGATCTGTTAAACGGCTACCTCACTGAGCATCAATCCGGCGTCAAGGTGCTGGCCGCCAACGTACAGCCGCAGATGACAAATTTCATTGGCGCCGATCATGTTGAAGCAATCATCAAGATCCTGCAAGAAGGATTTGATTATGTTGTTATAGATCTGCCTGTAAGTGCCGGTGACGCAATGAGCCCTGCCTTTCAGGAAGCCGACCTGCTCATGCTTGTTACCACGCAGGATTTAGCTGCGATTCGCAATACCAGGGCCTGCATGGTTTCTTTAAATACTATTAACTATCCCAGGCATAAGATAAGACTGCTGCTTAACAAGGCAGAACCGCGGGGTGAGATAAAGAGCAGGGATGTCGAGACAACTCTGGAGCAAAGCCTTTACGGGTTGCTGCCGGCGGAGCACAGGCTGGTATCTTCGTCATTAAACAAAGGCGTTCCTGTTGTCCTGCTCAATCCCCGGGCAAGAATCAGCCGCGGCATTCAGCGCATAGCACGTAAAATATTAGAAAACGGGGTGGCAACAGGAAATGAATAAGAAAATAGAGCTGGACATAATTGTCAGTGAAACCCTGCGACAGGTCATTGGTACGACAGACAGCGCATTTTTCCCGGAGAGAATGAATCCGGCTCGAAAGGAACATCTCTACAAGCAAATAAACCGCACTTTAGAAGTTGTCCTGAATGAGTTTGGCCGGGAACTCTCGCAAAGCGACAGCCAAAAAGTCATTGAGGATGTGGCAGATGAAATCCTCGGTTACGGTCCGATAGATCCGCTCATTCACGATCCTACCGTTACAGAGATTATGGTAAACAGCTGCGACCAGGTTTTTATTGAACGGGACGGAAAAATTATAAAAACCGGTGTATGTTTCCGGGACAATGCCCATGTTGTTCATACGATAGAGAAGATCCTTGCTCCTCTGGGAAGAAGGATCGACGATCGTTCGCCGATGGTTGACGCCCGCCTGCCGGACGGCTCGCGGGTGAACGCAATAATCCCGCCGCTGGCCGTCAGGGGTCCTGTTCTGACAATCCGGAAATTTGCCACGGACCCCTTTAAGTCAGAGGATTTGATCGGCTTTGGCACGATGACCAGGGAAATAGCAAACTTTTTAAGGGGGTGCGTGCGCGCCCGGGCGAATATCATCGTCTCCGGAGGGACCGGCAGCGGTAAAACCACTACTTTAAACGTGCTTTCCAGCTTCATCCCTGAAAAGGAGCGCATCGTTACCATTGAAGACGCGGCAGAGCTGCAGCTCTGGCAGGAGCACGTTGTTACCCTGGAAAGCCGTCCCCCGAATATAGACGGCAAGGGAAGAATTGCGATCAGGGATCTCGTCATCAACTCACTGCGGATGCGCCCCGATCGTATTGTGGTCGGTGAGGTAAGGGGGGGCGAGGCTCTTGACATGCTTCAGGCGATGAATACGGGACACGATGGATCAATCTCGACCCTGCATGCCAACAATCCCAGAGATGCCCTGGCACGTTTGGAGACAATGGTGCTTATGGCGGGGATGGATTTACCCCTGCGGGCGATCCGGGAGCAGATTTCCTCGGCTATCGACCTTATAATTCAGCAGTCTCGCCTTAATGACGGGAGCCGCAAAATAGTCAAGATAACTGAGGTGGTCGGGATGGAAGGCGATACGATCACCATGCAGGATATCTTTGTTTATAACCAGTCAGGTATTAATGAAAAAGGCTTTATTAGCGGAAGACACATGCCGACCGGCATTATTCCCCAGTGTATGGAAAAGCTGAAAGCATACAATGAGAAATTGAGTATGGAAATATTTCAGGATAAACATCCCGAGCCGGCTTTCAGAAGGTTCTAACCAGGAGGTTCTAAGATGATGTTTTACGTAGCCTGTAGCGGTGCTTTTTTAACCGTAATATTGCTGTTTGCAGGGATGCACCAGCTTATTTTTTCTTCACAGATGCTTGTCAGGGAAAGGTTAAAAACCTGTACCATGCCTGAGGCCGCCCCTGCACAGCCGGAGACGGTCAGGTCTAATGGTTTCGGGGGCGAACTGTTGCGTTTTTTGGGCCTGCTGGGAAAAACGATCTCCCGGCGCGGCAATCAGCATACAATCCAGAAAAAGCTGCTGCAGGCGCACATCTTAATGCGCGCGGAAGAGTATGCGGGGCTGACTTTTTTTAGCGGATTGGCGATGTTCTTCCTTATTTACATTATTAGCGGATCTTTGCTGTTTTCCATCCTTTCCGGGCTGGCAGGGTTAAAGCTCCCCGGAATCATTGTCGATCTTAAAAAAAACAGCAGGACTGCCGCTTTTACACGCCAGCTTCCGGAAGCGCTCTCCATCGTTTCCAGCGGCCTCAGGTCAGGCTTTAGTTTTCCACAGGCCATGGCTGTAGTCCAGCGGGAGATGCCCCCCCCGATCGGCGAGGAATTTGGTCGGGTAATCCTGGAAAACCGTATGGGCAAACAGCTTGAGGAAGTGCTGCATAACCTTGGGGAGAGGATCGACAGCGACGATCTTAATCTTGTCATAACCGCACTGCTCATCCAGAAACAGGTCGGCGGCAACCTTGCCGAGATCCTGGATAATATCGCGCACACCATACGGGAACGTGTCAGAATCCAGGGGGAGATTAAAACCCTCACGGCTCAGGGCAAATTGTCCGCGATCATTATTGTATTATTACCCTTTGCTGTTGCCGCTTTTTTAGCGATCATGAACCCTGACTATATGTTAACGCTCGTGCAGGAAACCCTGGGGCTGCTCATGCTTGGCTTTGCAGTGGTTATGCAGATCGTCGGGTAATGTATTCGAAGATCATACGATCGAGTCTAGGCTTCGGACCGGACCCGGTATGTAGGTTTCACCGTGCGCGATAACGATCCGATTTATGTCGCCCTGGGCGCGCCTGAGATTTGCACCGGATATAGTCATTTGGATTCCGGAATTATTGAACGTTAAAGAGGGTGTAAAAATGTTATCCCCGGTAATATATTTGCTAACCTTTTCCACTGTCGTTTTGCTGGTCGTTGCTGTTTCTGAAGTATTTTTCAACAGCAAGCGGCAGCTTGCGGAGCGGCTACTGGAAGTTAAAAAAATGGATACGGGCGACAATGAGGAAGATGAACTAAAAAAACCCTTCTTTGAAAGGCTGATCCGGCCAGGTTTTAAAAAGATCAGCGGGGTTTTGGGGAGCGTTACCCCGCGGGAATTCCGCAATAGTATTGAAAGAAAAATCTCCTATTCCGGCAACCCGTGGAATATATCATTTAACGGTTTTGTTTCGCTGCAGGCGGCGATGGTGCTGGTTTTTCTCCTTTTAGCCCTGGCCTTTTCCTGGTTGAGAAACTTGGAGGGGCAGAACTTTTTTTTAATAACAGCGCTGGCGGTCATTATCGGGGGGATGCTGCCCTACAATATTCTCAACACGCAGGCCCAAAAGCGGCAAAAAGAGATACAAAAAGCCCTGCCGGATGTTCTCGACCTGCTGCTGGTCAGCGTGGAGGCCGGCTTAAGCTTTACCATGTCCTTAAAAAGAGTTGCGGAACAGGAAACGGGCGCCCTCGGCAAAGAATTTGCACGTGCACTGGAAGAGATGCGCCTGGGGAGGACCCATGAGGAATCGCTGCGCGGGATTGTAAAGCGTACAGGGGTTCCCGATTTGAGCAGTTTCATCAGCGCTGTAATTCAATCCGAACAGCTTGGCAGCAATATCGCGAAGACATTGCGTATCCAGGCCTCCACCATGCGGCAGAAGCGCAGGCAGCGGGCTGAAGAGGCGGCTATGAAGGCTCCGATTAAGATGCTCTTCCCCCTGGTTTTCTTTATCTTCCCCACCCTGTTTGTAGTGTTGTTGGGCCCGGCGTTTCTCAGGATTTTTCAATCATTTGGGGAAATGTTCTAGGAGGAATATTTAGGAGGAATACCTATGGCAGCGTCAAATATGGCAGCATCAAAAAGATGGATTCCATACAAACTATTTGTCACAGCGATCATGGCGATTATTATTTTACCCTGCATGCTATTTTGCTCTACCCCTGACGTCCGGGCAGAGGAAGCTCTCACCGGGGAGAAGCTTGCCATCATTTTGGTGATCGACACTTCCGGCAGCATGCAGAATACAGATCCGCAAATGCTGCGGGAAACGGCCTCCCGAATTTTTATTGATCTGCTAAGCCCCGAGGACTTCCTGGGGGTGATCACCTTTGACCATGATGCCAGAGTTGTATTTCCCCTGGAGCGGATCGAAAGCACCTCCAGAAAAGAACAGATCAAGGAGAAGCTCTCTGCTGAACTTCAACCCCGGGGATACACGGATTATTTGGAGGCTTTGGAAGCGGCCCGCGGGCAGTTTCAACAATTTCAAGCAGCCGGAACCGGGAACGCCCGCCAGCTGGCAGTGCTCCTTACGGATGGGGAACCGAGCCCCGACCCTGCGCTCACGCAAAATAACCCTGCGTTTATGGGATCATATATGGATTCCCTTTGGAAATTAGTCGAAGACTATGCGCTCTCCGGCATACCGATTTACACGGTTGCCTTTAGCGATGAGATAAACCCGGAGCTGACGCAAAAGATCTCCCTGGACACAAAAGGGGACTCCTATCTTTTGGAAGAGCCGGGTGAACTTGTGGTTTCCTTCTTCAAGCTTTTGGGACATTTGAAAAACCGCAGGAGCCTGGTGAACCGGACATTTCATCTCCAGGAAGGTTCGCCACAGGCGTTCGAATTCCAGGTAGAAGATTATATCCGGCAGGTTAATCTAGTTGCCGTTAACCTGGCTGCGGGAAAATGCGAGTTGTCCATTGTCCCGCCGGGGAGCCGACCCGGCGAAATAGAGAGAATAACGGTAAACAACCATGAAAACTACAGCATGGCTGTCCTCTCGGACCCCGGAGACACTCATACCGGAAAATGGCAGGCCGTTTTCTCGGGGAGCGGGGAGGTCAACGTCCTGGGGGATATGGATCTTTTTATCAAAGGCTGGCTGGAGGAACCTGTCCCCTTATCACAGCATCCTTTAAACGAGCCGCTCCAGTTAAAAGTAAAGGTAACCGGCGACGATTTTTTGCAGGATATCCCCCTGAAAGTGGAGATACAACTGGAAAAATCCGGCGCCGATCCCGTCTTTATCCCGCTGCAGGAGGGCAAAGGCGGTTACTATACCGGCGTTTATGATAAAGTTGATGAGACGGGTACCTATGAGCTAACGCTGCGCTTGCTTTTTGATGATCAGGTTATCAGTACCGATCCGTTTAAATTTTATGTAAAATTACTTCCAACGTTGAGTACCGACTTTTGGCCGGCAGAGGATATTCGCTTGGGAGAAGAAGTTGTGATAACCGGTGCATTAAATGCCCGGGGAAAGAGGCTGGAGGAAGGCCGTGAGCTTATAGTTGACAACTTTAGTTTAGTAATTAATTACGAGGACGGGACGAGGGAAACCGTCCCGCTGAACGATCAAGGCAAACAGGAGCAGGGGGATATAAAGAGGGCCGACGGTATCTGGTCCGGCCGCCATACATTTAAAAAAGAGGGGATAGCCACCGCTGCGCTGCTTGCTGCAGGAAAATACATGGGCAGCGAGTTTACTGTAGAAAAAGGCCTGGATCCCTTTGCCGTTTACGCTCCGGGTAAGGTACATATTAACGCTTCCCGCCTTGAATACAGTTCGCTTGCGGGAAGGAGCATCTCGTTGAACTCTGGAAGTAAACAACGAATCCCCTTTCCAGGAAACACTGTTCGTTGATCAGCGGCAAGATCCGGTGGGCGGCCTCAGTTCGCGGGGAATTACGCTTGAACCCGGTCAAAAAACGAGCTTTAACCTGGATTTAAACCTTTTTCAGGATTTACAACCCCGGATTTACCCGCTCCGGTTAGCCTTTGTGGCGGAAAATTCTTCCACCGCAGTGGAACCGCAGATATTGGAGATGGAGCTGGAAATCATCACCCCGGGGATAGCACTGGCACGTATCTTATCCTCTTCTTTTCGCCCTCTGCTGTACGGAGTGGGTGTTGCATTAATTACGCTCCTGATTTTTTTAATCCTGGGCATGCTGCTGTACTGCCTGTTCGTTTGCCCCGGCAAAAAAATTCAAGGGGCTCTCCTGTACTACAAGGCAGGGGAAGAAAATGACGAGGTGCTGCCCCAGAAAATAATCCTCGGCAAATACAAAAAAGATGCCGTTAGGATTTCTTTCAACCCTGAAAATAAAAAGGCGGACTATCATATTCAAGACAGCGAGTTTGATTACGATATAATTATTAAACGGGTATCCGGGAAAGATGCGCTGCCCTTTTTACAGGGATGGAACACATTGCTGAAAAAGCAGCCGCCTTTTAATACAATAGTCTGCTGCTCCGAGCCCGGCATTATGGAATTTTCCGGAAAAATCTATACCAGTAAAGAATTATTTCACTCCGAAACATTTGCATCAGGAGGATATATATTTCAGTACAACAGCCCATACGAGAAGAAGACTCAACAGCAAAAAAATTATGGAACGAATGTGCTGGAAGGAAAGATATGAAGGAAAAATATGAAAAAAGCGGAAGTATATAATAAAACTCGGAAGAAAATTATTCTGGAAGAGGCGGAAATTGCCGATAGCTTCTTTTTGCGTTTGAAAGGCCTCCTTGGCCGCAGGGAGCTCATGCCCCGCAAGGGTCTTATTATCAAGCCGTGCCGGTCTGTGCATACCCTGGGGATGTTATTCCCCATTGACCTGGCTTTTATTGCCGGAGATCAGCGGATATGCTATCTGATTGAAGCGATGAAACCTAATAGGGTAAGCCCGGTGGTAAAAGAAGCATGCTGCGTGATCGAGGCCCCGGCAGGCACCTTAAACCTTAACGGGACGAATGTGGGCGACGAAGTCTCGATAAATTTTGTAGCAAGTTAAAGCATTGTAGCAAGTTAATTGCAAAGGAGGTTTACAGATGCACATAAACGAACTGCTGCACCAGGCCGTAGAACGCGGGGCATCCGATCTACATATAACAGTGGGGGTTCCTCCGACCATCAGGTTGAACGGCCTGCTAACCCATTTAAATGATGCTCCTTTAAAACCGGATGATACAAGTAAGCTGGTTGAACAGATACTTGGGGAAAAGGAGTTTGTACTTTTCAAGGAAAAAGGCGAGATTGATTATCCCTACAGTTACTCCGGGTTCGGCCGCTTCCGGGTGAACGCCTTTCACCAGAGGGGGACTATGGGGATGGCTATAAGGGTTATTAAAACCGAAGTGCCGCAGCTTTCATCACTGGGGCTCCCCGACATTGTTGCCCGGATGGTGCTGCGCCCGCGGGGCATTATTTTGGTCACCGGCCCTGCCGGCAGCGGGAAAACTACCACGCTGGCAGCAATGATCGAGCTGATAAACAATGAAAGAAGCTGTCATGTAATCACGCTTGAGAACCCCATCGAATACCTGCACACCCACAAAAAAGCTATTATTAACCAGAGGGAGATCGGCTCGGATAGCGATACCTTCCCCGTCGCCCTTCGTGCCGCGCTGCGCCAGGATCCGGATGTGGTCATGGTGGGCGAGATGAAAGATCCCGAGACCATCTCACTTGCCCTTACCGCCGCCGAAACAGGACACCTGGTCCTGGCCTCATTGCATACAATCGACGCTCCTCAGACCATCTGGCGTATAATTGATATTTTCCCGCCCAATCAGCAAAACCAGATCCGGATTCAGCTTGCCAACTCACTTGTGGGTGTTATATCACAACGTCTTTTACCGCGAAGGGACGGGATGGGCAGAGTTGCTGTTGTCGAATTTTTAGTATCCAACTCCAACGTACGCAATCTTATCCGCGAAGGAAGGATTCAGCAGATCTTTTCCAGTATGCAAAACGGGGTTACCGCTGGAATGAGAACCATGGATGATCACCTGCAACAGCTTCTTCATAAAGGATATATTAACCCCGAGGATGCATTGGAAAATGCGGTAGACCGGGTTTCCATGTCGCGTTTCCTGAGCCAGGCAGCGTCCGGGGATTAATACCACCGGCGCATTCACTCCTCACGCCCCCTGAGAGAACCACTCTCAGGGGTTTTTTATAATATCACTCTCATTTTTTAGCATGGAATACTCCTTTAGGACTCTTTTAATCAGGCCATGTACTCTTAGTCGCTTTAGCATTCTTGACACTTTACCTGAGTTCCAGGGGAGGTGCTGCCGTATGTATTGATTTCTAATACCATTAATATTGAGTTCCCCTTTGGTAAGTACAAGAAGCAGGTTGAGGTCTTCATTACTGAAAAAGTTAAAACCCTTGTAATTACGGTTAGCCTTTTCTATATCCTGGGTTACCTTGTTTAAGTTTTTGATTCCGTTTGTAGGGTCATCAAAGCTTGAGATAAATTCAAGATAACGACGGTTTGCTGCTTTTAATAACCCGGCCAGCGGGAAAAGACTATAAATGTTTTTTTTCATAGGAGCAACTTTTTTAGTAGTATCACCGTTGCGGTGCTGGACCTCTCTAAAGTGTTGGAACTCGGAAACATTATTAGTCGATGTTTCGATCCGTAGAATGATACCAAATTTGTCGTACATCTTGATACTGGTTGCACCCATCTGGTGCTTAATCCTTGTACCTTGGATGCGGGTATTGAAATTATTGCCCATTTCGCCCTGGTAGTTGGGGTGAAGCTTTTTTCCCAAAAAGGTGGCGATATTCTCCGGCTTCACGGAGTGAATGGCTGTACGTACCAGATTATCATATAAAGGCTTAAGATCAGCCTGTTTACGGAAAACAATATCTGTAGCGTATTCGGCCTGCATGATGCTCCAGCGGTAAGAAAGGTCATATTTCTCTATAACCGGGCAGTATCTTTTGGCAAATATATCTAAAACCTTGTGTAGATCTTCTATGCGGATCTTATGCGATAGTTCTTGGGCTGTTTCAAAGTCATTGATTTGAAGAAAAGCATTCTCCCGCATTACGTAGGGGATATCATTACTCTTTAGCTTATTGGCCAGCCAGTTATGCCCGTTGAAGTAAAACTGAAGTCTAAAGGGGCACCAGGTTGGAACACGCATATAGCAGAGTCCAAATTCTTTATCAATAAAGTAGAAGTAGTAGTGCAAACATTTACTGTTATCGTATTTGGAAATGTGTTTTAATTCCTTTGTACTTCATACTTTTGCCTCTTTATCTAACAAATATGAGGAAACTCGTATAACTCTCATTTTTTAGCATGGAATACTCCTTTAGGATTATTATAAGTTTATTCTAATTAGCTATTGGATTTGGATCTTTTTGATGGTGCGCGGTATTTAAGCCCGTTGTAAAATATCATCAAGAAGCGTAAACAAAACGCAAAAAATAAACTAATAAAAGGAGAGGTAAAAAAGATGAGGAAAGTTGGAATTATGGTAATTGTCGTGTCTGCTTGGCGGTAACGGGTAGTCATGGCGGCGATGGCATATACTTCTGCCAGTGTAACAAACGACATGTCAGTTAAATTAACAAGAACTGCTGGTGCTTTGTTAGCATTAGAAGCAAGTGAAAACCATAATGCAGCACGCTATATTGGTTATAATAGTCCTGATTATACTACTAAATTAGCGATAGATCTTTCTCGTGGAAAAGATGATGAATCATTTGGTATTCAGGATGGAAGTGAATATATATGGGAAGACTTATTTAAAGTAACAAACAATTCGGAACATTCAGTTGTAGTTTCTATCAGTATGGATCCTGTATCGCAAGGAAGAGTCAACATTTATGCGAGAGGGCCTGAGGATGCGTGGAAAGTACTAAGTGGTATACATGGTTCAGGAGGTAAAGTTGAGTTTACTTTAGAACCTGGTGGAAAGCAGTATATTGATATGAAAGCAACTGCTACCAATGGTTGGACTGCTGAATATAACTGGAAACTTGTTGTAGATGCAGTTACTGTTAACAATAGCTAACATAAGCTATAGATTTACTTTATTATTTAAGAGCCCCCTAAGAGTATCTTGTTTCCAAAGGGGGTTTTATCTTACTTTAAAATAAATCGCATCAGGAAGTTATTATAAGCCCTTGTAGTAAAAAATACTTTCCAGGGGCTTGTTTGCATCTATGTACTTCAATTCCATGGTTGACATTGGACTAAAGCTAGAATTAAAGCATTGATTAATCATAACAATCTGGTGTATAATTATTATGAAGGGAGTGATGAGGATGCGTACGACATTGAATATCTCCGAAAGCATAATCAAGGAAGTAGAACGGCTCTATAAAGCGGGCAGCCGTTCCAAATCGGTTGAAAATGCTCTGCAGGATGCGATCCGCCTCAAAAAAATAAAAGATTTTATGGCTTTGAAAGGCAATATTGATCTGGATGAAGAGTCAATTAAAGTACTCAGAGAGGCAGAGTTAACAGAAAATGAAGATCATAGTTGATACATCTATTTGGATAGAATATTTTAAAGATAAGGCAGAAATAACAGCAATAATCGATAAGGGACTTTTGGCTGGATCCGTGTATATGGCAGGACCAGTCGTTTCGGAACTCTTGCAAGGGGTAAAAACGGAAAAGAATTTGAAAGATTGCTAGGTTGTATAGATGCTGTGCCATTTATTGATTCTAATTTGAAGATTGGCGGCTGGCCGGTTCAATCTCGTTCAGGCTAAGGAAAGATGGGTTAACCATCCCCCTGACAGATTTAATAATTGCTGCGATTTCCATTAATAACAATGCCTATGTTTATTCCCTGGATAATCATTTTAAGCTCATTCCTGAGGTCCGTTTATTTTAGATTTTTCACTCCAAAGGATAAATGGCTAACGCAGGATTCTATACTACCTTTGGATTATTTTTTGTTTATCTTAATTGGTAATTTAAATTAATTCCCTGGGATGATGCCAGGCTGTTGGCCGTGATGTTATGCTTGTAGATGACAAAAAATCAATTAATAAGGAGAAATAAGGGTTCTTCAATCTTCTGTCCATGGAGCAAGGATCTGACAACATTTTGACCTGGTAGGTGATAATTCTGAATGGTTATAAGATTCTTCCTAAGGAATTGCCAAAATTAAGAAGGAATTTGTTTAACCTGTGTCGAAGTATATATGTCAAAATAGGGATATTTATGAACATCATACCAACAGCGAGAAATTTTGCTAATCTATTCTGTTAATATTTAGAAATAACGACCAAATATAAGGCAGGGTGGTTTTTCATGAAAAAGATAGCGATTACCTTGTTTTTTACCGGGCTTCTTCTTTTTTGTGTCTATGGGGCGATTAGTTATTCAAGTGTGAGGGTGGACAATCCTGCTTCACTCGAAATTGTAAACTCTGACTCCAACAGCTTATTTGCCACTAATTCAGCCAGCAATGGGTTGATTTCTATTAACGCTTCAGGTGATTACTATTCTATTGAGCAGGGGGGGCTTGCAGAAGGGGTTCTTGTTGTCTCAAACAAGTTGGAATCAGGTATTGATTTTACGTTTGAATGTGATAGTGATTATTTTACCTTTATTGATGATTATGGATACGGTTATCTTGACTCATATGGTGTCAGCTATATATCCATGAGTGTAGATGAAAATTGCCCGGCCGGGGAGCACTTGCTGACAGTCTTTTTAAATGCTGACTTTCCTGGCGGCAGCGCAAGGTTAAAAAATGATTTGCTGGTAGAAGTATATGAGCCTGTACCCCAAACCGATGAAAAAGCGGGCACCGGGAAGGCTGGCGCCGGCGGTAACGGTGATGGAACGGGTTTAGGAGACGGGGATACCGATAATGGAACAGGCACCGGAGAAGGAGCGGGTCCCGCAGAAGGGGAGAGCCCTGGGAATGGTGATGATGGAATGGGCACCGGCGATGGGACCGGTGACGGAACAGATGCTAAGGGTGAAACAGGCACCGGTGGTGACGGTGACGGAAAAGATAACAGTGAAAAAACAAACATTGAAGGCGGAGCGGATCCTGGAGACGGAAAAACCGATGACGGGACGAATACAGGCAACGGAACGGATCCTGGAGACGAAATAGGTACTGGAGATACCGCTGGAGGCGGAACCGGTTCTGGAGACGATGATACCAGAGACAATTATACCGGAGGCGGCACAGATACCAGCGGAACGGATAGCGGCGGCACAGATACCGGCACTGAAGATTGATTTTAAGGCGAAACAGGACAGGAGAGGTGTTATTGAAAAAGAATCAGCGCCCTAAAAATGCTCAACTTGCTATATCAGTTGTTATTATCGTCCTTATCATATTTTCCGGCGTAATGACCGTAAAAGCCTTGCAAGCATTACCTGTAAACTCACAGGAAATCTTAAAACAGAGCAAAACTCAAAGGATTATCTACGATTATCAGGTATTTACAGCCCCTTCTATCCTTTATCCTGAAGGTTCGGATTTGCCGGCAGGACTGGAAAGCTACTTCAGAAATGTTATAAACAGGGTAGAATTTCAGGTAACCGGGGAAATCGAAGTCCATCCCGATATCGAACCGGAAGGGGAGCTGCATGTCAGCCTGTTTGTGCGTTCCCCGGGGCAGTGGGAGAAAGATCTCGGGTTGAAGCCAAAAACGACTGTCCTGGAACAGGGGGAAGGGCTAGTCAGGTATAGTTCTAATTTTACGCTCCCTCTGGAAGAGGCGGTTGCACTGGCTGAAGCTATTATCGAGGAAATTGAGGTAAGGCCACGGGAGGGATACCGCCTGGTGATTAAAAGTATTTTATCGTCAAATACTCCTCCTGTTGGTGATGACCCCCTCGGTGAAGGCCCCCTTGGTGAAGAGCCTCCCGGTGAAGATCCCCAGCTCCAGGAAAACGGCGACCTGACCGGTGAATATGAGTTTGGTTTATCGAATGTGTTGATAGAGCCCAGAGGAGAGTTACTCTACGAAACAACAGAAGAATCCAGGGATACGGTTTCTACAGTAAATTATATGATTGTTTTTGGTTATCCTCTTCCCGTGACAACAGGAAGGGTATTGTTCCCTTCCACTCTGGTTGTTTTCCTTTTGCTCGGAGGTATTTCTTACACCTCCCTGGCCAGGAAAACAAATGGAGCAGCAGGCAGCTTTGCCGGCAGGCTCAGCCAGATCAGGAAACGGCATCGCAGCAGAATTGTCATGGCCAGCGGTATAAGGTCCCTTTCCGAAAGCAGCCTCAGGGTAGAAATGGAAAGCTTTAAAGATCTGCTCAAAATAGCTGATGAAAAAGATACGCCGGTCCTGCAGGTTACCGAACGGGATGGCTCTGAGGAAAAATCTGTTCAATTTTATGTTGTTGATGGGGAAACCCTTTATTTTTACAATATTAATGCCGATTAAATATTAAGGAAAAGAAAGATTTATGAAACAGGAAGGCAGAGGATTTCCCTGCGTTATTTGCGCTTTTTAAAAGATCGCCTTGGTTTCCTAAAAAAAAACTTATACTGGGATAACCTGGAGCTGGCTTCACTGCTCGGTTATTACCGGTATATTTCCCTGCTTATTACATCTGCGCTCTATTTAAGTGGGCCTCCACCTTCACCTCTCTACCTGAAAGCGGGAGTTTGTTTTTGCCTGCTCTTGGAAGCATTTTTATTTATCCGATTTTACAACAATGAAGGCGGGAGCACTTGGGGAAAGAAACTCTTTCTCTTTGTAGAAACTATCGGGCTTGCTTTTATTCTTATTTTAACCGGCGGCCTGGACAGCCCTTTTCTCTGGTATGCCGTCAACCCTATCCTTCTCGCCATTACGCTTGCGCCGGCATATTTTTGCTGGGCTTTGATGGGCACTTTTCTCTTTAGCTCCTTTTTATTACACCAGTTCAATATATACGGGCCGGATGTGCCGGAGGTGCCTTTGGTGTTCTGGCCGGATCGCGCTTACCTGGTCGTAATATTTGTCCTTAGCACCCTGGGAGGGCAGTTGTTTAACTTTTTCATCATGAAGCTTTCCCGGCAGGCGCAGATCATGGAAAAGCAGATCCAGCATATCAAGTCCCTCTACGGGGCAGTGGAGGTCTTTTCCCACAACAGCGATCCCCAGGAAATAGTCAGCCTTTTTGCGTCTTACAGCAGGGCACTGACAGGGGCAAAGAAGGTAATCGTCTGGATAGAAACGGAGATGGGGCTTTCGGAACCGGAGAAAAAGAGCTATTTTGCCGTCAGGGGCCCCAGGAACGTTTTTCCGGAGGAAAGCTGGTACCCTTATATAAAAAAGGAGTTTGAGAAGAAACAGCATGCTCCGGAAGTAAACGTGCGGAACTTTCCCAATGCAAAAGAGCAAACGCCCGGTGTCCTGGTTACCGTGCGCATTAAATCAAGTGTGAGTGTTTTTGGAGTGCTTTCCGCTTTTTACCTTGGCAGGGAGGAAGCTCTGGACGAGGTAGAGCAAACCCTTACCTTTCTGGCGGATCTCTGTGCAGTGGCCCTGGAAAAACGCTCCCAGGAATCACTGGCGGAAAAACTGTTGCTTGTCGAAGAAAAGGATCGCATTGCCGGCGAAATCCATGATAATGTTACCCAAAATATTTTTGGCCTGGTCTACGGGCTAGATATGCTGATTAAAAAGGAGGACCTGGATGAGGCTGTCATTAGCCAGCTCAGGCTCCTGCAGAAGACGGCCCAGAGAAGCCTCAAGGATCTTAGAGCATCAATTTACTGCATGAGTACGCGCAAAAATAAAAAGGAGCCCTTTTTGGAGGATGTCCGGCGGTACCTCACTGAACTGGGACAGTTGAATGATGTATTTGTCGAGTTTGACTGTCGGGGCAGCCTTGGATCCTTAAAATCCGTGGCCAGGAACTCTCTCTACCGTATTATCAGGGAGGCTACCGGCAATGCCGTATCCGTCACGGCAACTGCAGCAAGATCAAGGTTTCTTTGATTGAGGGAAACGGAATCATAGAACTGATTATCGCCGATAACGGCGGAGGCTTTGATCTGGAAGAATACCAGCACGGGGGAAAAAACGGCCTGGGGCTTCTTAACATGAAGGAGCTGGCAAGAAGTATGGGGGGAAACCTCTCAATAGATAGCAAGTCTGGAAAGGGAACCGTGGTTTCCTGTGTAGTTATGGCAGGTATGGCGGATAATTTTATCTTAAACGCTACCGGAACGGCCGGAAAGGGGGAACATTGATTGTGAGAATTGTACTGATTGATGACCATCCCGTAGTGCGTCAGGGACTGGAGCAGAGTCTCAGCATGGAAGAGGATATGGAAGTGGTGGGCATGGCTGCCTCCTGCCCGGAAGGCGTGGAGTTGATCTCTGCGGAAAAGCCGGATCTGGCTATCGTGGACATGAGGATGCCCGGGGGCGGCGGATTGGAGCTGATCAGACAGGCCCGGAAAAAGGTGCCCGGTTGCCGCTTTGTCATTCTGACTTCGTTTGCCTCGCAAAAAGAGGTATCAGATGCAATCGCCGAAAATGTCGAGGGTTATATCCTTAAAGATGCCCTTCCCGACGAGTTCATTAGTGCCATCAGGCTCGTAGCCCGGGGGCGGCGTTATTATGACCCGGAGATTATCGATACGGTTATGAAGGGGGAGGAAGACTCCTTTAAGGAGCTGACCGGCAGGGAATTGGAAGTCCTTGAAGCGCTGGCAGAGGGTATGACCAATAGAGACATAGCAAGAAAATTTTTTATCAGTGAAAATACAGTAAAGAAACATGTCTGCAGCATCCTGGACAAACTGGAACTCCATGATCGCACACAGGCAGCCCTCTATGCTTTCTCCCGGGGAATGGGCAGAGAGCAGAGCGAGGGCGTTCCATTCAAATAAGGAGGCTGGGGAAGGCCGGCGATGCTCAAGAAACTCGGGAATTATTTATTTATCATCATCTTAGCCATACTGGTTATTTCTCCCCTGGCGACCCTCTTGCGCCAGAAACCTACACTTGCCGTTTCAATAAGGACATGGAGCATGGTTCCTGTCTTTACCCGGGGAGACATGGTTTTTGTCCTCCCCACGAACGAGCATACGAATTTTTCTCCCGGCCAGATCATTGTCTTTCGCTCTGAGGAACACGGTATCCGCGATTGGACAATGCACCGTATCGTGGACGTCGATCGGGACGGTGCTTTTATTACCAAAGGGGATGCCAACAGGGAAACCGACCAGGTGGGGAGCCGCTTTCCGCCTGTGAAGGCGGAATGGATTGCCGGGGTAGTGCCGGCGATCGGGTCGCAGCCGCTGATGATCCCCCTTCTGGGATATATTCCTCTATTGCTGGAGGAGAAGATGCAGGACTCCAGCGTTCTGCCGGTTCTGCTGGGGGTTCTGGCCGTGGTTCTCCTGGCGGACGAAATCTTTAAATCAAAGAAAAAGCGAAAAAAGGAAGCCCTGCAGAAAAGCCAGCTTTACTTTCTTGGCGGCCTGGCTTTTGCCATGCTAATGGGCGCCTTGATGCTTATGGGCAGCCTTTTTATTACCTTCCCCTTCGGGGTAGAGGATAACCCCGGTGTGCTTATGGGGAGCGATGTGGGCGTGCTGGAGCAGGGCACTTCCAGGGAGCTGGCTCTGGCCGAGTTGAAGAATGAGGGGTCCATACCATCCCTTTATTACGCCGTCTCAAGCGATCCGCAGCTGACACTGCAGCAGAACGTCTATCGGCTGAGGAAAGGGGATACCGCTGAGGTTATCGCTACTTTGAAGGCGGAGGTGCCGGGGATCCATCAGGCCAATGTTCATATCGGTATGTTCATGCCTTTCCTCCCGTTAGCGGCGATACGATTCCTGGCGGATATAAATCTCTGGCTGGCCTTCGCTGCCGTTGCCCTTGTTCCTGCCCTTCCGCTGATGGCCCTGCCATATTTGGAGCCGCGCGAGAGGAGGCGCCTGGTGAAGATATGGCGGAAGAGGATTAGCCGGTTCGCTGAAATTATCGGCGGTTAAAATAATACTTTTGGAGTATACGGAAATAATCTTTTCTGATCATAGCAGATTAATCTGTAGAATGCTGTAATGCAGTGCAGAAATTAGTAAAATAAATTATCCAGGGCTATTAGCGTTTATAAGCGTGAGGCTATAAAATGTGAAGCTACAAGCGTGTTCTTAGTCATTATTAACAAAAAGGAGGGTGGATTTGTTGAGGAAAGTAACTGTATTGCTTATCATGCTTTTTATCGTGATAACGTGTGTTACTGCTGCATTGTGTTATTCCGCTGCGGTTGTTCAGAGCCCTGCCGTTTTGAAGGTAGTCTCCACCAATGAAGCGCTGCTGGCCCTTATTCCGGCAGAAGAGCTTGAAGAAACAGGAAGTTTCTGTACCATTGATAGTGGAGTTTTATATTTTAATTTCAGCGGTGGTGAAGGCCTTACCACGGGCAGCTCCTGGGAATGGCCACACTTTTTTACCGTGCAAAACAACTCTGCAGAGAATATCAAATTTACCATTGAAAACAACGGTATACCATTTATAAATTTGAAGGCGTGGGCATCCGGTTCTTATCCGGAAAGCGCCATTGTTATGGTAGAAGACGGTAATAATAAAGGTAATTTTTATCCCCTTTTGCCAGGGGAAACTGCCAAAATAGCGGTATCTTTTAGCATCAACGAAAATGAAATTCCAGTATCCGAAAACGGTACATTAACAGTGATTTCAGAAGCGGAGTAAAGGGGCATAATACAGATGAGAAAATTAAGTATTCTTCTGCTTATGGTCTGGCTGGCGCTGAGCGGGACGATCACTGTTCTGGCGACAACTCCCAGTGTTGCTTCCAGCCCGGGACTTTTTTCAATAGTAAAAACCGATACCAGCAAAAACAACAATGTACAGGTTAACGGCAGCAGCATGACTTTTACGCCCGGTACGGGCATTGACGGCAAGATGTACGGTTTCCAGCCCGGCAGTATGTACTATTACGAAGATCTTTGCCGGATCAATAATACATGGGGAGGCACTATTTATCTCTGGCACTCTTTGGACGGTGAAATGGCCGAGTTATATAATGAAGGTGCTTTCTGGCTCAGCTGCGACGCTTCTTCCGGGGAGAAATGGATACCCGCAATCGAGGGAAACGAGGATTATGATATACTTGAACTCAAGACGGATGGCAGCACCGGACCGATAAACTTTACCTTTTCTATAGCTCCGGGGCAGGAGTTGAAAGACTACAGCGGCAACATTTCTTTTCATGCCAGAAGTGATTATGACGTCGTCGATGATAATCCTGGCGACTATTTCGGCGACCGTTCCGGTGCAGATCCCGGTGGCGAAGAAGATGAGCTTACCCCCGAAAGCCCTGCGCAAGGCCCCGAACCTTCAGAGGATCTCGATCGGGATGAGGAGCTGGTCATTAACCCCGAAAAGCCAAATGTACCTTTGGAAAACGAAGATACTCCTGATGATAATCTAATCGTTTTGTGGCCGGAACAACCGGGAACCTCTGCTGAGCCTCCACAAACAGGGGAGTTTCCTCCCATTGTATACTATGGAGCCGGACTGTTGCTGATTCTGGCGGGTTTAGTACTCGGCAAAAGAAGAAATAAGAAAGCATCTGCTAAATGAGAAGATTATCCTTAATATTAATCATAACCGGTGTTTTGGTTCTGCTCTACCCGTTGCTCGACAGGGCGTATACCTGGTACTGGCAGCAAAAGATATTTAACGAGTGGGAAGCGGAGCATTTGCGGGAAGATACGCACGCGGAGAAAGACACCATTAAGGAACGGGTTGAAACAGAAGCCGGCTTCGAGGAAAACGAAAATGACATAAACTCGGTAGAAAGCAGTGAAGCAGAGGGCAGTGAAAATGATACAATACTCCGGAATACCCTGGGGATTTTGGAGATAGAAAAAATTAATCTTAAACTCCCTATCCTGAGCGGAACGAGCGAAGCTATTCTCAGAATTGGAGCCGGGCTTCTGGAGGGGACAGCCGGGATTGGTGAAGTGGGGAATACGGTGCTTACTGCTCACAGAAGCCATACCTACGGGCGTTTTTTTAACCGGCTTGACGAGCTGGAGGCCGGTGACAGCATAACCATCAGCACTGAAGATGATAAACAATATCACTATGTAGTATACAGAACAATAATAGTCGAAGTGGACGACACTTCCATATTTGAATTTGAAGAGGGTGACAGGATACTTACGCTTTATACCTGTCACCCTCTTTACAGTGTAAATCCGGTAAACCGCCTAATCGTGCAAGCCAGATAAAACTATAATAGGACAGGATTCCTGCCTTGTTCAAGAAAGAAGTATAAGGACAGGTTACCTGTTCTTTTTTTATCCCATATAATCCTTTGGGATTATATAAAAATGATCTTTTTAAGTATGAGAGTTGGGACTTAAGCGTAATGAGTTTATTTGTAGAAAAAAATAGAATAGTAATAGCGTTGAGTATGAAACCGGACTGCAGATATTGCTCATCAGGAGAACCTGGTTCCGGGCTTGTTGTGGAGCCTGGTGCTGTAACAAATTATTAATTTACAGGCGGTGCAAAAAAGATGGATCGGGAAAAGCGGCTGGATAAGTTACATTTGCAGATAACAGAGCTGATAGAAAGATTTAAAAAACTGGGCATCAGGTTGGTAGAGGAAGGGGAAAGCCCGAAAAAACCCGATTTACCGCCGGAACATCTTTCTCAACAGGATGTCGCCAATCAACTGGACGTATTCAAGTTGCTCTCTGAAGATTATGACAGGGGAGCAGATGATTTAATACTGCCAAAGATCACCGAAGGAAACAATGCATATGCCAAAATAGAGAAAATCTGGCACAGCCTTGCTGACCACCTGGTTTATTTAAGCATGCTGGAGGAGCAAAACCGGCGGGTACAGGCAATTATTAAAAAGTGCAAGAAAATGAGTTTGACGGGTAAGGAATCTCTTGCCGAATTGGATCGTTTCAGGGACAAGCTCACCCATTATGAAGCGATCCTTTCTGGAGATCCGGAAAATACGGAAACGGCCAAATTACGCAACCGGCTTGCCGCAGGGGTTCACCCGTTAAACGCTCTTTTAAAGCTTGCTGAAGAGCGACCGGATCATGAAGAGGCAGCCGGATTATTTCAGGCAGCTGCCGGGGAATTTGGAATCCTTCTTTCCGTGGCAGCAGCAAGGAAGAGTTTGCTTTTTCAGCAAGACGAAAGCAGCGACAATGAGGAGGGCGTTCAGTTGCAGGAAGAAACAGCTGAACAGGAAGAAACAGTGGAAACGGAGCAGCCCGCGACGGAGGCAGAGTTGCAGGCGGCGGAAAAAGCTGCAGCAGCAACTGAAGCAGAGACAACAGAAGCAGAAGCAGAAACAGAAGTAATAGAAGCAGAAGCAGAAACAGAAGTAATAGAAGCAGAAGCAGAAACAGAAGTAATAGAAGCAGAAGCAGCAGCAGAGGAGTACATCGCAGCGGAAACAAAACCATCTGCCGGCGCCGGCGGCCGGGAGCACCAGAGGCACGGGCCCATTTCCAGTATTATTGCCGGCGCTAGCCCCGGCCCCAATCCCGACACCGGCCTCTGCCCCGGCTATAGCAGCAAGCTCTCCGGGCAAATAATTCAACTCATAAAGGAAGGTAAGCTTGGCCCTGCCTACTGGCTTTCCTGTTATTCCGAGCAGCAATACGGAGATGCCCCCTTTCCCTCCAGGCTATTACAAGCTGCCGAACTGGCCGAAATTATCGAAGGTGACGGCGGCCCGGCCGGAACCTGGCTTTCATATATCTATAAAAACCATGATTTTGTAACGTTACTTGAAAAGGAGCCGATAGAAGAAAGAAAATTGTCCCTGGCACTGCTGATGTATGCCTCTTTGCTGAAGCCGGCTTTCATCGCCCCCGGAAGCGGTGCCCTGCAACTGATCGGGCAGCTTAATGATCTCCCCCCGGGACTCAGCGGCTTCAGTAAAATATCCGCAACCCTTGCGGCCCAGCATAACACAGGCGGCAGTGTTTGGGACAAGAAATTCCGGATTTTATCCTATGAAGCACAAAGCTGGCAAAAACGCAATCAGAAGCTCAGCCCCGCATCCCCGCTCGCATCGAAGCTGTGGGAGAAGCTCCTGAAAGATGAAAAAGGCCTGGCTTACAGGCTGTTAGATCCGGTTAAGTCTAACAATGAAAAGCTCCTGGATGGAGTCCGAGAGCTTGTAGAATACCTGCAGGAAGAGGACAACCTGAAAAAAGAACTGGCAAAAGTCTACTCCAATATTCAAGGGGAGGATTGCACTGATATTTTCCATATTTCCGGTTCCTGGCAGGCGCTGTCCCGGCTTAAAGAAGCTGTTAAACTTGCGGGGCGCTGGATAACACTCCACGAGAAGATCGAGAAAAAAAGTGAAACAGATTCTCCCCGCAAAAGCGAACTGCGCCACCATATGCTAACTGCCAGAGACGAGCTGGAGAAATTGGCTGTGAAATACGGGGATGAAAGCCCGGTTTCTGCAGGAATTTCCATATGCAGGCGGGCTATAGATACTCTGGAAAGAATAATCATGACCAAAGAAAAAATTGTATCCGCAAAGGATGATATTGCAGCACTTGAATTGAGCAAAAATCCCCAGCTTGAGCTTGAACCGTCCTGGATCCCAAAGGCAGATACTGTGGCGAAGATGGGAAGGGCGCTGCTAGGACTTATGAATAAGGAAGAACTGCTTGAAGAAATGCTGCATTAGTTAAGGTGGATGCCAGATAAATGAGGTGATACTCCGGATGCTCTTAAAACCCGGCAACGAGGTCAAGATCATTGACAGAAAAAAGAATACATCAGGTGATGCAGTAATAATGACCGCAGTGACCGCAGGTGAAAAGGAATTCTCGCTGGCAATCATGTCGGTTCTGAGTTTATATCCCGGTGACGAAATTACTCTGGAAGCCCCTCAGCGGGAGGACGCGCTCTATATAATCCGTGCGACCGTGCTGGAAGTACTGGACGGAGGCGCCTGCATCCTCAAGCAACTGGGTGAGGAACAGCGCTGGCAGCGCAGAAAATCCGGGCGGATCCCTGTCAATTACAGGGCGGAGTACGTCCTGCTGTCCGAGAAAGTAGACGTGAATAGCTTCAAGCAGGCCAAAATCCTAAACATATCGAGGGGCGGGGCGCTTCTGATGGTAAAAACCCCCCTCGAGTTGATGGGTGAACTTCAGCTTTTTTTCGAAATATCCCTGAACAGGGAAAGGGAGATCTCCACCGGCATGAAGGGAAAAGTGGTGAGAGAGCACCTTCTTGCAACAGGGGACCACGACGAATGGCAGTACAGCTACGGAGTGGAGTTTGAAGAACCTTTTTATGCGCTGTCAGGTTGAAGCATGCACCGGCATTATCCTTTAGGATTATATTAAAATTATCCAATTTAATACTGAAAAATAATCCTATAAAAGGATGTTGCCCGCGCTGAATAAGTGTAAGTTTAATATAGTTGAAATCAAGGAAGGGATTACCGTTGACCAAACTACAACAACGCCTGCGTCTTTACCGGCAAAGAAAGATGAGGAGGAAGATCATGAAAGCCAGGATTAAGAAAAACATTATGCAGACAGCGGCGATCTTTACAATACTTGTCATGCTTTGCTCCATCGTGAAGCTTCCCGTGACCTATGCCTACTTTACGGCCGGCGCGGAGTCCGAAGTGCTGACCTTCACCATTGTAAAAGCTGACGGCAAGACAAAAGCCAATGTTTTCTTTGTCGATAAATTCCTCATCGAAGAAAATGAAGAAAGCGGAAGCGAATCAGATACGGACGGTACAAGCAGTCCCGGCAGCGCAGGCACACTGGGCGGCATAGGCACCCCGGGCGGCGGCGAAATGATGCTTATGGGTTTTGCGGCAGGCAGCGAGAACCCTTCCTCAAACCCCGGCACCGGTCTTAACCGCAGCCGCAGCCTGAACGCAGCCGGCCTGAGTACCGGTTCCCTGGGTGCCCTCTTCGGAGCAGACCTGGAAAGCATTGAAGAAAAGCTCTCCGGCGAAGACAGAGTCCAGGCCGAGATCCGGCTGGAAGACGGCTTCGATCCCGGAGAGATCTACGTCCCCTCTGTCGAGCTGCACTACAACGAGAACTCAACATTTGCCCTTTCCGGTGAGCTAAACGAAGACGGAACGCTGGTTGTCGATTTTGACCGCGAAGAACTTGCCGCCTGGTTCGAAGAGACGGGCGAGGCGATGGAGCTGGTTACCTTCGGCATATCCGGCGAAGGCTACGCCGGCGGGCTGGACCGTTTCCTCTTTGCAGGCGAAGCAACGATTAAATTAAAAGGCAGCTACGAAACAAAAGAAACCGCCATCACCGGCCCCGATGCCTTCTTCATCCCGGATCCCGGTGAAACAATCGTAAAAACATACCTTTTGGAAAACCAGGACGGGGCTTTACTCGAAGGAGCCAGGTGGGCTCTTGAAACCCCTGCTGCCCCGGAAGTGCTGGAAGGCGTGGAAATAGACTGCGAAACAGGAGCGCTGACCGTATATTCAAATGCGGCCCCCGGCTACGTGACCATCCTGGCCGCCATCGAACTCGAAGGAAGAATCCTGGCGTCACAGAAAACAATAGCGCTGTATGAAAAGCCCGCATCCATTATTACCGGCGCGGATACCATCACCATCCCCCTCCCGGGAGAAACCGCCCTGGAGCAGTACACGGTTGAACCTCCCGCAGGGCTCACGCTGACCGGCGTCACCTGGGAACTGCCGGAAGAGACAAACGGCATCTGCGCAGACGAAACAGGGCTTGTAAGCGTTACAAGCGATGCCGCGGCGGAATCCTTTACCCTGGCCGCCCGGCTTGAATTTGCTGGCGTGGGCAACCCCCTTAGCCAGGAAAAAGAAATCCTGCTGCATACCATCCGGATCGGGGCGGTAGAGGTAACCGGCACCGAAACGATGGTCATCCCCGAAGGGGAACCCCTCCGGCAGTACTACCGGGCACTCGTCCTTGACGCGGAAGGAACCGTCCTTGAAAACGAACCGGTAACCTGGAGCCTGGAAAGCGCAGCCGGCAGCGGCATATCCCTTGACGCAGAAGGGATTCTAACCGTGGAACAGCACGCTGCCTCCGGAAATATAACGGTGCTGGCCACCTCCGTGCGCGACCCGGGGATCAGCGGAAGCCTTTCGGTTACACTGGAAGCACCGGCCCGGGAAGAGCGGGAAGAAGAAAAAATTGAGAGCCCCCCTGCAGGGGAAGAGCGCCTTATTATCGAGGGCGAAACGCTCATCCTCATCCCCGCCGGGGAAGAGGCCATAAACGTTACCTACACGGCCCTGGATAACAACCGGCAGCCTCTGCAAAATGCCCTCTTCCGGCTCCAGCAGGAGCATGAAGGGGTCAGCCTGACAGAAAACGGCGAGCTGACCGTAGATTCCAGCTCCGCAGAAGGAGAGATCGTCATACTGGTATCTTGCCAGGGAGACGAAGAAATAACAGTGGCTCTGGAAGATGAAGAAGATAAAGAAGCGGCGGAGCAGAATAGTACTCTCCTCACCGGCGAGCTAAAAGTCAACCTCGCCTTGCCGGCTCCAACCGATCCGGCCGCTGAAGAGCCTGTACCCCCCGCAGAGGGCGAGGGCGAAAACGACGGGGAAGGAAATAACGGAGACGAAAACGGTGGAGGAGACAGCGGTGAAGAAGATGAGACTCCTCCCGGGAAGGAAGAAGAACCTCCCGCCCTGGAAGAACCGCCTGCAGAAGAAGATGATGGCGGCGACAGTAATAACGAAGATGAAGAAGAAGAAGATAACGACGATGATGAGAACAACGGTGATGCTGACGGAAGCGGCGGCGTGATCGATGACGATAAAGATAGCGCTGATGGTGCTGATGGTGCTGATGGTGCTGATGGTGCTGATGCTGCTGACGATAATAGCGATAATGAAGATGATGAAGGCAACAATGACGTTAATAACGGCGAAGAAGAAATTACCGGCGACGGTGAAGATGAAGATGAAGATCTAACCGACAGCACCGCCGGCAAAGACGAGGAAGAAAATAACAACCCGGACAAATAGATTAGTTTCATGGATGCCGATAACGGATGCCGAAACAATATAGCCTTAAAGGGGGCAAACCGGAAATGGGAGAAGAACTTAACAGCAATATTTCTCCAACAACTGCAGAAAAAAACCTTGCTGAAACGCACTCCCGGGAAACGGATTTTCAGGAAGAGCAGACAGCCGCCTGCAGCAGCACAGCAGAGGCGGAAACCGTCGCAAAGGGCAAAAAGCGGCAGAGCGGCCTGAAAAAAGCCTTCAACCTGGTGGAGAATATCGTTTTTGCCTGTATCCTGATCATCATGGTGGTCCTGGTCTACTCCATGGTGCAGAGCAGGCTCTCCGGCGGCGGCGCGCCCCGGGTGTTCGGCTACCAGATGTATATCGTTCTCAGCGGCAGCATGAGCCCGGCCTTTGACGCCGGCAGCCTGATCCTTCTCAAGCCTGAAAACCCGGAGAACATCGTCGAGGGTGATATCATCACCTTCCGCCCCTCCTCCGGTGAAGGGGCGCTGACCACCCACCGCGTGGTGCAGGTCAACCGCGACGGCGGTCTCAGCTTCATCACCCGCGGAGACGCCAACGACGTGAACGATCAGAACCCCGTCATGGCGGACAAGGTCGTCGGCAGGGTCGAGCATGCCGTTCCTTACGCCGGATACCTGATGGATTTCGGCCAGAGCAAAACCGGGATAATCTCCCTGGTAATGATTCCGGGAGTCCTGATCATCATCTTTGAACTGCGCAACCTTTTCCGCTACGCTGCGGAGTGGGAAGCGGAAAAAGCGGCAAAGAAAAAAAAGGAGAGCAGCCCTCTCTCCGAGGAGAAAGGATGTAAGAACCCATGAAAATAAGTGCCGTAAGGAGCCTGATCGTTATCTCCCTCGTTACCGTTCTTGTTGTCGCCGGGACAACGATGGCCTGGTTTACCGACGACTATACCATTCCTTCCGCAGCGGAGATGGTCGTGGGGACCCTGGAGTTTGAAGTAACGGATGCTTCCGTGATTACCGAAGGGGACGGGGAGCCCGAAGGCGGCGAGGAAAGCGAAAGTGACAATGAAGGCCAAGCCTTAACGTGGATGGCCGGTGAATGCAAGGAGCTGAGCTGGACCTTTAAAAACACCGGCACCAAGACAGCCTTTTTCCGCGCCTGCCCCGAAGGATACCTTCACCGGGTTTACCTGAAAAGGATGAAACCGCCTGGGGAGAGGGTCCCCCCTTTAATGAGGGCCGGCAGGGCAACTGGGCGATGTATTTTGAATATGACGGTTTAGAAAAGACGGTAAGATTGCTGGCAGGTCAAAATATCGATGCCGGAACGGTCAGGGTATGGCAGGAAAGCGGGAAACTTTACGTCGAGCTCCAAACAAAAGACGGCTGGAAGATGATCGACTCTCACGTTCATCTTGCAGATACAGTAGATGGTTTTCCTTTAGCCGGCAAGGCAATAACCCCATACCGGGCCATTTCGATTATAAGAAATACCATTACCTGGCGGAGAGCTACACCCATGAGATTGATCTATCGGACTTCCCATCGGGCATCCCGCCGGGATTAATAGCGGTTCATTCCTGCCTTACCAAAGGTTCCGAAACTACGGTGGAAGGTACAATTAACTGGACGTTGCCGGAAGGCTCTCCCTGGGAAGAAGGCGAACCTCCTGACGGCTGGTTCTACTACATCGAACCGGTAAGAAGCGGCGAAGAGGTAACGCTGGTGCTGAGAGGCTGCCTGGACGAAGAGTCTGCGGACGGGAGCTTACGACCGTCCAGCTTGAAAGCCGAGTCCGTGCAGGCTACCCACGGGGCAGCAAGGGAAATATGGCCGAACTGGCCGGGTGAACAGTAAATGCAATCAGCAGGGAAAAGCCGTATCGGCGCCTGTTAAAATATATCAACCTGAAAGGGGTGATGCCCGCTAAACGCAGTGGAAAAGATGTGGACTTGTTTAAACGAAGAGTGTGCAGGTTTCTGAAAAGGGCAAACCTGCCGAAAGGCAGGGGCGCAAAGCCACAGGGCCTTTCCATAGAATGGCAGCCTGGCCGCCAGATGGGGTTTAAAAAAATCCAAAAAAAATTAATGGAGGGAAAAAAATGAAAAGCAGAATGTTGGTAAGTTTGTTGGTTATCGCCCTGGCGGCAGCCGTTATCGGCGGCGCGACCATGGCCTGGTTCACGGACAGCGATGTTTCGGATGAGGTAACCTTTAGCGCGGGGACACTGCTGATTGCCATTGATGAGCTCAACCTTGAAGGAGAAGAAGATTTAGAAATTAATAACATGAACCCCGGCGATGTGGAAAAGGGTTCATTCGTAGTTGTCAATGAAGGCTCAAAGAACCTTCAGTTCATGGGTTACCTTTGCTGGGAAGATATCAAAGGCCAATTAAACGATGCTCTTGATAATGAATATCCAGGCATGACACAAATGCTTGCTGATAAAGGCTACGGCAACAAGGGTCTCTCCGATGTATTAAACTTCAAAATTTCGGTCAGAGGCGCAACCTGGGATGATTTTAATCTTGGAGAAAGCGTTTTCTATAATGACATACTTCCCAAAGATCAAAAACCCCTGAAGTTTGGTTTAGCTGAACTGGCACCCGGCGAGTCTTTAACTTACGATGTTGAAGTCACGTTGCCCGGGGAGGGGACCGGAAACGATTATCAGGGCTCCAAAATCAATCTCGTCTTCGGCGTAATAGCTGGGCAGACCACCAACAACGCTCCCGCACCCGAGCTGCCGGATGACTTCGTGTGCCCCTTTGGAGAGACAGAAGCATCAAGCTAGGATGGCTATCCGGCTGCCAGACAGCCTGGCAGCCGGATAAAGTCGGAAGCAGTAAGACTTCGAGTGCCCTTTGGGAGGATTCTCCCTTGTCGCACCAGCATCCCGGCATTGTGGCGGGTTAAGGAACCGAACGCCCACTCTTCCGGGTGGTAAAAGATAACTGAGAGAATGACAATGAACAATTCAGTAATAACACGGTGTGCCCGGCGGGCGCCGGTTACACCCCTTAAAAACAAAAGCGGTATGTTATTAGCAGTATGATATTTATTGAAGGCATATACAGGAATCTGGCGGAGGTATTGAGCTGACTTTCTGGAAAACGTTGGGAAAGGAGGGAATAGATAAATGAGCAAAAAAGTAATGCTAGTCGCACTTTCCATCGCCCTTGTCGCCGCCCTGGTCGGCGGGGCCACCATGGCCTGGTTTACCGACAGCGATGTTTCCGGGCCGGTTGAATTTGCCGCCGGCACCCTGCTCGTCGAGGCCAACACCTCGATGATCTACGGTGTGGAGTATAAAGATCCTGAGAATCAACCCGGGACTCTATACGAGATATTTGTGGATAAGGATAGCAATATAGTAACCTATACCAAACTATACGATTCCAATAAGAAAAGGTTAAATGCCCTGGCTTTTGACCGGAAAAACAAAAAGCTTTACTATGCTGACGGCAACAGCAACCTTTACTTCTACGATTTTACCGACGGTGTAGGCGATAAATCTGCTGGAAAGATCTTTGAAGAAAATACAAAGCTTTATAACGCTGTCTTTGGCCTGGGATACTACTGGTTTGTCAAGGAAGGCACCGATGATCTCTACAAAGTCAGTTTTAACCCTGACGGGACAATAGATGATGTAATTCTGGCACATGAGAATTTCACCGGGGAAGCTGAGATGCAGTTTGGCTTTGGCGATCTTGCTTTAGATATGAAAGACGGGATTATCTACGGCAGTACGGCGGGCACGGGTTCATCTGGCGGGGAATTTTTCACTTATAACGTTGCTACAGGTGAATATGAGGAGGTTCTCGGTGCTGATGCCGTCAACCTGCAGCTGGCTTTTGGTGCCGATGGGGAGCTCTACGGGACCGTTACTAGGGACTTGGAATGGTATGCGGTAGATGTATCAAGCGGAGATATAGAGAGGTTCTATGAGTGCGATAAGATGTTCGGCGACCTGGCATCCAATTATCAAAACAACTGGAACCCGGGCGATAGCGATATACTTCGTTATTATGTCCGCAATAAAGGAACAAAAAATCAGTACGTGCGGGTAAGCGTAAGTGGCGAATGGCTTGAAGACCTCAGCAGTGAGAACGTGTCCTTCTTACTGTGTGGCGGTGTGGGGAACGACTGGGAATATAATAACGGCTATTTCTATTACAAACACATACTTGAGCCGGGCCAGGAAGCTCTGCTCTGCGTGCAGGTACATCTGGACGGCCCAGGAACGGATAATGATTATAAGGGCCAGGCCTTTACAGTTAACGCTGGTGTGGAAGCCATCCAGACCACCCACGATGCAAGCCAGGAAGTCTGGAGCTGGAGTCCTTCGGAGTAAAGAACAAGTATTACTTTTAATCATAATAAGTGCGTAAATGCACCGGAGTCTTTAAAGTGCCGAATAGTATAAAGAACGGCGGGAAAAAGCAATGATGCTGCGGGGCGAGCCGGTATAAACGGGCCGCCCCGCCGGCAACAGCAATTAATGATACATAGCTGAAATATAGGGATAAGCAATTATAAGAAATACAGTATACTTGAAGGCCTTTAGGGACTCTAAAAATACTAGAGAGGTAAAAATATCATGAGAAGTAAAATGTTAATCGGAGTGTTGGTTTTTGCCCTGGCGGCAGCCGTCATCGGCGGCGCGACCATGGCCTGGTTCACAGACAGTGACGTTTCTGATGATGTTACCTTTAGTGCGGGGACTTTACTCATCGATCTTCACGAAGATATTTCCTACGAAGAACTTGACGTGGATAACCTCAACCCCGGAGATGAGAAAGAGTGGAAAATCATAGTAGAGAATAAAGGGACCAAGAATCTTGTGCATAAGGTGGTCATTTGCTGGGATGATATTCTGGGTATTGAACGTGACGATGTATATTTTGGCGACCGTGAAGGATACGGAACCAACCCATTGTCGGAAGCAATAGAGTTCAAAGTTACCGGACAAGGGGAGTATCAACCGGATATAGTATTAACTCAAGGGACCCTGGCAGGTAAACCAAAGCCGTTGGATTACAATTATGAAGTGAAGCTTGCACCCGGCGAGGAATATACTTATAAGATTTATGCTAAATTCCCAGGCGAAGAAAGTGGCAACGAATACCAGGGTTCTCAGTTGAAGGCTGCCTTTATCGCACTGGCGAGGCAGTGGCAGGAAGGCGCCGTGTATCCTGAATACAAGTGCCCCTTTGGTGAAGGAGAAACGGAAGGGATAAAAAGCTTTGAAATATCCAACTGGCGATTTGAGAAATTAACAAATGCGGATTCTAAAGATATAACTTACAAATGTACTGTTGATATTTACAAAGTAATCGATGTTTATGAAAAAGAATTCACTGGTAAAAAGGATGTTACTTTGAATATACAACAGAAAATTAATGATGAATTTGATGATATTCTAAAGCAGCCAGCAACAGCGCTTGTCGAATTCAAAGATGGAACCAAAAATAATGCTGAATTTATTACTAATGCTCCAAAATATCCAATAGAGTCCGGAAATTATTATAAAGTAACGGTAGTTATTGATGGTGTTAAAAGAACCATTGAGGGAGTATATACAGGTACAACTAGACCAAGGTGAAATTAGATCAGGTGAAATAAAATAGTTAAATAAATTCAATTCTTATCAAAGCAACATTTTGCGTTTTGGGCAGGCAGGGATTGAGCCGGGAGGGAAACTCCCTGCCTGCCAATAGCAAATGAGTGTGTTTAGTAAAAAAGGAACTCCATCCCTGAGAAATGGATTCTGTGAAATTGAAAACAAGCTTACTCGCAGAGTAGTTTTAATAGACCGTTTGGGGGATGTTGCTGGAGAAACCGGCGCATACCAAAAGATAAAGGAAAAAAGCTAGTTTCCTGCAAAGCCGGATATTATTCTGCCTTGCAGGAAAGCCCCGCGGAGGAGGGTGTAAAGAATGAGTAACGTTAAGAAGTTGAAATTGATCAGCCCAATAGCCATGATTTTGCTGGTATTGTTTGTAAGCGGAACGCTCCTGATCATGTCGGGTGCGGGAAGCACCTTCGCCTTCGTGGTGGAAGGTAGTGAAATCGGGTTGGAGGTCAACGTAGCGGATGAATATACCGATGTAAGCAACCTCGCCCCGGGGGATACAAAAGGTTCATACCTGACCGTCTCCAATACGGGGAGCGGTGCGTTTAAGTACTTTTTCGATATTCAGAAGATCGGCAGCAGCGCCGGCAGTTACAGGGGGCAGGCCGGGAAACACCTGGACGAGAAGCTGGAGATGACCGTAAAACGTAATGAAGAAGAGCTCTTTAAGGGCCTGGTTGCCGAGTTCAGGGAACAATTTGGCGATAAGGGGCGGGATATGGGCGTCCTTAACGGGGGCGAAAGCCAGCAGCTGGATATCTCGGTCCATCTCTCCGGCCCGGAGACGGGAAACGAGTACCAGGGAGCCGATGTCACCGTGCAGTTTAAATTCCGTGCGGATCCTGCCCAGGAAGAGGATGCCGGGCTGGAGGTGCGCAAGTTCCGGGACAATAACCGCAACGGGATTTGGGACGCTGGTGAGCCGGAGATTACAGGTTGGACAATATACATTAATGATGAGCAGTACAGCACACCGCAAACCCTGAAGTTTGCACCGGGGATCTACACCGTCAGGGAGGGATCCCGCGAAGAATGGAGGGCGAGCACCGAAACGGAGTATACCGTGACGCTGGCAGCAGAGGAGAGTAAGACGGTCTTATTCGGCAATTACCGGGTATCATCGCCGCCGCCGCCGCCACCGCCGCCACCGCCGGGGGATGAAGAGGCATCACTGGCCGTTTACAAGTTCTACGATGCCGACGCCGACGGTATATGGGACGATGGTGAAGAGGAGATTGAAGGCTGGATCATATACATCAATGATGAGGAGTACAGCACTCCGCAAACCCTGGAGTTGGAACCGGGAACTTACACTGTCCGTGAAGAGGCCCGCGAAGGATGGAGGGCGAGCACTCCGACAGAGTACACCGTAACACTGGTAGCGGGAGCTCAGGAGACGGTCTTGTTTGGCAATTACGAGACACCATCGCCGCCACCGCCGCCGCCACCGTCGGGGAAAGCATCACTGGCCGTTTACAAGTTCTACGATGCCGATGCCGACGGAGTCTGGGATGATAATGAAGAGCAGATCGCGGGTTGGAAAGTGTTTATCAACGGGGAAGAGTACACCACGCCGCTAACGCTGGAGCTGGATCCCGGTGAATACACCTTGACGGAGGAAATTGTGGAAGGCTGGGAGGCTGCGACGCCGGCAGAAGTTGTGGTTGCGCTGGAAGAAGGGGACAGGGAAACTGTAATATTCGGCAATTACCAGGAAACAGAGATTATTGTCCCTCCGGAAGGCCCTGAAAGCCCGCCCCGGGATAGCAGCCAGTTGATCGAAGAGGAGATCCCTCCGGAACCGCCGAAAACCGGTGAGTTTCCTCCCGCGATACTATACGGTGCCGGGCTCCTGCTGGTGCTGGCCGGCCTTGCGTTGCGGAGAAAAGCGCTCTCCAGGGCCAGGGGTGCCAGGCGGTCAGGTGGAAGAGTTAAATAAACAGGGGCCAGGAGGCATAAGCAAAAAGGCACATGCAAAGATAACAACATACAAAGAGGCACTTCCAGAACCTTTTGAGGCATAAATAGCACATCCTCTGCGCTCTTATAAACAGCCCTCTTGGTTATGAAAATTAATAATATGCAAGTCGGTTCCCGCCCTGCAAACTCCAGGGCGGGATTTTTAATATCCCCCCGAGGGACAGGGGGACAGGTCCCTTGTCCCATTTTAAGGTATAATGTTTTGGGGCTGCTCAGTGGTCTTTTTTCGGTAAAAAAGTTTATGGCTCCAGGCGGTTGATATTATTGATTAAGTCGAAATGTATATCGTAACTATAAATATCGGAAATGCCTTTTTGTTGCATTAAAACGGCGTTATAGGCGTCAATATAGTCCACATTAGTAGAAGCAAAAAGTTCAAAAACCTCCGGGTAGAGCTCTTTGTTGGGGAAATTCAGGTTTTTAATGGTGAGAAGCGGCAGCAGCAATTCGCGTATTCTCTCCGGTTTTTGATTATATGTTTTAGGGGATTGAAGTACCCATACCACCTCAGCGATTACCAATTCAGAGGTAAAGAGCTTTACTCCGCCGGCCAGGGCCTTTTCAAAGAGGGTTTTGCATTTGGCCGCTTTTTCTTCGTCATCTCGTGAGAGAAAGCGAATAAATAAATTTGTATCCACAAAAAACACCCTCTTACGACCTGCCTTTCTTACTGCTGATCCAATCCCGGGCAGCTTTTCGCTGTTCTTCAATATCCAGCTCCGGCCTTTCTTTTGCCAGAATTCCGTAAAGACTGTTCAGGTCGGTTTTAACCGGCTGTAAAACTACCTGCCCCTGCTCGTTAAAAGTAAACTCGACCTTGTCACCGGAGTTGATTTGCAGCTTTTCCCGTACCATTCTGGGTATGGTAACCTGCCCCTTCTTTGTAACAGTAGTAATTTTCTTCACGGTAATGCCCCCCCAATAATGTATTACCTGTAAATATAATATTACAAATGTAAATATATGTCAAGCCATCTTTAGGTAGGGATTTTAAGCAAAAATCCCAAATCACAATTCCCAAAGAGCTTGTAAAAAAACTGAATTTAAAAGTAGGAGATAAGTTTGATGCTCAAGTTAAAGATGGGAAATTAGTTCTTACACCCGTAATTATAGTTCCTAAAGAGCAGGGATGGTATTATTCTGCCGAGTGGCAAGAAAAAGAGAAAAAAGTGGATCAACAAATTAAAGAGGGAGAAATTTCGTGTTGCAGAGAGTACTGAAGAATTATTTAAAGATTTAGGGCTTGACAAACCATGAAGATTTATTATTCAGAACAGTTTGTTGAAAATGTTCATTGCACTCACACTGGTATTCCTCAGGATGTTATCATCCATGACGATTGTGTAATCCTTTCACTTTTATCCGGCAGCAGCTATTCTGGCAGCCAACTCCCCAATGGTGGTTTCTTCAAAAACCTGCAGCATTTTTTCTTGCGCTTCCTTCCAGACATCCCTCAGAGGGCAGGAAGGTTTGTTTCCACAGGGCATACTTTGTGTCAGACAGCGGGTTATTTTTATAGGGCCGTCAATCAGCTCGATTACTTCCCATAAAGTGATCTGCGCGGGATCCTTGCACAGAAAAATCCCTCCACCGGCCCCCCGGGTGCTTTTAATCCATCCTGCTTTACGCATTACGGGTAAAATCTGGGCGAGCAGGTTGGGTGGGATTTGCTGGCGTGCGACAATTTCCCGTGTCGTTGTTTTTTGATCGGGCGGCAGCACAGCCAGATCAGCCAGGGCGATGATCGCATACTCTGCTTTTTTGGTGATCATTGTTGCACCTGATTTCATTTATAGTTATATAATCAAGTTAGTTATATATATATATTACAGGAAGATGATTCCATAGTCAAGATCCGGTCGAGTTAATTCCGGTGGACGTTATTAGCCAGGACGGTAGTCTGGCGAAAAATTCCTGACACTCAATTTATTATTATTTATTTTTAAAATAGTCCTGGAAACACTTGACAAGGGAATAAAACTAAATTATAATATAACCAACTTGGTTAGGTATTAATTGGTTGGGTATTAAATAGACATTGGATTTAGGTTGAAATTTTAGCAGAAAGGGAGGGAGGCGCTGTGCAAGTACCGAAATGTCCCGGCCAGGATAGAAGATACTGGAAACCTGAGGATATTTACGAAGAGGAGTGTCCGAACTGTGGAAATATCCTGGAATTTTGGAAAACTGATATCCGTGTCCGCTGTGAAAAGTGCCGGAGGTTGGTGAGCAATCCCCGTTTTGACATGGGCTGTGCGGAATGGTGTGCGTATGCCGAATATTGTCTGGGTGATATTGCCAAAGGATATGGGAAGCCGGATTCTTTTTTAGAAAAAATCCGGGCGGCGATGGAACAAATCCTGGAGGAGGAAGCCCTGGCAAAGCTGTTGAGGGTACTGCCGGTTGCGGAAAAACTGTCTGCTGAAAGAGGCGTCCAGCTTTTAGTGATTGTTATTGCAGTTTGTTTTCAAATTATCAAGGAATCTATGGACAGCAGTGCTGCAGATAAAGCAATAGCAGAACTGCCGGGTAAGGCCGGCCTGCCCCGCCTTGTTGTGGAGGAGGCCGAACAGGTGCTTGCCGAGTTGGAAAGTGGAAAGCTGAGAAGCCTTCCTGTCCGTATGCTGCATAAGGCCCTGAAGCTAGGCGGACGCCAGGGATAATGCTCTCGGAGCAAAAATTGCTCAGGAAACCTGAGGTGCCCGGGGTATAGCCGGAGAGATTGTGGTTGTTGTTCCTTGAACCTTACGAAGATGAGGGTATAAACAACTGTCAGCTACCGGTTATCAGCTGTAAAAAATCATTGCTTGCTAGTGAATTAAAGTCATTGCTTAATTTTATGCATCAAAATCATTGCTTAATATTGCGTAATTGAGTAATTGTGTACTGTTGCCTAATGTAAAAGGAGGAGAAAAAATGGCCAGCAAGATCATGCGGGAGATCATTCATATTGATGAGGAAAAATGCGATGGATGCGGTTTATGCGTGCCGGCCTGTGCGGAGGGGGCGCTGCAGATCATTGATGGTAAAGCCAGGTTGGTCGGTGAACGCCTCTGTGACGGGTTGGGGGCCTGTCTGGGTGACTGTCCCCAGGGAGCGATCTCCATTGAAGTGCGGGAAGCGGAGGCTTTTGATACCCAGGCAGTAGAGGAGCATCTCCGTGCCACTCAAGGTGCGGAGGAAGAAAGTGAATGTGCGGATACGGTGTCCTGCACCGCCTGTAGTGAAATAGTCCTGGAAAGGGAGGAAGATAGCGGTGCTTTGGAGGCGGGGGCAGCAGCTTCTTTTGCTTCCGAGCTTACCCATTGGCCTGTACAGCTCCGGCTGGTTCCCCCCGGGGCGAAATTTTTGCAAAAACCCCACCTGCTGGTAGCTGCGGATTGTGTGCCCTTTGCTTTTGCAGATTTTCACCGCCGTTTTTTAAAGGGGAAAGCGCTTTTAATCGGCTGTCCCAAGTTTGATGATGCTGCTTTCTACTTTCAAAAGCTGGTTGAAATTTTCCAGAAGAATACTCCGGGAAAGATCGCTATTGTGATGATGGAGGTTGGCTGCTGTTCGGGTCTGGGTCAGCTGGTGTCCAGGGCCTGCACCGAGGCCGGTATCGAGGTTCCTCAGGAAAAGATTGTGATCGGCATTGACGGGAAAATCAAATCCCAAACACAAGCATAGTCTTATAATGTTTTAGGGCAGCTATTGAAAATTTCTCAGTTTCCGCAGGCATCGGGATACGATCTGCCTCGTTGAGGCAGGGTCCTAGTCTAAAATCTCATTTTTTGAAGAAGCGATGTGTTGTATTATTTAAATTGCTTATATGATAAAATATAAGAAGATTGATACATTGGAGATGATAGTTAATGAAAAAAAATTACACATTTCTTATAACTAGAGGAATAGATGGTTACTTTATTGGTTCAGTACCAGAATTGCCTGGAGTATTTACACAAGCAAAAACCATAGAGGAGATTTTTCCCCGGATTAAAGAGGCAATTGAAGTATTTCTTGAAACGATTGACGATAAAGAACAAATTTTAGAAACTGTTAAATTTGTTGGTGTAAACCAGGTTGAAGTGGAAGTGGGCTAATGGGTGAAAAATTACCTGTAGTATCAGGAAAAGATTTACTTGATTTTTACTTGAAGTGTGGATGTGAATTAAAAAGGATTAAAGGAAGCCATCATGTCATAAAAAGTATTTATAATGAATCAATGTTTGTTATCCCTGTTCATTCAAATGAAGAAATTGATCGGGGTTTATTAAGGGCAATAATTCGCCAATCTGGAATAGAAGTAAATCAGTTTATGATTATGTGGAAAAAGAGATAAGGTTATTCGGGGAACCGCCATACATGGCGGTTCCTGGCTACACGGAGTACTTATGATTATCCTAAGAGGGACAATCTTTATTATAGGATGCTGAATCACTTTATAGAAATGATCTTTAGAATTTTACTTTTTCCTGGGAGGCGAATAATCATGAAAGCAGATAATATTCTCCGCGGTTACAAAAGCAAAGCAGGGGCTTATATTAACGATCGTGAAAAAGCAGAAAAATTGCTTCATGATGCAGTCAGCAAAGCAAACAACAAAAGCGGCCCTCTGGAAGCAATATGGGAGGATCTGCGCCTCTTTTTCAGCCTACTGCGCGACTGGAAGAACGGCTGCTATAGAAAAATATCTCCCAAATCGCTGCTGCTGGTTATAGCCGCCCTGTTATATTTCCTTAACCCGCTGGATTTAATGCCCGATTTTATCCCCCTGGGTGGCATGATTGACGATGCCACAATCCTGGCCTTTGCGATCAAACAGATCCAAAACGATTTACTGGCCTACAAATCGTGGTTGCAGCTAAACCAGAGCGAATAGGCTATTTAAAACCTGAAAGTGAGGGACAGGGGGAGAGGGACAGGGGGACAGGTCCCTCGTCCCATTTTTGAGGTATAATGTTTTGGGCCGCTGAGTGGCGGTGTAGTGGGGCAAAATTCTTCCTCATTTTTTTATTTCTACAGGATAAAAAAGAGGTAGGCCTGCGACATATCGTGCCAATGGGTGACACCGCTATTTATCCTCTGTGTATATTTCGTTGCTGATCATATTACAGCTTGTAAGAGCTGCCGGGTTTTTGTCTCCTTTTGTCTGAATATTCATTCCGTCCGCCGGCAAATACTAACAAATTATTGAATTAATTCCAGATATAATATTGATAAGAATAGTCTAACAAATTATATGGCCGAACCGGAGGGTGACAGTCAAACCAGCATGATGGAAAGTAAAAGCATCGCAAGCAGCAAGCAGGTTGATATTTCCGCATTTGAGCATGAGCTTAGCATGGCGGATAGTAAAAGCGTTCCAAGTGCACTGAACGCACCATCTGATAATAGTCAAATTAATGACAGACTGGAGATTTTTACCCTGGGCCACTTCCTTGTAAGGCGCGGGGAACAGTTGTTTACCGAAGATGCCGGACGGTCCCGGCAGCTCTGGAAGCTCTTTAAATATTTGTTTACCTACCGCAGCAGAGCAACCCACCCGGAATTGCTGATGGAAGCTCTTTACCATGAGGAAGAACCCAAAGACCCTGACCGCACACTGCGCAATCTTGTTTACCGGCTCCGGCGGCTTCTGGCAAGCGGGCTGTCTCCCGGAGCCGATCCCCAGTATATTGTATTATCCCAGGGACTGTATTCTTTTAACCTGTCTTCAAATTACTGGCTGGATGCGGAAGAATTTATACTTTTGTGCTGCAAGGCAGGCAAGAAAGCACAGAAAGAGCCGCATGCGGCTATTAACCTCTACCAGATGGCGCTTTCCCTCTATCAGGGGGATTATCTCCCGGAAAACCTTTATGACGACTGGGTTATTACTATGCGCGACTATTACCACAGGATTTACCTGGAAAGTGTCGATGAGTTGATTCTGCTCCTGAAAAAGGCCGGCAGGTATTCCGAACTCAGGGATGTCTGTGAGAAGGCCTTTTTAATTGAACCGCTCCAGGAAGGGCTGCATATCCACTTTATTGAATCGCTCCTCGAAGAGGGGAAAACCTGCCTGGCTAAAACGCATTATAATTATGCCAGCTCTCTGTTATACCGGGAAGCCGGTTTGAAGCCTTCTGCCGAGATGCGCGAGCTGTACAGAAGGATAACGAGCGAAGCAAAGAGGGACCCGCAGGAGAAAATACGGCTGCTCCCAGGCGAGCGGTTAAGCCCGATGCAGGAAACGGGCGGGCCTTTTTTCTTTGATCCGCAAACCTTTGTCAAGCTCTCCAGGCTGGAGGAGTTGAGGGCCGAAAGAAGCGAGCAGACGGCATTTTGGGGTAGCTTGGCGCTTGTCCGTAACGATTATGCCTGGACTGATTCAAATAAAATGGAAGAAGCTATGGAGCTGCTCGGTGATGTCCTGATAAAAAACCTGCGCAAGGGAGATATCATCTGCCGCTGGAGCAATAACCAGTACTACTTGATGCTGATGATATGCGCCGGGCAGGAACAGGCCGAAAAAGCGCTGGAGAGAATAAAAAATCACTTCCTGCTCAGCAATAGCTTTAGTGGGGTTACGTTGCGGCACACCACCGGGCCGCTTACTATAGCAGGGGAGACATCCCGGCGACTGCTGTCGCTGGCATGAAAAAAAGGAAAAAAGAAGGTTAGACTAAATAGTCATATTTCTTCTAAGTAGACCAGGCCCCAAAAACACGCAATTATATTATACTGCTTCAACTCTCATCTTCTTTCATTTATCAGGTAAGTCTGGAAAGCTTCCCCGGGAACGGAAAATAAACATCCAACTAAAGGCAGCCAGCACCAGCAAATATAGTTCCGCAAAAAGAATACTGTAACCCAAACCAGGGATTATCACTGCTGGAAAATTTACCGCTGTATGAAGCAGTATGGCAAAGAGCAAATAGACAGCTTTGCCTTTTACCACCGCCAGCAGTACAACCAACGACAAAGCGATATGAATAAATATAGTAAAAGCCCTTTCAAAGCCTGCCACAAGAAACAGGTATGATGGCAGGTTAACCAGCTGATCCTGGATGTAAGCGGCTATTTCCGGCCCCAACTGGGGAGCAATTGTATCGGCAAAAGCACCGGAATTTATTAATACGCTGTAAACCAGGTTGTTTATATAAGCGAAGCCGGTTATAACGATGGCCTCTATCCCGCCATGGCCAATACCGAAAGCAACCCCGTTTTTCCAGGTGAGATGCTTTTTTAAGAGGAGTTTAAAACCGAGATAGCGCCCTACTTCTTCAAAAAGGCCGGCAGTTACAGAGAGGAAAAGGGCCAGTAAAAATATATTAGCCGCTATTTGCTGGTACCATTCCATAGAAGAAAATAAGTTGAGCAGCGGTATACGAGTAAATATTTGGGAAACAAGGAACACCAGCGCGCCGACTAAAACGGCAGCAACGGCAATCGGTTCTCTTTTATAGAAATAGATAAACAGGATAATCGGAAGTCCAAAACATATTAACAATGTGATAACCATTGAAAAGATAGAGACCGTGCTAACCATATCTAACCTTCTTTCTATGTTTGTCCTGCAATTTCTCCTTCAGCTTTTCTACTTCCTTTATTTTAAAGCGGTTTAAATCCTCTAGAGCTTCTAAGCAACTTATACCACAATCAATTATAAATGGCAATCTCTTGGCGACTGCGGTTGCTGTCTGAAAAAAGACAAAAGAAGTTGAGACGCAATTGAGACAGGCTTGAGACTGTTATGAGAGGTAATAGTGCTATATTATTCACGGTGCTTATTTTCAGTGCATATTTCTCGATGCTTATTCTGCATTATTTAATGATAATTTACATTTTTTTAAATTTAAACGAGGGGCGTGAGGAAAGTTTTTAAACGGAAATTCAGAAAACGCAATACAACCCGGGCAATGTTTATCTGGATTGCGCTGACCCTGGCGCTGGGGATGATCGGCGTGGGAGCAGCGGCCTGGCAGGAGGGGATCCAGATCTTTGGCGTGGTCTCCACCGGCGATATAGATCCCGTTTTTATAAGCGTAGGCACCGGGGACCGGGGGGATGCCTCTGCTGTTAGTGCGTCAATTATTGATTCTTCTGTTGATGCTTCCATTATCAATAATGAAAAAACAATTTCTATCTCCATTGAGGGCGCCTGCCCCGGTGAAGTTTTTACCTTTGATTATACCATTGCTAACCGGGGAAGTGTGCCGGTCAGCTTTAATACCCTTTTGGAAAACATTGACTCTGGGATATTGTTCAACAACTCGTTACCCGAGGGAACTCTTGGTGGAAACGGGGACAGCGTTGATGGTGAGCTATCGATCCAGATAGGGGATGAAGTAGAGGAAAAAACCTCATACGGGTTTTCCATGACTCTATTCTTCCAGCAGTGCAACACCGCTCCCTGATACCATAATTGCTGAAAAAGGTGGTGGTCCCAAAACCCAGGATCAGAAGGGGATTAGAATCATTTTACTGTTGTCCAATTAAAGAGGTAAAAAAAGGGAAACAAAGGAAAAAAGGAGAGTGTAATTAAGTGAAAAAGGTGAAGTATATTGCATTAATTTTGGTCCTGGCTTTAGGACTCATCGGCGGCGCCTACGCCGCATGGACGGATGTGTTGAATGTTGCGGGCACAGTAGCTACCGGCGATATTGATGTGGTGTTTACAGAGGCTTTGAGCAATGATGCGGGAAATACAGGTGATCCCGGACAGCCTGAAGGCAAAGATGTAGCGTCAACCGAAGTGGAAGTAATTGAAGGAGGGAAGGCACTAAAAGTTACAATTGATAATGCCTATCCCGGTTATGTATCGAGGGTTGATTATAAAGTAACCAATAACGGCTCAGTTCCGGTAAAACTCCAGGATAAAACTGTTACTTATGCTGGTCCGGCATCAGAAGCTGCACTCGAAGTTGAAAACGGGTGCCTGAAATGTTGGCTAGAGGATTTAATTGAAAACTCGGATCTAGGCTTCATTTCGAAAAATTTATTATTGAGAGTGATAAATGATTTATTTGAGTGTACCTGTGATGAAGAGCCGGGTCCACTAGATATTGGAAGTCAGATTCATTTTGGTGATGTATATGAAGGTTCTATAGGGCACGTTGTTACCGAAGCTGCTAAGCAAGGGCAAACCTACAGCTATACCATTAAATACGACTTCGTCCAGTGGAACTTATATGAAGAACCAACAGAACAATAATATCTTAAGCCGTATACCCGGGGAAAGAGAAGGCCTTTCCCCGGGGTTTAGCTTTTTTTCAGGGATTGAAAGGCGGTGAAGATAATTAGAAAAACTAAAGTATTGATTGCAATGCTCACCATTGCCGCTGTTTTTATGGGCGTGGCTTATGCTGCCTGGACAGACCAGCTGGTTGTAAACGGTACAGTGGCGACCGGTGAGGTAAATGTGCAGTTTGTAGAAGATGTACTCGTTGTTCCTATTACCAATCCTCCTGGGTTGCTAAGCGGCAGTTCTATGATCAGTGCTGATGGCAAACAGGTTTCCTTTACCATGGAAAATTTATATCCCGGTCATCCTGCATTCAGGTTGCACACGGAAAAGGAGAACATGGGGAGCATCCCGGTGCGATTCGATTCGGCAGTTCTTACCTTCGATGATCCAGACAATCCGGCACTCGATTATCTGGAAGCCTGGCTGGACGTGTCCTACAGGGAGTATCCAGGCAGTATTACTTGGGGTGTAACCGATATAACTGAGGAATGGTTCCCGCTGATAGAGCTGGAGGATAAGATTAACAATTCAGCCCAACTCAAGAGTGCGGTTTTTGAAACAGGGGGCTGGATATCGCTCGGTACTTTGGATGAAAACGGCGAGCCCCAATGCCTGCGCATCAGGCTGCGTGGTGATGCACCCAACGAAACCCAGGGGCAGACAGTAATATTTACCCTGGATCTGGTTTTCAGGCAGTGGAACATCTAGAAAACCGGGGAAGTACTGGTCATCATTGGTTTTCCCCCTGGTTTTCTTCAAGTGCAGGAAAAGCCGGCAAAAGTAGAGCAAACTGAGAACAGTTGAAAGCGAGGAAGACCGGGTTGAAAGACAAAGTAATCTTGATATGTTTATTTATCTCCATTTCCCTGGTGGTCTTATCTACCGGAAAGGCTTCCTGGCAGGATCCTCTCCAGGTTAGCGGTAGCGTCATCACCGGTTCCTGGAACGAGACGGAGCAGATCGAACCGGCCGTCGAGCTTGAACCCGGGGCGCCGGTTGAAGGAATGCCTGGCGGCACCAGTCTGCCGGGCGGGGAAGCGGAAGACCCGGAAGCAGGGGAAGGGTTGGATACAAGCACGCCGTCTGAGCCTGTGGGAAACGGAAGTGTTGTTGGCGAGACAGGGGATGGAGCAAACAATTCCGGCAATGGAGAGGGAACCGGAGGCGTTGAAGACGAGGCTGAAGCGGAAGAGATCACCGGCGGATCGGAAACCGAATCTTCTCCAACTGACGCAGGCCAAGAATTTGTAGCTGATGATGGAGGGGCGGCTTCCCCGAATGCTCCGGAGATGCCGGGGAGCGATGGTATTTCAGAAGCCCGGGCTCTTCCGGAAACTCCAAATGCCCCGAATGATCCAGATATCTCGGAAACACAAGAAAAAACTGATAGTCCTGGCGATGAAAATGATGAAGATGATGATACTTCCGTTGTTGAGGCCGATACTTCTATGATGATACGGTTGCCGGTGGTGGTGCGGATGCTGCTGATGATGGCACTGGCACTAATGATAGTGCTGATGCTAATGATGGTGCAGATGATGCAGCTGACGATGATACCGGTGCAGTTGCTGATTGAAGCACAGAAGAAAGTCTAGGGAATGTACAGGTGCCCAAGAATACACTGGAAGTGGGGAATATAAACGAGGTACAGGCTGTGGGGGTGTGCACAGGGATGTTTGATAAATTTATATCCAGGGCTCAATACAGGCAGGCGCTCTTATTATCCATAATAATTATTTCTATTTACTGCCTGGTTAATTTTGTTCTGGGGAGATCTTTAGGAGGTTTCTGGGGGAATTACGGCATACCCGCCCTGCTGTGGGCCGGGGTTGCTTTTATCGTATATAAACTGCCTTCCAGAAGAGCTGCGGCCAAGCTCAGGTTTAGAAAAATGTTTTGCTGGCTTGCTTTTCTGAGCGCTGTTGCCGGGATTATGGCGGTCTATGCCGGCGGGCTGCTGGAAGGGTTCGGCAAAAGCCCTTATGATCTGAGTTTCAGGGGGATTCTTGTCAACATTTTCTATCTGGGATTTATGGTTGCGGGGATGGAGATGAGCAGGGCCTGGTTTTTGAATGTGTTTTTCCGCAGGCGCCCGGTTACGGGTGTTGTGCTGACCAGCCTGGTTTTTTCTTTTTTCTGGTTTTCACTGAACAGGGTGGTTGATATTACTGAAGGGCTGGAGGCGGTGAAGTTTATCGGGAGTATTTATTTCCCGGCGCTCTCCGAAAATGTGCTGGCCTCATACCTGGCCTTCTGGGGCGGGGCGCTGCCGGCGATTATTTACCGGGGGACGCTTCTGGCTTTTCGCTGGTTTTTACCGGTGCTCCCCGATCTGAACTGGATAACCCTGGCGCTGGTGGGGACTTTTGCGCCGGCCTTTGCGCTGATTTTGAGCCACCAGCTTTATATGGGGGAGTCATCGAGGCCCAGGAGGAAGAGCGGGGATGCGGGGAGCCCTTTGGGATGGTTTATGACGAGCGGGGTCTGTGTGCTGATCATCTGGTTTTCTGTTGGTGTTTTTAGTTATTTCCCCACCGCGATTGTCAGCGGCAGCATGTCCCCGGAGATCGGCGTCGGGGATGTGGTAATCGTAAAAAGGGAGCCTGCCGGAGCGGTAGAAGTCGGCGATGTAATCCAGTTCAGGGACGGGGATTTGCGCATTGCGCACCGTGTTGTGGAGATAGGGGAAGATGAGGCAGGGGGGAAGGTGTTTTGGACCAAGGGCGATGCGAATAAAAACCGGGATGCGGACCCTGTTTTGCCTGAACAGGTGATCGGGAGGGTTGTATATAAAATCCCCAAGGTAGGCTGGGTTACGATTTGGGCGCGCAGTCGGGGCGGTTGACCGATGTTGGTTGATGTTGACAGGTGTTAACTGATGTTGGCCATGTTTGATCAGTATTGGCTGATGCTGGCCCCGACTATGCCGGTTAAATCAACATACGTTAATCAGGTTAAAGCAATGCTGCCAATGTTAAATAATTAGTTTCTAAACGGGATGAAGCGGAAGGAGGCGGGGAAGATGCTGAAAATAAAGAAATGGACGCTCAAGAAAAAAACAAGACAGGGCGTAATTGCGGTATTACTTTTTATCCTGGTTTTGGCGCTCGCAGGGCTGTACTGGAGTTATACAAGGCCGGCTGAAACAGCGGTTGATTTTACGGCATTTTCTTACAGCCAGGAAAGCATGTTAGATTACCGGGTTCACCTTCTGCCGAACGAGCTTTATGAAGAAACATATCTCGGGCCGGGGAGGGCATATATTAGCGCGCTGACGGATTATATCAGTACAGAGTTTATCTACCGTTTTTCGGCGGGGAGCGAGGCTGATATTAAGGGCGAATACAGCGCTACCGCCAATATAGTAGCCCTTACGGGGCAGGAAGATCACCTGGTCTGGGAGAAAAGTTTTCCCCTTTTGGCTACCGAGGCTTTTCATATAAACGGGAATGATGTCTTTCTGCGGGAAGAGGTTATCCTGCCGTTTTCCGAGTATGTTGCCCTGGCCAACTCCATCGTGGAGACGACAGGGTTTTCACCGCAGAAGCTCAACTTGCGGGTGAACTATAATGTTGATCTGGTTGCCGATACCCCGGAAGGGGTAATCGAGGAGACGGCTGCCCCTGAGCTGATAGTTCCCTTGAGCGGTAATGTTTTTACGGTTGGGGGTAGCCTGGAGGATAGCAGGACGGGCGGTATTCCCGCTACAAGGCAGGAACCCGTTCCATATTTTGAAGAAGCGCGGACGGGGTTTTCTTTGCTTTCTACCCTCCTGGTTTTATTTTTGCTTATATTTATTCAGGTGACTGTTGGCAAGGAAGAAAGGAATAATTTTGTCAAGAAAAAGTTGTCCCGTATTTTAAAGCAGCACCAGGACAGGATAGTCAAGTGCGCGGAGGCTATTCCTTCTCCCGGGCATGGCAATATTCTTGAGGTGGCTTCTTTTGATGACCTGTTGAAAATTGCCGACGAGCTTGGCAAGCCGATTTTTTATCAGAACGGGCTGGGCAGTCAGGGTAGTCTGGGTGCTCAGGGCGGGAATGGTTACGAATATTTATTTTTCGTTTTTTCCGAACAATATTCCTATCGCTACTTGCTGGGTGAGGTTTCCTTACCGTCCCGGGGTGCTCTATCGCAAAGACACCTGCTCCATCAATAAGATCAGCATCAATAAGGGGCAGGCTTACATAATTGTACTCTTTTAAGGGGTAGGGAGGAGCAGCGCGTATTGCACTTACGCATTACATTATAGACTACTTTTAGGATTATTATGATTGTGTATTATTATTATGGATTACTATTGGGAGAGGTCTGCAATGAGGGATAAAATGTTTTTTTTCTTTTTCCTGTTCTTCTTACTGCCTGTTGTTTCTTTGTTTACGGGAGTTTTTTTGTATGATCTGTCTTTTGCCTCCGGAGCGAAAGGAAACCTGGTGATAAATGGCAGCGAAAAGTATGGGTTACGCGTGGATCATTCTGATAATCCCTTCGTGTTTGAAAACCTTTACCCGGGTTATCCGTGTTGCCCGGGCGACGAGGGTGAAGAATTAACAACCGTAGTAAAAATAAGCAATACGGGGAAAGAGAAATTTAAGCTGCTGATTGAGAAGAGGGTATTGTCAGAGGACGCGGGAGATCTAATGCTTTACGCCTATGAAGGTTTAAGAATGGACGTTTTTGAGTGCGATGACGTCGATAAAAAATTGTTTAGCGGGCCTCTGAAAGAATTAAGGAAAATAGAAGCCGGAACTGTTTCTCCCGGCGCAAGGGCAAGAGAATTTGAATTTTCTATTTCCCTGGATGAGAACGCGGGTAACGAGCTGCAGGGTAAAAATATAGATTTGGAATGGATATTTACCGCAACCGGAGATACAGGTGGGTCGGGGCCGTCCGGGCCGCAGGTATCTTCTGATCCGCCTTCGTCCCCGCCCTCTAAGGCGAAAAAAGCTTCACCAGAAGATGAGGGTGAGGATGAAATAATAATGCCGCCGGATGAGCCGGGGCAACCTCCTGAAGAAAAAACGGGTCACTCTGTCCCCGAACTGCCGAAGACAGGGGAGTTCCCTCCTGCATTTTATTATGGAATCGGATTATTTATGATCCTGGCAGGCATTTTGCTGAAGAAATATTATGTGAGAGATAAATTCCTGGGATAAAAGATAAATTAGTGGGGCGCAGGGGCAAGAGCAAGAACCGTCCCCGTTCTTGCGTTCTGCAAGAACGGGGACGGTTCTTGCTCTTGCCTTTTTGCTTGCTCTTCCTTTAAAATTCTACTCATCTGGAATTCGCTTAATCTTCCCAAAAAACCCTTAATATATCTCATAAATCCATCTCTTTCATAAGTTATTAAAGGACAAAAAAACGCAATATTTGAGGAGCACTTTTATAAAAACTGCTGTATAATTGATCCAGCTAGAGATAATATAGGAAAGGAGTGGTGGAATATTGAAAAGAACTGGGGATTGAGCGCAGGTTGGATATCATTCCTGCATGTTTGCCGACAAAAGGCATATTGCGCAAGGCTATTGAGTTCTATTGCGTAAACGGCATATTTCGGGCTTGTCCGACAGCTGCTAACTAATCCCTGTGGGCTTCCCACAAAAAGCTTTCAATTATCAAAGCCTTGCAATCATATTTGACTCATAAAGCCGGATTAGAGGATTGAGTGGCCCTTGAGTTTGAGGTTGTTGCCTCTTGAAGAACGTTGAATCGAAATACTATTATTGAAAGGAGAAAAAACATGGGTAATAATGAAATGAATACAGGTAATACCCTGGCTACCCCTGAAAAGTCTTCCACCGGAATGGATGCAAACCTTGCTGCGCTTTTAAGCTATCTACTGGGTTTTATTACGGGTATCGTGTTTTTTATTCTGGAAAAGGATAGCAAGTACGTAAAATTTCATGCAATGCAATCTATTCTTGTTTCTGTTGCAATTATGATAATTAACTTCATATTGGGATTGATACCTATTCTAGGATGGATCCTGGCATTTTTAATATCGCTCGCATCAATTATTCTCTGGATTGTCCTGATGATTAAAGCTTACAAATATACGTGGTTTAAGCTTCCGGTTATTGGTGAAATAGCTGAAAAACAGTCAAGTCAATAAAAATATAATTGACATAGTAAACATAGTAAACATAGCAGACATAGTAGACATAGTAGGTATAGTAGTAATAGACATTTCCCTGCAATTAATTGCCATTTTAATGATATTGATTAAAGCAGTAGTTATAGCAATTATAGTTTCCATGAATCACAATAATCACCCTTGCCGTTTCCTTAATAAACATTTTTCGCATGTTTGATTTAAAAACCCGATCATAGAATCGGGTTTTATTTTTGCCTGTGAATTTCGCTTTATGTTTTGGTATGGGTTTTTGTTCTTATACTGTTGGTTGATGAACTGTGATTCTGGAAGTGACTATCAGGCCGTTTTTCCTGTTTTGTGCTGTTACTGTTGATTCATGAACCCATGCTTCTAAAAAGAACACCTAAAAATCACCCAAAAATCACCCCTCTTTAGTCTAGCTATTTACCCCCCAGGGTGATTACAGCTAATAATATTACCCATATAATAATTAAAGCGATAATAATAACAGAGTGGCTTTCAGGCGGTTTATTAATAATTTTGGTGGATACAATTTTTTTGGAGGTCTATTATGTTGACGAAAGCTATGAGTAAGTGCAATCATCTTGAAAAGAATGGGATAGACAAGGTTGCAACCTTCATTGCTGAAAATTATGACGGTGAATTTTCAATGGAAGAGCTGGCCGGCCTTGTTCATCTAAGTCCTTACCATTTCATCCGGGTGTTTAAATCGTATACGGGCAAGACGCCTTATCAGTTTTTTCTGGATGAAAGAATAAAAAAAGCTAAGGAATTGCTCAGGTATAATAAATACAGCATTACCGAGGTATGTTTTTTGTGTAATTTTAAAAATACCAGCCATTTCGCCAGTGTGTTTAAGCGGAAAGTGGGGATGTTGCCTTCCGCGTACCGCAAGTCGCTTCTATAAATTTAACAATAAAGGCAGCCTGTTCCGCGTTAAAGATTTCTTTCCATGTATTCCTTCATTTCCGTAACGTTTCTGAACAAGAGCGATTTAGCTATTGCATCTGCTGTTCCTTTTAGGACCCCGTCCCGTCCTTTGTGATAATCAAATTTACATGTTCTCCATTGCCCGTCAGGCCCGATTCCAACGTAAAGGTTACTGCCTTTTTTCTGCGGCATCATTCTAAAGTGTCTTAGGAGCCTCGCTATATCTCTTTGGCTGAATCTTATTCCCATGTTAGACTCCTAACAAAAAACGAACTTTATCTCTGCTTCCCTGGCATATAAGAATGCGGATGAAAAACACGAGCTTATTCAAATTCTCTACCCTGCAAAAAAGATCTGATTTTTCCTTATAAAGAACTGCGTAGTCAATAGCAGAATCAATCAGATTCTCTATTGCTTCTTCCTGGGTCTTACCTTCACCGTACAGGTTGATATTGTTTCCGATTGCAACTGTCCAAGCATCATATTCTTTGTCATAAGTTTTGACGATATCGTATTTGCCGCAATACAAAGCCAGATGTTCAAGGATGTCCTTTCTGATGTGGCATACCTCTGAAGAATTTTCTTTTTTGAAGGCATTGAAGGTTGTGACAATAAGACCCGTGAGAACGGTATCGTTTATTTTGGAGTAGTATTTTTTCGTGTCGCTAACATTGTAACGTTCGTCAAGCAGCGTTTCCACTTTTTTGTCCTCCCTGCACTTTTTTGTCAATTCTTGCTCTCTCCTTATTTTACAATAACCTGGTCACGGTAGTCAATCTAGTCATAATATATGCAGGGAAATAATTTCTATGCTTGACTATCTAAATAGCCCATATTTAACCTATAAAAGCAACTTCCTCCTTGTAAGTTTATATTGCATAAGTTATTATTGAATAAAAAAGTCAATTAAAGTAAGAGGTAAGAAGATGAAATATGTTGTTATACTTGGAGATGGTATGCCGGATTATCCACTGGAGGAACTTGGGGGGAAGACACCGCTGGAGTATGCGCGCACCCCAAACATAGATAAGCTCGCTAAACGAGGGGAGACGGGTATGGTGAGGACCGTGCCGCAGGGTATGCCGGCGGGGAGCGATGTTGCCAACCTGTCTGTCATGGGCTACGATCCGAAAAAGTATTATACGGGGCGATCGCCCATTGAAGCGGTGGCTATGGGGGTCGAGCTGGGTGAGGAGGATGTGGCCTTCCGCTGTAATCTGGTGACGCTCTCCGATGAGGATCCTTACCAAAGCAAAAGCATGGCCGATTACAGCGCCGGGGAGATCAGCACCCCCGAGGCGGGGAGAATCATGGCTGATGTTGACAGGAATTTTGGCAGCGATGTATTTAATTTCTTTGCCGGTGTGAGCTACCGCCACCTCATGGTCTGGAGAAACGGCCCCGATCCCGCATCTTTTAACCTCACGCCGCCCCACGATATTGCGGGAAAGGAAATCGCCCCTTATCTGCCGCGGGGAGAGCACAGCGGGGTACTGCTGGAGTTCATGGAAAAAAGCGGCGTTTTTCTGCCGGAACATCCGGTGAATAAGGAGCGGCTGGCCCGGGGTCTGAGGCCGGCCAATTCCTTCTGGCTGTGGGGAGAAGGCAGAAAACCCCGCCTGGACAGCTTCAGGGAAAAGTACGGCCTGGAGGGGACGGTTATCTCCGCCGTGGATCTGATTAAGGGCCTTGGTATACTGGCCGGGTTGGAAGCCGCGGATCTCCCCGGCGTTACGGGCACGATAAATACCGATTTTATGGGAAAAGCCCTGCGAGCCATTAAAGAACTGCAGGATGGAAAAGATTTTGTCTTCATCCATGTGGAAGCCCCCGATGAAGCCGGGCACCAGGGGGAACTGGAGACAAAAATAAAGGCGATAGAGGAGATAGACGCGAAGGTGGTCGGGGAAATTATGCGGGGGCTGGAAGAATTCCCGGAATACGGGATCATGGTTCTGGCCGATCATCCCACGCCGCTTAGCCTGCGTACCCACACGGCGGAGCCGGTGCCGTTTTGTATCTATAAAAACGTTGCTCCTAACGATGCTCCCGAAAAGTACCCGCAGGGCAAGGGCAGGTTTCAGGGTGGCTCTCAAGGTGGGTTTCAGGGTGAGTTCCAGGGGAACCGGAGTGGTTTCCGGGATAAAAAAGACAGGTTCCAAGGTGGTTCTCAAGGCGGGCTTGAAGGCGGGGTCCAGAACGGCCGGGGTAGCAGGGGCAATCAGAGCGGACTCCAGGGCGGGTTCAGCGAGGCTTCCGCCGCCGCCGGCGGCATCTATCTTAATGAGGGGCACAGATTGATGGATTATTTCCTGGGGAGGTAAAGCGGAAGGAGAGGTTTTTATGGGTTTGCGGCTTGTTCTGGGGAGAGCCGGCAGCGGCAAGAGTAAGCTCTGCCAGGAGGAGATAGTCCGGGAGCTGAAGGAACGGCCGGACGGCTTTCCCCTTATTTACATTGTGCCGGAGCAGGCGACTTTTCAGGAAGAGTATGCCCTGGCGACCGCTCCCGGACTGGGTGGGATGATCCGCGCCCAGGTGTTGAGCTTTCGCCGCCTGGCCTGGAAAGTGATGCAGGAGGTGGGGGGCGGGAAACGGCTCTTTATTGACGATACCGGCAAGGGCATGGTCCTGCGCAGGGTGCTGGAGAAACAGAGGAGCCGGCTGAGGATATTCAGGCATGCCGGTGAACAGGCAGGGGTGCTGGAAAACCTGGTTCAGCTCTATAACGAATTGAAACGGTCGTGCATTCCGCTTTCCCAACTGCGGGAGGTCTTTCAAAAACGCGTAGAAGCAGGGGCTGACCTGCCTTCTTTGTTTCAGGAGAAAATGAGCGATTTATTGCTTATCCTGGAGGAGGCGGAAAAGGAGCTGGCCGGGCTTTACATAGATGCGGAAGATTATTTGAACCTGTTGGTGGAACTGCTGCCCCGTTCTGCTTATATTACCGAAGCGGAAGTGTGGGTGGACGGGTTCTACGGCTTTACCAACCAGGAATATGCGGTCCTGGAGGGTCTCCTGGGACACTGCCGCCGGGTGACGGTTACCGCCTGTCTGGACCGCTTCCGTTCTCCTGGGGAAGTTCTGGACGAGCTGGACCCCTTTTACCCCGCGGCGCTTACCTGCCGGAGGCTGCAGCAGCTTGCGGACAGATGCCGGATTCCCGTGGAGAAGGTTACTCTGGAGAAAGGCCCCTTGACGCGCTTTGCAGGAAGCCCGGAGCTGGCTTATTTGGAACAAAAGCTGCACAGCTACCCGGTCATACCTTACAAGGGGGAGATCTCCTGCCTGACGCTTGCGGCGGCCCCGAACCGCCGCTGCGAGGTAGAGTCTCTGGCCAGGGAAATGATCCGCCGTTGCCGTGATGAAGGTTACCGCTGGCGGGATATGGCTGTAATTGTTAGCGAGCTGGATGACTACTGCGATGTTATCACTACTGTTTTCGGCGATTATCATATTCCTTTTTTCCTGGATCAGAAACGTCCTGTTATTCATCATCCGCTGGTTGAATTTATCCGCTCGTCCATGGAGGTGGCAAACCGCAACTGGCGCTACGATGCTGTATTTCGCTGCATCAAGACGGAGTTTTTACTGCCGGCAGGGGGGGATGCCCACCTGCGGCGCAGGTGGCGGGAGAGGGCGGACAGGCTGGAGAACTATGTCCTTGCCTGCGGGATTCAGGGGAGGCCCTGGCTGCAGGATGAACCCTGGGGATACCTTATCAGGGACACTCTGGAGGAAGAAGGGGACGAGGTGGATAAACCTTCCGCAGGGGAGCAGGCTTTTTTGCAGCAGATCAATGAGACGCGGCAGAAGGTGAGCGCACCGCTGCTTCATTTTCAGGAAAAATTTAAGCAGGCCGCCACTGTAAGGGAGAAAACCGCAGCCCTCTATGGGCTTTTGCAGGAAGCCGGCGTCTGGGAGCGGCTGGAATTATGGAGCGAAGAGGCGCTGGAAAAAGAAGATGCGCAAAAAGCACGCGAGCACCAGCAGGTATACAAGGGTATCGTAGGGCTGCTGGACCAGCTGGTAGAGATCATGGGCGAGGAAAAAATT